>LJDB01000043.1 GCA_001983455.1 Candidatus Epulonipiscium fishelsonii
ATTTTTAGTAATGTAAATACAACCATTATTAATACTAAAGGCAAAAAAGGGACTTGTGCAGGAATTGCTGAAGCTCTGGAATTTATTCCAAATAATAAAAGTTTTATGATAATTTGGTCTGATTTAATTTTGCCACAAGACTTTGATATATCAAATTTATCACTAGGGAATTATATCGGTCTTTCCAATGATTTTCCTTGCAGATGGAGATATGAGCAAAATGAGTTTGAAGAAATATCATCAATAAAAACAGGTGTAGCAGGATTATTTATTTTTGAAAATAAGTATATCTTGAAAGATATTCCTGAAGATGGCGAATTTGTTAAATGGCTTAAATATAAAAATATAAAATTCGATAGTATTAATTTAATAGGAACTAAAGAGTTTGGTGTTATAGAAGAATATGAAAAGTTGGAAAAAATGAAATGTAGACCATTTAACGAAATTATATACTTCAAAGATTATGTTATAAAAAAAGCTATAGATAGTCAAGGTAAAAGTCTAGCTGAAAAAGAGTTGGCTTGGTACAAAAAGGTTACTATACTTGGATTTAAAAACATTCCTAAAATTTATGAAGAACATCCTTTAAAGCTAGAGTTTATTAAAGGAAAAAATATTTATGAATATAATAATCTTGATTTTAACATCAAAACAGAAATTTTAGAAAACTTAGTAAAAACTTTATCAGATTTACATTCACTAGAGAGTGTTCCTGCTGATTATAAAAGTTTTGAAGAAAATTATATAGATAAAACGTTTGAACGAATAGATAAAGTTCAAACTTTGATACCATTCGCTTCAGAAAAATTTATCAAAATAAACAATAAGGTATGTAAAAATATATTCTTTTATAAAGAAGAAGTTATAACCCTAATAAATAAGTTTACACCGACAGAATTTAGACTAATTCATGGAGACTGTACATTTTCAAACATAATGTTAAAAAATGATGTTATGCCAATATTAATAGACCCTAGAGGATATTTTGGTAAAACACAATTTTATGGGGATGTTATGTATGATTGGGCAAAACTATATTATTCTTTAATAGGCAATTATGATCAATTTAATCTAAAGAATTTTACCTTAGACATTGATGAATGTGCCAAAGAAGTAACTCTTAAAATTAAATCAAATGAGTGGGAACTTCTAGAAAATAAGTTTTTTGAATTAATAAATGTATCTCCTACACAAATAAAATTAATCCATGCTCTTATATGGATATCTCTTACAACTTATGCTTGGGAAAATTATGATTCAATTTGTGGGGCATTTTATAATGGGTTGTACTATTTGGAGGAATGTTTATGCGATTTGAACAAATAGCTGATGCAATCCAAAATGCATTACTATCAATTGATAAAGTAATTTTTGGTGAATTAATTAATCAAGCTGTATGTACACTACAAAATAACAATAAAATTATAGTGAGCGGATTGGGAAAAAATGTAGCTGTATGTGAAAAATTTGTTGGGACTATGGTATCACTGGGACTAAACGCAGTTTTTATGAACACTAATTCTGCAAGTCATGGTGACATTGGAATGGTTAAAGAAAATGATTTAGTAATTGTTTTAACAAAAAGCGGTGAAACTATAGAGTCAATTTATTTAGTGGAATTACTGCAACTACGAAAAAATATAAATATATGGCTTATAACATTTAATAGTGATAGCACCTTAAGTAACAAGATTACTAATAAATTAGTAATAAACTTAAAACATGAAGGAGATAAGTGGAATATACTTCCTAACAATTCAACCACTATAAATTTAATTGTCTTGCAAGAATTGGCTATGCAATTATCAATAAAAATGGATATAGACTTAGAAAGTTTTAGACAAAATCATCCAGCAGGACATATAGGAGCAATATTAAACAATGGAAAATAACAAGCATATTTTATCAGCTTTAAATAAAACATGGATTTTAGATTTAGATGGTACTATATTAAAGCATAATGGCTATAAAATTGATGGTAAAGATACCTTTTTAGAAGGTGCTTTTGAATTTTTAGTTCAAATTCCTCCAGACGATATGATAATTTTTTTAACGTCTAGGACAAAAGAATATCAGAAATCTACAGAAGCATTTCTTAAGCAAAATAACATTAGATATAATTCAATAATTTTCAATGTTCCGTACGGAGAACGAATCCTTATAAATGATGCTAAGCCATCAGGATTGCCAATGACTTTAGCAATTGATACAATCAGAGATAAATTTATGGATAATACATTTGAGATAAATTTAAATTTATAAGCACAACAAAAGTAATAAGTATTTGCTATTTGAATATAAATATGTTTACCACACTTGAAGGAAGGGATAATAAAGTGAAAACGGTTCTAAATATATTTTTTTACTTAACAATACTAGTTACTTTTGTTGCCTGTAACAATACACCTATGAATTTTGAGGAGCAGAAAATGATAGAAATAGCTAAGACACAAGTTTTGGAAATGACCAAAGGCAATTTTAATAATGTTGTGCAGTCTTTTAGTGAAGATGTAGCAAAACAACTTGACGAGCAAACAATGAAACTTACATGGGATGCAACCGTTGCTCCTATAGGAAAGTATATAGGATTTTATGAAGCAACAGGTGAACCAGTGGGTAAATATTTCACTGTTTCAATTATTGAGCAATATGAGCTTAATGCATTAAAGGTTACTATAACTTATAATACAGATAACAAAATCGTTGGACTAAATTTAAATTATTTTACTATTGATAAACCTCTTGTTTCTACAGAAAAATTTGAAGAAATAGATTTTATAATAGGTGAAAAATTTCCTCTTAGTGGAATATTAACTTTGCCAAAAGGAGTTATTAATCCACCTGTGGTTTTATTAATTCAAGGCTCTGGTGCTACTGATAAAAATTCAACCATCTATTCTAATATGCCATTTAAAGATATTGCCTATGGATTAGCAGAACAAGGAATTGCTACATTAAGATATGATAAACGATATTATGCATATCCTGAGCAAGCACAACAACTTAGCATAGAATTAACATTAAATGATGAGGTTCTAGAAGATGCCCAACTGGCACTAGAATTATTATCTAATGAACCTAAAATTGATACTTCAAACATATATGTTTTGGGTCACTCTTTGGGTGGTGGATTAACACCGTATCTAGCCTACCAAAATGACAATGTTAAAGGGATAATTTCAATGGCTGGAACTTTAAGACCTCTTTATGAGCTGTCATATGATCAAAATAAAGATATAGAAGCTATTATTTTAAATGGAAACTTTGATGATGCAACAGTAAATATGGTTAAAACACAAATGGAGCAAGTTGAAAAAGATATTCAAATTTTACGTAGTACTTTAAGTGATGTTCCAAATGAACAAATATTGATAGGATTGCCAGCGGGATATCAAAAATCTGTTAAAAATTATGCAGGAGAAAATTTTATCAATGATATAGCTGTACTAATTTTAATATTACAAGGAACAGCTGATTTTCAAGTATATGCCGATAAAGATTATAAACTTTGGCAATCCACTTTAAAAAATAGAAATAATGTAGACTTTAAACTATATGAAGGTTTAAATCACTTGATGATGACAACAAATGGAAAACAAGATATAAGTGAATATGAGATAAAAGGTAGTGTTTCTCAAGATGTTATTGATGATATAGCAACCTTTGTGAAAAAACATTATAGTGAACCTACTGATGTTTAAATTTAATGATAAGGATGGGAAATCAAAAATTTTTCATCCTTATTTTTGCCTATTATGCTTGCTCATAGACCTATCAATACTAAAAAATTTATTTATAATTTTAGTATAAGGAGGAATTTAACATGAAAACAAGGAAACTGGTATCATTTGATTTTGCAATAAAATATTTATTAAGACAAAAAGATAATTTTGAAATATTAGAAGGCTTTTTAACAGCTCTTTTAAATGAACCCATAGAAGTTTTAGATATAATAGAAAGTGAAAGTAATAAGCACTCTGACATCTCTAAAGGAAATAGAGTAGATCTTATGATAAGAGACTCTCAAGATAGAAGAATGATTGTGGAAATTCAGCACGCATCTGAATCCGATTATCTTGAGAGAATGGTATTTGAAACAGCCAAAACTATTGTCGATAACTTAGATAAAGGTAAAAGCTATGGTAATATTGTAAAAGTTATCTCTATAAATATTTTATACTTTAATTTAGGAGAAGGCAATGGCTATCTTTATAAAGGAGAACTTCAGTTTACAGATATGTACGAAAAACACAAAGACAAAGCAGTTTTAAAATATTCGACTGATAAACTTCCAGAATATTATCTTATACGAACTACTAAATTTAAAAATAAATTTAACACAGATTTAGATGATTGGATATATATGTTTAAAAATAATGAAGTTAGAGAAGACGCTACCACAAAAGGTCTCGTTTTAGCAAAAGAAAAACTAGATATATTAAAAATGGATGAAATCCAAAAAAGAGAATATGACTCTTTTATTCATAATCGTCGTATATCAAATTCTATGCTTGAAACTGCTAAAGCAGAAGGTTTAGAAGCTGGTTTGAAACTAGGTGAAGAAAAAGGTTTGAAACTAGGTGAAAAAAAATTAAAGCAAGAGAAAATTGAAATAGCAAAAAATTTATTAGATGTATTAGATGATGAAACCATTGCACTAAAAACAAAATTATCAATAAAGAAAGTTAAGGAAATTAGAAAGTCAACTATTCAATAAATTTATAGTGAACGTATAAATATTTAAAAGGATCACTTTGAAAATGCCTCGTGATCCTTCTCCAATAATTTTATAATGCCACTATTAAAATTAATCTCTTTAGATCAACAGCCTCCCATATATACTGCAGGGTTTATATAAACTGACATCTCTGTCTCATTGGCATAAACTTCACATTCAATTACATTTGCTCTGTAAAATTTTTGATTAATAGGCATCCCCATATTTTCAGCTTCATATGCATAGTCTTTTCTATTAGTATCAAATTTTGCGTAAGCATGCTCAACAAGACGTTTTGCTAAAACAACAGCTTCCTCAATACTACATTCATTATTAAGTTGTAACTCTTTAGGATTATCTTTAACTAAATCATTATCTATAAAGTATTGAACGGCATCAGTTTCAGCAATTTCATCGTACCATGCAATAGTGCTAAAAAGTTTTGTTATTACATCTCCATGTGTAGATTGTTTATATGAATTGTGTACGTTTGTATTTAAATTTAAAGTAAGTTCAAGTTTAAATAATTCTCCTGCTGTTTTTGAAACAAGTGAATTTAATTTTTCTTTAGAAATCGTTTTAGTACAATCTTCGTCATGTAGTTCACATTCTTGCATAACTAATGTAGGCCATTCTGACGTATCTGCAAAAGTTTGAATAGTTGGTGCCAAGGCCATAATGCTTGTTAATCCTATTAAAAATAATTTTTTCATTTTCATATGCTCCTTCTTATAAATCTATAGTATTTGATAGCATCAATACTATACCTTATTCATAGAAATCCACTACATTATATCCTTGTGCTTCAAGAAGATCAACAACAGAATTATCAATCAAGAAATGAAATGCTCCCAGCATAACAAAACAAGTTTGTTCTTCATCAGACTCCAATAATTTTATAATACCATTGGTAAAATTAACATCCCTAGAACAGCCGGAAATATCTTCCCCAATCCCTGATAACAGCCCATCAACATCCCCATTTGCCCAATGTTTAACATCTGTAGCCAAGTCCATTGCAATAGTTGTCTCAGGCATAATAATTTCTTCTTTATTAATTTCTGGTGATAAAATTATATCAATTTGAGAATTTATTACATCACTTAGATATTCATCTGATTTATCTGCATCTGATTGCGAAACATAGGTATCAACTTTTGATCCTAAAGTTTCAAGTCCTATTAGTTCTTGCTTATTCACGTCCACTTTATTAATGAAATAATTATCTACGCCATGCATTGTTTGTAATGCCCTTTCAGCTTCAACTTCATTATCAATACCACCATGTTGAGCTCTTATATACAAGTCAAATAATTCCCTAATACTCCACAATTTACTTAAGTCTGCCATATGCTTTTGGTCTTCAGGCATTCCCATTAATTCAAAAGCTTGCCAAATTCTTTCATAAGTTTGTTCATCAACATGGTCTTTAAGTGTTGTTCCATCTGAATATATTGTAGCGTCTATATAAGCTTGTATTTCCTCCTCGTTAGGATTAATTTCACATGCAATTAAATCTGATTTATCAAAAGCATCTTTAAGCTTATGGTTCATAGGATATAGATCAGGAGTTCCACTATGAATTGTACCAACTAGATAAACAACATTACCGTTGTTTTCAACTTTATATACATAACCTTTCGCACCAGCATCAAATTTTGCATAAGCATGCTCAACAAGACGTGTTGCTAAAACAACAGCTTGCTCAACACTACATTCATTATTAAGTTGTAATTCTTTGGGATTATCTTTAACTAAATCATTATCTATAAAGTATTGAACTGCATCAGTTTCGGTAATTTCATCATACCATGCAATAGTGCTAAAAAGTCTTGTTATTACATCCCCATGTGTAAGTGGTTTATATGAATTATGTACATTTGTATTTAGGTTTAAAGTGAGTTCAAGTTTAGATAATTTTTCTGCTGTTTTTGAAACCAGTGAATTTAATTTTTCTTCAGAAATTGTTTTAGTAAAATCTTCGTCATACCATTCTAATGGATAAATCCCGTATAATTCACCTTCTTGCAGAACTGATGCAGACCATTCTGACGTGTCTGCAAAAGTTTGAATAGTTGGTGACAAAGCCATAATACCTGCTAATCCTATTAAAAATAATTTTTTCATTTTTATACACTCCTTTTTATAAATCTATTGTATTTGACAATGTCAATACTAATTAATATAACATTCAGTAATATGCCAAAAAACATTGGCAAACAACTTATTTTAATAATTGCCAAATAACTTAAATGTGATGTTGTCATAAAGGTTAAATTCCATATAGTTGCAATGCAACCCACTGCAAAAAATGTTGTTCCCCATCTGTTAAGCTGCCCTATGCAAGGATGAGACTTAAATTTTAAGTATTTATATATGGGGTATATAAATACTGACATTAAAACCACAGTAGGGCTGTCAAAATAATATGAAATTTTGAAGCCTATAACATAAATTAAAATAGGTATTAATACCAATTTTAATTTAGAAATTTTTATGCTATACATAATATTAAACTCTGTTCCAATTTCTATAGGATCACCCAGATCTAGTAAAATATTTTCCACATTGTTTTCAAATGCACAGCTATCTTCAATATGATTTCTATATTCTTCAACAATATGTTTTCTAATATCTTTATCATATATTTGGTTTCCCAAAGACTCTAAAAATGTATCTATTTTAGTCATAAGCTTTACCCCTTAGTATTTTTTGCATAGCGGACATATATTTATTCCACTCTGTTTTCTTATAACCTAGAACTTCTTCGCCTTTTTTAGTAATTGAGTAATATTTACGAAGCTTATTTGTTTCTGTTTTTTTCTCGTAAGATATTAGATTTCCTTCAATTTCTAATTTGTGAAGTATTGGATATAGCGTGCCAACCTTTAAGTCAAAGGTAGAGTCGGACATTATTCTTAATTTTTCTATCATTTCGTATCCATACATATCTTTTTTAGATAAAAGTTGAAGTACTAATAATTGAGTATTCATGATTATCTCCTTATAAATTTTGAATAATTTTTTTCTCCGAGAAAATTTAACTATCTGGAATCATTATATATCGACTCTCGATATATGTTAACAAAAAAAATTCACTATTTGTAAATATTTTTTTCAGATAAAAGTTGAAGTTTTAATAATTAACTATTTATGCCTACATACTTTCATAGTATAGGTTTTGAATAATTTATTTCTCCAAGAAAATTTAGCTATCTGAAATCATTATATATCGACTCTCGATATATGTCAAGAAAAAAATTCGCTAAAAAAAGGTCTTTTAAATTTTCTATTTTTCCTATATAATAACTATATGACTCTAACATATATATAATACGCCTAAATGCTTTGATTAGTTTTAGGTTTATAATAACATATGTTTAGAGTTTTTTTCTATTATTTTTTTAACTACCATAGCAAGATAGTTTGTAAATTAGTTACAAGCCATAATATTGTTAAAAAAGTTATTGATAATTATTTAAAAGAGTAAGGACTGCTATAATATATATTATTATGAAAAGGATACCACAATGAAGAAAACGCCTGCAATCTTAAATCTAGATGAAATTGATGATAATACCAAAGCAAGAATAGAAATTTATTATAAAGAGTTTAACTTTACTCCAATTGAAATAGCTACTAAACTTGGTGTAAATCTTGAAAATGTAGAGAATATAATTAACTATATTTAAATATACAGCTAGTTTATATTTACTTAGCTATGGGTATATGGTAAGAGGGGCAATCAATGGTTGCTCTTTTTATATTTCTCCCACTCATACTTAAGTTATACAATAAAGTATTGTTAATATGGATAATTGGCAAGACTATTATAAAGGATAGTACCAATTAGAAAGTAGGAAGAAAATTTGAAGAAACATAAGATAATAGAAGTATTAGAAGGTAGTATAGCGGAAGAGATAGAAATTGAAGCAGGAGATTTTCTTTTAAGCATAAATGATGAAGCTATTCAAGATGTGTTTGACTATAAATTCTTGTTAGCAGATGAATTTATTGAAGTTTTAATACAAAAACATCATGGAGAAGAATGGCTTCTGGAAATAGATAAAGATTATGAAGATGATCTAGGGCTTATTTTTGAGACGGAGCTAATGGATGATCTAATAAGATGTAAAAATAAGTGTAAATTTTGTTTTATTGACCAGCTTCCACCGAATATGAGAAAAACCGTATATTTTAAAGATGATGATTGGCGAATGTCGTTTTTAAATGGCAATTATATTACGCTTACAAACATGTCTGAGCAAGATTTATATCGCTTAGAAAAATATCATTTATCTCCTTTAAATATTTCTATCCATGTGACAGATAGTGAAGTACGTAAAGAATTACTAAACAATAATACAGCAGGAGATATAATACCACAGCTAAAAAGATTAATAGAGGCTGGCATAGAAATAAACGGGCAAATTGTATTATGTAAAGGAATAAATGATGGTGAGCTTTTAGATAAGACTATTAGGGATTTAAGTCAATTTATACCACATATTTTATCTTTAACAATTGTCCCTGTCGGGATTTCAAAATTTAGACAAAATTTAACTAAGCTAGAAGCATTTGACAAAAAATCTGCAAAAATTGTGGTTGAAATAGTGGAAAAATGGCAAGACTATTATTTAAAGAAGATGGGGACACGATTTGTTTTTGTAGCGGATGAATTTTATATATTAAGTGAAAAAGACCCCCTTAAGTATGAAGAGTATGAAGGTTTTCATGTTCTTGATAATGGAGTTGGGATGATTACGAAGTTTAGATATGAATTAATTCAGGCATTAAAAGAATTTTCTCCAAGCTTAATTAAAAAGGAAGTTATAACTGTTACAGGCGTAATTACTAGAGATTTTATGAGCCAAAATATAAAATTAGTCAATGAGAAGTTACCTAATATATCTATAAAGGTTTATACTATAATAAATGAATTCTTTGGTGAAAATATCACAGTAACAGGATTGTTAACTGGACAAGATATTATTAACCAACTTAAAGACAAAAATATTAAAGATAAAACCATGTTGCTTCCTGCTAATATGTTAAAATCGGTTAGTAAAGTGTTTTTAGATGATTATACTGTTGACGATATTGAAAGAGAATTGCAATGCAAAGTAGTAGTGGTATCTAACGAAGGAAAAGAATGGTTGGATGCTATATTAAGTACAGAGGAGAAAATTTAATGAAACCAGTTGTAGCAATAATAGGAAGACCTAATGTAGGTAAATCTACATTATTTAATAGATTAGCAAAGTCTAGGATATCTATAGTGGATGATACTCCAGGAGTTACACGAGATAGAATTTATGCAAATGTAGAATGGCTAAACTATGAATTTACAATGATAGATACAGGTGGAATTGAGCCTGAAAGCACCGATGTAATATTATCACAAATGAGAAGACAGGCGGAGCTTGCAATTGAAGCAGCAAACGTAATAGTGTTTCTGGTAGACGTAAAAGCTGGTGTAACTGATGCAGACTATCATGTTGCAAATATGTTGCGAAAAAGCAAAAAGCCTGTTGTATTGGTAGTGAATAAAGTTGACAATATGGATAAACAAGACTTTGGAGTGTATGAGTTTTATAATCTAGGATTGGGAGAACCCATACCAATTTCAGCTTCACAACCATTAAATCTAGGTGATATGCTAGACGAAATTGTAAGTCATTTTGATAAATCTATTGTATACGAAGAAGATGAAGATACTATTAAAGTAGCTATTATAGGGAAACCTAATGTAGGAAAATCTTCTTTAGTAAATAAAATTGTTGGAGAGGAACGAGTAATTGTTAGTGAAATAGCGGGTACCACTAGGGACTCTGTTGACACGGATGTTGAGATTGATGGGCAAAAATATACTTTGATTGATACTGCAGGATTACGCAAAAGAAAGAAAGTAAATGAAGACATTGAAAAGTATAGTGTTATAAGAACTGTTTCTGCAATAGAACGTTCGGATATTGTTTTAATTATGGTTGATGCACAAGAAGGTATTACAGAACAAGATACCAAAATTGCAGGTATGGCTCATGATGCTGGAAAAGGTTGTCTTATTGTTGTAAATAAATGGGATGCTATCGAAAAAGACGATAAGACTATGAATAAGTATATGAAAGATATTTCTAATGACCTTGCTTATATGAAATATGCTCCAGCTATATGTGTATCTGCTCTAACTGGACAACGAGTTCATAAGATGTTTGAACTTATATACATGATAAGCCAGAACCAAAATTTAAGGGTTAGTACGGGAGTCTTAAATGATGTTATTTATGAGGCACTTGCTATGAACCAACCACCTTCAGACAAAGGAAAAGCACTTAAAGTTTACTATGCAACTCAAGTTAGTGTGAAACCACCTACATTTATTATATTTGTAAACTATAAAGAACTAATGCATTTTTCATATTTAAGATATATAGAAAATCAAATTAGAGAAGCATTTGGCTTTAAAGGAACACCAATTCATTTTATGATTAGGGAGAAGAAAGGGAAGGAATAATTATGTACAGAATAATATCACTTCTATTAGGTTACTTGTTTGGAGGAATACAAACAGCAGTAATGTATTCCAAATTAAAAGGTGTAGACATACGCAACGAAGGTAGTGGCAACCCAGGAACAACTAATGTTTGGCGAGTGCTGGGAAAAGAAGCAGGAATTACGGTTTTTTTAGGTGAATTAGCAAAATCTATGATACCTGTTATGACTTCAAAGCTTTTGTTTAAGAAAAATAAAGTTATAGCAGCTTTATATACAACTATTGGAACGATATTAGGACATAGTTATCCGTTATATTCAAAATTTAAAGGAGGAAAAGGCGTAGCTGTTACGGTTGGTAGCATCTATATGGTTAACTTTCCTCTTGGAATGATTACAAGCGTACTATTTTTTACCAGTCTAGCTATAACTAGAATGGTATCATTTAGTTCGATGGTCATGACTGGCAGTATACCTTTTTTATTAGCTAAGTTTTTTAAAGGTAAGCCTTATACTAAGGAAGCAGTAACATTAGGGACATTAGTTTCTTTAATAACTTCCTACAGACATGAAGCTAATATAAAAAGAATTATAGCTGGCACTGAACCAAAGTTAAAAAAGAAATTAAAATAGGACTCTATAAAATTATCAATAATAGTCATATATTACCTATTTGTACATATATTTAAAAGTGTACCCATACATTTTAAATTATCAAGGAGGTTTTATAGATATGGAACATTATGATATATATAGAGATATCTCAGAAAGAACAGATGGTGACATATACTTGGGAATAGTTGGACCTGTAAGAACAGGCAAATCTACATTTATTAAACGGTTTATGGAGTCATTAGTAATTCCAAACATTCAAAACGAATATAGTAAAGAGCGTGCTCAAGATGAACTTCCGCAAAGCGGTGGAGGTAGTATAATTACCACTACTGAACCTAAGTTTATCCCAAATGAAGCAGTTAGCATAACAATAGGTGGAGATTTTGAAGTAAATGTACGCCTTATTGATTGTGTTGGATACGTAATTCCAGACGCAGAAGGATATATGTACAGTGATAACACACCTCGTATGGTAAAAACTCCTTGGTTTAGTGAGGAAATTCCATTTACTCAAGCAGCAGAAATTGGAACAAAAAAAGTTATAAATGACCATTCAACAATTGGTGTAGTTGTTACAACTGATGGAAGTATAACAGGCATTCCACGTAGTAGCTATATAGATGCTGAAGAAAGATCTGTAAACGAACTAAAAAAATTAGGTAAACCTTTTGTTGTGTTATATAATACAAAAAAACCTTTTGATCCAGACGTTGTTGATGATACAGCTTTACTTTCAGAAAAATATAACGTACCTGTTATTCCTATAGATATTGCTCAAATGAAAATGGAAGATGTTAACCAAATTTTAGAAAGAGTTTTATATGAGTTTCCACTAAACGAAATCCAGTTCATGCTACCAAAATGGTCAGAAACATTGGATAATGAACATTGGTTCAAAAAATCTTGGATAAATGCTATTAAAGAATATATCTATCCTTTAGAAAACATTAGACAGGTTAAAGAAACACTCGATAAATTTAAAGACTTAGAACATATTAAGAATATTTATCTTGAAAAAATCCAGCTTGGCGATGGAATTTTAAAAGTAGATGTACATACAAACGATGATCTTTTCTATAAAATTTTATCGGAAACCACTGGAATGTCAATCAATGATGATCATGAATTGATGGAACTTATTAAAGAGCTTGCAGTAACTAAAAGAGAATATGATAAAGTTTCAAGTGCATTAGACGATGTAAAACGTAAAGGATATGGTGTTATAAAACCTTTATTAGAAGAATCAACACTGGAACAACCTGAAATAATTAAAAAAGGAAATAACTTTGGTATAAAACTACGAGCTAGTGCACCAAGTTATCATATTATAAGGGCGGATATTCAAACTGAAGTAGTCCCAACTGTTGGCTCAGATAAACAAAGCGAAGATTTTATTAATTCTTTAATTAGTATATTTGAAGAAGACCCAGATCAGATCTGGAGCTCACAAATATTTGGCCGTTCAGTTTACTCTATGCTTGACGAAGGAATGCAAAGTAAATTGTATCGTATGCCTGAAGATGCACAAGAGAAATTGCAAGAAACATTACAAAAAATTATTAATGAAGGTACAGGCGGACTTATCTGTATTATCCTATAACTTTAAAGAGGAGCAAATTTTGCTCCTCTTTTCTAGTGGTTTATAAATAACAAATTTAGTCACGTTGTTCCTAAATCTGTTATCACGAACAAATGGTATAAATTTGCATTTTACAATTTAAATATTAGCTTGAAAATATTTGTATTTCATTATACTATATTTACAGGGGGTACATAAGATGAAAAACAATAAAGAGGCCATTACAAATAAAAATGAGCCTAAAAATACATATAGCTTAGAAAGATATAGACAAATTAAAAAAAGTACTGTTTCACAACCAGTACCTAAATCCCAAAAGACAATATCTAAATCCTCTAAAGCATCCAAATCAAAAAATAAAACCTCTAAAAAAAAGAAAGATGATTATAAAAAGAATGTAATTATAATTTCAATACTTTTATTGGTAGCTATACTATCTTTAGCAAACATTATATTAACATTTATTAAACCGTCTATTTCTTATCAAACTGTACAATACGGCACTATTGACAATGGAAAAATTCATAAAGGAGTTATTGTAAGAGAAGAAGTTGTTTATAATAGTGAAGCAACTGGAAATATCCACTATATAGTTGGAGAAGGCCAGAACATTAAAAAGAATAGTGCAGTTAGCATAGTTATGGATCACAATGCTGATAATGGTTTAAAAGAAAACTTAATAGAAATTGATGAAACTCTTTATGAAGTACAAGAAAAAAGAATGGAAGTATCGGATTATCAACAACATATTTATGCACTGGAAATAGAAATGAATAATTTAATTAATTCATTTTATAATAGTTCTAATAAAGCTACAGTGTATGATTTTAGGCATTCAATAGATGATCTTTTAAAAGATAGAACTACTATATATGCTGAGGATAACACAAAATTTCCAACTTTGCATGAAGATAGACAAAGCTTAGTAAATCAGTTACAAATTTATCAAACCCCAATTTTATCAAATGAGGCAGGCATTGTATCTTATAAAATAGATGGACAAGAAGATTTAACAACAAATATCTCATATAACTTATATGAAGAAATTTTGCTGAATGAAACTATACCTCAAAAATCTGTAGCGGAAGCAATAGTAAATACTCCTATATTTAAAATTATAACAGATTACACTTGGCAAATTGTTACTTATTTAGATATAGAAGAAGCTAACCAATTTAAGCAAGGACAAACGTATTCTTTGAGTATAAAAGAAGAACAGGATGAAACTGTTTTAAAAACAAAGATTATAGAAAAGACACAAGAAGGAGATAAAGTTAAGTTAGTACTTAATTTGAACGAATATCTATCAAACTTCTTATCATCCCGAGTTTTAAACTTTTCTTTGGGTGATACCAAGGCAACAGGTTTAAAAATACCCCTAAAATCTTTAGTGGAAAAAAATGTATTAAAAATTCCAAGAGAGTTTTTAGTTATAAACGGAAATCAATATGGAGTTTTAAAGGCTGATACAGAGAAATTTGAACCAGTAGATATTCAAATTAATGGAACAGATTATGTATATATTGTTCAAGATATAACTAGAAAAGATAGTGTTCAATTAAATGATAGTATTATCTCAAAAGAAGGAAATACTTTTAAAGTAGAAGAGTTTGATATAGTTCAAGGAGTTTATGTTATAAATAGTAGATTTGCTGATTTTAAAAAGGTAAATGTACTATTAAAAAATGAAGACTATGCAATTTTGTCTACAGATAGTGAAACGGATTTAAAAGAAATGGACCAGATAATATCAAATCCAAAAGGAATAGATGAAAATCAATTACTAAAAAATATGGATATAAAAAATGAATAAGTTATGTATTAGAAATTAGAATTTTAAGATATAATAAAGATCTGAAATAGATAGAAAAGGTGGACGTTATTTAATATGATAGAACTATCTGAAATTAAAATGGTACAAATGCTTGATTGGATTTACCAGCAATCAAATCCAAGTGCACGCAAATTGGCAGAAGAGTATTCAAATAAATATACACAGAAAGAAATAGCTATTGATAAACTAATTTTTGCTCAGACTACAAAGTGTTCTGCAAATGGCTTTATAACAGGATTGGGAGGGATTGCCACTTGTGCTATATCAATTCCAGCCAACATTTCTAGTGTTCTATATATGCAGTTAACAATGATTAAAGCTATAGCAATATTGAGAGAGTATGATTTAGAAGATGATGAGGTTAAATCTTTAGTATATGTTAGCTTACTCGGAACAGGTGCAAGTAATTTTTTATTAAAAGAAGTAGGAATTGAAATTGGGAAGAAAATGGCAACAAACTTTATAAAAACTAAAATAAAGGGATATACACTTACTAAAATCAATAGAGCTGTTGGATTTAAATTGGTCACTAAGTTTGGTGAAAAGGGAGTAATTAATTTAGGAAAATTAGTACCAGTCGCTGGAGGTGGTATTGCTGCAACGATAGATGCAGTTTCAGCAATAGCTGTTGCAAAAGCTAGTAAAAATATTTTCTGTATAAAGATCGATGACTATAACTTAGCAGATGATAGTTATTGAAGAGAAAATTTTATATAATTAGTCTACATAACATATGAAAATACTTAACTTAATTATTGACAAAAAGCTCTAAAAATTAGATAATATATATGTGATAAATTTTTATAAAGTGATTGATATCAATCACTTTTATTACGAGGGGGAAAAAGAGTGAAGGTAATGACAAGGCTGAAGGACATGCTTTTATTAAATGAAGAATATGACGAAGAAGAGAATGAGATTATGGAAGAAAATAAAGTTGAAATAAGATCACAGGCAGTTTCACCGCCGCCAATAATGCCCGTTCCATCAAATATACAAAATAATAGAGTGGTACCTTTTACATCAAAATATTCAGCTCAAAAACAAGAGCTTTTAAATATTACTATGGCATCATATGCTACAACAGGCGACGTTGCAAATTATATAAAAGAAAAAAAATCAATTGTTGTTAACATGCAGAATTTACAATTTCATGAAGTCCAAAGAGCTTTAGATTACCTTTCGGGAGCAACTGATGCACTTGAAGGAACGGTAGAAAAAGTAGCGGAAAATATTTATATTTTCGCACCAGAGAATGTTCATCTAAAAACTGAACAAGACTTTGAATAAAAGCAGGAAAATTTTATATGAATATAAGTTGGACAAATATTACTAATCCAGAAGAAAAAGCTTTATTAAAAATAATATATGAATACAATAATAAATTTGAGCAATACAATAGAGAATTATATACAGATTTTTATGATAATTATTGGGCAAAAGAGGTTCTAAGTAAATATATTGGACCATATTATAATAATAGCATTAGTTTTATTGGGGGTTATCAGTTTGCAACAAGACAAATGGTAGCATTTCTGCCATTTGAAAAACCATTTAATGTACCAATTTCTATTCTAAAAGTAGAAATTAAAATGAAAATATCGGAGCCACTTACACATCGTGATTTCCTAGGCTCTCTTTTAGGGTTAGGCATTGAAAGAAAAAAAATAGGTGATATAATTGTAAAACCATTTGGAGCATATATTTTTGTTCATAAAGACATAAATGAGTTTATAAAATGGAATCTAATTAAAATTTCAAAACATACTAAGATTGAGATTACGGAGATTAAAGAGCAGGATTTGGAATTAGAAGAACCTAAATTTAAAGAAATAAACGGAACCGTATCTTCTTTAAGAGTAGATGCAATTTTTAGCTTAGGTTTTAAAATTTCAAGAACAACAGTAAACAAGTTATTGCAGCAAGATAAAGGCAAATGTAATGGTGTTTTAGTAAAAGCTTCTTCATTGATGAAAGAAGGCGATGTAGGTTCATTAAGAGGATATGGTAAAATAAGATTACAAGCTATTTCAGGTAAAACAAAAAAAGATAGAACTCATGTTACTTTACAAAAATATATGTAGGAGGGATAAAGAATGCTTTCAACAACAGATATACAAAACAAGGAATTCAAAAAAGTAACTATAGGTGGTTACAACAAACAAGAGGTCAATAGTTTTATAGAGGATATTTTGGAATCATATGAGGTTCTCAAACAAGAACAAGTGGAACTAAAAGACAAAGTAACTAGTTTAACTGAAAATCTAGCTTATTATAGAGGAATGGAGTCAACCATACAAAACGCATTAATTTTAGCTGAAAAAACTGCCCAAGATACAAAAACTTTGGCGTATGAAAAAGCAGAACAAATTAAACAAGTTGCTGAAACACGTGCTGAAAATATGATTGATGATGCAAAGCAAGAAGTTTACCACATGGTTCTTAAAATGGATGAGCTAAAACAATGTTATTCAAATTCAAAAGCACAAATTAAACAAGTTTTACACTCACAATTAGAAATGATTGATAAACAAGTTATTACTGAGCTAGATCGTGATGCAGCAACTCAAAATAAAATAGCTGAAGAACATACTCCAACTGAAAATATAGAAATGGAAGAAGTAGCTGCTAATGAAATAATAGAGAAAGAACCAATTATTGAAGAAGTAGCAATTGAAGAACCAATTGAAGAAATAGAAGTATACGAAATAGATGAACCAGAAAAGGTTGAAGACGAAGTAGATTTGGATGACATTATTAAAAACAATAGTAATCATGCAAATTTTAGCGTAACTATAGAAGAAGAAAAAGCTGTATAAGCTAATATTTGAAAATTTATAGAAAACATCTCTTCAGGGTTAAATCAAAGAAGAGATGCTTTTTTATTATCATTTTAAAGGAGCAAACACAAATGCAAATGATAGGTATAATTTTTATAGTGTCTTTTTTAGTAATTGTAGACCAGATAGTAAAATATTGGACTGTTAGTACATTAAAAGTAAATGGGCCAATTGAAGTATGGCCAGATGTTTTTCATTTAACTTATGTTGAAAACAGAGGGGCTGCCTTTGGAATGTTACAAAATAGGCAGTGGTTTTTTGTTATAATTACAGTTATTGTTTTAATAGCTATAATTATATATTGGAGACATATACCAAATGATAAAATTGGAAAATGGACTAAAATAGCGTTGCTGTTTACTATAAGTGGAGCAATTGGAAACTTAATTGACAGATTGAGATTGGAATTCGTTGTAGATATGTTTTATTTTAAACTTATAGACTTTCCAGTATTTAATGTAGCCGATATTTGTGTTGTAACAGGTACAATACTATTAATTCCTCTAATGCTATTAAGTGAGGATAAAAAAAGTGAGTAGATTGTTAAACATACAAATTTTGGAAAAATATAGTGGAAGAATAGACAAGGTATTAAGTGAAATTTATCCTGAATTCACTAGATCTTTTATACAAAAACAGATTGAAGATAATAATTTAAAAGTAAACGGAAAAATTATACCAGCTAAATATAAAGTTAAACTAAATGATATGATTGAATTTAGTATTCCTGCTCCAAAACAGATTGAAACGTTGGCACAAAATATTTCTATTGATATTGTTTATGAAGATATGGACATAGTTATAGTAAACAAGTCTCAGGGGATGGTTGTGCACCCTTCTGCTGGGCATGATGATGGAACACTAGTAAATGCGTTGTTACATCACTGCAAAGGAAATCTCTCAGGAATTAATGGTGAAATTAGACCAGGGATAGTCCATAGAATAGACAAAGATACTTCTGGCTTACTTATGGTAGCTAAAAATGATAGAGCACATTTATATTTATCTAATCTATTAAAAGAACATAATATAGTAAGAAAATATCATGCTATTGTTTATGGAGTTATAAAAGATGATACGGGAGTGATTGAGAAGCCTATTCAAAGATGTCAACAAGACAGAAAAAAGATGGGAATATCAGAGACAGGAAGATTTGCAAAGACAGAGTATAAAGTTTTAGACCGATTTAGAGATACTACTTATGTAGAACTAACCTTATTTACAGGAAGAACTCACCAGATTAGAGTGCATATGACTAGTATAGGACACCCCTTAGTTGGCGACCCTGTGTATGGACGAAAAAAACATTTGTTTGGTCTAGATAAACAGACTTTACATGCTAAAGTTTTAGGATTTACACATCCGTCTACTTTAGAAGATATGTATTTTGAAAATGAACTGCCTGTATATTTTAAAAATATCATTGACAAATTAAAAAATATGTAGTATCATTCAAATTGATAAAAAAATCCTTTAAGATGGTCCGAGAGGCTGACAAGGATATGCATATAATATATAGCTTTTTTGCTATTATTATCTAACATAAATGTATTTTATTTATGTGTATATTCTTAATTGCTTCTTGCGATATTGTAAGAAGCTTTTTTTATGTGTTGCAATCTATAGGAACCTTTTACAAATAAATTTAAAATAATGAATGAAGGAGGACATTAAGATTGAAAATTTTGCTTGATGAAATAGCAATGAACAGGGCACTAACTCGTATTTCACATGAAATACTAGAATCAAACAAAGGTGCTGAAAATATCGTTTTAATTGGAATTGAAACAAGAGGGGTACCACTAGCAATTAAACTTGCTGAAAAAATTAAGATGATTGAAAATTTTGAAGTACCTGTAGAAAAAGTCAATATTACGTATTATAGAGATGATTTGGTTAAGAAATCAGAAAACCCTATTAAAGGAGAAATACATTTAGAAGTTGATATAAACAATAAAAAAGTAATCCTAGTAGATGATGTTATATTTACGGGGAGAACTGTAAGAGCTGCTATGGATGCAGTAATGGATTTTGGAAGACCAAGTTGTATACAACTTGCAACATTAATTGATAGAGGACACAGAGAATTACCTATTAGACCAGACTATATAGGTAAAAATATACCTACTTCCAAAACAGCAATTGTTCATGTACAAGTGCAAAGTATAGATAAAGTTAATCAAGTGGTATTAGAAACAAAGTATTGAGTAAGAGAGAACAAATATTCTCTCTTACTATAGGAGGTTAATATGAATATAGGAAAAAAAACTATTTTGGGACTTCAACATGTCTTGGCAATGTTTGGAGCAACTGTACTAGTGCCAATTTTAACGGGATTAAACCCAGGCATAGCAATACTTTCAGCAGGGTTGGGAACACTAGTTTTTCATGCAGTTACAAAAGGAATTGTACCAGTATTCCTCGGTTCGAGTTTTGCATTTATCAGTGCAATATCTTTAATTTTAAGTCAATTTGGAATTGGAGCAGTTAAAACAGGAATTTTAGCAACAGGAATAGTCTATATTATTATGGCAGCCATTATACAAAAAGTTGGAGTGGATATTGTTAAGTCGTTTTTTCCACCAATTGTAGTAGGACCAATAATTATGGTTATAGGTTTAAGGCTCAGCCCAACAGCAATTGACATGTTAAGAGTAGATGGTTTAATTGATATTAAAAATGCATTTATAGCAACGGTAGTAGTTATGACCGTAATGATAATATCTATTTTTGCAAAAGGATTTTTTAAGATGGTACCAATATTAATAGCAGTAATAGTAGGATACATATTAGCATACATTATGGGAATGATAGACACAGAAATTGTAAGAGAAGCAAGCTGGATTGGGTTTTCACAAGACGCATGGAAACATATTACAGCCTTACCAGACTTCTCATCAGCAGGACTTACTGCAATTATAGCAATAGCTCCAATTGCCTTAGTAGTATTTATTGAGCATATAGGGGATATTACAACAAATGGAGCAGTTGTAGGAAAAAACTTTTTTGAAGACCCTGGAATTCATAGAACAATGGTAGGCGATGGATTAGCAACAATGGTAGCAGGACTTTTGGGAGGCCCTGCTAATACAACATATGGAGAAAATACAGGTGTTCTTGCTGTAACAAAAGCTTATGATCCATCAATTATAAGAATAGCCGCTTGCTTTGCAATTATACTAAGTATATGTGGCAAATTTACAGCTATGGTTCAGATTATTCCTTCAGCTGTTATGGGTGGAATTAGTATTGTATTATTTGGAATGATAGCCGCAGTTGGTGTAAGAACTCTTGTTGAAGAACACCTAGACTTTACAAATAGTAGAAACTTACTTATAGCAGCAATTATATTTGTTATAGGGATAGGAATTGCTGATGTACCAATTGTTGGTACTGTAACAATTTCAGGGTTAGCACTAGCAGCATTGTTCGGAGTAATATTGAATAAATTATTGCCTGAAAATATATAAGAAACAATAAAATAATAACGTATAAGAAAAAACCTTACCAGTATCAGAAGATACTAGTAAGGTTTTTTTTCATTAAATCATAATGCATTTCGATTTAATACAATATTTATATTAGTCTACATAATAAACAATTTTCTTTAAATCTATATCTGGAGTTTCTTCTAATATTATAGTTTCACCAAATTTATATTTTTGACTTGAGGGTTTTACCACTTTAAAATGAGGAATCCAAAAATTATTTTCTACACTTGTAGTAGTTACAACTATATCATTTGTAGACAGTTGAAATAGAGTATCTAGTGGAAAAAAATAACTGTTCGCAAATAATAAGTCTAATATTTTTTTATCAAACATCTTAAATGCATCTGCATAAAACTTGGATAAATCATTTCTAAAATTACTCACATCTGTTAAGCTCTCTCTAAATGCAAAAAAACTATCCACAATAGCAATAATTTTAGCAAATTCACAAATTTCATGCTCTTTTAAATTACTAGGAGATCCTTCACCATTGATTAATTCGTGATGTTGTTTTATTGCCTCCATAATCTCTATATCATTAAAATTTTTAGAGCTTAAAAATTGGCAAGTTGCTACTGGATGAAGATGTATTTTGTTAATTTCTTTTTCAAATATGGGAAAATCTAAACTTATGTCACGTAAAAATGTAGCAACAAAAAGTTTTGTCAGTTTTTCAAGACCATATCCACAATAAGATCCAAGTATTGCACAAATCATTGGAATATGAACATTTTTTCCAAAATATGCATTGCCAAACATATTTTCGGGGAAATATCTAATTTTTAATTTAGACCTAAAAATTAGATGTAACCTTATTGCCTTTTCAGCAAGCTTATATAATTCATTAAAATCATTTTCTTCAAAGTGGTGTTCCTTAATTTTAAGAGTAATATTTTGAAAACTACTAACAAAACCACCTATAACCTTTTGATCTGTTGTAGGAAAAAAAGTATCATCTGTAAAGCTATATTCATCTGATATGTATACTTGTTTAACGTTTATCTTTTGCAGTGTTTCTATCATTTGTAAATTTACTAAGGTTCCATTTTCATAGATAACGCTTCCATCTCCCATAAAAATGTCAATACTTAACTTGCTATCCATTTTTAAATTTTCAACTGGTACTAATCTCATATCACAACTCCTATAAAACTTTAAATGATTACTTAAATTTTAACATACTAGAAAAAACTTGTCAATTAATAATATTATGATATGGCAATATTATTTGAATAGTGATAAAATGTAAGAAGACTTATTAAAAATACAAATATAAAAAGGAATGGTGAAAGAATGAAACTAGAAGTTATTGCTGTTGGAAATGAAGTTGTTTTTGGCCACACCATAAATACGAATGCAAGTTTAATTTCAAAAAAATTAGATGAATTAGGCATTGAGCCTTGTTATCATGTGGCGGTTAGAGATAGAGAGGAAGATATTAAACAAGTTTTAGAGATTGCCTTAAATAGAGCAGATGTAATTATATTTTGTGGAGGACTTGGTCCAACAAAAGATGATTTAACAAAAGAAGCTGTGTGTAAATTTTTAAATAAGCCACTATTGCTAAATGAAGAAGCCTTTAATAACCTTAAGGCACTTTTTAGAAAATTTGGCAAAGATATGTCTGAAAACAATGTTAAGCAAGCTATGTTTCCTGTGGACTGTTGTATATTGAAAAACGACCATGGAACTGCCCCTGGTTGTCTGTTTAATTTAGATAATAATAAATATGTTGCATTATTACCTGGTCCTCCAAAAGAGGTTGGGCCTATGATGGACATTTTAATCAATGATCACTTTGCCAGTTTAAAAACACATATATATATCACAGAAGAAATAAATGTAAGAGGTATAGGGGAAAGTTCTATTGAAGCGGAAAATAGTGACTTATTTGGAGTTTTTGATGATGTTGAGTGTGCAACTTATATTGCTCAAGATTATATTGTTATAAGGATAAAAGCAAGAGGAGTTACTAAGGAAGACGCTCAAGATAAATTAAATTATTATAAATTTAAATTTATTGAAAGATTAAATGCCTACATTATTGGCTATAATTCTTAAAAATGATTTTATATGTTAGGGCGGACAAAGTTCGCCCGTATAATTTATGAGAAGGCAAACAAAGTTTGTCTGTATGTAGTAGATAATGAGGTGTTTTAAGAATGAATGATGATGTACAAAAAGCGTTAGGTTCAGCAGTTGCTCAAATAGAAAAACAATTTGGAAAAGGTTCCATTATGAAACTTGGAGATGCAGTTGACACTAATATATCAATATTTCCAACTGGTTCACTAAGTCTTGATATTGCTTTGGGAGCAGGTGGTATGCCACGTGGAAGAATAATAGAAGTTTTCGGACCAGAATCTTCAGGTAAAACCACTATAACATTGCATATGATAGCCGAAGTACAAAAAATGGGTGGCATTGCAACGTTTATAGATGCAGAACATGCACTAGATCCAGCTTATGCAAAAAAGCTAGGTGTAAACATCGATGAATTATATATTTCACAGCCTGATAATGGTGAACAGGGACTAGAGATAGCTGAAACAATGGTGCGTTCGGGTGCGGTTGATATTGTTGTTATTGACTCTGTTGCAGCACTTGTTCCACGTGCGGAAATTGAAGGAGATATGGGAGACTCTCATGTTGGTCTTCAAGCAAGACTTATGTCACAAGCTTTAAGAAAATTAACAGCAGTTGTAAATAAATCTAAATGTACAGTTATATTTATTAATCAATTACGTGAAAAAGTAGGAGTTATGTTTGGCAGTCCAGAAACTACTCCTGGAGGAAGAGCATTAAAATTTTATTCATCAATAAGATTAGATATAAGAAAAATAGAAAGTTTAAAGCAAAATAATGAATTTACAGGAAATCGTACACGTGTAAAAGTTGTAAAAAACAAAATTGCACCTCCTTTTCAACAAGCAGAATTTGATATTATGTATGGAGAAGGTATTTCAAAAGAAGGCGATGTTTTGGATTTGTCATCAAATTGTAATATAGTAAATAAAAGTGGCGCATGGTATTCTTATAATGATGTAAAACTTGGGCAAGGGCGTGAAAATGTAAAACTATATTTAAAAGAAAACCCAGAATTATTAACGGAAATAGAGTTAGCTGTAAGAAAATATTTTAATTTAGAAGACGAAATTGAAGAATAATTTTAGGGGATGAGGTTCTATAAAATCAGAGCCTCTTTTCTTATTTATCTTGCATATATTTATGCGATGCGATATACTTGATAGTGGCATTAAGAAAAAATTTTAACAATTTTATATATAATGCAGTGACGATTTTAATAGGAGGTGACAGTTATAGTAATAGAAGCTTTAACGATAATGGTTAGTTTGGCAAGTGGGTATTTCATAGGAAATCATGCTAGAAAAAGCTTTCTAGAAGAAAAGCTAGGGATTTCTGAAGAAAAATCACGGCAAATAATAGATGGCGCTATAAAAACAGCAGAAGCACAAAAGCGAGAAATATTGTTGGAGGCCAAGGAAGAAAGTATTAAACTAAAAAATGAAGCTGAACGTGAAGTAAAAGAGAGACGCTCAGAATTACAACAACTAGAAAGGCGATTGCTGAATAAAGAAGAAATACTTGATAAAAGAAATGAACTTATTGAGCAAAAAGAGCAACAAACTCAGGAAAAGCTGGATAGAGTTGAAAAAACAAAAGCTACTTTAGAAATAATGGAACAAGAAAAAACACTGGAACTAGAAAAAGTGGCTGGGCTTACAGCAGAAGAAGCAAAACAATATCTTTTGAATACCATTGAATCAGAGTTAAAACATGAGTCTGCTATGTTAATTAAAAATATAGAAACACAGACAAAAATGGATGCAGATAAAAAAGCTTTAGATATTTTAACCAATGCTATTCAAAAATGTGCATCGGACCATGTAGTTGATACCACTGTTTCTGTTGTAGTTCTTCCAAATGATGAAATGAAAGGTCGGATTATTGGCCGTGAAGGCAGAAATATAAGGACTTTAGAAACTTTGACAGGGGTAGACTTAATCATTGATGATACGCCAGAAGCGGTAATTCTGTCTGGGTTTGACCCAATAAGAAGAGAGATTGCTCGGATTGCACTGGAAAAACTTATTATTGATGGAAGAATTCATCCAGCTCGGATTGAAGAGATGGTAGAAAAGGCAACCAAAGAGATTGAAGTATTGATGAGAGAAGAAGGTGAAGCTGCTACTTTTGAAACAGGAGTGCATGGCTTACATTTAGAAATTATTAGGTTGCTTGGAAAAATGAAGTATAGGACCAGTTATGGCCAAAATGTATTGCGGCATTCCATCGAAGTTGCAAACTTGGCTGGGATTATTGCAGGTGAATTGGGATTGGATGTTCGTTTAGCTAAACGAGCTGGGTTGTTGCATGATATTGGAAAATCTATTGACTATGAACAAGAAGGTTCCCATGTAACAATTGGAGCGGACATTTGTAGAAAGTATGGAGAAAATAACGTTGTTATAAATGCAGTTGAATCCCATCATGGTGATGTGGAACCAACATCTGCAATTTCAGTTATTGTTCAAGCAGCAGATACTATTTCAGCTGCAAGACCAGGGGCAAGACGTGAGACACTAGAAACATATATTAAAAGGCTTCAAAAACTTGAAGAAATAGCAACTTCATTTGAAGGGATTGAAAAATCATTTGCAATTCAAGCTGGACGGGAAGTCAGGATTATGGTTGTTCCAGATCAAGTGGATGATGATGGACTGGTCTTATTAGCAAGAGATATTACTAAGAAAATTGAAAAAGAACTTGAATACCCTGGACAAATTAAAGTTAATATTGTGAGAGAAACAAGAGCTATCGAATATGCTAAATAGTTCAACAACAGATAAGTAGCTATATTTAGTAGTGTCACTATCATATGTATGGTGGATAAACATTGTTCGTCACTATAATAACACATATAAATTTTAGATAAGTAGTAAGGTTTAAAAGCCAGAGCCTTACTTATCTATACTCGTCTGCACTAGTTACGAACACTGTTTGTTACCACAAAGGCATATAATTTCTATGTAACGTCTCTATAAATATAGTAAACATACTTTAATTTTTGTAGGAGCATTAAGTAACTACATACTAGAATAGTACTATTAAATATAAGTGCGATTACTATACTAAAAAAAATACTCTGAAAGAAGGTCTTACTATGATTTCAAAATTGTCACAAAATATTCAACCGTCATCTACTTTAGAAATTACAGCAAAAGCAAATCAACTAAAAGCAGAAGGTATTGATGTAATTGGATTTGGTGCTGGAGAGCCAGACTTCATTACTCCAATTGAAATTAGAGAAGCGGCAAAAAATGCAATTGATAATGGATTTACAAAATACACACCAGCTTCAGGATTAATGTCTTTAAGACAAATTATTGCAAACAAATTAAAAAAAGAAAATAACTTAGAATATAATGCTAACCAAATTGTTGTAAGTAATGGTGCCAAACATTCTTTGATAAATGCGTTTAGTGCTATTCTGGATTTGGGAGATGAGGTTATTATTCCAGCACCTTTCTGGTTAAGTTATCCAGAAATGGTAAAAATAGTTCATGGTGTTCCCAAGTATGTATATACAAAAAAAGAAAATAGATTTAAATTACAACCTAGTGAATTTAAGAAAGCTATTAGTAACAAAACAAAAGCAATTGTTTTAAATTCTCCATCAAATCCAACTGGTGTAATTTATACTGCCGAAGAACTTAAAGCTTTGGGAGATATTGCAGTTGAGAATAACATTTGGATTATTTCAGATGAAATTTATGAATACTTAGTATATGAAAATAATGAACATATTTCCATGGCTTCTTTGTCAAAGGAAATATATGATCATACAATTACAATTAATGGAATATCAAAAGCATATGCAATGACTGGATGGAGAATAGGTTATTTAGCTGCTCCACTTGAGGTTGCAAAAGCAGCAGGAAATATTCAATCTCATGCAACTTCAAATCCAAACTCAATAGCTCAGAAAGCATCTGAATTTGCTATTGAACACGGAGGAAACTTTATCAAAGAGATGGTCCAAACTTTTTCTAAGCGAAGAGACTGTTTATACGAAGGATTAAAACAAATTGAAGGATTTGAAGTAGTTAAGCCTGACGGTGCATTTTATTGCTTTGTGGATATAAAAGAGTTATATGGGAAGAAATATAAGGATCAAGCTATAAATTCTGCAAGTATTTTTGCTAAATTACTGTTAGAAGACTATAGTGTTGCTGTTGTTCCATGTAAAGATTTTGAGGCTCCAAGTTGCATAAGATTATCGTATACAATAAATGAAGAAAGCATAACAAAAGGGTTAAATAGAATTCAAGAGTTTATAAATGAGCTAGTTTAACATTTTGATAATAATATGATTTGTAAAAATGCTGGATTAAGGTTAAAAATCTTAATCCAGCATTTTTATGTGTTATAAAGATGTTCTAATTATTAGTCTTGTATCATAATCTTTATCATGAATAAGAATAAAAGGAAAAGAGGGAACCCATGAAAAAAAATTGTTCTGTAAATGTACCACAAGAAAGAAACTTATATCGAGAACTTTTATACATATTATTTTTTATAGGTGCAATAGTATGTGGATGTATATATAGTGTTAGTATGAGAGAAAATGATATTTTATTGTTCACCATCAATCAGTACATAACTGTTGAATATGATAAAGCAGAAATATTAAATCTTTTTAAAAACTCACTCATTACATATGGACTTAGCTTTATAATAATATTTATAGGTGGTTTAAATAAAGTATTGTTGCCTTTATCAATTTTAGGATTTTTTTATACTGTTTTTTCATATAGCTTTACTATGACTTGCTTTTTACTGCTTTATGGTGCAAAAGGAATTCTAGTAGGATTTTTAGTTATGGGAATTCAGGCAATGATAATAATAAGCTTATTAATTGACGTAGGATATCAAGGATTACAATTTAGTTTATCTGAAAATGTGAAGGATATAAAATCATATGCTCAAAATTTAACGAAAGGAGGGGTTATTTTAATAGTCGTGAGTACAATAGATAGTTTACTACAACCTTTAATGCATTATTTAGCATTAAATATTATATAAAAATATAAGAAAAGCTAATGAGTATTAAAAAAATTAGCTTTTTTTTTATTCGTGATAACGGATTTAGGAACAATGTAACTAAATCTGTTATTTAAAAACATATGAGTTATTCATTTTACTATATGTTAACATGATAGCCAAAATAATGGAATAATTTATAGGTTGAGAATATAACTTGGTTGGTATATAATGTTATTATATATACGATATAAAAGCTTTTAAAACTTTCATAAGGCAAGAAAAAAAGTTAATCTTTTTTTGGAAGTATTATTGACAAAAAAAATTAAAAGCAATATAATTGTACAAAGTCATTTTATTTCTAAAATCAAATCTTTAAAAAAATGTTTTAAAATCAAAAAATATCCAAATATACAAAAAAAGAATTTTCAATTTTTCAAAAAAATTTGCATAATATAAGACAATACGATTAACAATAAATTTAAAGTATCTTGTTTGGAGGAAAATTATGTTTTATGGATTAGACGTAACTTCTGTAGCTTTAAATGCTATGATGTTAAAATATGATGAGTTAGCAAATAATATAGCGAATGTGGATACTCCTGGATTTAAAAGAAAAGACGTGGAATTTGCATCCATTTTGCAAAAACAAATTGATGTTAATGGAATGAACCATCTTAACTTGAGTCAAATCCAACCAAAAGTTTATACTGATATGGAAAGACTTTCAACACGTCTTGACGGAAACAATGTAGATATTGATTTAGAAACAGCAGAACTCAGTGAAGTAAAATTAAAATATGACACTTTAATTCAAAGAGCAATCGCACAAATAGGAAGATATGAATATGTATTGGGGAATATAAAATAATATACTAATAATAGGGGATTTAGAAGGAGGAACATAAAATGTCATTTTTTGATGGAATGAACATAGCAGCAACAGGACTAACAGCACAACGTCAGAGATTGGATATTATATCACAAAATTTAGCAAACGTAGAAACTACAAGAACACCAGAAGGAGGTCCTTATCAAAGAAAAGTTGTAACATTTGAACAAATGAACCCAGATGTTAATTTTAACACTATCTTAAACGACACAATGGGCGCTACACAGCAAGGGGTAAAAGGTGTGAGAGTTGCAAGCATTTTAGAAGACACTTCTCCGTTTCCAGTAATATACGACCCGGGCCATCCAGATGCAAATGCGGATGGATATGTTACTATGCCTAATGTTAACAGCGTTGATGAGATGGTAAATATGATTTCAGCAAGTAGATCATATGAAGCAAACGTAACTGTTTTCAACAATATGAAAGCAATGATAGCAAAAGCACTAGAATTAGGGAAATAAATGAGTAGCAATTAAGTGTATGCGAATATGGTTCGCTTTTTTGCTAGTACAAAATTTAGCATATGAATATATTTCAATGTTAATTAGGAACTATATATAATTTTGCACTGTATTTAAAATAATAACCTAATAGGGGGCACCAAAATGATTGAAGGTATAAATATGATTTCAAACAATATACAACCTATTACAAACAATATACAACCTATTAAAAATGAAATAGTTTATCCGATGGATGATAGTTCGTTTAAACTATCACTAGATGCAGCAAAAGAATTATTAAATTCAACAATAGACGCAGAGAAAGAAACAGAAAAATTAACGTTTGAATTTATGACTGGACAAAATGATAATGTCCATGAACTAATGATAGCCCAAGAAAAGTCAAGTATTTTATTACAATTTACAATGCAAGTAAGAAATGGAGTTATGACAGCATATCAGGAGATAATGAAAATACCTGTTTAAGCTAAAAATGAGGTGACGAAATGAACGAAACATTAACACAGGTATCAGGTAAAATTACTGAAAGATGGAGTGATCTTAATAGCTCTCAAAGGATTAAAGTTCTTGGCGGATTTGCTGCTGTATTAGGTGCAATAATTTTAGCTGTAGTTACGCTATCACAACCAACTATGGTTCCTCTATATACAGGGCTAGATCTCGCAGCAGCAGCACAAGTTACAGAAGTATTGGAAACACAAGGTATCGAGCACACTTTATTAAATGGAGGTACTACGATACATATCAATGAAAAAGATTTAAGTAGTACCAAAATTTTGTTAGCACGAGAAAACGTACCACAAGGTCGTTATACATTTGCAGATGCTATAACTAATGGAATGTCGACCACTGAGTCAGATAGAAATGCCAAATTAAATTATTATGATGAAACAAAATTAGAAACTGATTTAGCTTCTATGGAAGGAGTTAAAGCTGCTAGTGTTACGTTGTCTATACCTGAAGAAAAAAATTCCTTTTTAGCTTCAAAGCAAAAAAGTAGTGCTAGTGTAATGTTAACTTTGTATGAGAATTTGTCTCAAGCACAAGTTGATGGAATAGCAAAACTTGTAGCTAGTAGTGTATATAACTTATCTTTAGCAGATATTACAATTGTTGATTCAACAGGAAGAACTTTATATGATGGAAGTAAAGAAAGTGATCCATATTCAACAACTAATCAACAATCTATAAAGCAATCCGAAGAACAAGGTGTTAAGTCAAAAATATTGGAATTTCTAGGACCAATTTATGATGAAATAACAATTAGTTCTAATTTAGTTTTTGACTTTGATCAACAGCAAATAACATCTGAAGAATATACATCACCAATATTGGATAGTGATAGAGGTATTTTAGTTTCAGAGCATTTGACTGAAGGAAGTGCAACAAATCAGCTTGCTGAGGCAACTCCAGGAGTTGAAGCAAACGATGGTAATCCAGCACTTGCAATGGGTGAAGGAAGTACTGGTGAAAGTAACTATTCAACTGCGAATAATCAATATAATATAAATAAAAGTATTACTAGTCAAGTAAAAAATGTAGGTACAATAAATTACGCTAAATCTTCAATTGCCGTAAACGTGTTTAACCATAGAATTTATAATCAAGAATTTATTGAAGGAACATTGCCAGATGGAACAACTTGGGAAATGTTCAAAGAAGAAAATTCTGCGGAAATTCCTTTAATTTTAGAACCTGCTATTCTTGAGGGAATACAAAAAGGAACTGGAATTAGTGATGTCGTTGTATATGGTTATGAAAAGCCTATATTTATAGATACAATACCATACGAAATAAATCCAATGGATTGGATTCCATTTGTATTACTTGTGATTATTGGTATAATTGTACTTGGAATAATGTTGAAATTCAAAAAACCAGAAGAAATTATTGATCTTGGTGAAACTATTGAAATGCCTGATGCTGTATTTTCAGATATTAGAAATGATACTCTTCCCACAATTGAAGAACGAGAAGATATGGCAACCAAGAAACAAATCGATAAATTTGTGGACGAAAAACCTGAAGCTGTTGCAAGTTTGTTGCGTAGCTGGTTAAATGAAGATGATTAATATTTAACTCAAATCTCATGGGTATGAAATTTAAAATTTCTATTAGATATACCCGAACAGAATATAAAAGATAACTTTTAAATATGAAAGTTGGGGCCACAGGCCCCAATCACTTTCATATCATAAAGAAAGCAACTCCATTAATTAAATATGTTAATTAAATAACTTGAAATATACTTGATATAAAAAGCTATTTTGGATAAGATTGGTAATTTTTGAAATAAAAAACTCTCTACATAAAAGATGTTAATATAAAAGATGTTATATTGTGGGTAAGAATATATTATTCTGCTTATAATAAGATTGATAAGGAAAGGGTGATAAACAATGGATGAAGAATTGGAAGATCTGTCCAGCAGACAGAAGGCAGCGATGCTTTTAATATCTCTTGGACCAGAAAAATCAGCCAAGATTTTCAAGTATTTAAAGGAAGAGGAAATAGAAGATCTCACTTTGGAGATAGCAAGTATTAGAGCCATTTCTCCAAAATTGAAAGAAGCTATTTTGAAGGAGTTTTATGAAATATGCCTTGCACAAGAATATATTTCTGAAGGAGGTATTGGGTATGCTAAAAAACTTCTTGACGAAGCTTTAGGAGTGGATAAAGCATCAGACGTTATTGGTAAGCTTACAATGGCATTGCAGGTTAAACCTTTTGAATTTGCCCGTAAGACAGACCCAGCACAGCTTATTAACTTTTTGCAAAGTGAACATCCACAGACAATAGCACTTATATTGTCATATTTAAAACCGCTACAAGCATCAAGTATTCTTAGTTCATTACCATCAAATGTTCAAGGAGATATAGCTAGACGTATTAGTTTGATGGATAAAGCATCTCCAGATGTTGTTAATGAAATTGAAAGAGAATTTGAAAAACGTGTTTCTGCACTTCTTTCTGAAGAATATGCAACAGTTGGCGGAATTGATGCTATCGTTGAAATCATTAACATGGTTGACCGTGGAACAGAGAAACATATTATGAGTGAGCTGGAATTACAAGAACCAGAACTTGCTGATACAATTAAAAAACGTATGTTTGTATTTGAAGACATTGCTACATTGGATAACAAAAGCGTACAACGTATTTTACGTGAAGTTGACAATGGAGATTTGGCAATTGCACTAAAAAATAGTAATAACGCAGTAAAAGAACTTATTTTCTCTAACGTATCAAAACGTTTGGCTGAGATGATCCAAGAAGAACTTGAATTTATGGGACCAAAACGTTTGAAAGAAATTGAAGAAGCACAACAAAAAATTGTTGCAATAGTAAGGAAACTAGAAGAAGCAGGAGAAATTATGATAGCTAGAGGTTCAGGAGATGATTTAATTGTCTAGTGTTATAAAACGTAGCAATATTATAATTGGCAAAAATATGGTAACTTTGAATTATAACAATAAAAAGTTACCTCCAAAACCTTTTTTTCAAGAAAATTATAAAAATACTGAAGATGAATTCGTAGAAGCACAATATGGGGCTTCAGATGATGAAGAAAACTATGAAGATGACTACGAAGATGACTATGAAGATGATGAAGACTATGAAAACGATTATAAAGGTAATAAAGAACAAGCAGCAGAAGATATACTGGTAAAAGCAAGAAAAGAAGCAAATGAAATAATTGAGCAAGCGTATATTCAAGCCGAAGCTGACAGATTAAAACTTGAAGAAGATATAAAAAAGCAGGCTCAGCAAGAAATTGAGAAGTTAGATATTATGGAACAGGAAGCACATAAAAAGGCTGATGAAATATTGCAAAAAGCAAATCAGGAAAAATTAGCTATGCTTGGAAATCTTGAGCCAGATGTAACAAATGTGATAAGCAATCTACTTCGTCATATTATAGGCTATGAAATTAAACATGAGATTAAATGGTTAAGCTATCTAGTTAAACATATGTTACAACAGCAAAGCTTAATTAAACCCTTTGAGGTGCATGTATCTGAAGAATTATACGAAAAATTGGATCAAACAGAAATTGATAAAGTTGAAAGTTTGAGCAAGGGCCTTAAAGTTATTCCTGCCCCATATCTGCAAGATGATGACATTGTCATCCAAACAGATATGGGAGAAATCTCTTATAATATAACTGAAGGCATGGAAAAAGTGATCAAAGATCTAGAAATGGTAAATTCCATAGAGGTAAACAAATGAACATTGACAAATTTAATTCCGTTATTAACAATCAGATGTTGGTATATACAGGCAAAGTTACAAAAATAGTTGGGATGGCGATTGAATGCGAGGGTCCTATATCTAATATAGGTGATATTTGCGAAATACATTCTCAATCTGGAGCAAAGAAGCTACTAGCAGAAGTAGTTGGGTTTAGAGATAAAAATATATTAATGATGCCTCTTGGAAATATTGAAGGCATAGGGCCAGGATGTAAAGTTATATCTAATGGCCAAAAGCTTAGTGTAAAAGTTGACTCAAGTTTATTAGGAAATGTGGTTGATTGGCAAGCTAAGCCCATTAGCGGAAAAGAAATAAATTGTCAATTTGAGGTACCAATAGAAAACGAGGCACCAAATCCACTTCTTAGAACAAGAATATCCAAACAACTAGTTTTGGGTATAAAAGCAATAGACGGAATGCTTAGTGTTGGAAGAGGCCAAAGAATGGGTATTTTTGCTGGTAGTGGCGTAGGAAAGAGCACTCTGATGGGAATGGTAGCAAGGAATGCTCTTTCTGACATAAATGTAATAGCTCTTATAGGAGAACGTGGGCGTGAAGTTAGAGAATTTATAGAGAAGGACTTGCAAGAAGCAGGATTGAAACGCTCTATTGTAGTTGTTGCAACTTCTGACCAGCCCGCACTTATGCGTCTTAAGGCTGCAAAAACAGCAACCGCTTTGGCAGAATTTTTTAGAAGCCAAGGAAAAGATGTATTGTTGCTTATGGATTCATTAACACGATTTTCTATGGCTCAACGTGAAGTTGGTCTATCAATTGGGGAGCCGCCTATTTCCAGAGGATACACTCCATCAGTATTTGGCATTATGCCAAAGCTTTTGGAAAGGGCGGGAAATGACGACAAAGGGAGTATTACAGGTTTATATACTGTTCTTGTAGATGGAGATGATTTTAACGAACCAATTACAGATACAGCAAGAGGTATTCTTGATGGACATATTATGTTAAGTAGAAAGCTTGCACATAAAGCACACTACCCAGCAATAGATGTTCTTTCTAGTATATCTAGGGTTATGGGAGATATAACTACACGTGAACATCGGCAAGCAATGACTCAAATAAAAAGATATATGGCAATTTATAACGAGGCAGAAGATTTGATTAATGTTGGAGCATATAACAAAGGTAGTAATGCAGAAATTGACGAAGCGATTGAAAAACATCCTAGCATTAATAATTTTTTGAACCAGAGTACTCATGACAATGTACCACTGAAGGAAACTTTGGAAATAATGATGGAGATTGTTCAATGATAAAATTTAAGCTCCAATCAATACTTTCTTTAAGAGAAAATATTGAAAAAGTTAAGCAAAGAGATTTAGCAGATGCATTTAATTATGAAGATCAATGTAAAGCTAGGAAAAATGATATAATTTTACAACAAGATATTTTGTCTAAGACTATGACAGAAAAAATTAGCGGAAATGTTCAAGCATCACAAATTAAACATTATAATGACTATAGCAAACTTCTAGAAATGCAATTAGAAGAAGCAGAAAGAGCCTTAGAAAAAGCTCACGAAGAAGTTTTAGCTAAACAACAAAGTTTAGTTGAAGCAATGAAAGACAGGAAAATATTTGAAAGTTTAAAAGAAACTCATATTCAAGAACAATTAACTTTAGAAAAACATGCAGAACAAGTATTGTTAGACGAAGTTGTAAGTTTTAAATATAGCACAGAAGGAGAGGAGGAGTAACTTGGCAAAGAAAGAACCAAAAGCTAAAGCAACGGAAGAACCTGCTGTTGAGGAAGAAGGCAAAGGAAAAAAGGAGAAGAAAGAGAAAAAGGGGAAAAAAGAAAAAAAGAAGAAAAGCAAATTTAAAAAGTTTTTGTTCTTTGTAATTTTTTGGGGAGGGGTTGGAACAGGAATATATTTGAATTGGGATATTATAAATCCCATAGTAGCACCTCGTGTAGAAAATATTCCTTATTTAAATAAAATCTTTGTTATACCAGTGGATGAAACAGTAGACCCATACACGTTAATTCCTCATGAAAAACTTGTGGAACAGCTAAAAGCAGCAGAAGCCCAAATTTTAACAAAAGAGGAAGAAATTACAGCTTTAAATCAAGTTGAGATGGATTTAAGAAATAGAATAACAGGGCTACAAGAATATGAGTCTAATTATGAAGCATTTTTAGAAGAAAAACTTATGTGGAGTGCTGAAATTGCCATGGAAAATCCTAGTTTATTTATTGAGCAATATGAGAGCATGTATCCAGAGGATGCATCCAGGATTTATGAGGCTTTGAAGGGTGAAGCAGTACTGTCAAAAGAGCAACAAGAACATGCAGAAATTGTTGCAGAAATGGAAGAAGGTCAGGCAGCAGCTATGTTGGAATTACTGTTGCAAGCCGATATAAATCTTGTAAAGGTTATTATGGAAAATATGGATCTTGATAAACAGTCTGCAATCTTGAGTGCAATGACAACAGAAAATGCTGCACAGATAGTAAGATTAATTTCACCAGAGTTCGTGTTACCATAAAATATCTGTTTACTTATGAAATACACGGCATGAAACCCCACCACTACGTGGTCTCCCTCCCCTTAAAAGGGGAGGCTGAAAGAGGGGTAGAACAAAATGAATTAACGTGTAAGGTAAATTCACAAGATACATATTAATGTATTTATCAAGAAAACTATGACATATAATCAATATTTTTAAATTAATTAAAACGTATATAATATTAGGGGGAAAAAACAAATGAACGTAATGGATATGCTTAATACAACAAGAAAAACAAATAATACAAATACTCAACAACAAAATACTTATAACAATAACAACAGCAATAAACTTCCTAGCAACAACGATAATAAAAATATTACTAACAATTTTGACATAAGTATGAATGTAGAAAGTAGTTTTCAATCTACCTTAGACGTTGTTACTAAAACTCAAGAAACTAACAATAAAAAATCAGACATTAACAAAACAGATACGAGCAATAATAAAAAAGAAGAGGATACATATGAAGACCCTAACAAAGTGAAAAAGGATGATAACATAGCTAAAACTGAAGAGCCTGCACAAAAAGAAGAAATTACAAAAGAGGATAATGTAAATAAAGTTGAAAAGCCAAGCGAAACTTCTGATGAAAATGTGAATGTTGATGTAACTGAACAACTTCAAAATGTTGATGAAATAATGGTATTAATTGCTCAATATTTAAACGTTGATGTTAGTGAAGTAAAGTCAACTTTGGAAAATATGGGCATAAATCTTGAAGAAGGATTTAGTATGGAAAATCTTGATAATCTTCTTGGTGAAATGTTTTCTATGGAACAACTTTTAACAGATGGTGATTTACAACAAAATATTTTAACTTTAAGAGAATTGCTAGGTGAAAGTTTAAAAAATGGAGAAGAAACATTAAAAGTTCTTGATCAAAATTTGACTCAACAAGTTCAATCTATTGTTGATGAAACTATGACAACAACAGTTATGACAGAAGAAGTAGTAGTAGAAGAGGTAGCTCAAATTGTAGCAGAACCTACTTTAAGAGAAACTGCAAATGATAAGACTACAATAAATGATATTATAACTTATCAGGATGCAAATTTACAAAATCAAACTGGGAATGTTGGATTTGAAGTGCCAGTTGTTTCTATAAAAGGACAGTTGACCCAAATTTTAAATAATCAATCAACTACAACGACTACACTTAAATCTTTCCAAAATAGTTTGAATTCACAAATTGTTAACAAAATTGATATAAATATTTTGCAAGACGGTCAGGAAATAACCATTAACTTGGATCCAAAAGAATTGGGAAAACTTTCTATGAAAATTATTGAACAGAATGGACACTTAACTGCCGATATAAAAGTAGAGAGTGAAAAAACAAAAGAAATGCTCTTAACTCAACTTGATACATTAAAAGAAAGTTTATCAGAAAAAGGATTAACAATTGGAGAATTTAATGTAGACGTTGACTCACAGCCTTACAAAGAACAAATGCAACAACAGCAACAAAAATCAGCAAAACGTATGGAAGAGATAATAGCAAAACATATGGGAGAGATTGATTCAGATGCAGTTATTGAAGATGTTGGCGAACAAATAATACATAATAAATCAGTTAACATTAGAGCGTAGGAGGTCACAATATGAGTACAGTAGCATCAGCAACAGATACAAATATTTTATATGAACCAGAGAAACCAAGAGAACCAGTGCAACAACTGGGTAAAGATGAATTTATCCAGCTTTTACTAGTGCAAATGCAATATCAGGACCCATTGGAGCCGATGGATACAAATGAATCCATTGCCCAATTGGCACAGTTTTCAGCGTTGGAACAAATGATGAATGTTGCTTCTATGACAGAAAAGCAAATGGCTTATGATATGGTCGGAAGTTATGCTACATATAGTTATGACAACGAAGAAACAGGGCAAACAGAATGGCACACTGGGAAAATTGAGTTTGTAAAAACTAATGGTGAAGAGATAATGCTAGGCTTTAGCACAGGCCATGAAGTTCCACTTGCTAATGTAGAAGAAGTTATAAATGGAACAGATATTACTGGTGATTCATCTGCCTTTGATGTTATTGGTCAGACAGTTCAAGCTACATATGAAAGCAAAAATGAAGAAGGTACAATTGAACAACAACTTATTGAAGGAGAAGTTCTTGAAGTTATACTTGAAGATGGTGATGCATATGTTATAATTGGTACAGGAAAAGAGTCTATGAAAATACCATTTGAGGACGTACAAAACATTGTTGAAAATCCAAGTATAACTGGAAGAGAAGTTACATATAAAGCTAAAGATGAGAATGGCAAAGAAATAGAGGTTACAGGAGTTGTTGAATATATTACAATAACAGAAGAAGATACATATGTATATGTTAATGAAGAATTTATTGATTTTAAAGATTTGATCTCAGTGAAAAATAAGACTGAAAAAGAATAGAGAAGTTCTTTAATAATAATGAAATGATGGAAATTTTTAAATTTTCCATCATTGTTTCTAGTATGTATAGCAAATACAGTTTGCTAGTACAAAAGATTTCTATAGAAAATTACACAAGGAGGAAACTAATTATGATGCGTTCAATGTACTCTGGGGTATCGGGGCTTCGTTCCCACCAGACAAAAATGGATGTTATAGGTAACAACATATCAAACGTTAATACTATAGGTTTTAAAACACAAAGAGTAACTTTTGCAGATACATTTTCACAAACAACACAATCCGCAACAGCGGCAAATGATGACACTGGGTTGGGGGGGCGAAATGCAATGCAAATTGGGCTAGGAGCAAATGTATCTTCCATAGATATGCTTATGACTCAAGGAGCAAGCCAACGTACGGATAATCCTTTTGACTTAATGATCCAAGGAGACGGCTTTATGGTTGTTTCGGATGCAAGTGGAGAATATTATACAAGAGCGGGAGCAATTAGGCTTGATGCAGATGGAAACTTAACAATGGCAAATGGTATGATAGTGCAAGGATGGCCTGCAAATAACAGTGGTACAAATATAATAAAAGGGCAAGTAGAAGGTTTATCTGTTGGTAACTCTGCAACAAGTAAAACTCCACCCGAGGCAACAACATCAATTGATATATTAGGAAATCTTAATATAGCTGACGCAACATCAGATACAGACGGAGATGGAATTCCAGATGGGATAACAACTCAATTACAATTTTTTGACTCTCAAGGAACAAGATATAGTATGGAAATTGTATTTCAATATGTAGAAAATGATAATGTAGCGGGGCAACTAGGGATAACAGCACCACTCCCAGCGACTAACCCATATTGGACAGTTATGATACCAACAAAGCCCGTTACAATTGGGCAGGCAGTTGAACAACATCTTGTTGTTGTAGATGCAACTGGAAGAGAAATAGCCTTGCCAAGTGCGGTTAATAATAATGCTCCTGGTGTTCAAGGGGTTGGAGCAAACGGTGAATTATTTACAAGTGTTCAGATGGTATTTGACTCTAACGGGCAAATTGTCTCTCCAGCCACAGGTGCAGGTGGAGATGGAGTAGCAACATCAATATTCACTTGGGGAACAGTGCTAGACCTTTCAACAGCAATTGATCCAGATACAGGTGTGCCATTAAATTTAAAGGCTACACTGGGAGACTTGGATCCAGCAACTCCTGGTGCAGGAGGTGCCATAGAAATAAACATGAACCAAATGACTCAATATGATGCAAGAGCGACTATAAAACCGCTGATGGCTGATGGTAAACCCGCCGGAAATATGACTGGATATACAATTGGTACAGATGGAAAAATTGTAGCTTATTATGACAATGGTGACCAGATGTTTCTTGGGCAAGTTTCTATTGCTAAGTTTGACAATCCTGCTGGGTTAGAAAAATTTGGCTCAAACTTATTTATCTCAACACAAAACTCAGGAGTATTTGATGGAATTGGAGAAATGGGGAGCTTTCAAACTGGAGTTCTTGAAATGTCAAACGTAGACCTTTCACAAGAATTTACAGAAATGATTGTTACACAACGTGGGTTCCAAGCAAATGCAAAAATAATAACAGCATCAGATGAAATTTTACAAGAGCTAGTAAACCTTAAACGTTAATAAGATTTGATCAATGACCAAATATAACTAGATATCACTCACGTAGCTTAACTTGAATAAAAAATAAGTAAAAAATTTAGGGGGGACTAAATTATGATGCCTTCAATGTATTCAGGAATATCAGGGCTACGTGTTCATCAAACTAAGATGGATGTTATAGGTAACAATATAGCAAATGTTAATACAATGGGTTTTAAAACTCAACGAGTAACTTTTGCGGATACATTTTCACAAACACTACAAAACGCAGGAGGATTTGACGGAATTGGAGAAATTGGAAGCTTTCAAACTGGAACTCTTGAGATGTCAAACGTAAACCTGTCACAAGAATTTACAGAAATGATTATTACACAAAGAGGATTTCAATCAAATACAAAAATAATAACAACATCAGATGAAATTTTACAAGAACTAGTAAACGTTAATAAAATTTGATCAATGACCAAATATAACTAGATATCACTCACGTAGCTTAACTTGAATAAAACATATGAAAAGCATAAAATAAGTAAAAAATTTAGGGGGAACTAAATTATGATGCGTTCAATGTATTCAGGAGTATCGGGGCTACGTGCTCATCAAACCAAGATGGATGTTATAGGTAACAATATAGCAAATGTTAATACAATGGGTTTTAAAACCCAACGAGTAACTTTTGCAGATACATTTTCACAAACAACACAATCAGCAACGGCGGCGAACGATGACACTGGGTTGGGGGGACGAAATGCGATGCAAGTCGGTTTAGGAGCAAACGTATCTTCAATAGATATGCTTATGACTCCAGGGGCAAGTCAACGTACGGATAATCCGTTTGATCTACTGATTGAAGGAGATGGATTTATTGTTGTTTCGGATGCAAGTGGAGAGTATTACACACGAGCAGGAGCTTTAAAACTTGACGCTGAAGGAAATTTACTTATAAATAATGGTATGCATGTTCAGGGGTGGCCAGCAAATAACTCAGGGACTAGTATTATTAAAGGGCAGGTGCAAGATTTAAGCGTTGGTGGTTCCTTAAATTCTAAAACACCACCAGAGTCAACAACAGAAATTAATATTCCAGGAAATCTTAATATATCTGAGGCAACTGAAGACACAGATGGAGATGGAATTCCAGACGGAATTACAAGTCAAATACAATTTTTTGACTCGCAAGGAACAAGATATAGTATGGAAGTTGTGTTTCAATATGTAGAAAATGATAATGTAGCGGGGCAACTAGGAATAACAGCACCACTTCCAGCGACTAACCCATATTGGACAGTTATGATACCAACAAAACCTGTTACAATTGGGCAGGCAGTTGAACAGCATCTTGTTGTTACAGATGCAAACGGAAGAGAGATAGCTCTACCTAGTGCAGTTAACAATAATGCTCCTGGTGTTCAAGGGGTTGGAGCAAATGGTGAACTATTTACAAGTGTTCAGATGATATTTGACGCTAATGGGGATATAGTTTCTCCAGCGACTGGCACGGGAGGCGATGGCGTATCGACTTCAATATTTACTTGGGGGACTGTATTAGATCTTTCAACAGCAATTGATCCAGATACAGGTGTGCCATTAAATTTAAAAGCTACATTGGGAGACTTAGATCCAGCAACTCCTGGAGCAGGCGGATCTATAGATATAAATATGAACAACATGACCCAATATGATGCAAAATCAAGTATAAAGCCAGATATGGTTGATGGAAAACCAGCAGGAAATATGACTGGATATGCAATTGGTACAGATGGAAAAATTGTCGCTTATTATGACAATGGTGACCAGATGCTTCTTGGTCAAATTGCAGTAGCTACATTTGATAATCCTGCTGGATTAGAAAAATTTGGCTCAAACTTATTTGTTTCAACACAAAATTCAGGAGAATTTGATGGAATTGGAGAAGTTGGTAAATTCCAAACAGGCGTTCTTGAGATGTCAAATGTAGACCTTTCACAAGAATTTACAGAAATGATTGTTACACAACGTGGATTCCAGGCTAACTCCAAAATAATAACAGCATCGGATGAAATTTTACAAGAATTAGTTAATCTTAAACGTTAATATTGTAGGGTATTAGTGATTACCCTACCCGTATGGTTAATAAATATGAATAAAAATACGCAACTAATTGAAAGATATTGATGTTAATTGTGAAGAAGCATTAATAGTCCTTAATTACAACAAAAATGATAAAATGATAAGAAAAAGCTGATATGTTCTTATTTTTTCAAAAAGAACAATTAGTAGGATAAATTTCTTGAAGTTCTTCTATATTATAATCTATTATAATCTACTATAAACAAACGAAAGGTGTACAATTACATGATAAAACTTACTAGATTAAACGAAAAACAATTCATTATGAATTCAGAACTAATTGAATTGATGGAAGAAACGCCCGATACAGTCATAACCTTAACAAACGGAAGAAAATATGTGGTTAAAGAAAAAGTAAATGAAATCACAGATTTAATTGTTGAATACAAGAGAAGATGGTTTTTACGATTTACTGATGAGGAGAAAAATATGACTAATTTATAGGGTAATGAAGTTAGACTGTTAACCTACCTTCATTACTTTGAATAATTAGCAATATTGTAGTGTATTGTTAGTTATCAATAATAAGGGGGGAAAAGAAATGGATAAAGGTACACCGATAGGTCTAGTATTTGGAGGCTTTGCGATAGTTGCAACTATCCTTATAGGTGGAGGAGATTTGATGGGATTCGTCGATGCTCCATCCATATTTGTCGTTTTTGGAGGACTTATAGCAGCAATGCTTATAGGGTATACAATACCTGAATTAGCTGCAGGATTTAAATCTTTTAAAGTAGCATTGAACGACCCAGGGTTCAATCCTGCTGAGCTTATTAAACAGGTGAATGAACTAGCTCAAGCAGCGAGGAAAGATGGACTTTTGGTTTTAGAAGAAAAAGCTCAATCAATGGAAGATCCGTTTATGAAAAAAGGAATTGGGCTAATGGTTGACGGTACAGATCCAGCGTTGATACGTGATATATTAGAAACAGAGCTTGCAATGATGGAAGAAAGACATAAAGGAATGCAAGGTTTTTGGGAAACAGTGGCTGCGATGGGTCCTGCGTGGGGGATGATTGGTACTTTAATTGGACTAGTTAACATGCTTGCGGAACTTTCTGACCCTACTACACTTGGACCAAAAATGGCGGTTGCACTTATAACAACGTTTTATGGTTCAGTTCTTGCGAACTGGGTTGCTTCACCAGTTGTAACAAGTATGAAAGGAAAAAGTGCACAAGAGGTTATGCTTAAACAGATGATGATTGAAGGACTACTTTCAATTCAAGCTGGAGAAAACCCTCGTGTTATTGAAGAAAAACTAAAATCTTTCCTTGATCCAGTTACAAGATTATCTCTTGAGCAACCTGAATAATGGACATGGGTATAGTAGTTAACCATTAAAAACTAACAAGCTAACCATTGGATATTAAATTTTTTAATAGGTGAATGTTGTCACCTTTACATACAACATTATATAAATGACATTGAAATAGAGGGGGATTATTTCATGGCTAAGAAACAGAAAATGGAAGAAATAAAAATGGGTGCTCCCGAGTGGATGGCAACATTTAGTGACTTAATGACATTACTACTATGCTTTTTCGTTTTATTATTTGCATCTTCATCACAAGATGCTGCTAAGTTTGCGGCAATAGCAAATTCATTTGATGGTGCTCCAGGAATTATGGTTGATGGAGACATTATGTTAAATGAACATGGTATGGTTGGTTCAGGTTTGGAAGAATACCCAGATCCTCCAGCAATAATTGAAGCATTAGCAGACATTTTAGAAGATGACGCAAAATCTATAAAAGATGAAATTCAAGAATACATTTACGAAGAAGGATTGGACAGTAAAGTAGAAGTAGAACAATTTGGTGATGAAATTGTAATTACTTTTGAAGATTTCTTGTTATTTGATACAGGAAAAGCAGATATAAAACCTGCTGGAATTCCTATCCTTGACACAATGGGGATAAAAATTAGAGAATACACATTAGATGGATATAATATAAGGCTTGAGGGGCACACTGACAATGTACCAATTCGTACTGCACAATTTCCAAGCAACTGGGAACTTTCATCTGCAAGAGCAATTGCAGTTGGTAAATTTTTCATAGACCAACTAGAATTTACTCCAGATACAGTTTCAGCAGAAGGATTTGGTGAGTATAAACCAATAGCCGACAATAATACTGCAGAAGGAAGATCGATAAATAGAAGAGTAGAGGTTAAGATCATAAAATCTCTTTTTTAAAAAATAGAGCATTTTTAAATGCTCTATTTAATACTATATGGAATTAAATAAACATAAACATATATAGTGGACACTATATATTCAATCATGCTAATAAGAACAGTACTTTTATCTGTTCTCTTTCTAGTGAATAATTTTTTTGCAATAGTATTGTTAAAAGATTACAAACATGAGATACTAAAATAAAGGTGGGGAGATCTTTGGATAAATTTAAGATTTTTGTAATTGTAGCATTTCTTGTTTTAATATTGGTAATTGCGGGGGGAACTTTCTTTTTATTTACCATGATTAATTCAGATGCTACAGAAGAACCTGCAGGGCCAGTTATACCTGAAGTTACAGAAATACATGCTTTAGATGCTACAATCATGTCAAATATAGCTGACGAAGAGAAAGCTATGGTTAGAGTGTCCGTTTCAATTGAAATTGACGGAGATAGTGAGGAATATGACGACTTTATCGTACAATTTCCTTTGAAACAACCTGCAATAAAAGATGCTATTATTGGAATACTAAGAACACAAACTAGAGAAATGCTATCAAGACCAGATACTATGGAAAGCTTGAAAGTACTAATTAAAGATACCATTCATGGAGTTTTAGGAATGGAAACTATTATATATAAAGTTTATTTATCTGATTTTTTGGTACAATAATAATAACGGGAGTATTTTATACTCCCGTACTTCTGTTAAAAATATAAAATGCATTAAAAATATAAAATGACTCCATATTTACGTATAAGTCTACGTATAAGTATAAATAATATCTAGAGAAAGTATTAATTAAAAATATTATTTATTGAGTTTTAGGAATGGAGTGAAAACTATTATATATAAAGTTTATTTATCCGATTTTTTGGTACAATAATAACAGATTTATTCATGTTGTTCCTAAATCCGTTATCACGAATAACGACGAAAGTATTTTGTAATTCCATTAAAAATATAAAATGATTACGTATTTACGCATAAATCTACGTATAAGTATAAATAATATCTAAAGAAATAACATAATAGATTATTATATCAAGTTTATTTATTTGATTTTGTGGTACAATAAGTATATAAGAAAACTGCTTATAATTTTAAAATTATAAATTATAAGCAACGAACCGCTTGTATTATTTAGCTATATTAATATTATTTAACTTTTATTACTTAAGATTCTAAATCTTAAATGTTATTTTTGTGTATTGGGTTAAAAATATTTAAATACTACAAATGGTTCAACTTATAAAATTTATAACAGAAGGAGAGTGAGTAGATGGCAGATGGTGTGTTAACGCAATATGAAATTGATGCTATTATTAACGCTGGGGTATCGACAGATGGAAAAATTGATTTACCTGAAGAAAGCGAAAAAGAGCTATACGACACAATATATAAAAAGTATGATTTTAAACGTCCTTCTAAATTTTCTAAAGAACAATTGAGAACTCTTGAAATTATCTGTGAAAATTATGCAAGGCTAGTTTCAAACTATTTATCCGGATATCTACGTACTTTAATTCCAGTAGAAGTAATGAGTTCAGAAGCTATAACATACTCTGAGTTTACAATCTCTTTTAGTAATCCTGTTGTATTAGGCTTTATTGATTTTCTTCCATTGGAAGGTTCGATTTTATTGGAAATTTCTCCAAGTATGAGTTATGCTTTTATTGAAAGAATATTAGGAGGTGCAGGAAAATCTGTTGATAAACTAAGAGAGTTTACAAATATTGAGCAAATTATCATCCAAAAAATATTAGACAAATTCACTCAATTATTGATTGAGCCTTGGGAAAGTGTTATGGAAATTCGGCCTATTTTAAGTAAAATAGAAACCAATTCTCAAGTAGTACAACTGATTGCTCCTAACGAAATGGTTGCCTTAATAACTTTTAGAATTCAATTTGGGGAATTAGAAGGACTTATGAATTTATGCCTTCCTCATATTGTGTTAGAACCAGTAATGGATAGAATTAATACTAAGAACTGGTTTAAAAGTACACAAAGTTCTAGAGAGAAAGCAAATTCAGCTATGGAAGTCGAAGGATTGCTAAAAAAAACAGATGTAATTTTAAAAGCAGTTTTAGGGCAAACTAACATAACTGTAAAAGAGTTTTTAGAACTACAAGTAAATGATATTATTAAATTAAATAGAGATATTGAAAGTGATATTGACATTTATGTAGATAAGAAGTTAAAATTTAAGGGGAGCCCAGGATCATATAAGAGCAGATCAGCGATAAAAATAAATCAAGTATTACAAGAGGAGGATGAATAATGAGTGATGGAATGCTTTCCCAGGAAGAAATTAATGCACTTCTTGGTGGAATCGATTTACAAGAGGATACTTCAGCCAATGGGGGTTCAACTGGCGGGTTGACAGGAGAAGAAGTTGATGTACTTGGTGAAATTGGTAATATAAATATGGGAACAGCTGCAACAACTTTATTTATGTTATTAAACCATAAAGTTGAAATTACTGCTCCACAAGTAAGTTTTTTGACAACAGCAGAATTTAAGGAGACTATAACTCCAGATCTAATTGCGGTATCGATTGATTATGTTAAAGGACTATTGGGTACCAATTTAATGATTTTAAAAGCGGATGATGTTAAAGCCATTGCCGATTTGATGATGGGAGGCACTGGAGCAATAAGTAATGATGCCATTAATGAATTTCACTTAAGTGCAATTTCAGAGGCAATGAACCAAATGATGGGTTCATCATCCACTTCTATGTCACAAATGTTTGATAAGATCATTGATATTTCACCACCCAATGCCGTAGAATTAGGAGCAGCAGTAGATAAATTTGATACACTTATAACTCAAGAAGAACCGATTGTAAAAATTTCTTTTAGAATGAGAATATTAGAAGATATAATTGATACTGAACTCATGCAAGTTTTTCCGCTTAGTTTTGCGAAAAGCTTAGTAAATAATTTATTGAAAAAGGAGCCTGATGTGATATCTTCAAACACGGATTCAATATTATCTGATGCAGAATCGCTTAATAATCCAACGCAAGACCAAAACCACGCAGCACCACCACCAGGATATGGGGCACCACCACCAGGATATGGGGCACCACCACCAGGATACGGAGCACCACCATACGGGACACCACCAGGATACATACATACACCACAAGATATGTATTCAGGTCCAAGCGTTTTTTCTCCAAATGTAGAAGTGAAAGTTCCTAATTTTGGAAGTTTTGATGAACAATTAACACCTATGGGACGAGAAAATATTGATCTTTTAATGGATGTGTCTTTACAAGTATCAGTTGAACTAGGGCGTACCAAAAGAAAAATTAGAGATATATTGGAATTTACTCAAGGTAGTGTAGTAGAATTAGATAAACTAGTCGGAGAGCCTATAGACTTACTGGTAAATGGTAAGTTTGTTGCTAGTGGAGAAGTTGTCGTTATTGACGAAAACTTTGGAATAAGGATTTTAAGCATTATAAAACCAGAAAACAGAATTTAAAATTAGAAAGAAGAGGTAAAGTAAATGGCAAATATTTTAGTTGTTGATGATGCAGCATTTATGAGGATGATGATTAAAGACATACTGAGTAAGAACGGATACACTGTAGTTGGAGAAGGCGAAAATGGAGTAAAAGCAATTGAAAAATACAAAGAGCTAAAACCAGACTTAGTTTTAATGGATATTACAATGCCTGAAATGGATGGAATCCAAGCCTTAAAAGAAATAAGATCTTTTGATCCCGCAGCTAAAATTGTAATGTGTTCGGCAATGGGTCAACAAGGAATGGTTATTGAAGCTATTCAGTCTGGAGCAAGGGATTTTATAGTTAAACCATTTCAAGCCGACCGTATTTTAGAAGCTGTTAAAAAAGTATTGGGATAAACTGTGATTGAACTTATTATATTATTTTTTATTTTTATAGCAGTTTTGCTTCTGGCTTACTTTAGCACACGAAAAATAGGCCAGATGAAATTTGGAACAAATAGAGGGCACAAAAATCTACAAATTGTAGAAGCCCTCCCTATTTCGGTAGGACAATATATTTATATAGTGCGTATTGGGTGTGAATATCATCTTATGACCATGACCAAAGAACATATAAATTATTGTATAAAACTAGACGAAAGCCAATTGGTTTTAAATGAAATTGAACCACAATTTGATAAGTACCTAAAAAAGTTTATAAAAGAAAAACAGGAGTAGCCGTTATGAGAAGAAAAGTAAAATTATGGATAGCTGGCTTTTTTGTATTATTTCCCTATAATGTTTGGGCAACAAACTTGCTTAAGCCTCCAGCCGAATTAACTGTAACTTTACAAATGCTATTTTTTATTACTCTTCTTGCACTAATACCTTCTATTCTTGTAATGATGACTTCATTTACACGTTTTATTATTTCTTTGCATTTTTTAAAATCAGCTATGGGAACTCAACAAATGCCTCCAAACCAAATAGTTTTAGGTTTAGCATTGTTTTTAACCTTCTTTGTTATGAGTCCAGTATTTTCTCAAATTAACGATGAAGCAATTATACCATATAGAAATAATCAAATAACTCAACAAGAAATGTTAGATAGATCAGTAGAGCCACTAAAAGAATTTATGATAGCACAAGCTAGAGACGCAGACATAAAGCTTTTTATGGACCTTTCAGGAAGAGGACTTATTGAAGATGAAACAGATATATTATCTCAAATTCCGTTATATGTATTGGTTCCAGCCTTTATTATTGGCGAATTACGAGCTGGATTTATTATTGGATTTTTGATATACCTACCATTTATTGTAATAGATATGGTAATAGCTTCCGCTCTTATGGCTATGGGTATGATGATGTTGCCACCTGCGACTATATCTTTGCCTTTTAAAATTTTATTGTTTATTTTGGCAGATGGATGGAATCTACTAATAGGTGAATTAGTATTAACTTTTAATTGAACTAGAGAAAAATTTTTGATTTATAAATTCACTTGGGAAGGAAGTGATTTATGCAACAACTAGTAATAGACATTATGCGTGAATCTATAATGTTATTGATAGAAATAGCGGCACCGTTGTTATTAGTTGCTTTAATTATGGGTTTGATTATAAGTATATTTCAAACAGCGACTTCAATTCAAGAACAAACACTTTCTTTTGTTCCTAAAGTGTTAGCTTTTTTTATAACTCTTATGCTGTGTGGGTCTTGGATAACAACTAAGTTGCTTGATTTTTTTTTAAGAATCATAACTGGATTAAATCAATTTTTGTAGGTAAAAATTATGGATAATATATTAGAAATTTATCATTATACAGATATTTGGTTACTGATATTCTGTCGCATAGTTGCTGCTGTAGTTACGTTACCTGTAGTCATAGAAACTAAATTACCAGCAATTGCACTTGGAGGTTTAACAGGAGTTTTAACTATGATAGTGTTTTTCACTATACCTTTTGAAGCTACTTATTATGCCGAAAATGTGTTGACATTTGGAGTAATAGTCTTAAAAGAAGTAGTAGTTGGACTAATTATAGGATTTGCCTTTGGTATTTTTTTTCAAGTATATTACTTCTTTGGGCAATTATTATCCACTCAGGGCGGTCTTGGAATGAGTACTATTATGGATCCAAACAGCTTTACTCAAGTTCCTATTATTGGGAAATTTTATACTTTAGCTTTTACTGTAGTATTTTTAGCGTCAGGAGGGTACCATTGGTTTATTAAATCACTCGTTGAAACATTTTATTATATACCAGTGGGAAAAGCTGTAGTTAATCCTGAAATAATGTATAGCGTATTAGATGCAGTTATCTTGTTTTTTGAAATGGGTTTTAAGTTAGCTTCACCAGTTGTCGGTGTAATTGTTGTTGTGGACTGTGGACTTGGAATATTAGCTCGTGTTGTTCCTCAGATGAATATGTTTGTTGTTGGACTTCCGATAAAACTTATAGTTCTTTGTTTATTAATGATTGCTTTAATGGAAGTTATCGGTTCATATAATGATTTGATTACTAAGACAATAGTTAGCGAATTTTTTAACATCATAGAAGGATTGGTTCCATGAGATACATTTTAGATTTACAGTTTTTTAGCGCAGAATCTGAAGGAAGAACAGAATCCGCAACACCCAAAAAGCGTAAAGAAGCAAGGGACAAAGGACAAGTAGCAAAGAGCCAAGAACTTAATACATCAATTTTAATCATGGCTTTTTTTGCTATCATGATGGCAATGGGTAATAATTATTTTGAAAGTTGCCTAGCACTTTTCTCTAGTTTGTTTAAGCAAATGTCTATTTTAGTAAAAGAGTTTGAGGCATTATATTTTTTGCATATTATAAGAGAAGCTATATTAAATGTAATATTGATAAACCTTGTATTATTTATAGGACTTGCTATAACAGCAATTGTTATATCATATATGCAAGTTGGATATAAATTTACTTTGGAGCCTATGGCACCTAAATTTAATAAAATGAACCCTTTAACTGGGGTAAAAAAAATCATTTCAAAAGAAGCGTTGTTTCAACTTGGCCTTAGCATAGGAAAAGTTACTTTTTTAGGGGCAATTTTTTTAAATGTTTTGCTGGGGCAAGTACCTAATTTTATGGGTTTTTATATTATGAGTATGCAAAATGTAGCAATGTATGTTATAGATGTTATAAGAGACATTGGGTTTTCTATTGGGCTTACTTTTTTAATTTTATCAGCTATTGATTACGCATATCAAAAATATAAGTTTGAAGAAAGTTTAAAAATGACAAAACAAGATATAAAAGACGAATATAAACAATCTGAAGGAGATCCACAAATTAAAGGAAAAATCCGACAAAAAATGCGTGAAATGTCAATGAGAAGAATGATGGAAGCAGTGCCTAACGCCGATGTTATTATAACAAATCCAACACATTTTGCTGTTGCTGTTTATTATGATAAAGATAATTCAATAGCCCCAGTTGTAGTTGCGAAAGGTATAGACTTTATGGCACAAAAAATAAGAGAAGTAGCCAAAGAGAAAAATGTCCAAATTGTTGAAAATAAAGCTTTGGCTAGAGCACTATATTATACTGTTGAGGTGGACCATCAGGTTCCACCCGAATTATATAAAGCAGTTGCAGAAGTGCTTGCTTATGTATATCAATTAGAAGAACAACAAGGTGGAAGGAGGAGATAACTTGAGATCAGGAGACGCATTTCTTGGTTTGGGTGTCATATTAATAGTAGCTCTTATTATAGTGCCATTACCACAAGTGCTTTTAAGTATATTTTTATTAGTAAATATTTCTATTGCAATAATGATTTTATTAAGTTCCCTTTTTTCTCAAGAAGCTTTGGATTTATCATTATTTCCAACAATGCTTTTGATTACTACTATTTTTAGACTAGGACTTAATATTTCCTCAACTAGGTTAATTTTAACTACGGCAGATGCTGGCGAAGTTATAAGAGCTTTTGGTGAGTTTGTTTCTGGTGGAAATTTAGTTATTGGATTTATTATATTTTTAATTATTACGATTGTAAACTTCCAAGTTATCACTAAAGGGTCTGAGCGTGTTGCGGAGGTTTCAGCACGTTTTACGCTGGATGCGATGCCTGGAAAGCAAATGGCTATTGACGCAGACTTAAACTCAGGCTTTATTGACGAAACAATGGCTAAAACAAGACGTAAAAAAATTCAAGACGAAGCAAGTTTTTTTGGAGCAATGGATGGAGCTTCAAAGTTTGTAAAAAATGATGCGGTAGCAGGATTAGCTATTTCATTTATAAATATTGTAGCTGGTATAATTATTGGAGTTGTGACCCTTGATATGGAATTCACAGAAGCTCTTAGTACATATACCATTATGACAATAGGTGATGGGTTAGTAAGTGCAATACCAGCACTATTGATATCAACTGCTACTGGTATATTAGTAACTAAATCTCAAGCTGACAGTGAAATGAGTTCAATAATTTTAAAACAATTTGTGTATTCGCCTATAGTTTTATATTTAGTTGGTGCAACAATTGTTGCTTTAGGAACTTTCACTCCAATGGGATTAGTCTTAACAGGTCCGATTGCAATAATTTGGTTTATATTAGGTAATAGATTACAAAATGCTAAAAATGTTCAAGATGTTAAAGAAGAAATTGCAACAGAAGATGTTCAGGCAGAAGAAATTAGAAAACCTGAAAATGTTATAAACTTATTACAAGTTGACCCCATTGAATTAGAATTTGGTTATGGGATTATTCCTTTGGCCGATGTTAATCAAGGAGGAGATTTGCTTGATAGGGTTGTAATGATACGTAGGCAAGTTGCGTTGGAGCTTGGAACTATTGTTCCAATTGTAAGACTTAGGGATAATATTCAGTTACCTCCAAACGTATATAGTATTAAAATTAAAGGAGTAGAAGTTGCAAGGGGAGAAATTCTGTTTGACCATTATATGGCGATGAACCCTGGATATGTTGATGAAGAAGTTGACGGAATTGAAACTGTTGAACCAGCTTTTGGACTTCCAGCCATTTGGATAACAGAATCAAAAAGGGAAATAGCGGAAGTTCGAGGATACACCGTTGTTGACTGTCCTTCAATTATAGCAACTCATTTAACAGAAATTATTAAAAGTCATTTGGCAGAACTTTTAACACGTCAAGATACTCAAACTCTAATAAACAATGTTGCAGAGACGCATGGTGCTTTAATTGGTGAATTAACACCAAAACTTCTTGGGCTTGGAGAAATTCAAAAAGTTTTGGCCAATTTACTTAGTGAAAATATTTCGATTAGAGACTTGGCGACTATTTGCGAAATATTGGCCGATTATGCTCCAACAATAAGGGATACAGACGTTTTAACGGAGTATGTTCGTCAAGGATTAGCTAGAGCAATTTCAAAAAGAGTGTTTATAGGGCCTTCAAATAAAGTTATCACACTAGATCCAAATATTGAACAATTAATTATGGGTAGTGTTCAACATACGGAACAAGGATCTTATGTTGCTCTTGACCCACAAGTGTTGCAGAAAATTATTAATAAGCTTAAGAAAGAAATCAATAAATTAACTTCAATTGGACTACAACCTATCATTTTAACTTCTCCAATTGTAAGAATTTATTTTAAGCAATTAACTAAGCAATATATCCCAGATTTAGTTGTTGTCTCTTATAATGAGATAGAACAATCTGTAGAAATTCAATCTGTAGGAATGGTGAGTGTAGGATGAGAATTTTAAAAGTAACTGGAAAAGATGAACTATCCTTGCAAGAACAAATACAAAAGGAGTATGGTGATAAAGCCATAATTATAACTTCTCAAGAAGAAAAGAGAAAAAGTTTATTTGGAATAAAATCAAGATCTATTTGGAATATGACAATTGCTGTTGAAGATAATGAAGTAGAAATATTACCACCTCTAGATCTACCAGATAATAAGTCAAAAAAAATAGAACCAAGACCCAGAATTGAGCCAAACCTTAGATCAGAACCAAGATATAAAGAACAAAGAGTTGAGTATAGATCTCCTGCTCCTAAAAGTCAGCCCGTTTCTCCCAAGACAGAAGCTGACCCTCAAAATGGAGCAGTTATAACACTGAGAAAAATTTTGAGAGATGAAGGAATTGAAGATGACGTTTTGCAAGAAATTTTTTCGCAAGCATATGATGATAACTTGGATGCTGTAAGTAGATCTATATATTATACATTAAATAAATTGATGCCTAAATTTCATCACAATTTGCCAAAAATTAATTTTTTTATTGGACCAACTGGTGTTGGTAAAACAACAACTATAGCAAAATTAACAGCACTTAAAGTTTTACAAGAAAAAAAGAAAATAGTTTTATTAACGGCGGATACATATAGAATAGCCGCTGTAGAACAGTTACGAACGTACGCCGACATTTTGGGCGTACCCATTGAAACAATTTACAACGATGAAGAAGTTGGACAATATCTTGAAAAGTGGAAAGATGCAGACCATATATTTATTGATACTGCAGGGCGGTCCCACAAAAATTTGGAACAGCTTTCTGAGCTTGAGCAATTATTATTTAAATGTGAAGATAAGCAAATTTTCTTGGTACTAAATATGAGCACAGCTTATAGAGATGTCCAAAATATTGCTAACATTTATGAAAAAATAACAAAAGATTTTGCCTTGATAATTACAAAGCTCGATGAAACAGACGCAATAGGTAATCTAATGAATATAACTTTTCGTACCAAAAAGCCTATTGCTTATATCACAACAGGACAAAACGTACCAAATGATATAGAGAAATTTGAAAATCTACAATACGTTAAATTGCTGATAGGGAGACTAAATTATGAATGATCAAGCAGTGCATTTAAGAGCCATGGTAGAAAATAGACAAAATATTACTGGGTCAATAAGACCCTTTAAAATTATTACTGTGACAAGTGGAAAGGGAGGCGTTGGCAAGAGCAATTTTACAGCCAATTTATCTTTAGCTTTAAAAAATAATGGTAAGGCACCTATAATCTTAGACGCAGATTTTGGCCTAGCAAATATAGACCTAATTTTTGGCCAAAGACCTGTTTATACACTAGCTCATATGCTTGATGGGAAAATGGGTATCAAAGATGTATTAACTCAAACACAATATGGAGTTCCCTTTATTTCTGGTGGATCAGGTATAAAAGAGATGATTTTTTTGCAAGAGTTTCAACTTGACATGATAGTCCATGGACTCAGTCAACTAGCATTTATAGGTGATACATTGCTAGTTGATACTGGAGCTGGAATTACAGATACCGTTATTAAATTTAGTGAGATGGCAGATGAGGTATGTCTTGTTATAACCCCAGAGCCTTCTTCAATCACGGATGCGTATGCTCTAGTTAAAACATTTATTAAAGAGTTAAACTTGCGACCTAATTTCTTAGTTGTCGTAAATAGAGCAGATTCAAGAGAAGAAGCAGAAAGTGCATATAGAAAAATTGCAGCAGCAAGTAAAAGTTTCTTAGGAAAAGAATTACACTACGGTGGATATATTCCATTTGATAATTTACTTGTAAGAGCTATTAAAGAACAAAAGCCCATTGTTGGGGTTAATGAAAATGCACCTTCAAGTATTGGATATACAAACGTGGCAAGAAAAATGCTTAATCTTGGTCAACACCACGTCCAAAGAGAAAATTTGAAAGATAGACTAAAAAGAGTTTTTAAAAAATAAAAGTTATAAAAATCATTTTTTAATGGATAAAAAATTTTAAAAGGTGTAATATAAATATTATTATTATTGTTTTAATAAGTTTTTTAATAACTTGAGGAGGGAATACTATTATGGATATGAATCAATATCTACAAATATTCATTGAGGAATCAAAAGAAAACTTACAAAGTTTAAATGAGAATCTATTAAAGTTAGAATCGCAACCTGATGACACGCAGGTGGTAAATGGAATATTTAGAGTAGCTCACACTTTAAAAGGAATGGCAGGTACAATGGGTTTTACAAAAATGCAAAGTTTAACTCATAGCATTGAAAATGTATTGGCTGAAATACGAAATGGTGAATTAACCATTACAGCAGATATGTTAGACATATTGTTCCAATGTTTAGATGCATTAGAAAATTATGTTGAACAGATTATTAGTACTTCAAGTGAGGGGGATACAACTTATCAAAATTTAGTTGATCAACTTGAAGCAATTATTGCAAAAAAATCTGTTGATGACGTAGCAGCTAAATCTAATGCATCAGCAAAATCAGATAATACACCTTCATCTAGTGATGAAATTATTCTTCCTGCTGAAATAGAAACAGTAAAAAATCAAGCTTTAAATGGCGGACTGAATGTATTTCAAATTAAAATAATTCTTTCACCAAACTGTATGTTAAAAGCTGCCAGATCATTTGTAATATTTAATGATTTAGAATCTATAGGTGAGATTATACATTCTGTACCAGATGTTCAAGATATAGAGGATGAAAAATTTGACCAATATTTTAATGTAATTCATGTAACGCAAGAAAGTGCTGATAAGGTAAAAGCTGCCGTTTTGAGTGTTGCAGAAGTAGATGGAGTAGAAATTTGCGAATTGAATCTTCCTGCAATTAGTGCTGAAGAAGTGCCAGCTCCAAAAGCAGTAGAAGAAAAACCAGTTGAACGACAACCAGAGGTACATAAAAAAAATGAATCTTCACCCGCTCCAGCAACCAATACAACTCAAGAAACACCAAAACAACTTTCCGCAGGTAAAAGTGTGCGTGTAAATCTTGATAGATTAGATACCTTAATGAACCTTGTTAGTGAGCTTATTATTGTTAAAACTCAACTTGAAGGTATAACAAGTATGCCTCATAATAATAACGAAACAAATTATAGTGATTCGGTAGAGTATCTTGAAAGAATAACAACAAGCTTGCACGATGCAGTTATGAAAGTGCGAATGGTTGCAGTTGAAACTGTATTTAATCGATTCCCTCGTTTAATTCGAGACGTTTCTCGAAAGTTGGGTAAAAATATTGAATTAATTATGTCTGGAGAAGAAACAGAGCTTGATAGAACTGTTATTGATGAAATTGGGGATCCTTTAATCCACTTACTAAGAAATGCAGCAGACCATGGATTAGAAACTACTCAGGACCGTATTGCTGCTGGAAAACCTGAAAAAGGAACTATTTATTTACGTGCATATCAAGATGGTAATAGTGTAGTTATTGAAGTTGAAGATAATGGAAACGGAATTGATGTAGAGAAAATTAGAAATAAAGCTATGTCTAAAGGTGAAATTCCACATGATGTATTATTGAATATGTCTGAGCAAGAAGTAATTGGACTATTATTTAGACCAAGTTTTAGTATGGCAAAAGAAGTTACAGACCTTTCTGGTCGAGGAGTTGGTTTAGATGTTGTTAAAGGAAAAATAACAGCTTTGGGTGGCCACGTTGAAGTTGAAACTATGTTGGGCAAAGGAAGTAAATTTATTGTTAGATTGCCTTTAACATTAGCTATAATTCAAGCTTTAATGGTTAATATTGGACATGAAAAGTATGCAATTCCTCTAAATACAATTCAAACTATAGAAAATATTCATTATACAGATATTAAACTAGTACAAAATCAAGAAGTAATAGTCTTAAGAAATCAAGTTATCCCTGTTATTAGAGTTGATAAATTACTAGATATTGAATCTACACAACAAGAAAACCTTATAGTAGTAATTATTAAAAAAGGAGAAAAACAAGTCGGTTTTGTTGTTGACTCTTTAATTGGCCAGCAGGAAATTGTTATTAAACCACTTGGAAAATATTTGAATGATATTCATATGATTGCAGGAGCTACTATACTTGGAAATGGTGAAGTAGCATTGATTTTAGATATTAATACACTAATATAGAATAGAATAGAAGGGACGGAATGTAATGGAAGAAGTTGTAATTAAACAATATGTTACTTTTGAAATGGATAACCAAAACTATGGAATAGATATTCAAAGTGTACAAATTATAGAGAGAATGAAAAGTATTATGCGTGTACCAAAAGCCCCATACTATGTAAGGGGCGTTATGAACCTAAGAGGGGAAATAATTCCTGTTATTGATATTAGAAGGTTATTCAGCATGGATTTTCAAGAAGAAACTGATAATACACGTATAATCATCATTACAATGGAAGACTCTATGGTTGGGCTGATTGTAGATAAAGTAAAAGCTGTTGTTGAACTGGAGGCTACTCAAATTGAAGGGGTTTCAAATATGCAAGGCAAAGTTGATTCAAACTATATTGTGGGTGTTGGAAAAATGAAATTTGGAGAGGATATTATAACAATCATTCACCATGTCAAACTTATAGAGACAGCTTTCAACATTCAGGAATAGGAGAATTGTATGGCAAAATTAAAGGACGAATTATCGAAGACATCTTTGGATATATTGCAAGAAGCTGGCAATATAGGAATTGGAAATGCCATCACTTCATTAGGTCAATTGATTAGTAAGGATATAAATATGAACGTAGTAGAAGTAAGTGTAGAAGAAGTAACACATTTATTTGGTATAAAGTCATTTGATATGTCTGATTATGTAGTGGGTAACGCCATAGAGGTTACGGGTGACATTCAAGGCATGCTAATTTTAGTACTTAAAGAATCTAGTGCAAAAGCACTAATTAAACAATTATTAGGATACGATATTTTGGATTTACAACATTTAAATGAGATAGAATATTCTGTTTTACAAGAAATAGGTAATATTTTAGGGGGGTCTTATCTAAATGCGATGACAAGTCTAGTAACACTTAAATTAAATCAGTCCACACCAGAAACTGTAATTGATATGGTGGGACCGATACTTGCTTTTCCCGCAATGGCTTTTAGCGAAAACTATACTGAGACGTTATATATAGCAACTGAGTTTTCAGACTATGAAAATGCTGTGAATGGCACTCATTTTCTAATCTTAAATAAAGATTCATTATTAAATCTCGTTAGTGCTATGGAAAGGCTATTATATGGATATAATTAAAATAGGTATGGCCGAACTCAAAACAGGGAAAGCCCCCCAAATTTTAACTACACTAGGCTTAGGCTCATGTGTAGGAGTTACTTTGTATGATAAAACATTAAAACTAGGTGGTATGGTTCATATTATGCTACCTGATAGTAAACAAATGAGAAACAATCTTGAAGTAGCAAAATTCGCAGATACAGGAATAACACACTTAATGAATAGTTTAATAAAACAAGGAGCAAATCAAAAACGGCTTGTTGCTAAGATGGCAGGTGGAGCTCAAATGTTTGAATTTAAGCATATGGAAGAAACACTAAGAATTGGTGCAAGAAATATTGCAGCCTCAAAAGAAATGTTGTATAAATTAAATATCCCTATACAATCAAGTGACGTAGGGGCAAATTATGGAAGAACCATAGAATTAAATCTAGAAACTGGAATATTATTAGTAAAAACCATAGGCAAAGGCTATAAGGAAATTTAAGGATTATAGGGGTGTTAATTATGGGTGAAGAAAAAGACATAGATTTATTATGGGGGAAATATCGAAATGGAAAATCTTTAGAGATTAAACAACAATTAATCGCACACTATGCCCAATTAGTTAAAATTGTAGCTGGTAGATTAGGTATTTATCTTAACAATCATGTAGAATTGGATGATCTAATTGGATATGGTGTGATAGGATTAATTGATGCTATTGACAAATTTGACCCTGATAAACAAGTAAAATTCGAAACTTACGCATCTTTAAGAATTCGTGGTGCTATAATTGACGAAATCAGAAAATTAGATTGGGTTCCACGAACATTAAGGCGTAAACAGAAGGAATTTTTAAAAAATTGCTCAGATATAGAGGTCAAATTAGGAAGACCCCCAACTCAAGATGAACTATTGCAAGAAATGGGAATTACTGAGGAGGAATATTTTAAAATACTTCAAGAAACTCATATTACAAATTTAGTTTCTATGGATGAAAATGAAAATTATATTTCTAATATTTCAGATGAAGGCACCCCAAATCCATCAGAAGAATTTGAAAAACAAGAGCTCTTTGACATCCTAACGGTTGCAATAAATGAACTATCTGATAGGGAACAAACAGTAATAAAGCTATATTATTTTGAGGAATTAACTTTAAGAGAAATCAGCCATGTTCTTAATGTATCAGAATCTAGAATTTCACAGTTGCATACCAAATCTATAAACAAACTAAAGTTTAAATTAGGGAAATATCAACATGCGTTTCCGCTATAAAATAACAATTTAATTTTTATTTGTTATTTTGAATAATGTACTCGGGACGAACTAGGTTCGTCCATTTTTAATAAAAAGGGTGATTATATGACAATGAATATTATTGATTTGCCAATTATTGGAATGGGTCTTATGACTACTGGATTTATAACAACTTTGGGAGGATTAATTGGACTTGCACATTTAAAAAGCAGATATAACGAAGAAACTTTAAAAATAGTAGCTCCTTCCTCTAAAGATGAGCCATTTGAAGACTATTTGAAAAATGAATTTGTACAAGATGATTTAGAGATACAAATTGAAGAAATTCCATATTCAAGCCACATAAAATATTTAATAAAAAATGGATTAACTTTAGATGATGTAGCAAAAAAACTAGGAAAGGGAAAAGGAGAAATTCAACTTATACTCTCTTTAGAAGAGAAAAGGAGAAGCATAAAATGAAAAAAGACAAACTACTAATTTTGTGTATTGGCATAGGTATAGGGATGATGATTACAGGTGGAATATTTGTTGTAGGTGGTTTTCGATCATCAAGTAATGAATATATTTTGGCTGAACAAGCTGAAGGCACTCCTGAAATCGAATTTAAAGAAAATAATTCCGAGGAAAGCTTATATATAAACAATAATTTAGAAGATCAACCCGAGGAAATTATAGAAGATCAACTTATACCTGACGATAATATAATTTCTGATACTAATATTTTGGATGAAACGGAGCAACCAATAATTGTTGAAGATCAACCCGAAGAAATTATATTAGAACAGACTCCACCAGAAATTGTTGAAGAGCAACCCGAAATAACTGCGATAGAACTATATATTGAATATAGCTCGTCTGCTACACAAGTATCTAATATTTTGGCAGAAGCAGGAGTTGTTGATGATGCTTTAGCATTTTTGATGTATGTGCGTGGTCAAAATAAGGACAGAGAATTGCTTGAAGGAAATTTTGTATTCCAAAGTGACTATGACTATGAAGATATACTAAATGTACTTCTTAGAAAAAAATAATATATCAAAGAGTTTTTAAGCATAATATTTTACTATAATGGTATAACAGAATTTTTGTTGTACCACTTTTTTCGTGATAACGGATTTAGGAACAACTTGACTAAATCTGTTATTTGTTATGCAATAATAAATAACAAAAGTGGATGCGAGAGCCATTTGAATAAACCTTCTAATAAATGGAAATATATAGTAATGTGTGCTTATTAAATACAATTTAGTTTCACTAGTATTACTATAGAAAAAGGACGACACTTCTAAAGTGAATATATTAGAAAGTTTAAAAGAAAATATACGAAAAGCTGATAAAAGCAAAGTTAAATATTTAGTTGGAGCTTTAGAAGAAATATTTGATACAACAGAGCCTATATTGGATTTGCTTGGCATTAGTGAGGATAAGCTAAAGAAGCTAACTAGTAGACATAAAATTAAATTAGATGCAATTTTAAAAAAATTATTTCAATCATCACCCTTAATGTTTCTTGGAACTATTGGCTATTTAAATGATACAAATTATAGAGAACAATATGTTATAGGAAAATTAAAAGATGAAGATATAATTTTTATGCCAGTAGATTTTATTAGAGAAACACTAAGGTTTGATGTACTTCATGCAGACAGCTTTATAAAAATTAAAGATAATATATATCAAATAGAATTTCAAACATCAAATGATAATATGGCAATTAGATTTGCACGATATGGTTTGGAATATGGAATTGCTAACAAAGTATTTGATGAAACAAATAACATATATAAGATTATAATTCCAGAACAGTCTGTTATATTTTTAGAAAAAAATAAAGAAAATACAAGAAATAATAGTTATGAATTATTTTGGCGAAATAAAAAATTAGAACGTATTGAAGTCAAAGTTTTAAAGTTATGGGAAATTGACATAGAAGACGTGCTAAACAATAAGTTATATAATTTATTACCAATACTAATATTTAAATATAGACTAAATTTAATTAATGCTAAAGGTAATAAATTAACATTAGAAGAAGTAAAAAATGAGTTTTTACTTCAAAGTAGAGAAATTTTAAAAAAAGCTATAGATCTTAATAGAGAAATAAGAGAAGATGACATCGATATAATTATATCTGTTTTAGGAGAACTAGTAAATTATTTTGATGAAACATTTTTTGAAAATAGTATAAGAAAAGAAGGTGAATTTGAAATGACATTTACGGAGCAAATAAATAGTTATAGACAACAAATAAATACTGCTAGAAAAGAGAAAGAACAAGTTGAAATGACGTTAAACAATTATAAGCAACAAATAAATACTGCCCAGCAAGAGAAAGAACAAATCGAAATGACATTTACGGAGCAAATAAATAGTTATAGACAACAAATAAATACTGCTAGAAAAGAGAAAGAACAAGTTGAAATGACATTTATAGAGCAAATAAACGATTATAAGCAACAAATAAATGATGCTAGAAAAGAGAAAGAACAAGTTGAAGTGACGTTAAACAATTATAAGCAACAAATAAATATCCTAAAACAGAAAGGATTACAAAAAGGAGAAATTAAAGGTAAAGTGGAAATGTTATATAAAGAATTTGAATATGAATTTGAAGAAATTGCAAGTAAGCTTCAAATTAGTGTTGAAGAAGTAAGAGATATAATTAGCAACTTAGAGAAAGAGTTTTATAATAAAACGAAAAGAAATTAGACATGTGATTTTAATTAAAGAGCCAGCTAAAATTAGCAAAAAGCGTTGTATTAGTAAAAAAAGTATGATATAGTGTTATGTGAAAATGATAGCAAGGACTTTTTTGACTGTTCTTTGCTATTTAAAACTTAAAACTAAAACACACGTCTATAAAGTAGCAGGTTGGTGCTTAAGTGTTACTTGTTATGATTAAAATAGACGGAGGTAAAACCAAGGAGGCAAAAAAAATGAGTGTAATTTCAATGAAACAACTTTTAGAAGCAGGGGTTCATTTTGGACATCAAACAAGAAGATGGAATCCAAAAATGAAAAAATATATATTTACTGAAAGAAACGGTATATATATTATTGATTTACAAAAAACAGCAAGAAAAATAGACGAAGCTTATGAAGCAATGCGTAAAATTGCAGAAGATGGTGGAAAAGTTTTATTTGTTGGAACAAAAAAACAAGCACAAGAATCTGTAAAATCAGAAGCAATTAGAAGCGGAATGTATTATATTAATAATAGATGGCTAGGTGGAATGTTAACAAATTTCCAAACAATTAAAAGTAGAGTTGCAAGATTAAAACAACTTGAAACAATGGAACAAGATGGAACATTTGATGTATTACCAAAAAAAGAAGTAATTGAGCTTCGTAAAGAAATGATCAAGCTAGAAGCAAACTTAGGTGGAATTAAAGAAATGAAAGACGTTCCTGATGCAATATTTGTGGTTGACCCACGTAAAGAAAAAATTGCTATTCAAGAAGCTCATATTCTTGGAATACCTGTATTTTCAATTGTAGATACTAACTGTGATCCTGAAGAGGTAGATCATGTTATCCCTGGAAATGATGACGCAATACGTGCAGTAAAATTAATAGTTGGAAAAATGGCAGATGCTATTATTGAATCTAATCAAGGACAAGTATTTGAACCAGAAGAAACATTTGCAGAAGCTTTAGCACAAAAAGAAATTAATGAATAAGAAGTTAGTCTTATTATCATAAATAATGATAGAAAATCTTTGGAGGAAATTAAAATGGCAGTTACAGCAGCAATGGTAAAAGAACTACGAGAAAGAACTGGAGCAGGAATGGTTGATTGTAAAAACGTTCTTGTTGATGTTGATGGAAATATTGAAAGAGCAATTGAAGTATTAAGAGAAAAAGGGTTAGCAAAAGCTGCAAAAAAAGCGGGCCGTGTTGCAGCTGAAGGTCTTGTTAAAGAAGCAATTTCTTCAGATAAAAAGCAAGGAGCAATTGTTGAAGTTAATTCAGAAACAGACTTTGTTGCTAAAAATGATCAGTTTATTAAATTTGTAGCTCAAGTTGCTAATATTGTTTTAGAAAATGATTTAACAACAGTTGAAGAATTAAAAGCATTACCTTGGCCAGATGATACAAGTAAAACAGTTGGAGATATATTAACAGAAAAAATTTCTGTTATTGGAGAAAATTTGACACTTCGTCGTTTTGTAAAAATGTCAACTAATGGTACTATAGTTGCTTATACACATGGTGGTGGAAAAATTGTTGCTATGATTGATATGGCTGGAGAAGGACCAAAAGTTGAAGAAGTTGGCAAAAATATAGCTATGCAAGTTGCAGCTGCAAATCCACAATTTATTTCAAAAGAAGATGTTTCTGAGGAAACAATTGCAAAAGAAAAAGAAATTCTTTTAACTCAAGCTTTAAATGAAAATGCAATAGCTGCTAAGCCAAAACCAGAAAATATTATTGAAAAAATGGTTGAAGGAAGACTTGGAAAAGAACTTTTCAAAGAAATTTGTTTATTAGAACAGGACTATGTAAAAGAGCCTTCTCTTACAGTAGAAAAATATGTTGTTCAGGAATTGAAAAACAAAGATGCAATTAGAGCTTTTGTTCGTTTGGAAACAGGAGAAGGAATTGAGAAAAAATCAGAAAACTTTGCTGAAGAAGTAGCTAAACAAATTAATGGATAATATAGTGATGGGGACACTTTTATAGTGTCCTTTTTAATTCGTGATAAGAGATTTAGGAACAATGTGACTAAATCTCTTATTTAAAAATATAGTCATAATAATGAAATTATTTACTCTGGCTATTTGATTATAATTAGATTGTTGAATGTAAAATTCTTTTTTCTTATTCATTTCAAAATATGTCTAGAAATATAAATGATTTTATGTTACAGTAAGATTGTTAGAAAGGGTGAAAACATGCATAAGAGAATTTTAATAAAGTTAAGTGGAGAAGCCTTAGCTGGAGAGGGAGGAAAAGGATTTAACCACAAGATTATTATTGAAGTTGCACAACAATTAAAACAGCTTGTTAAAGAAAATATACAAGTATCAGTTGTAATTGGTGGAGGAAACTTTTGGAGGGGACGGTCTTCTTCTGATATGGATAGAACAAAAGCGGACCAAATTGGAATGTTGGCCACTGTTATGAATGCAATATATGTGGCTGATGTATGTCGTAGTGAAGGAATTGGAACAGTTGTTCAAACTCCATTTATAGTGGGAACAATGACTGAACTTTTTTCAAAAGACAAAGCATTGGAACATTTAGCACAAAATAAAATTGTATTTTTTGCAGGTGGAACCGGACACCCATTTTTTTCTACAGATACAGGAGCAGTTCTAAGAGCAGCTGAGATTGAAGTGGATGCGATATTCTTTGCTAAAAACATAGATGGCATTTATGATAGTGATCCTAAATTGAACAAAAATGCAATTAGACACGATAGAATATCATTTAAAGAAATAATAGCAAAAAATTTGACAGCTATGGATTTGACAGCTGCTACATTATGTAACGAACAAAAATTGCAAATAATAGTATTTAGCTTGGATCCGTATAACGCAATTTTAAAAGCAGTTAATGGTGAAATTGCTGGTACAACAATTTTCCCAGATTAAATTTTAAATCAACTAAGGAGATAAGAATAATGGAACAAATAAATAATTTTAAACAAAAGCTTGATAAAACTATTGTATCACTAAAAGAAGACTTTAATACAGTCAGAGCTGGAAGAGCTAATCCCCATGTATTAGATAAATTAACAGTAGATTACTACGGAGCACCTACCCCTATAGCTCAAGTTGGAAACATTACTATACCCGAAGCACGTATATTACAAATTCAACCTTGGGACTCATCTTTATTAAAACAAATTGAAAAAACTATTAATGAAGCAGATATTAATATAAATCCATCAAATGATGGAAAAGTTATCCGATTAATTTTCCCAGAACTTACAGAAGATAGAAGAAAAGAACTAACAAAAGAAGTTAAGAAAAAAGGTGAAAATGCTAAAGTTGCTGTTAGAAACTTGAGAAGAGATGTTATGGATGAATTGAAAAAATTAGAAAAAAGCCATCAAATTAGTGAAGATGAACTTTCACGTCATGAGGCTGAAGTGCAAAAGATAACAGATAAGTTTGTAGCTGAAATAGATAAAAATATCGAGGCAAAAAATAAGGAAATTTTATCTGTATGAAAACTCCTCATAGAGGAGTTTTTTATATATTATCAAGTCTTTAAGTTGGAGGAATTTTTATGCATGTTGCAATTATAATGGATGGCAATGGAAGATGGGCCAAACAAAAAGGAATAAGCAGGAATGAAGGGCATAAAATAGGTAGTGAAACGTTAAAAAAAATTGTTAGGTATGCAGATACAGTTGGAATTGAGTATATAACTGTGTATGCGTTTTCCACTGAAAATTGGAATAGGCCAAAAGAAGAAGTAGAAGGTCTGATGAACTTGTTAACACAGTATTTGATAGGAAATATAAAAAATGCTAAAAAAGAGAACTTAAGATTTAGATTGATTGGTCGCAGAGATAATTTGCCTCCTAAAATGTGTAGACAGATTGATAAATTAGAACAAATTACAAAAAATAAAACAGGATTATGCTTATCTATAGCTTTAAATTATGGCGGAAGAGATGAAATTGTTAGAGCTTGCAAAGCATTAGCTGAGGATGTAAAAAAGGAAAAATGTAGCATAGATGAAATAAATGAAAAATTATTTGAATCATATTTAGATACGCATAAACTCCCAGATCCTGATTTAGTAATACGGACTAGTGGAGAACTTAGGCTAAGTAATTTTTTAATATGGCAATTGGCATATTCTGAATTTTATTTTACAGATTGTTTATGGCCAGATTTCACAGTTGATGAATTTAAAAAAGCAATTAATGCATTTAGCTTGAGAAAAAGACGATTTGGAAAGTCGGAATAGGTAGGTGATATAATGTTAATACGAGTGTTAACAGGGATTATAGGAGCTCCAATAGCTGTTGCAATTATTTATAAGGGAGGTTTATTATTATATATAATTGGCGGAATTTTAGTTCTTATAGGTGCATATGAGTATTATAAAGTTGTGGGAGTAGTTTATAACCCGATAAAAAGCGTAGCAATGTTAAGTATTGTGGTATATTTACTAGGTTTAAATTATTTTGAGAATAGATACATTAGTTTTATAAGCATATTTTTAGTAATTTTGCTAATTATAAAAGTATTAACATATCCAAAATATACTCTAGCGGATATAGGAGTCACATTAACAGGAGTTATATATATTGGAGAAATTTTTAGTTTAGTGCTATTAATTAGAAATATGCCAAATGGATTTTTTTGGGTATGTTTAATTTTTGTAAGTGCATGGGGAAGTGATACTTCTGCTTATTTTGCGGGTAGAGCACTAGGGAAACATAAACTTGCACCTGTACTTAGCCCAAAAAAGACACTTGAAGGAGCAATTGGTGGAGTAATCGGAGCAGGAATAATGGATGCGATATTTTGTGGCGTTATGCATTATCTAGGTTATTGGACTTTTTCACTAGGATGGACTGTCTTAATTGGTTGTATATGTGCTGTGCTATCTCAGCTTGGAGATTTAGCAGCTTCTTCAATAAAACGTGAAATGGGAATAAAAGATTTTGGAAGCCTTTTTCCAGGACATGGTGGAGTTTTAGATAGATTTGATAGCATCTTGTTAATTGTACCGTTTGTCTATACTATTGTAAGTGCTTTATAGTTTACAGGATATGTTAATATATAAATTATAAGGAGAATATTATGATTATTTTAGGTTCAACAGGTTCAATTGGAACACAAGCACTAGATTGTATAAGGAAAGAAAAAAACACACATGTATATGGATTGTCTACAAATACTCAAATAGACTTGCTTGAAGAGCAAATTAAGGAATTTAAGCCCGTTGCTGTTTGTGTTGTAAACGAAGAAAAAGCAGTAGCTTTAAAAAATAAAATGAAACAACAAAATATAAAAATAGAAATATATGCAGGTGCAGAAGGTTTAATTAAACTAGTTAAAATAAATCAAGCACATATAGTTTTAAATTCAATTGTTGGTATGGCAGGGCTTTTACCAACAATTGAAGCAATAAAAAGCGGTAAAGATATTGCATTAGCTAATAAAGAAACACTAGTTGTCGCTGGGGAAGTTGTAATGAACCTAGCTAAAGAGTATAATAAAAGGATAGTACCCATTGATAGTGAACATGCAGCTATTTGGCAGTGCTTAGGTGGGCCCTATGATGTAAATAAGTTGATTTTAACAGCTTCAGGTGGACCTTTTAGAGATTTTACTACAAAAGAACAACTAGAAAATGTAACTTTAGAACAAGCTCTAAAACATCCGAACTGGGCAATGGGAAAAAAAATTACAATTGATTCCGCAACTCTCATGAATAAAGGACTAGAAGTTATTGAGGCACATCATTTATTTAATGTTGCTCCACAGAACATTGAAGTGGTTGTGCATCATGAAAGTATCATTCATTCTATGGTAGAATATAAAAACGGTTCTGTTATCGCTCAACTTGCTATGCCTGATATGCGTCAGCCGATTTTATATGCTATAGATGCTTTAAATTATCATACAAAAGATGAATATAGAAATAAAGAATGTAATTATATTGAAAGATTAGATTGGAAAAAAATCAAAAGATTAACTTTCGATACTCCAAAAATAGATTTATTTCCTTGTCTAGGCTTTGCATATAATGCATTAGAAAAAGGGGGTACTATGCCTGCAGTATTAAATGCAAGTAATGAAGAAGCTGTGGCTGCATTTTTAGAAAAAAAGATTTCATTTATTGAAATTTCTGAAATAATTCATCAAGTTATGAAAGCACACATATGTATAAGTAAGCCTAGTTTAAATAAAATTTTAGATATAGATAGATGGGCCAGAGATTATACGTTAAAGATAATAGAACAGAAAGTAGGGATATAGTTGGTTATAATATTTATTTTAATGTTTGGTGCAATTGTTCTCGTTCATGAATGGGGACATTTTATTACAGCAAAGAAATTTGGTGTACAAGTTAATGAGTTTTCAATTGGAATGGGATGGAAAGTATGGGGTAAGTTCCATGATGGAACATTATATACTATAAGATTGTTACCAATTGGGGGATTTTGTGCAATGGAAGGTGAAAATGAGGAATCTAACAACCCTAAATCATTAAGTTCCAAATCACCTCTGCAACGGATTGTAGTATTTGCAGCTGGTGCATTTATGAACTTTTTACTTGCTTGGTTATTATTTTCCATTGTTATTGGATATAGTGGATATGGAGGAAACACTATTAAAAGTGTAATTGAAAATTCTCCTATTGCAAATGCAGGAGCTATAGCGGGGGAAACTATTATTGCAATTGATGGGAAAGAAATTAAAACTAGAAATGATGTTAGCAAAATAGTTACTGATGGAGATATAGTGTATGGAGTTTCTATTAGAGGTTTAGATGGAAATGTAAGAGTCGTACCAATTAAGCCACAACCAAAAGAAGGCGGAGGAGTTGCACTGGGCTTTTATGCCGTTACGGAAAAAGGGAATGTTTTTGAATGTATTACTTTAGGTTTTTCTGAAACAATTTCTTGGGTTGATAAAACTATAGAAGGATTTTTCTTGATAATTACGGGACAAGTACATTTAAAAGATATGATGGGAATAGTTGGAGTTGGGCAAGTAAGTGCTCAAGTTTGGAATGAAGGAATGAAATATAGTTATCTGGCAGCAATTATGAATACATGTCAATTAGCTGCATTGCTTTCAGTAAATTTAGCAGTATTAAACTTATTGCCTCTACCTGCTTTAGATGGTGGAAGAATATTTTTTACACTGATAGAGATTGTTCGTGGCAAACCACTAGATCAAGAAAAAGAAGGATATTTTCATGTTGTTGGATTTGTTTTTCTTATGGGCCTTATGATTGTGATATTTTTTAATGATATAGCGAGGTTGATGGGCTAATGATTCCAAGAGAAGACACTAGGGTAATAACAATTAAGGATTTGAAAGTTGGTGGAGGAAACCCTATACTTATTCAATCTATGTGTAATACAAAAACAGAAAACGTTGAAGCAACTGTTGAACAGATTTTAAAGCTTGAACAAGCAGGTTGTGAAATTGTAAGAGTAGCTGTTCCAAACGAACAAGCAGGTAAAGCCTTAAACAAAATTATACCTAGAATTAATATACCTATTGTCGCTGATATTCATTTTGACTATAGATTAGCATTGCTTTCTATTGAAAACGGCGTAAATAAATTACGCATTAACCCAGGCAATATTGGAAATGAAGAAAAGGTTAAGCTAGTTGTACAAAAAGCTAAACAAAATAACATACCTATCAGAATAGGTGTAAATTCTGGTTCTGTTGAAAAAGAATTACTGCAAAAATATGGCAAGGTTACTGCACCAGCTATTGTTGAAAGTGCAGCAAGACATATAGACATATTAGAACATATGGACTTTAGAGATATTATTGTTTCTTTAAAAGCATCTAACGTTCCACTAGCGATTGAAGCTTATACACTATTTGCTCAAAAGTATGACTATCCTCTTCATGTAGGCATTACCGAAGCGGGAACATTTTATAAAGGTACTATTAAATCATCCGTTGGTCTTGGAGCTATTCTTTCTAGAGGAATTGGCGACACTATAAGAGTATCTCTTTCAGATGACCCAGTTCAAGAAATTGACTGTGCTAAATATATTCTTCAATCACTAGGACTAAGAAAGTTTGGTACAGAAATTATTTCTTGCCCCACATGTGGTCGCACCGAAGTGGATTTAATAGGTCTAGCTAAAAAGGTAGAAGAAAATACTAAACATATAAAGAAAGATTTAAAAATTGCAGTTATGGGTTGTGTAGTAAATGGACCAGGAGAAGCAAGAGAAGCCGATATTGGAATTGCTGGAGGAAAATGTGAAGGCATTATATTTAAAAAAGGTATGATTGTTAAAAAAGTTTGTGAAAATGAACTACTAAATGCATTTATGGAAGAACTTAAGGAATTGTTGTAAAGGCTATTTATGGAAGAACTTAAATAATTATTATAAAGGCTATTTATGGAAAAACTTAAATAATTATTGTAAAGGTGTTTAAAAAAACGTCTTTTTTTATGCTATTAGGGGTAGAACATTGTTCGCCCCTTTTTTCTTCTTATAGGTGATTTTTACTCCTTAAATTTTTTTACTAGCCATCCACTATAACCATTAGTTAGGTTAGAAGCTTCATACCCATGTTTACGAAGCTTCTTAGTTACATCTTTAGCAAAAATACCAATAGTACAATAAACTATTATCAATTTATCCTTTAATAATTCATTTATACGGTTATCTATTTTATCTTTTGGTATGTTAATTGAGCCTTCTATATTACTAAGATTAAAAGATATGCTACTTCTTATATCCAATAAAATATAAGAAGTATGTTCTAATTTATACATATCCTCTAAGCTTATGTCCAATTCACCTTCATTATAATTCATAACAATGTTCTCCTTGATTAATTTAGTTGAGTGAAAAAAAGGTAATGATATCTTCTGCACTTACGGGTGACATATAATTTGCATCCACTCCAACATCAAATCTACGTATTCCTTTTGCAAAATTATCAAAATTGTACCATTCCTTATTATGTTGATGTCCATGAAGATGTATACTACCTTTATAAAAACCATTCCATTCAAGCATTGGATAATGGGATAGTATAAATTGTGTATTTAAATATTGTATTTCTTTATATTCTTGAATAGACTGAAATAATAATTGATCAAAATTAGATTGCATTACGAATTTATCATGATTGCCACATATTAAATGTTTTTTACCTTTTAATTGCAATAAAATATTGGTTGCTAATTGAGGACCTTTCATTGTAAAGTCTCCCAAAATATATATTTCATCTTGGAAAGTCATTTTAGAATTCCAATTATTAATTAAACAGTTATTCATCTGCTCAAAATTCTTAAAAGGTCTATTTGTATGTTTAATAATCTTCTCATGATAAAAATGTAAATCTGATGTAAAGTATACTATAATAAATACCACCTTTCCTTTGAAAAATAATTATGCATTTTAATTATATTATACACCTATGATTATTATACACTAGTTATTGATATGTTTACTTGCAACGGTCTATTATAACCATTTGTGCTAGTCAAATATTTTAGTACTTTAATATAAATAGCAATATAATATTGCAGGCAACCATTAGAATTACCTGTGTATATAATAAATTGCACATTTATGAATAATTATGCATTTCGGAGTAATTCCAATTATGTTGGATAGAATTGACTAATCAGAAGAAATATATTAGGGTATTTTGCCAATTGTATTTTGTTCGATATAGGTATATACTTTAAGAGTTAATCCATGTGAAAAGACCAAGTAACAGAGTACTCACGAAAAGTAAGTAGCAAATAGGCGAAAAAACAAGTAGTAGAGCAGATGTGAAACAATAAGTAGCAGCTGGTTGACAACCTAATATAACCCAACACAAGCAAAAACTAAAAGTGATTTTTCCATTATCAAAAATTGAAAAAGTTAAATATATTTCAAACATCAAGTGTAAGCCACGACTTTAATTTAAATCAATTAAGTAAAAAAATTTAAGTAAGTAAATTTGTTCACGATAAGTGGCATATTAGCAAGACTCATAAACCTAAAGAAATTGTAAGCCTCTAGTATAATTAATAATAAAATTTTTAACCAGAATTCATATCCCACACATAACTATGGTTTACATTTAAAATTCATATCCCACACATAACTATGGTTTACATTTAAAATTCATATCCCACATATAACTATGGTTTTCCTTCAGAATTCATATCCCACATATAACTATGGTTTACATTTAAAATTCATATCCCACACATAACTATGGTTTTCCTTCAGAATTCATATCCCACATATAACTAGGGTTTTCCTTCAGAATTCATATCCCACACATAACTATGGTTTACATTTAAAATTCATATCCCACATATAACTAGGGTTTACATTTAAAATTCATGTCCCACATATAAAATTCACGTTGTTCCTGACTGCCTTATCATGAATAACAGATTTATTTTTTACATAAATATTCATTACACTAATGAATGTTGCCAAAAAAAGCCAAGTGTTTGCACGTATCTGAAATTGTGAGTTATACACTAGTGAGAGATATATAGTTATCTTTTAAATTTACCAACCACACTAGTCAAATATTTTATTAATAAAATTAAAAATCTCCCTTAAATTATCGCCCATGCATATTATTCATAATAAAGATAAGAACATTTCCTCTACTAGTAATAGAAAAAATGCAATCAACTAGCATAAGACGTATTATAGATTTTTCAATAGTTTAAACCCATCTATTCTTTTAAAACATCCTCTAGAATAACAAGTGGAAGAAATTGTCTTTAAAAAGACTAGTATTTTGTTGCATAAAATTAAAAAATCAAATATAATAAATATAGACAAGCGATTTGATAAATTACTTGTTAATTATTTAATTTATTAAAGGAGGGTTATGAAAGGATTTATAATTTGTAACGGGTATTTAACGATTAAAAAGTTTGATGAAAATAATAACTTATATATTGAGGCTGCGAAGAAGAATAACATAACTTTAGAAGTAATTACGACTAAAGAAATAAAATATGGAATAGAAAATGGCAATGCATATATAAAAGGGCTAGACAAATATGATTTTGTTTTATTTTTGGACAAAGATATTGAACTTGCAAAATGCATACAAAAAATGGGAGTGCCTGTTTTTAACAGTGCAGATGTAATTGAAATATGTGACAATAAAGCAAAAACATTTATAGCATTATCTAATAATAATATTGTAATGCCAAAAACATATATTTCACCACTAGTATTTAACAACACTTATAAAGGAGATACGTACATAGATTATCTTGAAGAAAACCTGGATTATCCTATTGTAGTTAAGGAATGCTATGGTTCATTTGGAGAGCAAGTATATTTAGCTCGGGATAGAAAAGAACTAGAGCATTTAAGAAATAGTTTAATTTACGTGCCCCATATATATCAGGAATTTATTAAAACAAGCTTTGGAACAGATATAAGAATTTATATTGTTGGAAATGAATATATAGCATCAATGAAAAGAAAATCAGAGTTGAGCTTTAAGGCAAATATTAGCAGTGGAGGAATTATGGAAAAGATAACTCCACCACCAGATGCAATTAAGATGGCTATAAAAATCTCAAATATACTAAAAAGCGACTTTATTGGAGTTGACATTCTATTTGGTAAAGATAATTTTGTCCTCTGTGAAGTAAATTCTAATGCACATATAAAAAATATGCTAGACTGCACTGGGATTAACATTGCAGAAAGAATAATATCTCATATAGTTAACAGAATGACTTATAAAAATAAGCAATTTAATTGACAAATTTTGTAAAAAAGGATATGCTATATATACACATACGAATGGAAGGTGAGCACATGAAAATTGATACTAATATAAAAGATAACGTGTTATTTGTAAATTTAGTTGGTGAACTTGATCACCACACAGCTACATCTATAAGAGAAGAAATAGATCGGATTTATCAAGGAAACCGAGTTAAACATATAGTATTTGATTTTGAAAAAGTTGGGTTTATGGATAGTTCCGGAATTGGACTGTTAATGGGAAGATATAGAAATGCCTCCATTGTCGGAGGAAAAGTTATGCTTATTAAAGTTAAACCAGAAATTAATAAAGTATTAAATTTATCAGGTATTTATAAATTAATGAATTGTTACGCAAATGAAGAAGAAGCTGTAGCAAACTTATAAAAGGGGGAAAAGAGTGATGTATCAAAATCAAATGGTTATTCAATTTAAAAGCCAATCTATAAATGAGTCGTTTGCAAGGGCTGTTGTAAGTTCATTCTTATCACAACTAGACCCTACAGTTGAACAACTTCACGACATAAAGACTGCTGTTTCTGAAGCAGTAACAAATTGTATTATTCATGGATATGATAGCAATCCTACACAAGATGTCAAAGTATTTTGTGGATATTATATGAACGGACAAAAAACAAAAATACTTATAGAAGTTGTAGATATGGGAAAAGGAATAGAAGATGTTGAACAAGCAAAAGAGCCTTTATTTACGACAAGTGAAGATTTAGACCGTGCAGGGCTTGGATTTACAGTTATGGAATCAATGATGGATAGTGTAAGTGTTAAATCAAAATTAGGAGAAGGCACAACTGTAACTTTAGAAATAGAGATATAATTATATGATACTATCTGATTTATAAGGAGGTGAAAATTTGGACCGTACACTGGATTTAATAGTCAAAGCTCAGCAAGGTGATGAAAGAGCAAAAGAAACACTCGTAGAAGAAAATGTAGGATTAGTTTGGAGCCTAGTAAAAAGATTTGCAAATAGAGGATATGAAATGGAAGACCTTTTTCAAATTGGAAGTATTGGATTAATCAAAAGTATAGAAAAGTTTGACTTAGCCTATAACGTAAAGTTTTCTACATATGCTGTACCAATGATTATAGGAGAAATAAAAAGATTTCTTAGAGATGATGGAATGATTAAGGTTAGCCGTTCGCTTAAAGAAGTTGCATATAAAGCAAAATTGTTGAAAGAAGAATTGGTAAGACAACTAGATAGAGAACCTACAATTAACGAAATAGCAATTGGGCTAGATTTGCCCATTGAAGATATAGTTGTAGCGTTAGAAGCTAATACGGAGATCGAATCATTAAGTGCAGTTATTCATCAAGGAGATGGAAAACCTATTACACTAGAAGATAAGATTGACCAAGCTCCAAAAGAGCAATCCAATATGATTGATAATATATTGTTAAATCAACTTATTGATGAACTTGATGACATAGAAAAAGAAATTATAACATATCGATATTTTGAAGATAGAACGCAAACTGAAATAGCTTCAATGTTAAGCATCTCTCAAGTTCAAGTTTCAAGGATTGAAAAAAGGATATTGAAGAAAATGCGAGAAATGTTAAAAAATAATTAAAAACAAATTTTCCAGAAAAATCATAATGCATATTGTAGGATACTAGGATATAATAAAAGTAGGTACATTTTAGGGGGGATATCATGAGCAAAAAAACTTGGATTTATAACCTAGTATTATGCATTGTAGGTAGTATGATAGTTGGACTAATGTTAGTAAATACTCATGCTGAAATACAAGTTCCGTACCAAGAGTTTAACAAATTAATAGAAGAAAATAAAGTTACTCAAGTTACTTTGGGTGATGGACAATACATAGAATATTTAATGAATGATAATGATGAAATAATTTATAAAACAGAAAATCCAAGAAGTGAAGATTTAAAGGAAAACCTTTTGTTGAACGGAATTAAAGTAGAAGAAAGTTCAGCAAATTTAAAATTTCAGTTTGCTCAATCACTGTTTGGACTTTTGATATTTGGGGGAGTTTTTTTCTTTGTATTTAAACAAATTTCAAGTGGTCAAAAAGATAAACTAGGATTTTCGGTGGAAGCTGTTAGTACAGAAAATATAAAAATAAGTTTTTCAAATATAGCAGGAAATGTTGAAGCAAAAGAACAAGTACAAGATATTGTGGATTTTATAAAAGAACCCGAGAAGTATACTAAAGTAGGAGCAAGAATGCCTAAAGGACTTATATTTTATGGGCCTCCAGGAACAGGGAAAACTATGATGGCAAAAGCTCTAGCAAAAGAAGCAAATGTTCCCTTTTTCTCTGTAAATGGTTCAGACTTTATGCAAATGTATGTAGGAGTTGGGGCTAGTAGAATAAGAGATTTATTTAAGGAAGCTAGAAAAACTGAAAAAGCAGTTATATTTATAGATGAGATAGATGCAATTGGAAAAAAACGTTCTCAATTTGCAGAAAGTGGTAACAATGAAAAAGACCAAACATTAAATGCTCTACTAACAGAAATGTCTGGGTTTAATGATGAGGAAGGAATAGTTGTAATTGCTGCGACAAATAGGTTGGAACTACTAGACGAAGCCTTGCTTAGACCAGGACGATTTGATAGGCATATACAAATTGGATATCCTGATAAAAAAGCAAGAAAATTAATATTTAATGCATACATAAAAAATAAACCAGTTGATGCAAATGTAGATATAGATAGACTAAGTGAAGATACAATATATTTTACTGGAGCTATGATTGAAAGTTTGGTAAATGAAGCAGCCATAGAGGCAGCAAAAAATCTTAGCTCTGTCTTAAAAGTAGAGCATTTTGAAAAAGCTTACTATACAGTAATTGCAGGAGCTGAGAAAAAAGACAGAAGTAACATTACAAAAGAAGATAAAGAAATTACTGCGTATCATGAAGCTGGACATACTATCACAACTTCTTTGCTTGCACCCAAAAATAAAATAACTAAAGTTACTATTATTCCAAGCACCAAAGGAATGGGTGGATTTAGCATGAATATTCCAGCTGAAAGAATGTATCAAAGTAAGAAGGATATATTAACTCAAATAAAAATACTTTTGGCTGGTCGAATTGCTGAAGAAATACAATTTGGCAATGACCACATAACTAATGGAGCTAGTAATGATATTGAAAGAGCAACTACATATATAAAAGATCTTGTTGGAAAATATGGGATGGAAGATAGTATAGGTTTCTTAAATTTGGAATTGTTGGAAGAAAAAGGTGAAATAACAAAAATTGCTAAAAAAATGATTCAAGATTTATACGAAGAAACAAAAACTTTACTATTAGAAAACAAAAGATGTCTGGATGCTTTAGCAAATGGACTTTTAACTCAAGAGACCTTAAATGAAGAAGAAATACACAGAATTATAAATGAAGCTACAAGTCTTTATAGTTTCTAAAAACGATTATAAACAACTTATAAAATACTCTAAACTTTAAAATTTAGAGTATTAATTTCGTTGAAATCGGACATATATAATATAGTACAAATAGATTAAAATATTAAATTTTAACATTTGTAAAATATAACCAAAATTTAAGGATGACTTATATGAGACGCGTTGCGAAAAGTATAGCAAATTTAGTGGGACATACTCCGTTGTTAGAAATAGTAAGATATAACACAATCCATAGAACTCAAGCAAAAATTATTGTAAAGTTGGAAAGCTTTAATCCTTTGTCATCTGTAAAAGATAGGGTAGCACTAGCTTTGATTGAAGATGGTGAGGAAAAAGGACTTCTAAAACCTGATACAACAATTGTTGAGGCCACTACTGGAAATATGGGAATTGGTTTGGCAGCAATTGCTGCAACAAGAGGGTATAGAATTATTTTAACAATACCTAACAGTTGTTGTGAAGAAAGCAAAAGTTTGCTCAAAGCTTTAGGTGCAGAAATAGTACTTACGGATGGAAATTTAGGAATACAAGGAGCAATAGATAAATCTGTTGAAATTGCAAAAAACATGGAAAACGTATATATGCCGCAACAATTTGGTAACCCTGCAAATTTTGAAATACATCAAAAAACTACTGCCTTAGAGATAATTGGGGATACTGAAGGAAAAATAGATGTATTTGTCTCAGGAATTGGGAGCGGGGGCACTATTACAGGTGTGGGAAGGGCCCTAAAATCAATTTTAAAAAATGTTGAAGTGGTGGGAGTTGAACCAAAAGAATCTCCTTTATTAACAAAAGGTAAGACTGGAGTCCATAGAATACATGGACTAGGAGCAGGATTTTTACCGGATGTTTTAGATAAAAGTATCGTTGATAAAATATACCATATTGATTATGAACATTCAGTTATGACAGTCCAGCAACTAGCTAAATATGAAGGAATATTGGTAGGCATTTCGTCTGGAGCAAGCTTAGCTGTTGCAACACAACTGGCTAAGAAAAAAGAATACAAGGATAAAGTAATCCTTGTAATTTTGCCTGATACAGGAGAAAGATATCTTTCAACTAGTTTATTTGAAACTGATCCCTGAATATATTATCGCCCACTACATTTTATAGGGCGATTTTTTTAATTGCGGATATATATATTTATAAACTACAACAAGTATTGTAGCTTCAATTGGTAGCATAATTAATGATTTAAAAATTTTGGTTGTTACTAGTGGTATGAAAGCTTTTCCTATTAGCATACTTAGCCACAATGTATTTAATCCAAGTTGTACAATTAATATTACCATCAAAGTTGCTAATACCACACGTTTTAAACTAAATGGCTTATTATAAAAGGCTACTCCATAGATAATACCTGTGACTATATAACTTATAGTATACCCTGGAAAGTATGCACCAATCGGAAAAAGCGTAGCTGTAATTAAATCTGCTATTCCTGCTCCAATTCCTGCATAAACTGGGCCAAATAACATTCCCATTAATGCAATTGCAATAAAACTAAAGGTAACACGGATAGAAGGAGTTAGAGAAATCCCTGTAATTCTGCTTAATATAACGTATAAAGCAATTAATAAAGATAAAGTTACTAAACGTTGAGTCTTTATATATATCCCTCCAAACAAATTTAAACCATAGTAACTTTTATTATATCATAAAAAAATATTAAATCAAGTATAAGAAGCCCCGTGCATGTAAAGTGAGTTCTATATTACAACGTGTTTTTAGAGATAAAACCATACGCAGGTTCTGCAGTATAAACGGCGTTTATTATTGCTTTTTCAGTAACATGTGCAGCTAGTGATGCTACTATGTTTAAATCAGCTTTAACATATCCACATGAAGCAGTATAAATTGTATCTCCATCAGCACTAGTGTGAACTGGTGAAATTGCTTTCGCAAACCCATTTTGTGCAACACCAGAGATTTTGCATAATTCAGCTTTTGAAAATGTAGTATTAGTTGCAATAACAGCTAGAGTTGTGTTTTGTGATGATAATAATTCTGTAATATTTAGTAATTCATTTTGACAGCTTCTTAATCCGTTCTTATCTTCATTTAACATCCCTGCTATTTGCTGTCTTCCATCATAAATATCCCCCAGTGCATTTAATGCAACAACCGCTCCAATTTTTATATCACCAACTTGAATTGCATATGAGCCAATTCCAGTTTTCGTAGCAAATTCCATCCCAAGAACTTTTCCTACTGTACAGCCTGTTCCTGCTCCAACATTTCCACCAGTAAATGTAGTATCTGTAGCATTTTCACATGCTTTATATCCCATAGCTTTGTCTGGTCTAATGTAACTGCATCCAACAGCTAAATCAAATAGTCCGCTTTGACATACTAGGGGAACAGCTATATCGCCAACTTTAACTCCAATTTCACGCTCTTCCAAAAATTCCATCACTCCACCACTTGCATCAAGTCCAAACGCAGAACCTCCTGCAAGTAAAATAGCATGAATTCCTTGTGCTGCAGAAAGTGGGTGTAGTAAATGTGTTTCACGGGTGGCACATCCTCCCCCTCGTAAATCAATTCCAACAGGTGTAATTTCATCAAATAAAAATACGCTACAGCCTGTACCAGCTTCTAAATCTTGTGCATGACCAATTTTAAAACCACCAATTTCCATAATATCAATTTGTCTCATAATCTAAACCTCCAATGTTAATAAATTTAACTTTAGTATTTACAAAGATGTTAAATTTTAGCCACTAACTAAATGCCATGATAGCACCCACTATGTTATTTACAATGTGCAATCCAATTGGGTAAATTATGTTGGTATTATTTTTTTTATATACATATCCCAAGACTAATCCACAAGCCATATAAGATAGTGTGTAAATTATCGGACCGCCTGCTAAGTGAATAAGGCCAAATAATATACTGCTGATTATTATTTTGAGCCACATATAAGAATTACTTTTCCCTATTAATGCATATCTAAACACAAGCTCTTCTCTAATGGGCCCAATAATTATAATATAAAATAACATAGGAAATGGATTTGCTAACGTATCTTCAATTAAAGTTGCTTCATTTGTGGGAGTTGGAGAAAGATTAGTTGTGGCTGTTATAACAAATTCTATAGCCATAATCGATAGAAAAATAAATAAATATCCGATGCTTACCCAAAAGATAAATTTTTTAATGGAAATATTTTTAAAACATATAGACAGCTCTTCTCTTATAATGTAAAATGACCAGATTAAACATAGGCTAACACCAATTATAAATACCGTTGTAGAATCTATTTTAGCAATAATATTTTCCTCACTAAATCGGTCATACATCATAATTATAAGTGTAATTATAACAGAGACGGCGGTGTTTGTTAGGGTGTTGTTTAATAAAAATATTTTTACTTGTTTTGACAAATTAAATTCCTCCTAGGATAAAGTATAGTTACAATATAAATATATGCTCGTTTGAATTTTGTTATCTCCCTTTGATTCCTCCGTCTCTTTCAAAGACACCTTCCCTTATAAGGGGAAGCTGTGATGAGAGGCTATTGAACGGTAAAAGCTTAAGAGAGAATAACTTAGATTGATGAGCTGAAAAATTTTTATTGTCTTTTTTTTTACAATATCTTATGATATAATATTTTTTAATATAATGATGGGCAGACACTAGGTATCTCTTTTCATTATGCAAAATAGGAGGAAAGTTTTTATGAAAGTTATAAAAGAAGGACTTACGTTTGATGATATTTTATTAGTGCCAAACTATTCTGAAGTTTTGCCACATCAAATAGATATTTCTACCAAATTAACCAAAGAGCTAAAAATTAATATTCCATTTATCAGTGCCGGAATGGATACAGTGACCGAAAGCAGCATGGCTGTTGCAATGGCAAGACAAGGTGGAATAGGTATTATTCACAAAAACATGTCAATTGAGATGCAAGCAGACGAAGTTGACAAAGTTAAAAGATCCGAAAATGGGGTAATTAGTGATCCATTTTTTCTTTCCCCAGAACACTATCTTTATGATGCAGATGAGTTAATGAGTAAATTTAGAATTTCAGGTGTTCCTATAACTGAAGGAACTAAATTAGTAGGAATTATTACAAATCGGGACATGCGGTTTGAGACAAATCACAATAAACAAATCAAAGAAGTAATGACTAGTAAAAATTTGATTACTGCTTCAGAAGGAACTACCTTGAAAGAAGCACAAGCAATTTTAGCAAAATATCGCATTGAAAAATTGCCAATAGTAGATGAGCACAAAAACCTTAAAGGGTTAATAACTATAAAAGACATTGAAAAAAGTATTATATTTCCAAGTTCCTCTAAAGATTCACAAGGACGATTACTAGTTGGAGCTGCTGTAGGTGTAACTAAAGATATTTTGGATAGGGTAAGTCAACTAGTCCAAGCAAAAGTGGATGTTATAACAATCGATACAGCTCATGGACACTCAAAAGGTGTTATGGAAACTATAAAAAAAGTTAAGAACAAATATCCCGAATTACAAATTATTGCTGGAAATGTGGCCACAAAAGAGGCAGCCATTGCGTTAATTGAAGCTGGAACAGATGCTGTTAAAGTTGGAATTGGCCCAGGGTCAATATGTACGACTAGGGTTGTAGCTGGTGTGGGCGTTCCTCAGATTACTGCTATACAAGACTGTGCTGAAGCTGGGCAAAAATATGGCGTTCCAATTATAGCAGATGGAGGAATAAAATACTCTGGAGATATTGTAAAAGCTATTGGAATGGGTGCACATAGTTGCATGATGGGCTCAATTCTTGCTGGTTGTGAAGAAAGTCCTGGAGCTATTGAGTTTTACCAAGGAAGAAAATATAAATCTTACCGTGGCATGGGTTCAATTGCAGCTATGGAAAAAGGTAGCAAAGATAGGTATTTTCAATCTGATGCTAAGAAACTAGTGCCCGAGGGAGTAGAAGGTCGAGTTGTGTACAAAGGTACAGTTTCAGATATAATATTCCAAATGATAGGTGGGCTTCGTGCTGGAATGGGATATGCTGGGGCGGAAAATATTGATGATTTAATATATAAAGCAACATTTGTTAAGATTACAAGTGCTGGACTAAAAGAAAGCCACCCACATGACATACAAATTACAAAGGAGTCACCAAATTATAGCATATAAAAAGAGGGATAAATATGAATGAACTAATAATAGTATTAGACTTTGGTGGGCAGTATAACCAATTAATAGCAAGACGTATACGGGAAAATAATGTATATTGTGAAATTCATCCAAATGATATATCACTAGAAAAGATTAAAGAATTAAACCCAAAAGGAATAATCCTTACAGGTGGGCCAAATAGTGTTTATAAGGAGGACTCTCCTTTATGTGACAAAAAAATATTTGAGCTAGGTATACCTATTTTGGGTATTTGCTATGGTGCACAGCTTATGGCATATCTTTTTGGAGGAAAAGTATCAACAGCTCCAACTAGTGAATATGGTAGAACGAAAGTATTCACTGATGGCAACTCTAAGTTATTTGCTAATGTAAGATCTAGCACTATATGTTGGATGAGCCATACAGACTATGTTGAGGAAGCCCCAAAAGATTTTAAAGTTACTTCTCATACCAAAACATGTCCCGTTGCATCCATGGAAAAAGATAATTTATATGCTGTTCAATTTCATCCAGAAGTTATGCACACCCAAGAGGGTGACACTATGCTTACTAATTTTATAAAAAATATATGCAATTGCAAAGGCGATTGGATTATGCATGACTTTGCAGAAGCTACTATCCAACAAATGAAGCAAAAAATTGGTAGTGGTAAAGTTTTATGTGCACTTTCTGGTGGAGTAGATTCATCTGTTGCCGCTGTTATGCTTTCAAGGGCTATTGGTAAACAACTAATTTGTGTATTTGTTGATACTGGATTACTTAGAAAAAATGAAGCTGATGAAGTTGAAAGAATATTTGGTCAAAATAGTAATTATGATTTAAATTTTATTAAGGTTGATGCCAAAGATAGATTTCTTAAAAAGTTAAAAGGTGTTACAGATCCAGAAAGTAAAAGAAAAATTATTGGAGCAGAATTTATACGAGTATTTGAAGAGGAAGCCAAAAAAATAGGTAAGGTTGATTATCTAGTTCAAGGAACAATTTATCCAGACATAATTGAAAGTGGTCATGGCAAATCAGCTGTTATAAAATCACATCACAACGTTGGTGGGTTGCCAGAACATGTAGATTTTAAAGAAATTATAGAACCATTAAAACTGCTATTTAAAGATGAAGTTCGTAAAGTTGGAATAGATTTGGGACTACCTAATTACCTTGTGTCAAAACAGCCGTTTCCAGGGCCAGGACTTGGTATACGCATTATAGGTGAAGTTACTAAAGAAAAAGTTGCCCTAGTTCAAGAAGCGGATTGGATATTTAGAGATGAAATCGAAAATGCAGGTATAAACTTATCTCAATATTTTGCAGCACTTACAAATATGCGTTCCGTAGGCGTTATGGGTGACGAACGTACTTACGACCATGCAATTGCTTTAAGAGCTGTTATAACTAGTGATTTTATGACTGCTGAAACGGCTAAAATCCCTTGGGAAATCCTAGAGAAGGTTACACGACGTATTGTAAACGAAGTTAAAGGTGTAAATCGAGTATTTTATGATTGCACAGGCAAGCCTCCTGGGACAATAGAATTTGAATAAATAGATACCCCTCTAGCTGTTAGTTTTATAACTGATAACTAGAGGCCATTGAAATAATGAAACTTTATACACGTGACACACTATAGAATAAACACTAGTGGCTTGACAACTCTACTTAAAATGCTTATGATATAAATAAACTACATAAGCTAGATATTTACTTAGCTTATTTATCATGAATAACTATACTATTTTAAATTATAAGGAGAATTTCGATGCATTTTGATTATTTTATACCAACAAAAATTCTATTTGGAGCTGGTAGGCTAAATGAATTACACAAACAAAAGTTGCCAGGAAAAAAAGCATTAATTGTTATATCAGCTGGAAAATCAACTCGTGCAAATGGGTATCTTGATAGAGTTGAAAAACAATTAAAGTTAGCGAATGTAGAATTTGAAGTATTTGATAAAATCTTACCAAATCCAATTCTTTCTCATGTTATGGAAGGAGCACAAATGGCGAAAGATACAAATTGTGACTTCGTAATTGGGCTTGGTGGAGGAAGTAGTATGGACTCTGCTAAATCGATAGCAGTGATGGCAACAAACCCAGGGAATTATTGGGATTATATTTCAGGGGGTAGCGGAAAAGGCAAGCCAGTTGAAATTGATCCACTTCCAATTGTAACAATTACAACAACAGCAGGAACGGGAACAGAGGCAGACCCATGGACCGTTGTTACAAAAGAAGATACTCAAGAGAAAATTGGGTTTGGATATGAAAAAACTTTCCCAGTGCTATCAATTGTTGATCCTGAGCTTATGACAACTGTTCCTCCACATTTAACGGCATACCAAGGGTTTGATGCACTATTTCATAGTACAGAAGGATATTTAAATATCACGACTAATCCTATTAGTGATGCATATTCTCTTAAAGCAATTGAATTAGTTGCAAAAAGTTTAGCGGACGCTGTAAAAGATGGAAAAAATATAGAAGCACGTGCAAATGTAGCTTTAGGAAACACTATGGCAGGAATGGTTGAATCAACTTCTGGTTGCACAGGAGAACATTCACTAGCTCATGCAATGTCTGCTGTATTCCCTGAGCTTCCTCATGGTGCTGCATTAATTATGATAAGCAAAGCATTTTATACTCACTATTTAAACAGTGGAAAATGTGATGAAAGACTAATAAATATGGCAAAAGCTATGGGTAAAACAAATGCTACTAAACCACAAGATTTCATTGATGCTCTTGTTGAACTTCAAACTGCATGTGGTGTTGATAATTTAAAAATGTCTGAATATAAAATTACAGAAAATGATTTGCCTAAATTAGTTGACAATGCGTACGACACTATGGGCGGATTATTTAAAGTTGATATGGTTCCTGTTTTAAAAGCAGACAGCCTAAAAATATTTAAAGATTCATATAAATAAGGAAAAATGAATAGTGAGGTAGCATTTAATGCTTCCCCACTATTTGTTGTTAGTGTTCTATCTTTTCGTCGTCAAAGATAATGTCATTGCTTAACCTTATTTGTTCCAAAATCTTCATTGTAGTTATCATGTTTTTATGGTTATATAAATCTGAAAGTTTATTTTTCTCAACAGAGTTTATAAATTCTTGGATTTCATAATACATATGATGCACTTCAAAATCCTTATCCATTCTTATTTCTTCTCCATTTTTATGCAAGATAACTTTATATGGAGCAGAAATATGTTCGATTGCAACTGATCCTTCTTCTCCCATTATTTCACTCCAGCCTATACTAGAGTTAGTCTTAGAATATGTTAAAGTTGCTATAAACCCATCATAAGAAAGAATAATACTCCCACTACCATCCACTCCATTGTTTAGCATAGTTACACTACTTTGAATTCTTTCTGGCTTGCCAAATAATGCCACACAAGGATAAATGCAATACACACCTATATCCATCAATGCTCCTGAACCATATTTAGCACTCAAAATATTAGTTTCCTGACCTTCCTTATACAAATCATACCTAGGGGAATATTGACAAAATGTAAAAAACACTTGTCTAATTACTCCTATTTCAGCCATACCATTTTTTATAGCTTGAAAACTAGGCATAGCAAATAATTTTAACGCTTCCATAAATATAACATTATTTTCTTCAGATAGTTTTATTAGCTCATCTAATTGAGCTAAATTAATAGTAACAGGCTTTTCGCATAGTACATGTTTTTTATTTGCAATAGCTACTTTAGCTTGCTGATAATGCAGAGAATTTGGCGAAGCAATATAAACTGCATCAACTTGATTTAACATTGCTTCATAATTTGTAGTGATATCTACATCAAGATTACATTCATTACAAAACTCTGATCCTCTTGGTTGTGTTCGAGAATATAAAGTTGTTACTTTGGCATTCTTTACTGTACTTATAGCTTCCAAAAACCATTTTGCAATATTACTTGTACCTACAATTCCTACTTTGACCATTTTAACCCTCCACTATCTTTTGCATTTTTTTAATTGCTTTTTGATATATGTTTTGAATAGGTAAATCCATTTCTTTTGCTACTTTTTTACAATCTTCATACTCAGGCATATATTTTACAATATCATCATAGTTTACCACTTTGACATCTATTTTATGCCCCTTTACTTTTACTGTGATAAATTCCCTATTCATGCAAATTCTATCAACTTTGTAACTTCTCAGTCCAATTGTAGTGGTGTGTTTTAAAATACTTTTTTGCAGTTTATCTTTTTGAGTTTCTTTGCATAGTACAGTTAGTTTTAAAGCTGGTCTATTTTTTTTCATATATATAGGAGTATAAAATACATCTAGTGCACCTTGTTCAAAAAGTTTTTCCATAGCATAACCCGCTATTTCTCCTGTCATATCATCAATATTGCTTTCAATTACCCAAACTGATATATCTTTTTTTTTTCGTTTATAATCATCATTCTTACCATATTGGCTATTTTCATATCTCTTTTACCACAACCATAGCCAACTCTATTTACGCTACACTCAGGCATATTTCCAAATTTACTTGATAGAGTAGCTACAATAGTTGCACCTGTTGGCGTTACCATTTCTTTATCTATTCCCTTGGAGTAAAAAGGAACTTGCCCTTCTTTTAAAATCTCTAGTGTTGCTGGTGCTGGTATTGGTATTATTCCATGTTGACACCAAGTTGTTCCTGTACCAACATGAAGTGCAGATGATATTATATTTTTTATTCCAAGCTTGTCTATACATATTGCAACACCCACAATATCTACAATTGAATCAACGGCTCCAACTTCGTGAAAATGCACTTCATCTAGAGTTTTACCATGGATTTTTGCTTCTGCTGTTCCGATATTATAAAACATTTTCTTACTTAACTCTTTTATATTTTCATTTAATGCACTATTTTCTATTAATATTTTAATATCTTTATAACTTCTGTGATGATGTTCATGCGTATGTTCTTCACAGTGCTCTTCATGCGTATGATGTTCATGAGTATGCCCTTCATGAGTATGTTCTTCACAGTGGTGTTCATGAGTATGCCCTTCATGAGAATGTTCTTCACAGTGATGTTCATGAGTATGCTCTTCACAATGGTGCTCATGGTCGTGTTCATTTGCTATAATAACATCTACATCTATTCCCCTAATTCCATTTTTAAATTTTTCGCTAACTTTAATTTCATATCCATCTACATCTAGCTTTTTTAATTCTCCAATCAGATATTCTGCTGGTACTCCTAAATCAATTAACGCTCCTAACGCCATATCTCCACTTATTCCTGAAAAACAATCAATATACAATGTCATAACTTTCTATTCCTTTCTTTTTACTAGGCTATTGGTTTTATTATTAAACCATACTATTTTTTATCTAGTATAACATATTTATTTAACCAAAAAAAGCCAACAAGAAGAAAAGCTTCATAGCCTATCTTCTTGTTGGCTTTATAAATTGTTTATCATACTGGCACTATAGGCTGCACCAAATCCATTATCTATATTTACAACAGTAATCCCACTTGCACAACTATTCAACATACATAACAGTGCTGATAATCCACCAAAGTTTGCACCATATCCTATGCTTGTGGGCACTGCTATAACAGGTTTATCCACAAGGCCACCCACTACGCTTGCTAGGGCTCCCTCCATTCCTGCTACTGTTATAATCACATTTGCTTCCTGTAAAACTTTTGTGTTTGAAAGTAGTCGGTGAATTCCAGCCACTCCAACATCATATAATCGTCCAACAGTATTTCCTAGTACTTCAGCAGTAATAGCTGCTTCTTCAGCAACAGGAATGTCTGATGTACCACCAGTTACAACTAAAATTTTCTTCTCGGTAACTTTATACTCTTCTCTTTTTACAACAACAATTTTGGCACGTTCATGATAAAGTGCTTTGTCTGTAACCTCAAAAATAGCATTAAACACTTCTTGGCTCGCTCGTGTACATAATATATTGTTATTATTTCTTTCAAGCATATGTTTAACTATTCCTTGAATATGGTCTAGTGCTTTTCCTTCACAATATATAACTTCGGGATATCCGTTTCTTAATTGTCTGTGATGGTCAATTTTGGCATATCCTAATTCACCATATTCAAGCTGTTTAAGTTGACTTAATGCATATTCAACTTCTACATTTCCATTTTTCACTTGGTTTAATAAGTCTGTTAATTTTTTATTATCCATTTTATCTCCTGTTTATTTTTATCCTTATTCAATTATAAGTATATTTATTTGCTAGATCTATTGCTAATTGCATAATTTCCAGTGTCAATATTTATCACTGGCCTTTTTGGAACTAAAAGCGAAGACTCTTCTATGCATTTCCAATATAACTCTGTATCAAAACCTTTATTACTAAATCCAGAGGTAGTTGCACCGTTTTTTAAGACAGATCCATTATTAAAAAGATGCTTACACAAACTATAGGCATGAGCAACAGCCCACTGATGGTTCATTTCGTGAAAATAATATTGTATATCTGGTAAAAGCAAAGTATTCATCCCTAGAGTATCGACTATCATATTGTTAGTGTTTTCTACACTAAAAAATCTAATGTTTATGCAAAAGTCTATAAATCTATCTTTTATTGGGGTTTCACAATTACGTATTTTATCTGCCATCATCATTTTGTATGAAGGTAAAAAGAGTACTGCTTCACATTGAGGAAATATCTCCATAAGAGCATTAAGATACGACATCAACAATGTTGCTCGATTATGTGGATGTAGTGTCATAGCAAACGTGTCATTTGCAATTATTTGATATTTACATTCTCTAAATATCTTCTCTTTCTCTTCACTTGAGCAGTTCCACATTTGATTTTTCATCCTAATATCTAAACTATTAGCGTCCCAGTTTTCACACTCACTAAACAAAACTTGAACAGGTATGCGTCCAGTTTCAAATTCCACCGTATAATTTAAAATAGCTAAACTAATAAGTCCTTCTTTTGTTACAACTTCCAATTCCCCTAGATGGTCTTTAACAATTTTAACTACTTCATTTATAGATGGCTGATCTACTTTTTCTTTCATTAGTAAATGCATTGAAAACGCCCCATATTTTTGTGAATTTTCCATAATCTGCCCCTTTTTTTATAAAATATTCAACTATAATACTTCATTCATACTTCCCATACGATATCCTTTTAAATCTAAAGCAACGCTTTTAAAACCAAGTTCGCCAAACCGATTCACTATTTCTTGCTTATACTTTAATACTTCTTCTATATTTTGAGCAGGCACTTCAATTTTGGCCAATTCATCATAGTATCTAACTCTAACATGTTTAAATCCTATATCGGCCATAAAATTTTCCGCTTGTTCAATTTTAGCTAACTTTTCTTTTGTAATTTCTTTTCCATAAGGTATGCGTGATGCTAAGCAAGCCATCGCAGGTTTATCCCATGTAGGAAGATTTTCTATCTTTGAAAAATCTCTGATTTGTTGCTTAGTCAGTCCTGCTTGTTTTAATGGACTAAGTATATTAAGTTCTGCTAAGGCTTTCATTCCTGGACGATAGTCACCATCATCATCTTTGTTGCTGCCATCTAAAACATACTCTATTCCATTTTGGTTAGCAATTTCTTTAATTTTAGAAAAGATAGCTTTTTTACAATAATAACATCTATCTTTACCATTTTCTACAAACTCTTTTATATTATATTCGTCCGCAGCAACTGTTATATGCTTTATATTATTTTTCTTTATAAATTCCAGTGCCTCTTTAAATTCTCTTTCTGGACACATGCTTGATGTAGCTGTTACAGCCAAGACATTTTCTCTACCCAATTGCTGATAAGCCATATATAGTAGATATGTACTGTCTACTCCTCCAGAAAATGCAATGCATACTTTTTTTAACGGTTTTAAGTTCATAAATATTATCCCTCCTTTTGATTTTAAAAAATTATCTTCTTACATAGCGTAACACTATTTTATTTAAAATTCAACCTTCATGATTATCATATCAGCCTAATTTATGTATTTTTTACTACAATAATTTCCAGAAAGATATAAATTAACAGAAACTTATTTAAAATATATCTAATAATAATATTTTAGTAATCATCTAAACATATAAATTTCACAAATGATTTTAACATCTATCTATATCCCAAAAAATACTATTGTTCAATGTAACAAGAATTACATTGTAAGTTTATTCCATGATAATTTAGAGCAAACTGGTCATACTAAATTTAGGTAAATATTGAAAGGAATAAATATTGAAAGGAGTAAATATTTTGAAAAAATTTTTATATGTATTATTAGCTTTATTAAGTTTTAACGTTTTTGCAACAAATCTTGATAATACTGTTCATAACTGGGGAATTGCTAGAGAAAAAAATCATCAAACTCCAAAATCAGATCCGCTTAAATTTAATATTACAGATTATGATGCCTACTATGTAGGAGATATAAACGAAAAAATTATTTATCTTACCTTTGATGAAGGATATGAAAAAGGGTACACTCCTGCTATTTTAGATGTGCTAAAAGCAAATGATGTTCCAGCTATATTTTTTGTAACTTCACCTTATGTAACAAGCTGTCCTGACCTGGTTAGGCGAATGGTCGAAGAAGGGCATATTGTCGCTAATCATACCAAGAGCCATAAATCTATGCCTCAATGTGCAAATGATCCTAATTCATTTAAACACGAAATTGCCGATCTAGAAAAAAAATACGAAGATATAATTGGTTCTCCCATACCAAAACTTTTTCGTCCACCTATGGGACAATATTCTCAAAAATCACTTGCAATGACAAAAGATTTGGGGTATCAAACTCTTTTTTGGAGCTTTGCCTATGCAGATTTTGATGTAAATAAACAACCTGACCCAACAAAGGCTGCTAAATTAATCTCTGATAATCTTCATAACGGAGCAATTTTGCTTTTACATGCTGTTTCAAAAACAAATACTCAAATTCTTGACAGTGTTATAAAAGATGCTAAAGCACAAGGATATACATTTAAACTTTGGCCACTAGAAGCAAATATTGAAGACTCCTCATCCATTGAACTTCTTGCTCCTAACTTAGAAAATAATCAATCAGTAAAGCAAAGACCATAACTTTATTATATATAGGGGTACATCTGTACCCCTTATCTGCGTCAAATTTTAAGATACACCATTTATAGTCTGCTCAATAATGCTTTTCATAATATCATAAGTTAACATTCCTGGTACATATCCAAAAACATTTCCATCTTTATCAATCATAAAAGTTGTTGGATACGCTGAAATTCCATATTGCATACCAAGCTCTCCGTTCATATCCATTATTGTTGGATACGTATACCCGTTTTGTTCAAGAAAATCAATTACATTTTCCTTACTTCCTTCTTGAGTATATATGTTTTGATCATTTGGTGAGGCAACTCCTAAAATAATAGCATCTTCTAAATTCATTCCATAATCTTCATACAACTTTTGAATATCTGGCATCTCCCTTACACACGGAGGGCACCAAGTTGCCCAAAAATTTAAAAATATAACTTTGCCTTTATAATTGTCAAGTGTATGCGTGTTGCCAAATTGATCAAAAAGTTCAAAATCAATCGCTGGTACTTTTTGATTATCTGCTTCATTTGAAGCACTGTCAGTTGATGAAACTTCATCTTCATTCGAAGTATCATTGTTATCAATAATATTTTGTTCCACTATGTCATTTCCCACAGAAGATAAATATCCTGTTATTCCATTCATCATACCAGTAAACATCATTATACCCATTAAAATCATAAGTACTGCACCAAGTTTAACTGTGTATGCTACTATGTTACTATGCTTCTTTAATAGCTCAAGGCATTTCGTTGTAAAAATACCTAGAAATAAAAATGGTAAAGTAAATCCTAGCGTATATATCCCCATTAACATGATTCCTTTTGATGCGGTGCTTGCAGATGAAATCATAATGAGTACGGTAGAAAGAGCTGGCCCAACACAAGGTGTCCATGCAAAGCTGAATGTAAAACCCATAATAAGTGCGGTAACTGGGTTCATTTTCAATACATTAATCTTAATAGGAAGCTTGAATTCTCTGCCTCCAAATGGTTTATTAAATACTCCCAGTTGGATAAATCCCAAAATTATAATCAAAATTCCGCCAATACGAGAAAATATTATCTGGTGTTGTACAAAAAATTGTCCAAATGCTGAAAACCCCATCCCTAATAAAAAGAAAGCAAAACTTACCCCTAAAATAAAAAACAAAGTATTAATCAAAATTACTTTTTGATTGTACTTTCCATCTTGAGCACTTCCTGATAGATAACTCATATATAATGGAACAATTGGCAAAATACAAGGTGAGAAAAAGCTTAATATACCTTGCGAAAAAACTGTCACCACTGATATTGTGACATCTAAGTCAAAACCCATAAACACCTTCCTTTAAATATTTATTTATAATAACGGATTTAAGAAAAACATGACTAAATCTGTTATTAGTTATAGCATTTTATTTGATATTATGCAAATGTTAGGTTTCATATAACCTTATTAGGCCCGTTACTTTACAAAAATAATTTCTTGGAAACATAACAACTAGTACCAATTCATATAATTATATTGCTTAAAACCATAAATTGAAAATACGTTCTAGTATACTAACGTGTATTTTCAGACATAATAAAATAAAATCTAAATATAGGAGGTGTTATTGTGCAAGAAATTATTGATAGAGCAAATGAAAGAGTTTCTAAATTTAATATGATGGATTGGACACTACTTAAGACCTGTATAATGCTAGTTGGTGTTATTTTTGGGTACACATTTTCAGATGAGTGTAAAAAACTTAGGCCAATTATTTTTATTGTTTGGATTGCATGCTTTCATTATTTAATGTTTAAAATATATTTTGCACCAGATAAAAAATAAGTTGTAATTATATGAATGCGAGGTGTAATTGTGCAAGAACTTCTTGAAAGGGCAAACCAAAAAGTTGCCAAATTTGATTTAATTGATTGGGTAACATTTGAAACCAGTCTAATGTCACTTGGTGCAATTATTGGATGCACGTTTTCAAATAAATGTAAAAAATTTAGCCCACTTATTTGTATTGTTGCTAGTATATGTTTTCATTATGTAATGTTTAAAATATATTTTGCACCAAATAAAAACCGTTAAATATTATAAATATATGTGGAGGCGAACCTATGTGTTCGCCTAGTTTTATTATATCGGATATTGACAACGACAATATCTATACGATATAATTCCGTTATTACGAATAATGACATTTATAAAGGAAGAAAAATATGAAGACCATACGAGAAAACATTGTAGATATATTGGTAGAAGTTGAAAAGAGCCAATCATATGTGCAGTTGGTACTAAAAGAGTATTTAGAACAATTTGCAATAATTGATAGAAAATTTATTACAGAAATAGTTAATGGAACAATCAAGCATCAAATTACACTAGATTATTATATAAACACCCTATCTAAAACTCCCGTTAATAAAATGAAACCATTTATTAGACAGCTTATAAGAATGAGTGCATATCAAATATTATATTTAGATAAAATTCCAAGCTCAGCGACTATTAACGAAGCAGTAAACATTGTAAAAAGAAGGAAGATGACTAATCTATCGGGGTTTGTCAACGGAATTTTAAGAAACTTGGATAGACAAAAAGATACTATTGCTCTTCCAACTGAACCTATAGAGTATTTATCAGTAAAAAATTCCATTCCCGAATGGATTATAGAAATGTGGAGGGAAACTTATAGTAATGTGGAAATAGACAAAATTTGTACCTCTTTAAACGCACGAGGACAAGTATGTGGCCGAATAAATACTTTAAAATCTTCAAAAGAGCAAGTTAAAGCTTTATTGTCCAAAGAAGACATAGATATTACAGATGGAAAATTTGGTGAAGAAAGTTTTTATTTAAGCAATGCAACTTCAATTGGAAATAATGCTTCCTTCAAAAAAGGATTATGGACAGTGCAGGACGAAAGTGCCATGCTTGTATCCAAAGTATTAAATCCTCAAAAGGGAGATATTATTTTGGATGTATGTGCGGCTCCAGGAGGAAAATCTACTCATATAGCACAACTAATTCAAAACGAAGGACAAATCATTAGTACAGATATTTATGAACATAAACTTGAGTTAATACAAAAGAATGCTGATAGACTAGGAGCTACATGTATAACACTAGTTTTACATGATGGTACCATATTTAAAAAAGAATGGGAAGGCAAGTTTGATAAGATATTACTAGATGTTCCATGTTCAGGCCTAGGGATATTGAAGAAAAAGTCAGATATAAAATACAAAAGGACTTTGAGCGATATTGAGGAACTAGTTAAAATTCAGAAGAAGCTAATAGATAATAATATTAAATATTTAAAGCAAGACGGAATTCTAGTATATAGCACTTGTACAATATCTAAACTCGAAAATGAAGATATGGTCGAATATATTTTGAAAGACAAAAATATGATTGGGGAAAATCTAACTGATTTGCCAGAAATACTAGAACCTACACAAAATCATATTCAAATCTTGCCTTATATGGCAGATACAGATGGATTTTTTATTGCAAAATTTAAGAAAGTTGGAAATTAATATGTTAACTTGCATGAACAATACCGAGTTGGAAAAAATAATGTTGTCTTTAGGAGAAAGTAAATTTAGAGCAAAACAACTTTTTGAATGGTTTCATCAAAAGAAAATTTGGGACTACAATCAAATGACTAATCTTCCCAAAAATCTAAAAGATAAATTAACAACTCAATATCCTACAAATAATATTAAAATTGTAGAAAAATATATTTCTGCCATAGATGGCACCAGAAAATACTTGTTTGAACTTTCAGATTACCATATAATAGAAAGTGTATTGATGAAATATAAACATGGAAATTCTGTCTGTATATCATCACAAGTAGGATGCCGAATGGGGTGTAAATTTTGTGCTTCTACTATTGGAGGTTTAAAGCGAAATTTAACTCCTGCTGAAATGCTTGCACAAGTATATAAGATAAGCGAAGACATCAACGAAAAAATATCTAATATTGTTATAATGGGAACAGGTGAGCCACTAGAGAGATTAGACATTACTACTAAATTTATAGAGCTTATAAACAGTGATAAAGGACAAAATATTGGACAAAGGCATATCACTGTCTCAACTTGTGGGCTTGTTCCAAAGATATTGGAACTTGCAGAGAAAGAAATGCAAATTACACTAGCTATATCACTCCACGCTACTACTGATGAAGATCGTAAAAATATTATGCCTATTGCTAATAAGTATACTATTAAGCAACTTTTAGATGCCTGTAAACTATATATAAACAAAACAGGAAGAAGAATAACTTTTGAATATTCTTTAATTGATGGTCAAAATGATACGGTAGACGTTGCAAAACAATTATCAAATTTATTAAAAGGAATGCTTTGCCATGTAAATCTTATTCCTATAAATAAAATTGAAACACAATCTTTTAAAAGTAGTAGTGAAGACAAAATAAAAGATTTTGCAAACATATTAAAAAGTAGAGGTATTGAAGTTACTGTGAGGAGAACACTAGGGCAAGATATTAATGCTTCTTGCGGACAATTAAGATATAATTATCTTAAAACTTGTTTGTAATTTTAACTTATACCATCTTATTAAAAACAGAGGTGATTGAAATGATAGTTGCTGGAAAAGTTGATAAGGGTAAGAAAAGAAGTAATAATCAAGATAATTTATTTATTTCCAATGAATGCATTGGCCCACTGCCAAATTTGTATATTATTGCAGATGGAATGGGTGGGCACAATGCTGGGGATACAGCAAGCAAACGTGCAATTGAAGAGTTTTGTTTATATGCTCAAACTAATTATAAATTACAAATTTCTAAACCAGAGGATATTATAAACTTTTTAAAAAGAGCTACTTCTCATACAAATTACATTGTATATAATGAGGCAAGTAAAAATATAGAATTGCGGGGAATGGGGACTACATTAACAGTTGCTACAATAATAAAAAGCAAAATGTATATTGCACATGTAGGTGATTCAAGAATTTATTTTCTTAGTGAAAAAAATATTAAGCAAATTACGACAGACCATTCAATTGTGGCAGAAATGTCTAAGTCTTTAGGATTGCCTATAGAAAGTTTTCAAAATCACCCTAATAAAAATGTGATAACACGTGCAATTGGTATTGATAACAAAATTAAAATAGATGTTATCTCTATTTCCATTAAATATATAGAATATTTTTTAATGTGTTCGGATGGGCTAAATAATATGTTAAGTGATTCAACAATACATCATATAGTGTATAACAATAAAAATAGAATTGACCTTTTAATTGAAAGTTTAATTCAAGAAGCTAACAACAAAGGTGGGACAGATAACATAGCAGTTATCTTAGGAGAGGTGAACAAAAAATGTTGACACCAGGAATAATGCTTGGGCAACGATATGAAATTCTAGAAAAAATAGGTTCTGGTGGAATGTCTTTTGTATATAAAGCAAAATGTCATAAGCTACGTCGCTTTGTAGCGGTCAAAATTTTGAAGGAAGAATTGAGTCGGGATGAAGAATTTGTGAGAAAATTTAAAGCAGAAGCTCTTGCTGCAGCAAGTTTGTCCCATCCAAACATAGTAGGCGTTTTAGACGTTGGTAATGATCAGGGTTTTAACTATTTTGTTATGGAATATATTGAGGGAAAAACATTAAAAGAACTCATTTATTCAGAGGCTCCACTTAGTGAAAACCAAGCTATAAACTATATCATTCAAATTCTAAGTGGACTAAAACATGCTCATAAAAAACAAATTATTCACCGTGATATAAAACCTCAAAATATCCTAGTAACATCAGATGAAATATTAAAGGTAACAGACTTTGGAATTGCAAGAGCAATGAGTTCAGATGGGTCTACAATTATTGCAAATAATAATGCAATTGGATCTGTACATTATTTTTCTCCAGAGCAAGCGAGAGGTGGATATGTAAATGAAACTAGTGATTTATATGCATGTGGTATTGTTTTATTTGAAATGTTAACAAATAATCTACCTTTTGAAGCAGATTCATATATATCAGTCGCTTTGCAACATATAAATGAACCTATTCCAAAGCCTTCATCATTCCGCAACAACATTAATCCAGAGCTAGAGCAAATAATCTTAAAGGTTACTAATAAAAAGCAAGATAATCGATATCAAAAAGCTAGTGAAATGATTGCAGATTTGCAAAAGTTAATTAATACATCCCATTATAATTTTATTAACGCAGATACTGCACTTGAGACGAAAATATTAACAAATGGTGAAAACAAAATGATACAGAAAAATATTAGCAAAAATAGACATTCTGATGATCTCCCTATTATATATAAATTTTTGGTAGCTCTTTCTGGAATAGTTTTTGCTATTGCATTATTAACTTTTGGGGCATTTTGGATATTTGTAAAAAATGCTGCACCCCCATTGCCAAAGCTTGTAACTGTTCCAAATATACAGGGAAAAACTGTTGCAGAAGCATCTGTATTAGCTGCGGAAAAAAATTTAATTGTAAGGGAAGTTGGTCAACAAGAAAGTATCGATACGGAAAGTGGTACTATTCTTGCTCAAACTCCCAGGCCAAATGAAGTTATAAATGAAAACCAGTTAATTGAGGTTATTACCGCTATTGAAAGAGAAGTTGAATTAATTGAATTACCTGATATAGTTGGGATGACTAGTGCGGATGCACAGCGTCTGCTTGAAAAAGAAGGATTTATTATAAAAATCACTAGGAAATCAAGCAACGTAATAGAACTAGGAAAAGTAATTAAACAAACTCCAAAAGCTGATACCGAACTTGAAAAAGGTGAGCTAATTACATTAGAAGTAAGTTCTGGGCCAGACATAAATTTTATTGAAGTACCTAATTTATATGGTCAAACTATTCAACAGGCACAAACTAATTTGAGAAATGTGGGATTAACACTAGGGTCTACATTAGAAAGTTATAGTGATACAATGGAAGAAGGAAAAATAATAGCACAGGGAGTTCAACCTGAAAGAGGCGTTGAAAAAGGCAGTGCTATTGATGTTACAGTCAGCTTGGGAAAAGAAGTCATATCAATAGAAGATGAAATTTTTAACTTTAATATGGATGATTTAAGTCAAATGGAATATGAACAAGATTTTATTGAAGGAGAAGAATTTTTTGATATAGATTATTCAATGACGGATGAACCCGATATTTTAGTCACTAAGCCATATAACATTATGCTCCCGCAAGAATTGTCAAATAATAACAATAAAGATGCTTTTCATGTAATCATAATGTTTCAAAATATAGAAGAAGAAATTACTTTGTTTGATAAAGTATTAAAGAAAGAACAATTTCCATATCCAGTAAATTTAACTGCAAGTGGCAAAGGAAATTTAATTGTATACTTTGATGCAAAGGCATGGTGGAATGACCCGTTTAGTTTTTAAAAAAATTTTTTGAAAAAGGTGAAAGATGGTAAAAGGAAAAATTATTAAAGGTATAGCAGGATTTTATTACGTTCAAACGGATGATAAAATTTACGAATGTAAAGCAAGAGGCAAATTCAGAAAAGATCAACTTACTCCTCTTGTTGGAGACTACGTAGAAATTAAGACTACTAATTATGATGGAAGTGCAAAAAATGACTTTTTACAAGGTAGCATAGAGAACATACTAGAGAGAACAAGTAAACTAATTAGGCCTCCTGTGGCAAATGTTGATCAAGGTCTAATCGTATTTTCTGTTTCATATCCTAAACTACATGTAGATTTACTAGACAAGTTTTTGATAATAATGGAAAAAGAAAAAATAGATGCACATATTATTCTCAATAAAATAGATGAAAAAAATACAGTAGACTACAAAACGTTGATAAGAACTTATTCTTCAGCAGGATATAATATAGTAGACATATCCGCAATACAAAATATTAATCTTGATAAAATAAGATTTTTATTAAGGAATAAAACTTCATTTTTTGCTGGACCATCAGGTGTAGGAAAATCCACTATACTAAATCAAGTCCAACAAAATCTAGTTTTAGAAACAGGCGTTGTAAGTGAAAAAATTAAGCGTGGAAAACACACAACAAGAAACGTTGAGTTAATGCCTTTGCTTGAAGGTGGATATGTAGTTGATACTCCAGGATTTACTTCATTACAACTAGACGATATAGATTGCGATGATTTAAAATATTATTTTAGGGAGTTTACTAAGTATGAAGGTAAATGTAAATTTGTAGGGTGCAACCATATCAATGAACCTAAATGTGTAATAAAACAGTTACTGCAAGATAATAGGATTTCCAAATCAAGATACGAAAGTTATGTAAGTTATTTCGATCAACTAAAAAACACTAAGAAAATACCAAGCAAAATAAGAAGCTAGACTTTTGTCTGGCTTCTTGTTATTCGTGATAAGGGAAAAAGCGTTTTGAGCTTTTTCTCTTATTTTTAGATAAAAAATCAAATAACTTTTCCAATCTTAACTTCAATTAATTTTCTTTTAATACGTTGAAGAGCATTGTCTATACTTTTTGGTGTTTTTTTCATCAACAAAGCAATTTCATGATAACTTTTGCCTTTTATATGTAATATTGCTACATCTAACTCAAATTTGCTAAGAACACTTTTCATATATTCAATTAATCTTTCCAGGTTTTCTTGACTAATAACTAATTCTTCTGGTGTTAATCCAGCATCTTTTTTTATTATATCCATCAAGGTTATATTTTCGTCTTCTTGATTTACAATTTGCTGATCTAAAGATATGCTGTTGTTTAAAGGCATATGTTTTTTCCTAGTTGCAGTTTTAAATGCAGTATTCATGTGACTTGTTATACAAATATTTGCAAAATTTTTAAAGTCTGCTTCTCTATCTGGATCATATTCGCAAATTGCTTTAAATAAGCCAATCGTTCCTTCTTGCACCAAATCCTCTATTTCTGTGCCAACAATATAACTATTTTTAATTCGTTTTCTTATATAATTTTTATACCGTTGAATTAAAACTTCTATTGCATCTGGATTTTTTTCCCTATAACATTTAATAAGTTCCTCGTCAGTCAATTCTTCTAGCACAACATATCCTCCTTTTTATCAAAAATAGACAAGAATTCACCCACCTTTGTAATATATCGGCGAGAAATTGTTCATGATAATAAGAAAAGGACAAAAGTCTTTTCTTATTATTTTTAAACTTTAATCTATATAATTATTATATAATGTATTCAATGACATTATACAACACATTATGATTTTTATTAAAATTTTGTCTGTCTTACAACTTCATAACAAACAATTGCACATGCTACTGATGCATTTAAGGACGCAATTTGTCCATACATCGGAATGCAAACATTAAAATCACACTTAGATTTTATGTTTGGTGAAACTCCACTACCTTCATTTCCAATTACGACAGCAATTGCCCCTTTTAAATTAGTTTTATATAGAGGTTTTCCGTCCATATCAGCACAAGCCACCCAAACGTTTGCTTTTTTCAATTGGTCTATAGTTTGTGCAATATTTGTTACTCTTGCAATTTTCATATATTCAATTGCTCCTGCTGAAGCTTTTGAAACGGTTGAAGTAAGTCCAACTGCTCTGTGTTTTGGAATAATTATCCCATGTGCACCTGCATTGTGAGCTGTTCTAATTATAGCCCCTAAATTATGTGGGTCTTGAATACCATCAAGAATTATTATAAATGGATCTTGTTTTTTTTGTCTAGCCTCATCCATAATATCTTGTACACTTGAATATTCATGGGTTGCAACATAAGCTACTACGCCTTGATGTTTCCCTTCGTTTGATAGTTCATCCAATTTTGTTCTTTCTACTTCTTGAATTACTATGTCTTTTCGTTTTGCCATGCCCAAAATTTTTATTATTGAGCCTTCATTTTGGCCCCTTAAAGTAAAGATTTTTTCTATAGTACGATTTCCTTTAAGAGCTTCCATTACAGAATTTCTTCCATATATAATGTGCTCCATATTTTCTTCTTGTATATCAGAAGCATTTAAGTTAGCATTTTCTTCATAAACTTCTTCAGAGTTTAGAGACTTATAATTTTCTGCATGCTTATTTCTTCCATAACCCAGCCTATCATTCCTTCTAAAACTCGGTTTTTCATTTTTTCTATAGTGTGGTTTATTATCTTGAGAGTAAGTTGACCCTTCACTGTTTCTATATTGTGATTTACTACCTTTAGGGTAAGAAGAACTTGCACTTTTTCTATAGTGTGGCTTATCATCTTGATTAGAACTGAAACTTTCACTGTTTCTATTGGTTGGTTTACTGCTATGATTAAATTTACTATTTTTTTTATAGCTTGGTTTATCATCTTGATTAGAACTTTGTCGATCATCTTTCCTATAACCACTATAACTAGGTCTACTATCTTTTTTATAATTTGATTTAAAATTACTGTTTTTCATTTTTTATCCCTTCTAATTCTTCAATTCCTATTCTCACTAGCTCTTTAATACGCTCTATATTTCCTTGCAGATATAAGTATCCAATTAGGGCCTCTACTCCTGTTGCCAATCTATAAGTGCGAATATCTGCGTTTTTTGGTGCAGACACACTTTTGGCATTACGTCCTCTTTTCAAAACAGCAAGTTCTTCTTCATTTAATAAATTCTCAATTGCATAGTAAATCTTTGCTTGGCCATCTGCACAAACAAAATTTTTTGAAGCTTTATGCAACTTATTTACAGGCATATTTCCTTTTTCTAAGACATATGTTCTAATAAAAATTTCATACACTCCATCTCCAATATAAGCAAGAGCCAAAGGAGAATAATCCCTTGCTCTAACTTTATCATTTGATGAAGCATTCAAAACATTGCTTGCTATCATCTTGTACCTTACACACGTTTATAGTGTACGCCTTCTCTAGTATCTTTTATTTCTACTCCTAAGCTTGCTAAATAATTTCTTATTTCATCTGCTTTAGCAAAATCCTTTGCTTTTTTAGCAAGTTTTCGTTCCTCAATTGATTTCTCAATTTCTTCATTCGTAATACTATCATGAGCATTACCAGTTTTTTCATAAATTAAACCTAAAATGTCAATTAATTTATTTAATTTTTGCAAAATCGACTTTAAATTAGCTTTATTGCTCTGTTTTTCTCCCTTATTTTTGACTTTAAGCTCGAAATTTGCAAATTTCACTAGTTCAAATATTGCCCCCATCGCTTCAGCTGTATTAAAATCATTTTCCATAGCTTTATGGAAATCTTTTTCATACACTTCAAGCTGATCAAGCACTCTTTCATCACAAGTACCTTCATCTTTTATATTTTTTATTGCAAACTCTAGAGAATCAATACAATTTTTAATTTTATCCAGTCCGTTCTTACTAGCTTCCATCAGATCACCACTGAAATTTAGCGGACTTCTATAGTGTGCAGAGGCAAGCATAAAAAATCTTACAACATCATAACCATAAGCTTCGCCAACATCTCTTAACGTTTTGAAGTTTCCTAGTGATTTCGACATTTTTTGATTATCTATATTCAAAAAACTATTGTGCATCCAATAATTAGAAAATGGTACACCATTTACTGCTTCACTTTGTGCAATCTCATTTTCATGATGTGGAAATACTAAATCTTCTCCTCCTGCATGAATATCAATTGTTTTTCCTAGATATTTTTTGCTCATAGCTGAACATTCAATGTGCCACCCTGGACGGCCTTGTCCCCAAGGACTTTCCCAATAAGGTTCTCCTTCTTTTTTTGGTTTCCACAACACAAAATCAAAGGGATTTCTTTTAACCTCAGCAACTTCAATTCTTGCTCCTGCTTCCAATTCTTCTAGGACTTTTTTTGACAACTTTCCGTATCCGTCAAAAGCATTTGTACTAAAGTAAACGGTTCCATCAACTTCATACGCAAATCCTTTTTCGATTAGTTGTTCTATCATCTCTATAATTTCAGGCATTTCTTCCGTAACACGTGGATTGCAAGTAGCAGGATTAACATTAAGGTTTTTTGCATCTGCCAATGTTTCCTTAATATAAAAGTCCACTATCTCTCCAGTGCTCTTTCCTTCTTCATTTGCCTTCTTAATTATTTTGTCATCCACATCAGTAAAGTTTTGCACATAGTTTACATCGTACCCAGTTGCCTCAAAATACCTACGCACAACATCAAAAAATATATATGGTCGTGCATTCCCAATGTGAATTAAATTGTAAACCGTAGGACCACATACATACATTTTCACTTTGTTCGGTTCAATAGGCACAAATTCCTCTTTCTGTTTTGTCAACGTATTATAAATTTTAATCATATCTCTATCCTTTCTAGTAATGTTATTGCGTACGAAGAAATTCCCTCTCCGCTTCCTGTAAATCCTAGTCCTTCTTCTGTAGTAGCTTTTATATTTATTTGATTAACTTCTAGCTTTAAAGTTCTAGCTATATTTTCTCTCATCGTATTAATATATGGTAATAGCTTGGGCTTTTGTGCAACTATAGTCGAGTCAATATTGCTTATGCTAAAATGGTTGTCCTTTAATAGTATTCCCACATTCTCTAGTAACTTTAAGCTTGATATACCTTTATATTTTTCATCAGTATCAGGAAAATGTGTGCCTATATCCCCAAGTCCACTCGCTCCCAACAAAGCATCCATTATAGCATGCAACAAAACATCCGCATCGGAATGTCCAAGAAGTCCTTTTATATACTCTATTTTTACGCCTCCTAAAATCAAGTCTCTATTTTCCACAAGTTTATGGACATCATATCCCATTCCTATTCTCATTACTATATCCTTCCTATTTTAAAATATTGCCACTTTTTTAATATATTATATATCTATTTATGGACTTTGCAAGTCATTTTATTGACTAGTATTTTAAAAATACAAACACTTTCTAACATCTTATCATCAAACTTCCATCCATCTTTTTTTGTACTTTGACTCATTATTTTTTGTAGGGCAAATTCTTTTTCTGTTTTGTCATTAACAAATGAAATCGCACCACTTCCAATTATGCTTTTAAAACTTGTAGAACATGAACAAGCCACTTCTGCAACATTTAATTTATTGCCAGTGTCCATTTCAAAACCAACATTCTCACTTTTTTCAATTAAACCTATTTTTCTGCCTTCCTTAGCTGTATGAAAATATAGTATGGTAGAATTATCACATACGGAATACCCAAAATTCATAGGCAAAATATACACTTCTCCTTCATCATAAAACCCTATTCTGCAACAGCTACACTCGTCTATAACTTTATAAATTTCTTCAATGTTTGTAACTTCTCTATCTTTTCTTCTCATTTCATCCTCCTAAGATTAATTAATATATTTTTGAATATAAAAAAAAGACATATGTATTATAACACATGTCTTTTTAGCATATACAACATAAAAAAAGATAGAGCATAACTCTACCTTTTACTTTACGACCCAGAAGGGACTCGAACCCTCGACCCCCGCCGTGACAGGGCGGTGTGCTAACCAACTGTACCACTGGGCCAAATCTATTACCTTTTACTTTTTGAATTTTATCACATTAACTCTAGCTTGTCAACCCACTAAATTATTTTTTTGTTAATTTCTTTTGCATCGGGATTTATGTCTTATCAAAATTTATGCGGAAATATTGCTTTTAGCTATAGATGACGATATAATTGTTTTGGTATTTTATTATATATAACGCAGTATTTCAGATGTAAATACTTCAAAAGAACTATAGTATTTGTGACTAAACTATTTTAAGGAGATGAAAAAATTGACAGTAAAAGAAGCAATTAATAAAAGAAAAAGTATACGAAGCTTTACTCCACAACCAATTTCAAAAGAGACTTTAGATGAAGTTCTTGAGGCTGGACGAATGGCTCCATCCGCACGCAATTGTCAAGAATGGAAATTTATTGTATTTAATAATCAAGATAACGAAAAAAGTAGTGATATGTTAAAAGCCTGTTATGACCAATCTTGTGTACAACAAGCTCCAAATTTAATTGTTATATGTTCATCAACTGATTTAATGATGCCTTGCAACCAAAGTATAGGGACTGTAAGTTGTTCTATAGCAGGAGCATTTATGACGCTTTCGGCAACTGAAAATAATCTTGGTACTGTTTGGCTAGGCAGATTTGATGCGGATAAAACAAAAGAGATACTAAATTTACCTGAAAATTGTGTTCCTGTTGCAATTTTAGCAATAGGACATCCTGCTGATGAAGGTCTTCCAAGGTCACGCAAGGAATTTTCAGAAGTAATAGAATACAGATAAAAAATCAGACTATAGACAATCGTGTACGGTCTGTCCACCCGTTATATGGGTGGTTTTTATTCTTTTCTTAATTTTTGGATTTCTTTTAAAGGTAATTTGGTTTTTAATGCTATAGTTTCATCGTCTAATATATCTAATAAGTTAATTGCTATTTCAATAGCCTTTTCTTTTGCACCTTTTTCTTTGCCTTGTTTTAAGCCTTTTTTTCTACCCTGTTCTTCTCCTTCAGCTGTTGCACTTGCCAATACAGAATTTGATACACGATGATTATTAATAAATTTATCATATTCTCTTTTTTGGTTTTCATCCATTTTCAATATATCTAGTTTTTCCTTTGCTAGGGAAATTCCTTTAGTGTCGGCTTCTTCTCTTATCTCATTATTTTTGAACATATAAATCCACTCATCTAATGCTGTTTTCACTACATTTTTAAATTTATTTGTTCTTATTATATAATATTCTGGGAGTTTCTCTGTTGGATATTTAAGTCTTGCCTTTTCCGTATTTGTTTCATTCATATCATTAAATTTCGGTCCACCTTTATATACATACCCATCGCCTTCTCCTAAATTAAAATATGAAATATTTATAGAAATAACTTTAACCATGTCAAAATAATATTTCCCTTTATCTAAGTTATCCACAAGAATCTTTGATGTTTCAAACACCATTCTTTCAAGATAATTTGCTTCTGAACCATGCTGAATTTCTACAATCATTCTTCTATCTTTACTATCTCTTATCATAAGGTCTAGTCGATTTTCTTTTAATAGTTCTGTTTCATTTTCAATTATATCTAAGACTTCTATAGGCTCATCTAATAGAGCTGTTAAAAATCCCTCTAGTATTTCAAAATTATCTTTTTGTCTTAATAAATATTTAATTGCAAAATCAAAAGATACTACTTTCCTATTTGCCATAAAAAAATCCTCCTAATAAATTTTATACCGCCATTATATCATACTTAAATTTATAAGTTAATTAGTTTGAATTATATATTTTTGCAGAACTTACCGCATATTTTATAATGTAATCTTGATATAATAAAAACCACCCGTTATATGGGTGGTTTTTATTATTCGTGATAACGGATTTAGGAACAACGTGACTAAATCTGTTATTCGTGATAAGGGAAAAAGCGTTCTGAGCTTTTTCCCTTATTTTCTTTTTCTTAATTTCTGGATTTCTTTTAAAGATAATTTGGTTTTTAATGCTATAGTTTCATCGTCTAATATATCTAATAAACTAATTGCTATTTCAATAGTCTTTTCTTTCAAACCTTCTTCTTTACCTTGTTTCAAACCTTCTTCTTTACCTTGTTTTAAACCTTTTTTCAAGCCTTTTTCTTCACCTTGTTTTAAACCTTCTTCTTTACCTTGTTTTAAACCTTTTTTCAAGCCTTTCTCTTCACCTTGTTTTAAACCTTCTTCTTTACCTTGTTTTAAGCCCTCTTTTAATCCTTTTTTTCTACCCTGTTCTTCTCCTTCAGCTTTTGCTGTTGCCAATATAGAATTTGATACACGACGATTATGAATAAATTTATCATATTCTCTTTTTTGGTTTTCGTCCATTTTCAATATATCTAGTTTTTCCTTTGCTAGAGAAATTCCTTTTGTGTCGGAGTCTTCTCTTACCTCATTATTTTTGAACATATAAATCCACTCATCTAATGCCGTTTTTACTATATTTTTAAATTTATTTGTTCTTATTATATAATATTCTGGGAGTTTATCTGTTGGATATTTAAGTCTTGCCTTTTCCATATTTTTTTCATTTATATCATTAAATTTTAGTTCTCCTTTATAGGCATAGCCATTGCCTTCTCCTAAATTAAAATATAAAATATTTATAGAGATAACTTTAACTATGTCACCATAATCTTTCCCCTTATCCAAGTTGTCCACAATAGTCTTTGATGTTTCAAATACCATTCTTTCAAGATAATCTACTTCTGAAGCATGCTGAATTTCTACAATAATTCTTCTATCTTTACTATCTCTTATCATAAGGTCTACTCGATTTCCTTTTAATATTTCCGTGTTTTTATTACTTTCACTTTCAATTATATCTAGGACTTCTATAGGTTCATTTAATAGAGCTGTTAAAAATCCCTCTAGTATTTCAAAATTATCTTTTTGTCTTAATAAATATTTAATTGCAAAGTCAAAAGATACTAATTTCCTATTTGCCATAAAAAATCCTCCTAATAAATTTTATACTGCCATTATATCATACTTAAATTTATAAGTTAATTGACAGCCTAAAATAAATTTAAACTATACAAACAATTAAAGCTTTTGCAGAACTTACAGCATATTTTATAATGTAATTTTGATACAACAAAAAAAGGCTTACAATCCTCTATTAAAGAATTATAAACCTTTTAGTAACAGGGGCGACAGGACTTGAACCCATGGCACTCGGTTTTGGAGACCGATGTTCTACCGACTGAACTACACCCCTATATTTAATTTTAAGCTCCCCGAGTAGGGTTCGAACCTACGACCCTTCGGTTAACAGCCGAATGCTCTGCCGCTGAGCTATCGAGGAATACTTTAATACTATAACAAAATGTACAATCTATGTCAAGCCTTTTTTTTAAGATTTTTATAAACGAATTTCATTTCACTAGAAAATCTGTTTTTATAGTCCTATCAGCTTGCAATTTTAGCCTAAAATATTTTTTTACGCTAGAAATAGGCCTAAAGCAATTTCTTTAGAGCCTTTTTTTAAATAGTTGTATGTATCTTGTTTTTTTATAGCTTTCACATGCCCTGTTTATAATCTCAAATGTATGATTATTAATAAGGTAACACTATGTTTATTATCCATGGTTTAAATCTTTTGGAGAGATTATAAACAGTTTTATATTTATTTTGGTTTAAAGAAAAGTCCATGGCCATGGTTTTCCCTTAATGATGTTTGGTGCTTGAAATATCTCTAGTTCTTACTTTAACGATGTTTGAACCATCTCTTATTCTTGCTTCAATGATGTTTGAACCATCTCTTATTCTTGCTTTACGGTGTCTGAAGCATCTCTTGTTCCTGCTTTAATGATGTTTGAAATATCTCTTATTCTTGCTTTAATGATGTTTGAAGCATCTCTTGTTCCTGCTTTAATACTGTTTGAAGTATCTCTTATTCCTGCTTTAATGCTGTTTGAACCATCTCTTATTCTTACTTTAACGATGTTTGAACCATCTCTTATTCCTGCTTTAATACTGTTTGAACCATCTCTAGTTCTTACTTCAATAGTGTTTGAAGCATCTCTAGTTCTTACTTTAACGATGTTTGAACCATCTCTTATTCCTGCTTTAATGCTGTTTGAAATATCTCTTATTCTTGCTTTAATGCTGTTTGAATCATCTCTTATTCCTGCTTTAATGCTGCTTGAAGTATCTCTTATTCCTACTTTAATGCTGTTTGAACCATCTCTTATTCCTGCTTTAATACTGTTTGAACCATCTCTTATTCCTGCTTTAATACTGTCTGCAGCATCTCTTATTCCTGCTTTAATACTGTTTGAATCATCTCTTATTCCTGCTTTAATGCTGTTTGAACCATCTCTAGTTCTTGCTTTAATGCTGTTTGAATCATCTCTAGTTCTTGCTTTAATGGTGTTTGAAATATATTTTGTTCTTGCTTTGTTTTTAATTTCTAAAACGTATCTTGCTTTTATAATTTTATTGTGTGGTTGTTAGTGGCTTGCTACTTGTTGTTTCACAGCTGGTCTACTAGTTAATTTTTCGCCTATTTGCTACTTGGTTTTTTCGTGACTGCTCTGTTACTTGTTTTTCACATTGGTTAACCATTAAATTATACGACTATATTTAACAAAATACAATCGGCAAAATACTCTAGTATATTTCCTCTCTCTAGTAGATATTTACTAAACCTTGTCTAGTCTTTTAACATCTTTCCTCTACGTTTAACATAATAACTCTAGTTGTTTCAACGCCATTGAATTTCCCTCTAGTTAGGAATGTGTTACAAATTTTAACTTATTTAACTAGATTATAATTTTATTGCACTTTATTTATTTTCATATTATAATAAATTTATAGCTTGACATGTATAAAATGTAAATTTAATGTGTCATTATATGGGTTGCTGATTAAATTACATATTTAAGCTGAATTACAAGTAAATTAAAATAATTTAAATACTATGTGGAGGATAAATGAATGGAGAAACTGAGGATGGAGACGGTTAATTTGACTGATAGAAACATTGATAAGATAGCAGAGCTATTTCCAAATTGTGTTACTGAAATGATGGACAAAAGCACTGCTAAATTAAAAAGAGGAATTAATTTTAAAATGCTAAAGCAGATGTTATCAGAAGATGTAGTGGATGGCAATGAAGCGTATGAGTTTACGTGGGTAGGAAAGAAAAAAGCAATGATTGAGGCTAACAAGCCCATCAGGAAAACGCTTAGACCTTGCAAAGAAGAAAGTGTAAATTGGGATACAACAGAAAATGTATATATTGAAGGGGATAACCTAGAAGTATTAAAATTGTTGCAAGAAGGTTATCTTGGTAAAGTGAAGATGATATATATTGACCCTCCATATAATACTGGCAAAGATAGTTTTGTCTATGATGATGATTTTAAGCAGTCTAAAGAAGAGTATGAAGAATACCTTGAATTATACGAAGATGGCAATCGTATGCATAAAAACACAGATACTAATGGAAGATTTCATTCTGATTGGTGTAGTATGATGTACTCCAGACTTAGAGTAGCTAAAAATTTACTCAGTGATGATGGAGTTATATTTATTAGTATTGATGACAATGAGGTAGAAAATTTAAAGAAAATATGTGATGAAATATTTGGCGAGAACAATTTCGTAAGTTTACTTGCCACTGTTTTAAACTTTAAAGGAAATAATGATGAATATGGTTTTGCTGGCACACATGAGTATACTCTAGTTTATACAAAAACTATTAAAGGAGTAAAATTTAGTAATTTACTAATTAAAGATAATAAAGAAATAGAAAAATGGAAAATAGATGAGAAAGGATATTATAAACAAGGAGCAAATTTAAAATCAACAGGAATAAATGCTCCAAGAAGTAAACGTCCAAATTTATATTTTCCCGTATATATTGACGAAAATCTAAATATAAGTTTGGAAAGAACTTCTGTAAATGATGTTGAAGTATTTCCTACAACTAACGATAAAGAAATGTCATGGCGATGGAGCAAAAGCAAAATGTATAACAATATTGAAGACATTATTGTAAAAAAATCTAATAGTGAAATAAGTATTTATAAAAAGCAACGTCCTGATGAAGAAATGCCTTCTACAAAACCAAAATCTTTATTTTATAAACCAGAATATAGTAGTGGTAACGGAACTGAAACTTTGAAAAAATTATTTAATAATAAAATATTTGACCATCCAAAACCAATTAAGCTAATATCTGATTTTATAGAAATTATTTTAAATAAAGATGATATCATCCTAGACTTCTTTTCGGGTTCAGCAACAACTGCCCATGCCGTAATGCAACTTAATGCTGAAGATGGAGGCAATCGTAAATTTATAATGGTGCAAATTCCAGAAGTTTGTGACGAAAAAACGGAAGCCTATAAAGCAGGCTACAAGAACATATGCGAAATTGGTAAAGAGCGTATACGTCGTGCAAGCAAGAAAATATCCGAAGACAATCCAGATGCTAAGTTTGATGGAGGATTTAGAGTATTTAAGGTAGACTCTAGTAATATGAAAGATGTTTATTTTGCCCCAGAGGAATACACACAAGATATGTTGGACGAAACTGAATCAAACATTAAGGAAGATAGAACTTCCCTAGACTTACTGTTTGGATGCGTGCTTAATTGGAATTTACCACTAGACAAGCCATTCAAGACAGAACTAATTGACGGATTTGAAGTACATACTTATAATGGGGAATTTATTGCTTGTTTTGATAGCAATGTATCTGAGACTTTAGTTAAAGAAATAGCAGGACGTAAACCTCCTAAGCTAGTGTTTCGAGATGCTTCTTTTAACAACAGCCCCTCAAAGCTTGACATTGAACAGATAATTAAATCTATATCACCAGACACGCAAATTAGAGTTTTATAAGTTAAGTAAGGATAAAATTTGTCTAGGTTTTATCCTTCTTCTAGTGCAATCAAAAAATTATATACGAGGTGCAATATGAAATTAAAATTTAAACATCAGGATTTTCAGGCAACCGCAGCTAGTGCTGTTGTGGACGTATTTAAAGGGCAACCAAACCTAGTTCCATCCTATATAATGGATAATGAAAGCTCGCAATTGAATGAAGAAATAAATTTTACAGGATGGTGCAATCAACCTTTAATCCCAGAAATGACTAGTGAAATTATACTTAAAAACATTCAAGAAATTCAATGCAACAACTACATTCCTAAATCTACCGAACTAGAAAGATGTATAGTGAAGAATAAAGAAGATGGCTCAAATGTTGAAGTTTCCAAAATTAATTTAACAGTCGAGATGGAAACGGGCGTAGGCAAAACTTATACTTACATTAAGACTATGTATGAGCTAAATAAAAACTATGGCTGGAGTAAATTTGTCATTGTTGTCCCAAGCATTGCTATTCGTGAAGGGATACATAAGTCTTTGCAAATAACACAAGACCATTTTGCAGAGGAGTACGGTAAAAAAATAAGATTTTTTATATATAATTCTTCTAATCTAACTGAACTTGACACTTTTGCTTCGTCCAATACTATGCATGTAATGATTATAAATGCCCAAGCGTTTAATGCTAACGGAAAAGACGCAAGAAGAATTCATATGGAGCTGGACGAGTTTCGTTCACAAAAACCTATTGATATTATAGCTAAAACTAATCCTATAGTTATAATTGATGAGCCCCAATCTGTGGAGGGTGAAAAGACTATGCTGGGGTTGGCCAAATTTAACCCTCTTATGATTTTGCGTTATTCAGCAACTCATAAGAAATACTATAATATGGTGTATCGTCTTGACGCAATAGATGCGTACAATCAGCAACTAGTCAAAAAAATTACAGTTAAAGGAATTACTACCGTTAATGACTTAACTAGCGGATATGTTTATTTAGAAGAAATTAATCTATCTGCTTCGGCAGACCCAATGGCTACAATAAACTTTAACACTAAGGGTGTAAATAGCGTATACAAAATTAGGCGCAAAGTGGGATTTGGATATAACTTATATGAACATTCAAAAGGCTTGCAGGAGTACAATAACAACTTTATAATCAAAAATATAGACGGGCGTGATAACTCAGTTGAATTTGTAAATGGTATTAAAATTTATGCTGGGGATGTTATTGGAAACACTAGTGCTGAACAGTTAAGACGTATTCAAATTAGAGAAACTATTAAATCGCATATTGAAAGAGAGATGCAACTTTTCAACGAAGGAATTAAAGTGCTTTCTCTATTCTTTATTGATGAAGTATCCAACTATAAGCAATATGATAAGCATGGTGTTGCTCTAAATGGTATTTACGCTGATATATTTGAAGAAGAATATTCTCAGATGACAGCTAATCTAAAACATACCAATCCTACATATTCAGAATACCTAGATAGTATAACCGCCAAAAACACTCATGCTGGATATTTTTCTATAGACAAAAAGGGTAGACTAACAAATAGCAAAGTTAATAAGGAACAATCTTCTGATGATATAGATGCCTATGATTTGATTATGAAAGATAAAGAGTTGTTGTTGGATATAGACCCAAATAAATCCCCAGTAAGATTTATTTTTTCTCACTCTGCATTAAAGGAAGGTTGGGATAATCCTAATGTATTCCAAATATGCACCCTAAAACATACGACTAGCGAAATTAGAAGACGACAAGAAGTTGGCCGTGGGCTGCGACTTTGCGTAAATCAAAACGGAGAACGTATGGATAAATCTGTGTTGGGTGAAGATATCCACAAAATAAATGTATTAACAGTTATAGCTAGTGAGTCTTACGAGGCTTTCGCAACAAGTTTGCAACATGAAATGGCAGGCTCTATAAGACATCGAACTAAAAAAGTCACTAAAGAACTTTTTGAAAAGTTAAATCCTGCTTTATCCAAAAAAATATTTGATACCTTATCCCAAAAGAAGTATATAGACAAAGAAGGTACTTTAACAGACAACTATTATGATGACAGATTGAAACAAAGTGTTAAATTAGAGAAAAATTTAGAACAGTACAAAGATAATATTATAGAAATACTTGATAGCACATATTTATCTGAGACTATAAAGCCAGAAAATTCTGCTAAAAATACAGTTTCTTTAGAACTAGACCAAAGAAAACTGGATATGCAGGAATTTAAAGAGTTATGGAAGTTGATAAACAAGAAATCAAGATATATAGTTAATTTTGAAACAGAGGAACTGATTGTTAAAGCTATAAAAGAATTAAACGAAAAGTTAAATGTACCTAAACTACGTTTTTTTGTAGAAACAGGTACAGCAGACAAGATAAAATCTATAGAAGACTTAGCAAATGGTACTGCCATTAAAAAAATTTCTAGTAAAAACTATTCAGGCAACACTGTAAACCAAAGTATTAAATATGATTTGGTAGGGAAATTGGCTGAAAGAACTGGACTTACACGAAATGCTGTTGTGAAGATATTAAAAGGTATAGAGCGTGAGAAGTTTGACCAGTTCAAAAATAACCCTGAAAACTTCATAATTGAAAGTGCAAAGTTAATTAATAGCCAAAAAGCTGCCGTTATAGTAGAACATATAGAGTATGACACTCAGTCTGAAAGTTATAGCACAAACATATTTGCATCTGCTTCCATTAAAGGTAATATAGACAACACATTGCCAACTATCAAGCATTTATATGACTATGTATTGTATGATTCAAACATTGAAAAAAACTTTGCCTCTGAGTTAGATATATCAGAAGATGTGGCTGTGTATGTTAAATTGCCGTCCAGCTTCTTTATTACCACTCCTGTTGGCAAATATAATCCCGACTGGGCAATAGCTTTTTATGAAGGTAGTGTAAAGCATATTTATTTTGTAGCCGAAACTAAAGGGTCAACTTCAGAACTAGACCTTAGACTACGAGAACAGTTGAAAACCGATTGTGCGAAAGAACATTTTAAGGCAGTTAGTAACAATAAAGTTAAATATGGAATTGTCGATAGCTATAAGACTTTACTAGACATTATCTCTTAAGTAGCATTAATTTTAGATAGATGTCTTTGGAGCATATTCATTGTGCTCCTTTTTTTATGTCCATGTTTCTAGCAAAATTATATCGGTTCCTGCTGAACTTTGACAAATAAATAACACTAGGAAATTTGGCATTTGGCCTTGTATACACGAAGTATAATACGCTATAATAAGGGGGCAAATTTTTGAAGGGAGCATATATAATGAATTTTTTAGAAGAGATTAAAGCACGTGCAAAAAAAGTTAAAAAAACTATCGTTTTACCTGAGTCTACAGAAATTAGAACTCTTAAAGCAACAGAGATGATTTTGAAAGAAGACTTAGCTGACATAATTTTAATTGGGGATGAAGGTGAAATTAAAGAAGTAGGTAAAGGTTTGGATATTGATGGAGCAACAATCATTAATCCAAAAACTTTTAAACATATGGAAGAATATATTAATGTATTTGTAAAGCTTAGAGAAATGAAAGGCATGACATACGAAAGAGCAAAACCATTGATGGAAGATCCGCTATTTTTAGGAGTTATGATGGTTAAACAAGGCCTGGCTGATGGAATGGTTGCAGGAGCAATTAATTCAACAGCAAATGTATTACGTCCATCATTACAAATATTAAAAACAGCACCACATACAAAAATTGTATCATCGTTCTTTGTAATTGTAGTACCAAACTGTGAGATGGGTTATCATGGAACATTTGTAATGGGGGATTGTGGATTAAACCAAAGTCCATCAGCTCAAGATTTAGCTGTAATTGCAAAAAGTTCAGCACAAAGTTTTGAACAACTTGTTGGAGCAGAACCAATTGTAGCATTGCTTTCACATTCAACTTATGGAAGTGCAAAACATCCTAATGTATATAAAGTTCAAGAAGCTACAAAAATAGCACAAGAAAATTATCCAAACTTAAAAGTTGATGGAGAACTTCAATCAGACGCAGCACTAGTTCCAGAAGTAGCAAACCTAAAAGCACCAGGAAGTGAAATTGGGGGTCATGCAAATGTATTGATATTCCCTGACCTTGATGCTGGAAATATTGGCTACAAGCTAGTGCAACGTCTTGCTAAAGCAGATGCATACGGACCTTTGACACAAGGGCTTGCAAAACCAGTAAATGACCTTTCACGTGGATGCAGCGCTGAAGATATTGTTGGAGTTGTTGCAATTACAGCAGTTCAAGCACAAATTCAAGAATAAAGTCTTGAAAATAGGATAAAATTTTAACGTATAGATTTAAAGTATAGAAGGGAAAATACAAATGAAAGTATTAGTAGTAAACTGTGGAAGTTCATCACTAAAATATCAACTATTAAATATGGAAGATGAAAGTGTTATTGCAAAAGGAATATGTGAGAGAATTGGAATTGATGGTTCTTTTATTAAACATACTACCGAAGGCGGTAAAACTGTAAAACTAATGGTGGACTTTCCAAATCATCAAGTGGCATTGGAAAAAATGATTGAACTTCTTACCACTGGAGAAACTAAATGTATTGAGTCTGTTGATGAAATTGGTGCTGTTGGACATCGTGTTGTTCATGGTGGTGAGAAATTTAGCTCATCAGCTATCATCACTAAGGAAGTTGAAGAAGCAATTAGAGAATGCATTGGTCTTGCACCACTTCATAACCCAGCAAATTTAACTGGTATTGATGCAGCTCGTGCTATATTACCAAATGTTCCAATGGTTGGTGTGTTTGATACAGCATTCCACCAAACTATGCCTAAAAAAGCTTATATGTATGCAATACCAAAAGAGTACTATGAAAAATATGGTATTCGTAAATATGGTTTCCACGGAACTTCACACAAATATGTTGCTCAAAGAGTAGCTGACATGCTTGGAAAACCTATTGAAGAAACAAAAATAATTGTGTGTCACCTTGGAAATGGTGCAAGTGTATGTGCTGTTGATGGAGGAATATCAGTTGAAACATCAATGGGATTTACTCCACTACAAGGGCTTGCAATGGGCACTCGTTCAGGAGATGTTGACCCAGCAGTTATTTCTTTTATAATGGAAAAAGAAGGACTTAGTGCAAAAGAAGTTGAAAATATTCTTAACAAAAAATCAGGTATTCTTGGAGTTTCTGGAATAGGAAGTGACTTTAGAGAAATAGAAGATGGTATTGTGGCTGGAGACGAAAATTGTCGTTACACAATGGATGTTTTCCAACATAGACTAGTATTTTATATTGGAGGATATGCAGCACTTATGAATGGTGTTGATGCAATTGCTTTTGCAGGTGGACTTGGAGAAAACAATGCAATTATGCGTGCAGAATTAGCAGAAATGTTAAGTTGGATGGGAGTTAAGATTGACCTAGAGAAAAATAAATGCAGAGGCGTTGAAAGAGATTTATCTGCTACAGACTCTAAAGTTCGTATAATGCTTGTTCCAACTAATGAAGAACTTATGATTGCAAGAGACGCAGTTGCTTTAATTAATAAATAATTAAGTTGTATCACGAATTAATGGCAATTTTTCTACCTGCCTGTAAAGGCGGGAGTCTTCTTGCCAAGTTTGAGATAAAACTAATGTATTGACAAATTATAGTAGTATCTGTATAATTGTTTAGTATGTATTGTAGAACTAAAAATCCTATGAATTATTGGTTTTATGAACGATTTATAATCTCTGAATGTATAGTTTTATTCATTTAAAACTATACTCAGATATTTAAATTAGAATGTATAAGTTTTAGGAGGTGCAAAAATGGCAGTACCAAAAAGAAAGACATCGAAAGCCCGTAGAAATAAACGTAAAGCAAACTGGAAACTTTCTCCACTTAATTTAACTAAATGTACTAAATGTGGTGAACTTATGATGCCTCATAGAGTATGCAAAGCATGTGGTTCATATAAAGGACGTGCAGTAATTACTGTTGATTAAAGAGACAGCCTTGGCTGTCTTTTTGTGTATAATTATAGAGACAAATTGCTTTTTCAATAAATATTAGATAAATCTGAAAGGGTGTATACTTATGAAAATTGCAGTAGATGTTATGAGCGGTGACAACGCTCCAGCAGAAATAATTAAAGGATGTATAAAAGCTTTAGAGACTTGTTCTGCAAAGCTTATTCTTGTTGGCCAAAAACCTCTAATAAAGCAAGAATTACAAAAATATAAATATAACAAAAACATGATAGAAATTGTTGATTGCAAAGAAGTTATAACCATGGAAGACTCTCCCGTTAATGCAATAAGGACTAAAAAAGATTCGTCAATGGTAGTAGGCTTAAACCTTGTAAAAAACAAAGAAGCTGATGGATTTGTATCAGCTGGAAATACAGGAGCTCTTTTGAGCGGAGGGACATTGCTTGTTGGTAGGATTAAAGGTGTACAACGTCCTGCTTTACCAGTGCTTCTTCCAACCAAAAAAGGATATACTTTACTTATAGACTGCGGAGCCAATATGGATTCTAAAGCAAGTTATCTGCAACAATTTGCCCATATTGGAACCATTTATATGCAGGAATTTATGGACATAAAGAAACCAAAAGTTGGATTAATAAACGTAGGAGTTGAAGAAGAAAAAGGAAATTCTTTGACTAAAGAAACTTTTGCATTACTTAAAGAAGATAAAAAAATTAGATTTATTGGAAATATCGAAGCTAGAGAAATTTCTAATGGCAAAGCTGACATATTAGTATGTGATGCATTTGTCGGCAATGTTGTATTAAAATTTATGGAAGGATTTGGCTCTTGGATATTTTCGATTTTAAAAACAGAATTTAAAAGGAGTTTAAAAACTAAAATTGCTGCTTTAATTATGAAGGATGGTATAAATAATCTAAAAAATAAATTTTATTATTCAGATAAGGGAGGCGCACCTCTTTTAGGAATAAAAGGGATTGTTATAAAGACTCATGGCAATGCTAAAGAAGCTGAAATATGTAGCACAATCCTGCAAGCGGAAAGCTTTGCTAAGAATGAATTAATAGAGAAACTAACTAAAAATTTCCAATAAGAACAAAATCATACTACATCCAAAATCTGTATATAATGTTATCAAAGTATAATTTTTAAAAGAGGTGGAAAAATGATATTAGATAGAGTAAAGGAGATTATTGCCGAACATCTAAATTGCTCTAAAGATAAGTTATCAGCTCGCACATCTTTTACTAATAATTTGAATGCAGATTCACTGGATGTATTTCAAATTATGATGGCTGTAGAAGCCGAGTTTAATATTGAAGTTAGCAACAAGGATGTAGAAAAAATTAAGACTATAGAAGATATAGTAACTTTAGTTAAACAAGCAAAAGGTCTAAATTAGTTGTCTACTAAATCCTCATTCCTGTGAGGCCTAATTCATGACAACGAATTTGGGAACAACGTGCGTAAATTTGTTATTTTTCATTAAACATAATTAATAAGAGTTGGTTTTATTAATTATTTATTTATTTAAAGAAGAGAAAAGAGATGAGATCATGCCAACGTTTACAAATAGAAATGAACAATTAAATAGTTTAGAAAAAGTTATAGGATATAGTTTTGTAAACAAACAACTTTTAGAACAAGCTACAACCCATAGCTCATATGCAAATGAACATAGAAATAAGAACATAAAAGACAATGAGCGGTTAGAATTTTTGGGGGATGCTATCTTAGATTTAATTGTAAGTTCTTATTTATTCAAAAAGTATCCTCATCTGCAAGAGGGAGATCTATCAAAAAGTCGTGCGAGTATTGTATGTGAAGCTTCTTTGGCTGAAATTGCTAAGAAAGTAAATGTCGGAAACTACATTTTGCTTGGAAAAGGTGAAGAAATGACGGGCGGAAGAAGTAGAAATTCTATTTTAGCAGATGCTTTTGAAGCAATTACTGGTGCTATATTTTTGGATGGAAGATATGATGCAGTGGAAGCTTTTCTAAATAAAACTCTTATATCAGAATATAATGATATTGCAATTGAAGAGCTTTACGCAGATTATAAAACATTGCTACAAGAATTTATTCAACAATATAGTACTGAACCTATAAGATATGAAGTCACTGATGAAATTGGTCCAGACCATAACAAAGACTTCTATGTTAGTGTATGGCATGGCAAATATGAATGTGGAAAAGGCTTAGGAAAAAGCAAAAAAGAAGCTGAGCAAAACGCTGCTCGTGGTGCTTTGAGAAAATTAAAGCCTGATAATAAAAAGTAATTTATTATCAGGCTCTTTTTTTTTTTTCAGTTCTGTGTTAAAATTTAGGACACTGAAAATTATAAAAGGGGTTGATTTTTTTATGTCTTTTTTCAAAAAATTATTTGGTAAGAAAGATAAGAAAGAAGAAAGTATAGAGCAAAATGTAGTTAGCAAGGAAGAAAAAACGAAAAAACAAACTTTGCTTACAGAAGAAGTAAAAAGTAGCAGGGAAACAGAAAGGGAACGTCGTGAAAGAAGAATGAGGGAATTTGAAGAAAATAACCCTAGGGAAAGAAGACTGAGGGAGCTTGAAGAGGAAGAAAGACTTAGAGCAAGAGCATTAAATAACTATGAAGAGCCAGAACCTAATAAAAATCAGCTAGTAAAAGTTGAGGAAAGTAACAATAAAGAAACAAGAATTAAACAACTAGAAGAAGCGGAAAATCTTAGAAAAAGAGTTATAAAAGAAATTGAGAAAGAAAATCCTGAAGAAGTATTAATAGAAGAATATAAAAAAGAAGAACTGCCGGAAATATTATCTGAAGAGTTGGAGGAAAAACCAGTTGAAATAGCTGCAAAACCTACAGAACCGACTACTAAACAAACTAAAAAAGGTAGGCCTAAAAAGGTAACAAAAGAAGAACCTGTTAAAGAAGAGCTTGTGGAAACATTAGAAGAACAAGTTGAAATATTAATTGAAGAACCAGTAAGTGAAAAACCTGCTGAACCAGCTACTAAAACATCTAAAAAATCTAAATCTAAAAAGGCTAAAAAAGAAACACTAGTTGAACAGAACAAAGAAGAACCTATTGCGATATTAGAAGAGCTAGTACCAGAAGAGCCTGTTGCGATATTAGTTGAAGAAGTAGTAAGTGAAAAGCCTGCTGAATCAACTACTAAAACATCTAAAAAATCTAAATCGAAAAAGGCTAAAAAAGAAACACTAGTTGAACAGAACAAAGAAGAACCTGTTGCGATATTAGAAGAGCTAGTACCAGAAGAGCCTGTTGAGGTATTAGTTGAAGAAGTAGTAATCGAAAAACCTACTGAGCCAACTACTACAAAACCTAAAAAGCCTAGATCTAAAAAGGCTAAAAAAGAAAAACCTGTTGAGTTAGTTGAACCGGCTAAAGAAGAGATAGTGAAAGAAGAGCCCGTTGAGATATTAGAAGAACTAGTACAAGAAGAGCCCGTTAAGATATTAGAAGAGATAGTGAAAGAAGAGCCCGTTGAGATATTAGAAGAGCTAGTACCAGAAGAACTTGTTGAGATATTAGAGGAAACTACTGAAACGCACCAAGAACCTCCTTCTGAGGAAAAGACTAAAGAAAAGAAACCCAGAGGAAAATTCAATATTTTTAAAGCAATATTGGACAAACATGAAGAACATAAAGAACATAAAGAACACTCAGTAGAGGAAAATCCTTCTGAAGTTATAACAGAAATATCACCTGTTGAAGTAACTACTTCAGAAGAGGAACTTCCATTAATTCCAGAAGTTGTAGAAGCTGAAGAAATTGAAGTGGAAGAAATTCCAGGCGAAGAAGAAGTTCCAAATGAAGAACCAGATGAGCCAGGCGAAAGTACCAAGCCTAAAAAAGCAGGCTTGTTTAAACGTTTATTTAGTGGACTTACAAAAACAAGGGACAACATAGTAAGTAGCATAGAAAATGTTTTGAAAAACTTTAAGAAGATTGACGAAGACTTATATGAAGAACTAGAAGAAACGTTAATAATGGCTGACTTTGGAGTGGATACCACTCTTGATATAATGGAAAAACTACGAGCTGTAGTTAAGGAAAATAAATTAACGGATGTTAGTGAATTAAATTATGCTTTACAAAAAATAATAAGTGATATTCTACTAGCACATGAAATTACGCCTGTAATTGTGGAGGACAAACCCAATGTTATACTAGTAATTGGAGTAAACGGTGCTGGTAAAACAACTACTATAGGTAAATTATCCTATCAATTTAAACAAGATGGAAAGAAAGTTGTGGTTGCAGCGGCTGATACATTTAGAGCTGCTGCAATTGAACAATTAAGCGTATGGGCTGATAGAGCAGGCGTTGAAATTGTTAAGCATGCAGAAGGGTCTGATCCAGCTTCTGTTGTGTATGATGGAATTGCTGCTGCAAAAGCAAGAAAGGCAGATATTTTAATTTGTGATACAGCAGGAAGACTCCAAAATAAAACTAATCTGATGAAAGAACTTGAAAAAATTGGTAAAATTATTGATAGAGAATATCCTGATGCACATAAAGAAGTTCTTATTGTTTTGGACGCAACTACTGGACAAAATGCAATTTCGCAAGTAAAAACGTTTAATGAAATTGCTAATGTGGATGGTATTGTTTTAACTAAACTGGATGGTACTGCTAAAGGTGGAGCAGTTGTAGGTATTTGTGGTTCAATGAATGTCCCTGTAAAATATATTGGTGTCGGTGAAAAAATTGAAGACTTACAAGTATTTAATCCACAGGCTTTTGCACAAGCATTATTTGCTACTGCTGAGCCCGTTTTAGAGGACGATACGGAAGAAAATGAAGAATTGGAAAGTAACGACCAATAGTGAATAAAAAAAAGAGAAAGCCTAGGTATCTTTCTCTTTTTTTTATTCTAAGATAATTATGCTTCTAAGCTAGTAACTAGTTTTTCATTTGGAGTTACAACTAAAGTTTTAAAATGTGTGTAAATAACCATACCAGGTTTGGCGTTAGGTATTTTCTTAATGTGTTTTTTTAAAGTATAGTCAATAGAAACGTTACTAGAGTTTTTGCTGCTACTAAAATATGCTGCCAAAGATGCACACTCTAGTAAGTCTTGATTAGTAAGTTCATATTGGCTAGGTATTCTGACTATAACATGTGAGCCTGGAGCATCTTTAATGTGAAACCACATGTCAGTGGGTTTAGCATATTTCATTGTTAAACTATCATTTTGAAAATTATTTTTTCCTATATAAATTTCCAAATTTGACGAAGTTTTATATTTCATATACGGATTACTATTTCTAGGCAACTTCTTAGGATGTTTAGCTTTCTTTTTTAAATATCCCATTTGTATTAATTCTTGTCTAAGCTCAAGAATATCTGTTTCTGTTTCAAGCATGTCCAGTGAGATTAGAACAGAGTTTAAATAATCTAAGTCTTCAGCTATTACTTTTAATTGTTCAGTAGCTGCAACAAATGTACGTTTTGCCTTATTATATATTTTAAAATAAGCTTGTGCATTTTCTATAGCTGTTTTTTTAGGATTAAGAGGTATTGTTATATCTTCATAAGGTTCAACATAATAATTTTGTGTTGTAAAGCTATCGGCATTTTTGGCAATACTATACGAATAAGAAGTTAGAAGTTCCCCATAAATTTTATATAGTTCATTTGTTTCAGTGTCTTCAATAGCTTTTTGCTGTAGGGCTTGCTTTCTTTTTGCTCTATCAATAAAATTTTGGACTAACTTTCTTATATCGGATGTTTTTTGTGCCACGGTAAATCTTTGATTTCTTTTATAAATATATAGTTCTACAAGTTCACTTATGGAAATATATGACTGTTGATTTAAATTTTGGTATAATTCCAAAGGAAAACTATAAAACTCAATCGGTAATTCTTCATCATCTGTATACAAAACAGGATTATAGGTTGCGTTTTTAACATCACTTATTATATCATTAAATACATTAAATAGTTGTTCAATTTCCGCTAAAGTAGCATTGGATCCTATTTTGTCTTCTTTAAAATTTGCTCTAAGACACATTTCTTGGGCTATAATTGGACTTATACCAGTATAAGAAGTATAAATGCATTTGAAAAAAGGTAAATCTTTTGTCTTAATTTGCACTATGAATTCTTCTTTAGAAGTAGAAAGTGGATTTAACTTATTTTGATTACTAGGATAAGCATATTTATAATTTGGTAATATTGGACGAAGACTGCTTTTATCATATGATATGTGTTTAATACTATCTATTATCGTATTATACTCATTAATAAAAATAAGGTTGCTATGTCTTCCCATGATTTCAAGAATAAGCTTTTTATTTTCTCGGTCTCCAAGTTCATTTACTGCTTCAATGTCAATTTCTACAATACGCTCAAAATCAGGTTGAAAAATATTAATAATTTTTCCTCCAATAAGGTGCTTCCTCAAAAGCATACAAAACATTGGCGGACTTTCAGATGTATTTTCAGCTAAAGTTGACAAATTAAGTCTTGGGTAATAACTATGAGCATTAAGCACAAGTTTATGTTTTGTTCTGTTATTTCTTATAATCATAAGCAATTCTTCTTTTTCAGTTTGATAAATTTTGTCAATTCTTCCACCTAAAAGTGTTTGCTTTAGTTCATTTATAATATTAGATAAGACTATTCCGTCAAGCATAAAAAACCTCCCTTAGTTATGATAGTGTAAAATCTATTATAAAGTAGCGATATCAAAAAGTATATCACAATTTTTTTGTAAATAAAAGAAAGGTATGTTATAATAAAAATCATATTTTTAGAAGGAGGCTTAATATGGAGGGACTAAAACTTGTTTTGTCTGGTCCGTCTGGTTCAGGAAAAGGAACAATTGTTCAAGAATTATTAAAAGATGATAACTTTAAACTTTCCATATCTGCTACAACGCGGAATAAACGTGAAGGTGAAATTCATGGAGTACATTATTTTTATAAGACTAAAATTGAATTTGAAGAAATGATAAAAAATAATGAATTAATTGAATATGCTCATTTTTGTGACAATTATTATGGAACACCAAAGGCTTTTATAAACGAAGTGGTTAAAGAAGGATTTGACATTATTTTGGAAATTGAAGTTCAGGGTGCTCTACAAGTAAAAAGAAGATATCCTGATGCCATTTTTATTTTTATTATGGCTCCGACTTTTGAGGAATTAAAAGAACGACTAATTAGTAGAAATACCGAACTGCCAGAAGTTGTAGAAAAAAGACTAGAAAGAGCTCGAGAAGAACTGCTGTTATTTAAAGAATATGACTATATAGTGATAAATGATAGCTTAAAAGATGCTATTGAACAAATAAGATATATCACTAAATCAGAAAAATTAAAAAGCAAGCACTATAAAGAGCATATTCAATCAATGCTTGAAAATTAAATTTAAAGGAGACAATATATGTTACAACCATCGTATAATCAGATATTACAAAAATTGAATAGTGAGCCCAATGAACCCCCAGTGACAAGCCGGTACTCTATTATAATTGCAACAGCAAGAAGAGCAAGGCAAATAATTGATATAGCAAACGAAACTTCCAACGCACGCAACCATGAAATAATTGACCCAGTACGTATTAAAAAGAAAGTTGAGTTAAATGAGAAGTTAAAAAGACAAAAACCTATATCTATTGCAGTTGATGAATTATATAGTGGAAAAATTAAGATAAAAGAGAGAGATAATGTTCTGTGAAGTTATTATAGAATTTGCAACAGTAAAAGAAATCGACAGGTTGTTTACGTATAGTATTCCTGAAGAACTTTTAACAAGAGTAAAAATTGGAGATAGGGTAAAAGTTTCATTTGGCCAAAGTAATAACATATATATAGCTTATGTAATAAATATTACTAGCCAAAAACCAAATTTTAAATTAAAGCCAATACTTGAAGTAATAGATGAAACCCCTCTATTAGATGATAGCCAAATTGAACTGGCTAATTTTCTAGTCAATCAGTATGGTTCATCATATGCAGCAAGTTTAAATGCTATTTTACCACCTTCTCTAAAAGATAAAGCAATAAACCAAAGTAAAATAGAAAAAGTAGTTATATTTGATGAAATAAAAAATTATAAGTTTAAAGTATTGAATGAAGAGCAACAATATGTTTATAATCAAATTACTCAAAGAAAACACTATTCTTACTTAATTGATGGAATTACTGGAAGTGGAAAAACAGAAATATTTTTACACGTTATGAGAGATGTTATAAATAGAGGTGAAACTGTTATTATATTGGTGCCCGAAATAGCTTTAACATCTCAAACTCTAAGTCGATTTAAAGAAAGATTTGGAAATAGAGTAGCTTTAACTCACAGTAGAATTGGAGCAAGTGAAAGACAGCGATTATATATAAAAGCTAAGCAAGGCAAGGTACAAATCATAATTGGACCAAGAAGTGCGGTATTCATGCCACTTTTAAACCTAGGATTAATAATTGTGGATGAAGAGCATGATGCTAGTTATAAATCTTTTGAGGCATCACCAAAATATAGTGCAAAAGAAGTTGCATCATACAGAATGAAAACTAGTGGCTTAGTTATATTAGCTTCTGCAACTCCAAGTTTTGAAACATATTATCAAGCTAAAACTAATCAAATTGGATATTTACGGCTTACTAAACGTACAGGAGATGCACAACCACCAAATATAGATCTTGTTGACATGAGAAAAGAACTAGAGCAAGGTAATACGCAAGTGATAAGTCGTAAGTTACATGATAATATTAAAGAAGTTCTTTCTAAAGGACAGCAAGTAATGCTCTTACTAAATCGAAGGGGCCACTCTACTTTTATAAACTGTCGCAAATGTGGATTTGTAGTAAAGTGTAAAAATTGTGATGTTCCCCTGACATATCATTTGATTAAGCAAACATTAGAATGTCACCATTGTCTGGCTGCGGAGCCTGTTCCAAAAATTTGCCCTAGTTGTGGAAGCAAATATATAAAGTTTTTTGGCAATGGAACTCAAAAAGTTGAGGAATATTTAAATTCACATTTTATTGAATATGGAATTGGTAGAATGGATTTAGATACGACTACTGGAAAAGAAGGACACAGCAAAATATTAAAATCATTTAGGCAAAAAGAGATTAATATATTGGTTGGCACCCAAATGATTAGTAAGGGACATGATTTTGAAAACGTAACATTAGTTGGAATTATATCGGCTGATTCATCTTTATTTCTCCAAGATTTTAGAGCAAATGAAAGAACTTTCCAATTACTTACCCAAACTCTTGGTAGGGCTGGAAGAGGAAAGTTAAACGGCAATGTAATTATACAAACGTATAATCCTGAACATGAAGTACTACAACTAATAAAGAATTATCAGCAACAAGATTTTTATAAAAACGAACTAACATTAAGGCAAATAATGGGATATCCTCCTTTTGGAAATATATTTGGAGTCTTGATAAGTGGAGAAGTTGAAGAAGAAGTCATACAATCTGCACACTTGCTAAAAGATTACTATATGCATTACAATAAGAATAGCCAGTTTAGAATAATTGGTCCAGTTTCAGCAATAATTAGCAAGATATCAAACAAATATCGTTGGAAAATAACTATTATTGGAACCGAAAGAAATAAGTTGTTAGCATATGGAAAGTATTGCATCGAAAAATGTAGTATAAATAAGAAAGTTACAACTCAAGTTAAAATAAGTTGGGATATTGACCCAATGAATATAAATTAGAAAGGGAGAGAAAATGGCATTAAGAACAATAAGAATAGATGATGACCCAATTTTAAGAAAAGTATCAAAACCTGTTAAAAACTTTGATAAATCACTTGAAGATATTCTAAATGACATGATTGAAACTATGCATCATGCAGAAGGAGTAGGCCTTGCTGCACCTCAAATAGGTATCTTAAAAAGAATATTTATTATTGACATTGGAGAAGGTGTTATAGAGTTTATTAACCCTGAAATTTTAGAGCATGACGAGGAACAAATAGGCGAAGAAGGTTGTTTAAGTGTGCCTGGCAGATATGCCATAGTAAAACGACCATTGAAAGTTAAAGTAAAAGCACAAAATAAAATAGGCGAATATTTTGAAGTTGAAGCCGTTGAATTGAAAGCAAGGGCAATATTACATGAATATGACCATTTAGAAGGAATATTATATGTTGATAATATTGAAGGCGAATTGAAATATGGTGCGACACGTTGCGATATGAAAAGTATCGCCTAAACCTTAAAATATGAGGGTTAAAGAACTAATAATCTGAACAATCGAATGACAGGGTAACGCCTTGAAAGGTTGTCCATAATACTCCGAATGGCGTGAATGGAGGTAAAACAAGAAGCGTCATAAGCTCGGTAAAGTCGGCTGAGAGCGTATCCAAGTGCTAAATATATTTTTAGTAACGGAAAAGTGAACTGGAGGCAGTCAAGTACGTGATAGGTCGGTGGTCTAAGACTTATGAATATGATGCAATTCATAAGTAGAAAATATCTATGGTAAGAATGAAGTATAAAAACTCTGACGAAATTCCGAATGTACAGGTCTATATCAATAATGTGTAGAAATACACATACCACAGAACGTGGGGTTAGTGAGGTAAAGTAAAATTCATATTTATGAAATACCTTATAATGTTAAAGGCATTATCAAGCTAACAGGCTTAAAGGAATTACCTAACGGTATATGAAAAGATAAGATTATTGGAACGTGGAAAGCTAGGAATATGGAGAGATTACCCTCGTTGAAATATGGTCTTATAAGCTAATTAGTAATACAGTGAAATAGACTTAATCCTAGTGAGAGTAGGGGCACAGTACCGATGAAGCTATGATAATAAGTAGTGGAGGGATAGCCCCAAGACGATGTTAAATAAAGTGTTTAAAATCAAAATAATCAAAGGTTCCTGTATGACTAAAAGAGGTGATACTCTATCAAGGAGGTAAACCGACTTTGACAGTAAAACAAGGAAAGAAACAGCTTTTAAGAAATAACGAATACTATGACATACAACAATTATACGATGATTTATACCAAAAAAGCAAAAATAATGAGTCATTCTACAACCTAATGAACCTGATAACGTCAGATAAAAATATAGACCTAGCATATAGGAATATTAAAACTAATAAAGGTAGCACAACACCAGGGACAGATGGTATGACAATAGATGACTTAAAAACCATTAGTAAATTAGAATTAAACCGAAAAATTCAGAATAAATTCAATAACTATAATCCAAAACCAGTAAGAAGAGTAGAAATACCAAAACCTAACGGTAAAACTAGAACATTAGGAATACCTTGTATTGAAGATAGATTAATACAACAATGTATCAAACAAGTATTAGAACCTATATGTGAGGCTAAATTTCATAACCACTCATATGGTTTTAGACCGAATAGAAGTACACATCACGCTATAGCTAGAACTCAATATCTAATTAATATAAGTAAACTACACTATTGTGTAGACATAGATATAAAAGGTTTCTTTGACAATATTAACCATAGTAAATTAATCAAACAATTATGGGATATAGGAATTAAAGATAAGACATTAATAAAGATATTAATTAAAATACTAAAAAGTGAAGTGGAAAATATAGGAAGACAAAATAAAGGGACTCCACAAGGGGGTATTGTTTCACCATTATTATCTAACGTAGTCCAAACGAGTTAGATTGGTGGATAAGCGACCAATGGGAGACCTTTAAAACAGAACATGATTATACCACATTAAATAAAAAAGGTCAAATAGATCAGAGCAATAAATATAGAGCCTTAAAAAAATCAGAAATGAAAGAAATGTATATAGTCAGATATGCAGATGACTTCAAAATCTTCTGCAGAGATTACAAATCAGCAAAAAAGATATATATAGCAGTGAAACAATGGTTAAAAGAAAGACTAAAATTGGATATAAGTGATGAAAAATCTAAAATAACTAATGTAAGAAAAGGTAAAACTGAATTTTTAGGATTTAAATTATGGGCAATAAGAAAAGGCAACAAAATCGTATGTAATAGTAATATGACAGATAAGGCAAAAAAGCAAGTAAAAGAAAACATTAAAAAGCAAATAAAAATAATACAAAAAGACAGAACAGCTAAACAAGTAAACAAATTAAACTCTATCATACTAGGTGCTCACAATTATTATAAAATAGCAACGCATGTAAACTTAGATATGGCAGAGATTGCCTATGAAGTCAACAGAACATTTGATAACAGATTGAAACTCAAAAAGAAAGAAAAGATATACAGATCGATACTATATGAAAAACTTTATGGAAGTTATACAAATCATAGAAGTATATTAGGTATAGCAATATTCCCTGTGCATGGATGCAAAACATCTCCCACAATGAATTTCACGCAACAGATATGTAATTACACAGAAAATGGAAGAAATTTAATCCATAGAAAAGTAGACATATCAAGCAAATTAATACAACATATGTTAAATAATATTAATAATGACAGTATAGAATTATCAGACAATAAAATATCATTAGCATATGGACAAAGAGGATTGTGTGGGGTAACTGGAAACAACTTAGAAATAGGTAATTTTGAATGCCATCATAAAAAGCCTAAGAAATTAGGGGGGACAGATGAATATAAGAACCTAATACTAATTAATTCCGAAGTACACAAACTTATTCATGCAACAAATGAAATTACAATAAATAAATATGTAAATAAAATTAAAAACAAAAACAAAACCGACCTAGATATCAATAAAATTTTGAAAAAAGTCAATACTTTGCGAGTTAAAACTGGAAATTTTGAAATTAAATATGAAGTAAAATAATATCGTTGGAACGCCGTATGAGGTGAAAGTCTCACGTACGGTGTGGAGCAGGGGAAAAGGTGGAGATAACCTCAAAACCTTACCTATTGCTATTGGAAAGCCAAGAATAGAAAAGAGTGGAAGTATGAATATAGTATTTATGGGAACACCAGATTTTGCTGTGCCAACACTACAAATGCTAATAAATGAGAAACATAATATTCAGCTAGTGATAACTCAGCCTGATAGACCAAAAGGACGTGGCAATACTTTAACAATGTCGCCTGTAAAAGAGTTGGCTGTAAAATATGACTTGGAAGTAAGGCAACCTGAGCGTATAAAGCAAGATGAAGAATTGTATGAATATTTAAAGAAACTATCACCAGACTTAATTGTAGTGGTAGCATTTGGTCAAATTTTGCCAGAATCTATTTTGAACATTCCCAAATTAGGTTGTATAAACATCCATGGTTCATTGTTGCCAAGATATAGAGGAGCTGCTCCAATTCAATGGTCAATAATAAATGATGAGCAAGTAACTGGTGTAACAATTATGTACATGGATAAAGGAATGGACACAGGAGACATAATTTATAAGAAGGAAATTCCTATTTTGCCAAACGAAACAGCTACTTCATTATATAATAAAATGATGTATATCGGAGCTGATGCACTGAAAGAAGCACTGCCATTAATTGAAGCTGGTGGTAAATTACGTGAAGTACAAAATCATTCTGCTGCAACGTATGCTCCAATAATAACAAAATCTTTAGGTGAAATTGATTGGTCACAATCAGCTGAGGCAATTGATTGTCTAGTCCGTGGTGTAGAAAGTTGGCCTGGTGCGTATACTTATTATGATAGTCAACCTATAAAGGTATTTAATTTGAATATATTAAATCGAAATTATCCACCAGAAGAAACAGGTGTAATACTAGACATAGATGATGGTTTAGTTGTTCAAACGTCTAGAGCACAGATTTTAATAAAAGAAATACAAATGCCAAACAAAAAACGTATGCCTGTTATGGAATACTTAAAAGGTAATACTATTTCAGTTGGAGATAAATTAGGTATATAATTTCTAGAATACCCTGCATTACTTTAAAATTGAAGAAGCTAATTTTATAGAAAGCACCAGGAGTACAAGGCGAACATATAAATTTTCCTTGTACTTTAAACATCTGTACATCGTTTAATCTTTGGCCAAGCGTGGATATTCATTTAATAATCATGCATTACTTTTAATTAGTACTGCTATACATATGAAAAATTAGACTATTAGAATTAAAATATTAAATATGGATAAAATAATCATAACCACAAATATAGCAAATAGGAGATTTAAATATGGAATTAAAAATAACAGAAGCTTTAAATCAAATAGAAAAAGTTTTAGAAGAGAGTAAACCAGTATTTTTGGGAGGAGGAAAAATTGCTGTTGATAAAAACGAGATTATAAAATGGATTGAAGAATTAAAAAAAGAGCTTCCTTCTGAGTTAAAAAGATCTATAGAGATTGTAGAAGAACGGGACAAAATTTTAGGAGAGGCAAAAAAAGAATCCTCAATATTAATTGAAGAAACACAGCAAACAATAAACCACCTTATTGATCAGCATGAGATAACTAAAGATGCTAGACAAAAAGCTCAGCACATAATAGAGATGGCAAGAAAAGATGCTAGAGATGTACAACTTGGAGCTATAGAGCATGCAAATGAAAAATTAAAAGAAGTAGAGGGAAGAATAAAGATTACATTTGATACTATTCACAAAGAAATAGGTTCATTTGAAAACTTCTCATCAAATGTAATTTCTACTTTACAAAAAGAGAGAGAAGAAGTGCGAGATTTAGTTAGCAGAGGAGTACATAGGACATAGAATGAAATAGTTCTATGTCCTATGTGTTTAAAAATTTTGTTAACAACTAATTTATTTAAATAAATTTAAAAAATATATATAGTATAAAAAAACAGGAACCCTTAATTTGGAAAAAATAAAAAATATATAATTAACCAATAAAATCCATTTAAAATTGTTTAAAAAATACAAAATGACGCTAAATTTTAATCAAACTTCAAAAATAAAAAATTGACATCAACACCTAATTATGTTTTAATGTAAAAAATACGAAATGTAAATTTTAAATTAGGGGGAATGACAATGAAAAAGATGGCATCTATATTTATGGCAACAATTTTATTACTTTCAGTAACTGGATGTGGATCTAAAGATACGGTTGAAACTGACGCAAGTACCTCAAAAGGAGATTTAAAAACCGTAACACTAGCTAAAGAAAATGACATTATTTCTTTAAATACTATGTATGCAACCGATGGTATGTCTTTTGAAGTAATAAATACTATGATTGACGGACTTATGACTACTGATAAGGATGACAAAATTGTACCTGCTGTAGCTGAAAATTATACCGAGAGTGAAGATGGCCTTACATATACTTTTAATATTAGACCAGGAATAACATGGTCAAATGGAGCACCTGTTACAGCACATGATTTTGAATTTGCGTGGAAAAGTACTATTTCAAATCCAGCAGCAGAATATTCATATATTTATACACAAGATGGAGCGTGCATTTTGAATGCTGACCAAATCTTATATGAAGGTGCGGACGTTGAAACTTTAGGTGTAAAAGCAATTGATGACCTAACTTTAGAAGTTAAGCTATCTAAAAAAACACCTTATTTCTTAAGCTTGATGGGCTTTCCTGTGTTTTATCCAATCAATGAAGAATTTTTTGTATCACAAGGAGATGGCTATGGATTTACAGCGGATAGCTTTATATCAAATGGACCATTCTTACTTAAAACTTGGGAAAAAGATACTAAAATTGAACTAGTTAAAAATCCTACCTATTATGATGCAGATGCAATAAAAATTGACGAACTAGAATTTAGAATAACTCCAGAAGTATCAACAGGAGTCACCGCATTTGAAGCAGGAACAGTTGATTATGCAAAATTAAGCAATACACTTATCGATAAGTATAAAAATACTGATGAATACGTTGAAATACTAGATGCATATCTTTGGTACTTACAAGTAAATGATCAAGCTGAAGTATTTAAAGGCGACAATCTACAACTAGCTTTAGCTTATGCAATTGACAAAGAGGACTTGACTCAAAATGTATTAAAAGATGGGTCTGTTCCAGTAAATGGATTTGTACCTTATGGAATGGCACCTTCACCAGAAGGCGAAATGTTCCGTGATACAACAGAAGAGTATTTGGTTCCTGATAAAGCTTTAGCTCAAGAATACTTTGCAAAAGCACTAGAAGAAGCAGGAACAGATACAATTAATATAACTCTTCTTTATGAAAATGCAGATCCTGCTAAATCAGCAGCTGAGTATCTACAAGGAACTCTTCAGGCAGCACTACCTGGACTTATTATAGATATGAATGTTCAGCCAAAAGAAAATCGCATTGAACTTCAAAAACAATTTGACTTTGAAGTCAGCCTTACAAGATGGGGACCAGACTATGATGACCCAACAACTTATTTAAATTTATTGCTTGAAAATAATATATATAACTATGGTAAGTATGAAGGTCCAGAGTTTAATGAAACTATGGAAATGGCCGCAAATGCAGCTACTCCAGAAGAACGTTGGGAACTTTTAAAAGAAGCAGAAGCGTTCTTAATGGAAGATGCACCTGTAATTCCTATTTTCCAAACAGGAGCTGCAGCATTGTTAAATCCAAAAGTTACAGGAATTAGAACACAAGCGGTTGGGGTACCATTTATCTATACAGGTGTAGAAATAATAGATTGATATAAATATAGGAGAGGACTATAAGTTCTCGCATAATAATAGTGGGCGGACAAAGTTCGCCCTTACAATGTTTAAGGGGGGAGCCAGATATGAGTAGTTCAACTATAAAATATTTAGGTAAAAGAATATTAATTTCTGCAGTGACACTTTTAGTTATAGTAGCGGTATTATTTTTAATGTTAAAATTGATGCCAGGGACTCCGTTCAATGATGAAAAGCTAACCGAAACACAAAAAATTGCGTTGTATGAAAAATATGGATTAGACCAGCCAATAATTGTTCAATTTGTAACATATATAAAAAATATGATGGTAGGCGACTTTGGAATATCTTTTGGGATTTCAAGAAATCAACCAGTAGCAAATTTGATTTTGCCACGTATTCCAATTTCATTTGGCATAGGGATTGCAGCAGTAATTTTAGGTACGATAATTGGAGTTACACTAGGAATATATGCAGCAAAACATAAAAATACAAAAGCAGATACAATTGCAACATTATTTTCAGTTTTAGGGGTGAGCGTCCCTTCTTTCGTAGTAGCATTATTGTTACTATTATTATTTGGAGTACAAATTCCAATTTTTCCCGTGTTATTTGACACAGACAATCTTTTAATGTCATCAATATTACCCGTAATAGCGTTATCATTTGGAGTAATCGCAAATGTAGGAAGATTTACAAGATCAGAAATGATAGCAGTATTATCTAGTGATTATGTTGCATTAGCTGAAGCTAAAGGGCTTGACAACAAAAAAGTTATACGTCGACATGCAATACGTAACACATTAATATCAGTAATCACAATTCTTGGGCCAATACTAGTCAACTTAATGACAGGTTCAATGGTGCTTGAGCAAATATTCTCTATCCCTGGATTGGGATCACTTTTGGTAAAAGGCATTACAGTAAACGACCATAATGTAGTATTGGCAGTTTCATTTTTATATAGTTTATTATATGTAGGTCTAATGTTAATTATAGACATATTGTATGGAATTATAGATCCACGAATAAGACTTGGGAAAGGGGAATAGCTTATGGAATTCTTAGAAAATGACTTTGAGTTTGTAGGAGAAAAACATGATATTTATGTGGAAGAAGTGTTGCCAGTAAATTCTTTTTGGAAAGATTTTTTTAAGAGACTAAAAAAGAATAAAGGTGCTATAGCTGGTGGAATATGTATTATAATTATTGTGTTGTTTGCTATAATCGCACCAGCGGTATCTCCTTTTGAATTTGACAAAATAGATACGTCTATCCAATCGACTTCACCAAATGGAACCTATTTGTTTGGAACGGATGTTCTTGGGAGAGATTTATTTGTTAGGGTATGGAGTGGCACTAGGATTTCACTGTTTGTTGCTTTAACTGCTGTAATTATTGATATTTGTTTTGGTATGGTTTATGGACTGATTAGTGGATATTTTGGAGGTAAAGTTGATAATATAATGCAAAGGGTTCAAGAAATTATAAGTTCTATTCCTTCTTTAGTAATACTAACTTTGCTTTTAGTTATAATGAAAGCTTCATTGTTTACTATTATATTGGCGTTGATGTTAACAGGGTGGATTGGAATGGCTAGGATAACCCGAGCACAAGTTTTAAAAATTAAAGAAGAAGAATATGTTTTAGCCTCAAAAACACTAGGAGCGAGCCATATGTTCATTATTTTTAAAAACGTTTTGCCTAACATATTTGGCCAGTTGATAATAATGTCCATGTTTTCAATTCCAAATGCTATTTTTTATGAAGCATTTCTTGCATTTGTTGGGCTTGGAATTCCTCAGCCACAAGCTTCACTTGGAACTTTAATTAATGATGGATTTAAGACTATACTTATAACACCTTACATGGTAATTATTCCTGTAGTCGTTTTAGCGATATTGATGTTAAGCTTTAACTTGTTGGCAGATGGACTAAGAGACGCTTTTGATCCAACAATGAAGGAGGCATAAAATATGAAAGTACTAGAAATAAGAGATTTACATATTTCATTTAAAACTGATAGTGGTAAGGTAAAAGCAATACGTGGAGTAAACTTGGATTTAAACAAAGGTGAAACTATAGCAATTGTGGGTGAATCTGGTAGTGGAAAGTCGGTGACTACAAAAGCTATAATGGGAATTTTAGCTGGCAATGGTGAAATTGAAAAAGGTAGTATAAATTATACTTGGGAACAACATGAAAGCAGTGAACACGGAATAATTGAAGGTGGCACAGCTGACATAGTGAAACTTTCTAAGGAAGAACTACAAAAGAATATAAGAGGACGTAAAATTGCAATGGTTTTCCAAGATCCAATGACTTCTTTAAATCCAACAATGAATATAGGCCAACAAGTAATGGAGCCTATGCTATATAACTATAATATGGACAAAAAATCAGCTTATGAAAAAGCTCTTGAATTATTAAATCTTGTGGGCATTACAGATGCTAAAAAAAGAATGAAATCTTATCCTCACCAGCTTTCTGGTGGCATGCGTCAACGTATAGTCATTGCAATTGCCTTATCATGTGACCCTTACATTTTAATTTGTGATGAGCCAACAACTGCTCTAGATGTAACTATTCAAGCTAAAATCTTAGAATTAATAAAGGATATTCAAAAGAAAAAGAATTTATCTGTAATTTATATTACTCATGATCTAGGAGTGGTGGCAAAGGTAGCAGATTATGTGAATGTTATGTATGCTGGAAAAATTGTAGAAACAGGTAAAATTGATGAGATCTTTTATAACCCTCGTCATCCATATACTTGGGGGCTTCTTTCAGCTATGCCCGACTTAGATACAGATGATAGTATATTATACACAATTCCTGGAAATCCTCCAAATTTGGCACAAGAAGTTGTTGGAGATGCCTTTGCCCCAAGAAATAAATTTGCATTAAATATAGACTATAGACTTGAGCCTCCTATGTTTGATGTTGAAGGCTCAAATACTCATAAAGTTGCTTCCTGGCTTATGCATCCAAATGCACCAAAAGTTGATATGCCACAAGAATTAAGAAAGAAAATTGATAAAATGTTGAAGGAGGTTAACTTATGAGTAATGTAATCTTGGAGGTTAAAGATTTAAAACAACATTTTAAAGTAAATAGAAAATTCACTGTAAAAGCAGTAGATGGAGTATCGTTTGAAATTCAAGCTGGAAAAACCTTTGGACTAGTTGGAGAATCAGGAAGTGGTAAATCAACTATTGGACGAAGTATTATAAGACTTTATAACCCTACTGGAGGGGAAGTTTTATTTAATGGTGAAAATATATCTGGTAAATTAAGTCCTTCTCAAAATACTTTGCTTAGAACAAAAATGCAAATGATTTTCCAAGACCCGATGGCCTGTCTAAATCCTAGGAAAAAAGTTTTAGACGCTGTTGCAGAAGGACTAGACATACACAAACTATATTCAACTAGTAATGAAAGAAACGAGAAAGTATATAAAATCCTAGAAAAAGTAGGACTTTCTAAGGAACATGCTAATAGATATCCTCATCAATTCTCTGGTGGACAACGTCAACGTGTCGGTATTGCTCGTGCACTTATTATGAATCCTGACTTAATTATCGCAGACGAAGCAATTTCTGCACTAGATGTATCTATTCAGGCACAAGTAGTAAATTTGATGAAAAAAATTCAGACCGAAACAAATACTGCTTTTTTATTTATTGCACATGATTTATCTATGGTGAAATATATTTCTGATTATATTGGCGTTCTGCATTTGGGCCATATTGTGGAAATGGGTTCAACAGAAGAAATCTTTAACAATCCTATTCATCCATATACTAAATCTCTTTTAAGTGCTATCCCTTCACCAAATCCAAAAATAGAACAAAAAAGAGTTTCACTAAATTATGACTATAACTCAAGTGGGATTGACTACAATATAGGAAATAAAAAACTGGTTGATGGCACCCATTTTGTATTAGCAACAGACCAAGAATTCGATAATTGGATCCAATAATTCACAACCTATTAAAAGGCGTTTAAAATAACGCCTTTTTGTATGCAATTTATAATATAATTTATATTACTATTAAAGGCGATGTTCTTATCTTTATTATGAATAATATTCATAGGCGATGGTCCAAGTGAGATTTTTAGCTTTAGTAATAAAATATTTGACTAGTACGTCTGGTAAATTAAAAAAATAACTATACATCCCTTACTAGTGTATCGCTCGAAATTCCAAATACACACAAACGCTTGGCTTTTTGTGGTAATATTTATTAGTGTAATGAATAATAATAATTGATAAGGAGAAATGGCTACAGGTCTGTTCTTCTTATTCGTCATACAATATTTTGAAGGGGTAAAATATGAATTTTGAAGATGTAGGATATGAATTCTGAAGGTGTAGGATATGAATTTTGAAGATGTAGGATATAAATGCTGATTAAAAAGTTTATTATTAAAGTTCGTGATAACGGTTTTAAGAACAACGTGACTGTTATACGTAACAACGGATTTAAGAACAACGTAACTGTTGTATTATGGTTGTTAACCAGGTGCTATTTATTGTTTCACGGCTGCTCTACTACTTATTTTTTCACCTCTTGGCTACTTACTGTTCGTGAGTAATCTGCTACTTGTTTTTTTCACATGGGTTAACTATTAAAGTATATACCTATATCGAACAAAATGCAATTAACAAAATACCCTAGTATATTTCTTCTGACTAGTGAATTATATCCAATATCATTGGCATTATTCCAAAATGCATAATTATGTATGGATATGCAATTTATATACACAATTAATTCTAATGGTTGCCTGCAATATTACATTGCCATTTATATTGAAGTACTAGCACAAATGGTAAATTTCAAGTATGTCTACGATATAACTAGGATATTTTCTGGCATATATGTCGATGACAACTTATCCCTGTTAAAATTTGATTAATATAAAAGGAGCGAATATAATGCCCCCAATTAATTCAGTAAGTAATACACAAAATATTATGACTTACACAAATTCATCAACGAAAGTTAACAATACAATACAACAGAACACTATTAACCTTCCTGTACAAAAGCCAGCTCCACTAATTGATTCAGTGTACTTAAGTGAGAGAGGAGTTAAATTATCGAAGGAGTCCGCAACTGTACATGAACCTAATAATAATTCATCTACATTTAGCCCTGATATTGGTATTACCGTTAAACCTGGTAAAGCTGAATTATATGATCCAGATACAGATGAACCTGATGGTGAGTTCATAGAATTGCAGTACGATAAGGATGGAGCATTATCAGCGATGTTTTTTGGTAAAGATAATTGGACAGATGATATGATGGCAACGGTTAATCGTGCAGAAGGTTACTTTTTTAATGATATGAAGCAGGCAATAGAGGATAGCATAATGAGTGGATTTGATGGAGATAAAGTATACGAAGATGCATTAGTCTGAAGAAGAAGCTCTTGAGTTTAAAGAGAAAGAATACGAAAATCATAAGGAACTAGCAGAGCTTGAAGCACACATGCTTGCATATGAATTTGGACTAAAAAAGGACGCTCCACTTTCATCTATACACTGGAGTGCTTTAGATGAAGATTTAAATTTCAGAGGCTCATATGAATACACTCCAGAAGAATATGAATCAGCACTACAAGATTTGCTTGATAAAGCAATGGAATATGCGAAATCAGATCCAGATGAGTATCGTGCTTCTGCTGGTGCTGGTGCTGGAATAGAGTTCGAAATTACTTTTGAAATTAAACCTTGGAAATAAATAAAATTTAATCTGCATTTGCTTTACATAATACAAAAAATATGTTACAATGCAAAAATACATTTATTCATGATAAGAAGAAAAGGCTAAATAGCTTTTCTTCTTATTTTTTTTTAAAGGAGACTTTGTTTATGAAAAAATTTGTAACTGTTGCCTTAGCATCCATGTTGATGAGTTCAACATTGTTAGCCACACCTTTTGATGATATCAATAATTCAGCCTACAAAAGTTCTATTGAGGCTTTGTATAACAAAGGAATAATTCTAGGAAAAGAAGTAGGATTTGACCCAACAGGGACATTGAGTAGACAAGAAGGAGCAATTTTAATTTCTAGAGCTTTTAAACTAGTCGATGTACCATATCGCATTTCACCAAATGAAACTTTGGAGAAGACTTTTATAAGTACAGATACTTCTATGGCAATGCTGGAGTCAGCGGTAATGCCAGCAACAACAGGTTTACCAAAGTGGAGCGAAGCTGAGGTTGAAACTATTATAGAAGCTAGAATTATGGATATTGATAGTGGAAACTTTAATCCAACGTCCACAATGACTAGAAATGAATTTGCACTAGCTGTTGGAAAAGCAATTTATGGCCCTGAAAATTCAGTAGATTACATACAACAAGCAATTGATGACGGACTATTACCTAGTGATGTAGTTTATGATGATACGAATATTACAAGAGAAGAAGCAGCTTATATTTTAGACAATATAGTATCTAACGAAAATTTTGCAATCGTGCCTATAATGGTAACTGCAGATATTCATGGGCATCTTGTTTCCGAACCAAAGGGTTCAATGGAACTGGGAGGAATGTCAAGAGTAGGAACACTAGTGGAACAATTAAGAGAGCTAGACGAAAATATGTTGTTGCTAGATGGAGGGGACTCTCCATACAATACAAATTTAGCAAATCTTTTTGAGGGCCGTTCAACAGTTGATGTAATGAATACTTTGGAATACGACGCAACAGTTTTAGGAAATCATGACTTTGATTTTGTATTTGAAAATTTATTAGCACTAGCAGAACAAGCAAATTATAAAATGTTATCTGCAAACACATATATGAAAGACAGTACATATCCAGAACAATTAGAAGAATATTATGTTGAAGAAGTTAACGGAATAAAAGTTGCAGTTGTGGGATTAACAGATGAAAATAGTAAAGATTCAACTCACTATACAAACACACAAGACATTGAACTTAGAGACCACTTTGATGTGGGTAGAGATGTAGTTGCAAGAGCAGATGCTGAAAGTGATGTTGTAATTGCACTAGCACATTTGCATAGTCATAATATGAAACTGCCAGTTGAAGTAGAAGGAGTAGATGTAGAGATAGCTGGTGGAAATGATATCTTTGGTAGGCCAGAATATGTGGAAGATACACTAGTTATAAATCCTGGTGCTCATTCAGCTTGTTTAACTCAAGTAAATATTAATGTCCTTAATAAAGAAATGGTAGGCTACACCGCTAATCAATTTGTTATCACTGAAGTCATCCCAGAAAATGAAGAAGTGAAGCAAGTTGTAGATAAATATGTAGATGAAATGGGTACAATGATGAATGATGTTGTAGCTGTAGCGACAGAGCAATTTAAATGGTCCGCACCACTAGTAAGAACACAAGAAAATGCACTAGCAAATATTGCAGCAGACAGTCAAAGAGAATATTTTGAAGCAGATATAGCACTACAAAATGGTGGTGGCGTAAGGGCTGGCATTGAACAAGGTGATGTAACTCTTAATGATGTATATACAGCATTTCCTTTTGACAATAGAATGATATTGATTGAAACAACAGGTCAGGTAGTGTGGGAAGCTTTGGAGCATGGCATAGCAGGATACCCAGCAACAGCAGGACAGTTCTTACAAGTTTCAGGGCTTAGCTATAAATTTGATGGATCAAAGCCAGCAGGTGAAAGAATGATTAGTGTAACTATGCCTGATGGAACACCACTAGAGCTAGACAAAACTTATAAAGTTGTAATCAATGACTTTATGGGCGGTGGAGGAGATGGGTATGATATGTTTAATGTTCTCAATCCAAATACTGAAAGTGGATTAACAGACCGCTCTACATTACTTTTAAATACTAATGATTATATCAGAGACTTGTTTAACAATTATGTGAAAGAAAAAGGAGAAATAACTCCAGTGCTAGAGGGCAGAATTGAAATAATAAACCCTCAAGAAAATAATAGTAAAATAGGATAGTTATTTTGGAGGTGGCTTTCGGTCGCCACCTCTACTAAAAATTATATACATTAAAGATTTTCTACTATTATTTGTGTTTCTATTTCCTCTATAAAATCTCTTGTTGCAAGGTCATGACTAAATGCCGTAGCACTTCCACAGCTTGCACCCTTCCTTAAAGCCAACTTATAGTCTTGTGTTTCTAAATATGTGGCAATAAATCCAGCAACCATAGAGTCACCCGCTCCAACAGAATTTTTAACGATGCCTTTTGGGACATTTGTTTTATAAACTTGGCCTGTTTGGCAAACTAAAATAGCTCCTGCTCCTCCCAAGGATACAATAACATTTCTTGCCCCCATAGATTGAAGCTTTTTCGCATAAAAAATAACATCTTCAATACTTTCAATTTTAATATCAAAAATTTCTTCTAGCTCATGTTTATTTGGTTTTATTAAAAATGGTTTATATTCTAGTGCCTCTAGCAATAGCAACTTTGTTGTGTCTAGAATAACCTTTACATTTGATTTGGAAACAATACTTACAATTTGTTTATATATAGTGTTTGGGATACTTTGTGGGATGCTACCAGCTACTACTAAAACATCATCCGCTGTTAATTGGCTTAATTTAAGCAACAATTCATCTATGTATTGCTCTTCCACCAATGGCCCTGCACCATTAATCTCGCTTTCTTCATTTGATTTAATTTTAACATTAATACGTGTAAATCCATTGTTAACATTAATGAAGTCAGTGTTAATACCCTTTTGATTTAATACATTAACAATATATTCTCCTGTGAAGCCACTAATAAACCCTAGAGCTTTTGACTTAACCCCTAGTTCATTTAAAATTGTTGATACATTAATGCCTTTTCCTCCGATAAATATTTTTTCTTCCTTGCTTCGTGCAACTCCTGCACTTACAAAATTGTCTAATTTCATTATATAATCCAATGATGGATTTAACGTAAGTGTGTAAATCATTTTATCACCTCTTCTGATATTATATAATTCAAAAATTTTTTTAACAAATTTTATAGGGATACAGCAAAATAGTACTATATTATAATCAAATTATAGATAATAACTATAGTACTTCTTTTGTTCAATTAATATACACCATATTCCTTTATTCATTATTTCAGATCTATTTCTAAAATGATGTTTCTTATCCATTCACTAAGATTTGTTGAAGCTTTTTCAGCTACTTCAACTACCCAATCATTAGAATGTTTAGTTCGATGTATTCCTGTTGCCATATTAGTTACACAACATATTGAAAGTACTTTCATCCCTAAATGATTAGCAGCAATTGTTTCAGGCACAACTGACATTCCCACTACATCTATCCCCACGGCTTTAAAGACTCGAATTTCTGCTGCAGTTTCATAATATGGCCCTGGAACCCATCCAAACACCCCATGTTGGGGTACAATTCTTAATCTGTGTGCAATCTGCTTAGCTTTTTGTATATAATCCTTTGAATATGGTTCAGACATATCTACAAATCTTGGTCCAATTCTATTATCATTAGGTCCAATTAAGCAAGAAGCTCCTCCTAAATTTACAAAATCTGTTACAATAAATAAAGTTCCTATACCTAAATTATTATTTATTCCACCACATGAATTAATGAAAAAAATTGAATCAATGCCTAATTGTTTCATTACATATACCGGATATGTTACTTCTTTTAAACTATATCCTTCATAATATGGAAATCTACCATGCAGAATACAAATTTCTACATTCTTAATACTTCCAAATAATAATTTTACTTGTTTACCTGGTGGAACTTTAGGAAAATTAGGAATTTTACTACAATCAATTTCTTCTTTTTTTTCCATTTTATCTATTAATTTATCAAGTCCTGTTCCTAGCATAATACCAATTCTCGGGTTTGATTTTATTCGTCTTCTAATATAAGTACTACTTTCCAACAGTTTTTGATACATTTAATTAGCTCCTTATTCATAATAATAAACCAGAGTATACATCCTATCATTCATTATCTTACAAATTTTTCTTGTAAATTAAAACTAATCCTTTTAAAGTTAATAGTCCATCAAATTCTTGTATAACATTTGTAGTTCCTTTAATTATTTTAGCTAATCCACCTGTAGCAATAACCTTTAAATTTTTGCAGTTCATTTCTTCTTTTATTTTTTTTACAATATATTCTACCTGACCAATATATCCATATACTATTCCTGCTTGCATACTAGTGACAGTATTTTTGCAATCCAAAATACTTGTTGGCTTTTTTATTTCAATGTGTGGAAGCTGAGCAGACCTTTGAACCATAACATCCGCACTAATACGAATTCCTGGTGTAATAACTCCTCCTATAAATTCATGTTTTTCATTAACAATATCATATGTCGTAGATGTACCAAAGTCAATTACAATACAAGGTCCACCATATAACACATCTCCTGCTACACTATTAACAATTCTATCACTTCCAACCATCCTAGGGTTATCTGTTCTTATAAATAAACCTGTTTTTAAACCTGCTCCCACTATCAAAGGTTTTTTGTTAAGATATCTTTTAATACTATTATTAAAAGAGTACATTATATCTGGAACAACTGATGATATTATTACACCCTCTATATCTGATATATTAATATTTTTATTTCTAAGTAGTTCAAGCAACATTACACCATATTCATCAGATGTTCTTGATACTTGAGTATTAATTCTAAAACTTGTAATAAGAGTCATTTCTTGCATCAGACCCATTACAATGTTTGTATTCCCTATATCTACTGTCAACAGCATTTCATTTTCCTCTTTCTTTTTATTATGAATGGGGTAAGTAACTTTTTGCTTCCGTTAATATAATATCTGCTAATTCACTTTTGGATATCTTTGGATAAGAAATTATTTCATCATTTGATTTAATAATACTAGCAATATTTGTGTCTACTCCAAACCCTGCTCCTTCTCGGGAAATATCATTAGCCACTATAAAATCTAGATTCTTTTTTAATATTTTTTCTTTTGCATATGTTATAAGATCTCTAGTTTCTGCTGCAAATCCAACCAATACTTTATCTTTTTTTATTTCCCCTAAACTTTTTAATATATCCTTATTAGATACTAATTTTAAAGTTAAATTATCATCACTTTTTTTAATTTTTTCTTTTTGCTCAAGTTCGGGCCTATAATCTGCAACTGCTGCAGTTTTAATTACAATATCTGCTTCATTAAAATATTTGTGTACCTGCGTATACATTTCATTAGCTGTTTTTATGTTTATTACTTTTGCTAATGGTGGCGGATCTAAGTTAGTCGGCCCAGAAATCAAAATAACATTCGCTCCTCGGTTTATTGCACATTGTGCAATAGAATATCCCATTTTTCCTGTTGAATGATTTGTGATATATCTCATAGGGTCAATTGGTTCAATTGTAGGTCCTGCTGTTATTAAAATAGTTCTGTCTTTTAAATCTTGATTTATATTTAGTACACTAGTAATATAGTCATAAATTATGTCTGTAGAAGGAAGTTTTCCTTTCCCAACGTCTCCACAAGCTAACATTCCACTAGCGGGTTCAATAAATTTATAACCTTTTGTTTTTAAATACTTAATATTATCTTGCACTATATCATTTTCATACATCATAGTATTCATGGCTGGAGCAAAGATTTTTGTGGCTTTTGTCGCCAGTATTGTAGTGGATAAAATATCATCCGCTATTCCATTTGCAACTTTACCAATAATATTTGCTGTAGCAGGCACTACAATTAATAGGTCAGCACTTTTGGCTAATTCTATATGTTCTACTTTACCTTTTACATAATTTTCAAATGTATCTTTGACGACATAATTTTGAGAGATAATTTCAAAAGAAATAGGATTTACAAATTTAGTAGCATTTTCAGTCATTACAACTGTTATATCATAACCACTTTTCTTCAATTTGCTAATTAGATCTAAAGCTTTATATACTGCTATTCCTCCTGAAATTCCTACTATTATGTGCTTTTTCATAGGTCACCTCTAAGAAAATTTTAATTTAAATGCTGATTTTAAAACTGTACAGATTGTCGTAACCAGAACTCCTGCAACTATTGCTTCAGGCACTCCGTTCACACCTATAATTCCCATTATAACTCCAAATAATGCTCCTATTTCAACTTGATTTACTTGTGCAAATTCTTTTCCAAAGAATAAGTAAATAGAACCCAAAACTAAAATTGTATTTGTTAAAGAACCTACTACACCAGCTACTACATAAGCAAGTTTATCACTTTTAGACTTTAATAGTTTGTAAGTATAATAAGCCGTAACGCCTATCATTATTCGTGGAACAATTGCAATAAATAAACTAAATATATTACCGTGCATTCCTCCAATTGTAATAAATGGACTAAATACAAATGAAGTTAGAGTAGGTCTAGTTGTAGCAATAATAACAGACATTATTCCAAATGCTCCACCTAGTATAATTCCACCTTTTAGTCCCAAGACTATTGCTCCAATAATTACTGGAATGTGTACAGTTGTTGCATTTGTAAACCCCAGTGGAATAAACCCTAAAGGTGTAAAACTTAAAATAATTTCCATTGCTAACAATACTCCTAAAAATGTTAAAGACTTTGTATTCATATTTTTCCTCCCGCTGTCGCTCTTTTAATAATAATAATAAGACACATATCGTTTACTTATATGTCTAAAGATGCAATGCTTGATACTAATTACAGTCAAAATCTTTCTGTCATTATTTATAACATTCATATTATACCATAGATGTGAACTACTCCCTCTTGTAGAAGTGGAAGCTTCTCAGTCAATAGTAGTATTCTACTAAGTATCCCTGAGCTATCCCCATAGTTCCTATGGTTCTTAAATACTACTCTATAGACAACTTGAACATATTTGACTACTTGCATAATTTGGTGGAGCAATAATCAATGTTCTGCCATACCATATTGCTTTATATTCAAGTTGTCTTTTGAATTCATACCAACTACACAAAATATCTTTTGTGAAGGATTTATTTTTCATCATTTTTAAATTTTCTATGCATATGACTTGGTTTTCATCAATTATGCATTTAGTATTCATATTTATATGGCATAATATTATTATTGAGTATATCATATTAGATTAGTATATGCAACAGATTATAAGCAGTTCATCTCACCGCATATAGAGGCGGGAGTATTCTTGCTATTGTTAGATAAAATTACATCTACATTTTATATTAAAACTAAAAATTTTATTAATTTTCTAGTAAATTAATATTTTCACCAATTCCTAGTTGTTTCATCATATTTTTTTCTTGTTGTAAATCTAGTTTATTAAATTCACATAATCCTTTAGCAAGTATATAATCCATGGAACTTTTATATATAACGCATTTTATATCTAGAACTAAGTTTTCATCTTCCAGCTTGAAAAATTTATCTTCTAGATGTTCTATTCTAATGTTGTCTGGTAATTCTTTAAATTTCTTTTCATACTGTTTCATTTTTTCGTTAATTTTAATAGTAGCTTTATCAACATACCAATCAAATAAAATACTATTTATTGTATTTTCATCCATATCATTAGTTTCTACAATAAATTTGCCTCTCCATAACTTAATTTTAGGCTCAGTAATTTTTTCATCTTTTATAACATCAATTTCATAAGTTTTCCCTAGGTACATAGCTTTATAAGATTCGGCTGGCTCATTAGTTTCTTTTAAAATATCATTGTCGTGAGTTTCATCTTTTTTTAATGATTTAATTATATTTGAAGCATCTTCTTTAACTTTTTTTATAATGGTAAATGTTGATGTGCCTAAAGGAGCAGTAACCAATATTTCACCATCTTCTATTTGTATAACAATATCATTTATTTTTTTATATATCACTGTATAATATATATTATCATTATTATATTTAAAACTAAGTCTCATACAATCCTTCCCCTCAAAATTTATATATGAAAAAAAGTAGACTAATATTCTCAGTCTACTTTTTAAGTTATTTATAATTTCCGCAAAACTTTTAATCAATCATAGCCGATGATCGGACTCGAACCGATAACCTGCTGATTACAAGTCAGCTGCTCTGCCAATTGAGCCACATCGGCATTTATCCATAAGGATTAACAACTTTAACAAATTAAAATACATAGCCGACGATCGGACTCGAACCGATAACCTGCTGATTACAAGTCAGCTGCTCTGCCAATTGAGCCACGTCGGCATATAAAAGCAAATAATTGCTATAACAGCGTGTGCAAAAGGATTCGAACCCTCGACCTTCTGATCCGTAGTCAGACGCTCTATCCAGCTGAGCTATGCACACTAATTCAAAAATTTTATAATATATATGCCCGAGACCGGAATCGAACCGGTACGAGATTAGGTCCCACAGGATTTTAAGTCCGGCGCGTCTGCCAGTTACGCCACTCGGGCATATAAATGGTCGCTATAGGGCTCGAACCTATGACCCCCTGCTTGTAAGGCAGGTGCTCTCCCAGCTGAGCTAAGCGACCAAAGATTAAACAAAGACAAACCTAATTAATAAAATATGTCATAAGACAACGACCCAGAAGGGACTCGAACCCTCGACCTCCGCCGTGACAGGGCGGCGTGCTAACCAACTGTACCACTGGGCCATAAAATTTTTAATATATAAGTGGACCCTCTGGGACTCGAACCCAGGACCGCCCGGTTATGAGCCGGGTGCTCTAACCAACTGAGCTAAAGGTCCACATATTAATTTTGATAATGATTTAGCTTTATAGCTAATGACCCATAGGGGAATCGAACCCCTGATACCGCCGTGAAAGGGCGATGTCTTAACCGCTTGACCAATGGGCCTTACTTAACTCCCCGAGTAGGGTTCGAACCTACGACCCTTCGGTTAACAGCCGAATGCTCTGCCGCTGAGCTATCGAGGAATATTAAAATTTACAATACATAATCAATATTATAAATTCAAAACTAAACATAATTCTTAATCTACAATGACCATTTTTTAATGAACTACGTTCATTTAGATTTTAGGTCAAACCCTCGTACCATTAGTATTGGTCAGCTCCATGCATTGCTGCACTTCCACCTCCAACCTATCTACCTTGTCGTCTTCAAGGGGTCTTAATTAATTGGGAAATCTTATCTTGAGGTCTGTTTCACGCTTAGATGCCTTCAGCGTTTATCTTTTCCAGACTTGGCTACTCTGCTGTAGACTTGGCAGTCTAACAGATTCACCAGCGGTCCGTCCATCCCGGTCCTCTCGTACTAAGGACAGCTCCTCTCAAATTTCCTGCGCCCACGACGGATAGGGACCGAACTGTCTCACGACGTTCTGAACCCAGCTCGCGTACCGCTTTAATGGGCGAACAGCCCAACCCTTGGAACCTGCTTCAGCTCCAGGATGCGATGAGCCGACATCGAGGTGCCAAACCTCCCCGTCGATGTGAACTCTTGGGGGAGATTAGCCTGTTATCCCCGGGGTAGCTTTTATCCGTTGAGCGATGGCAATCCCACTTTCTTTTACCACCGGATCACTAAGTCCTACTTTCGTATCTGTTCCACTTGTTTGTGTCTCAGTTAAGCAACCTTCTGCCTTTATACTCTTCTAATGGTTTCCGACCATTATGAGGTTACCTTTGAACGCCTCCGTTACTCTTTCGGAGGCGACCGCCCCAGTCAAACTGTCCACCTGACATTGTCCGTATAAGTGTTTCTCCTTATCACGTTAGACATTAAGTGTTACAAGAGAGGTATCCCACCTTCGACTCCATTGAAACTAGCGTCCCAACTTCTCTGTCTCCCTCCTATCCTGTACATGCAACACCCAACATCAGTATCAAGCTACAGTAAAGCTCCACGGGGTCTTTCCGTCCTGTCGCGGGTAACCAGCATCTTCACTGGTACTACAATTTCACCGGGCGTGCTGTCGAGACAGTACCCAAATCATTACGCCTTTCGTGCGGGTCAGAACTTACCTGACAAGGAATTTCGCTACCTTAGGACCGTTATAGTTACGGCCGCCGTTTACTGGGGCTTAAGTTCAAAGCTTCGTTTCCTTACCTCTCCCCTTAACCTTCCAGCACCGGGCAGGCGTCAGCTCCTATACTTCATCTTTCGATTTAGCAGAAACCTGTGTTTTTGTTAAACAGTTGCTTGGGCCTTTTCTCTGCGACCAAGGTTTCCCTTGGCACCCCTTCTCCCGAAGTTACGGGGTCATTTTGCCGAGTTCCTTAACAACACTTCTCCCGTCGGCCTTAGGATTCTCTCCTCATCCACCTGTGTCGGTTTACGGTACGGGTACCTATTATTTAATAGCAGCTTTTCTTGACAGTTTAGATTATGGGACTTCCCTACTTTTGTTCGGTCCTATCATACTTCAGTCTCGTCCTTGGGTTTTTCCTCAAAGATGCACCTTTGTATTTTCACACGGTTTTCCATTCCGTGCTTCCCTCTTCTTCCTGTGTCCCTACATTTCTCATAATAGGTAGTACTGGAATTTCTACCAGTTATCCATCGACTACGACTCTCGTCCTCGCCTTAGGTCCCGACTTACCCAGGGAAGACCAGCTTTACCCTGGAAACCTTAGATATTCGGCCTATAAGATTCTCACTTATATCTCGCTACTCATTCCGGCATTCTCACTCGTAATCTCTCCACCACTTCTTTCGATATGGCTTCTTCATTTTTACGACGCTCCTCTACCAATTAGCATTCGCTAATTCCATAGCTTCGGTGGTATGTTTTAGCCCCGGACATTTTCGGCGCAAGACCTCTCGACTAGTGAGCTATTACGCACTCTTTTAATGTATGGCTGCTTCTAAGCCAACATCCTAGTTGTCTTTGAACTCTCACATCCTTTTCCACTTAACATACACTTTGGGACCTTAGCTGTTGGTCTGGGCTCTTTCCCTTTTGACTATGAATCTTATCACACATAGTCTGACTGCTTATTGTATCTTTATGGCATTCTTAGTTTGATATTCTTTGGTAAGGCTCTCGCCCCCCTAGGAAATTCAGTGCTTTACCTCCATTAGACTCAATAAACGCTAGCCCTAAAGCTATTTCGAGGAGAACCAGCTATCTCTGGGTTCGATTGGAATTTCTCCGCTATCCACATGTCATCTCCGCATTTTTCAACATACGTGAGTTCGGTCCTCCATTACCTTTTACGGTAACTTCAACCTGCACATGGATAGGTCACCCAGTTTCGGGTCTATTTGCAGTGACTCTATTCGCCCTATTCAGACTTGGTTTCCCTTCGGCTCCATACATTCTTGTATTTAACCTTGCCACTACAAATAACTCGCCGGACCGTTCTACAATAAGTACGTAGTCGTACGTTAAATCGTACTTCCACTGCTTGTAAACATAGAGTTTCAGGTTCTCTTTCACTCCCCTCCCGGGGTTCTTTTCACCTTTCCTTCACAGTACTATCCTCTATCGGTCATCAAGTAGTATTTAGGCTTGGAGGGTGGTCCCACCTGCTTCCCACAAGGTTTCTCGTGTCTCGTGGTACTCTGGATCTTGCTAGGCTTCTCTTGGATTTCACTTACAGGACTTTCACCTTCTATGGTTTGCTTTCCCAAAACAATTCTGTTATCCTCAATCTTGCCATGTCGCAGTCCTCAACCCCAGATTATTTATAATCTGGTTTGGCCTGTTTCCCGTTCGCTCGCCACTACTTAGGAAATCGATGTTTCTTTCTACTCCTATAGGTACTTAGATGTTTCAGTTCCCTACGTTCCCCTTATATACCTATTTATTGAGTATATAATAGCCAAGGTTTACTTGACTGGGTTTCCCCATTCGGATATCTCTGGTTATAACGCCCGTTTGCGGCTTACCAAAGCTTTTCGCAGCTTACCACGTCCTTCATCGGCTCTTGATGCCAAGGCATTCACTCTACGCTCTTTGTAGCTTGACCTATATTTAAGTCGTTGTGTTATTCTTGGTTTTCATGCTTATTGATTATTTAATCAATAAGATTTATTGGTTCATTGTAGATTTAAATTATACTTATTCCTAGCGTTCACTTACTAGGGTTTAAGTTGTATTTCAATCTTGTTATAGTATTTGTTTTTCAATGTGCAAATCAATCACTAGGAATTTGTTATTATTTTGCTTCTTTGTTATTTATTCCCTGTGACTTGTATAATATTACATTATTTTGCAAAATAAGTCAACCCTTTTTTTTATATTTTTTAATTTTTTTTCAAAAGCTGATAAATAAAGGCTTTGTAGCACATCAACATTGCAGAATTAAATACAAAAACTACTAGTGGAAACAAAAAACGACTAATTTTTGATAACCTGTAACTTAATACATTTAAAACATGCCCCCATCCAAATTGATTATTTGTCCACTAATATAACTTGATTTATCACTAGCAAGAAATGTACATAAGTCAGCCACATCTTTAGTCTTTCCAATTCTCCCTAGAGCGATATCTTGAACAAATTCAAAGCGGTCTTCATCAGAATAACCTATAGTCATATCTGTATCAATCCATCCACAAGCAATAGCATTCACTCGAATGTTGGAAGGTCCTAATTCTTTTGCTAGTGATTTTGTGAAGCCATTTAATGCACTTTTTGAAGTGGAATATGCAACTTCACATGACGCTCCTACTTGTCCCCATATAGAGGAAATATTTATAATATTTCCATGTTGTTGTCTTATCATATTTGGAACAGCCAAGTATGCACAATGATATGCACTATTTAAGTTAGTGTTAATTATGTTGTTCCATATATCAGGTGTGGTATCTTGAAATAAGCCACTATAACTTATCCCAGCGTTATTAACTAATACACAAGGATAACTTTTTGTTTGTTCAAAAATAAACTTAAACATATCTACACATTGAGCGTACTCTGCAAGATTTGCTAAATATAAATACACATTAAATCCCTCTGCCTTAAATTCTTCATATGTTTTTTGTAGTTGCGAAATATTGCTCCCACTGTTTAATATCACACAATATCCTTCTTTGGCAAAATTATATGCAATAGCTTTGCCAATTCCTCTGGATGAGCCAGTCACTAAAACGCTTTTCATATGTTTCTCCTTTGTTCAATAAAATTAATAAAAAAAAGAGACTACATTAGTCCCCTTTAAATCACAACAATGTTGTTTTATTCTAAGTATCACTCACTTGATGATTGAGCTATTTTTGCTAAAAGTTGTAACATTTCAACATATACCCATACTATTGTTATAAGTATACTTGCTGCAAAGAAATGCTCCATATACTTTGGAAGGCCACTACGTGCACCGATTATTATATTATCATAATCTATCATCAAATTTGCGATTGCTACAATTGTTGTAAATATACTAAATACAATTCCGATTGGGCCACTGCCAAATAAAATGAAAGGAACACCGAACATTTGAAATAATAAGCCTAAAATCGATATTGCAAAAATTGTGAATGTTAGAATTATTACTCCCCTACGAATTTTTCCAGCTAGAGAAGGTGATTCCTTATAAAGTAATAATGTAAATACAACTGCTAGTAAAGTTAAAGTTAAAGCTTTTGGTACTACGCCATCAAAGTAGTATGAAAATCTAGTTGAGATAGCCCCAACAAATACACCCTCAACAAGGGCATACAACGTAGAAAAAGTTCGTGCACTTTTTGGTCTAAATACCATCATAAGTACTAGGATAAATCCTAAGATTGCTGAAACACCTGATAATCCTGTAGATAATGTCCAATCTCCAGTCATAGTAAATTGATAAGATGTTAAGATATACATGCAAACTGCCACAATAGAGGTAAGGCCTACTAATGTCAAAGTTTTATTTCTAGTCCCTTTTACACTCATCACTTCTTGACTAAAATCAGTGGATTGAGACAATCCTTTTTTGATCATTGGATTTGAGTTCATTTTTGTATTCTCCTTTTTTTGTGAAGTAATATAATTTTAAAGCAAAATTAATTATTTGTCAAGCGAACTATTATAATTTATATGTAAAAATCAACTGAAATAAATTGTACTATTTTTAAGTCTATGTTGTTCAAGAAAATATTAGAGCATAGAAGGAAGCACTTTGTGCTCCATTCTATGCTTATATAAATTATATTATTCTTCAATTAATGTAAGTGCAACTTCCATCATTTGAGTAAATTTAAATTGTCTTTCTTCTGCAGTTGTGAGTTCACCAGTAAATGGACAATCTGAAATAGTACAAATTGTTAGAGCTTTTTTGTGAGCTCTTGCAGCATTCATATAAAGAGCTGCTGCTTCCATTTCTACTCCCAAAACACCCATTTTTTGCCATTCTTTTAAGGCTTGTGCATCATCATAAAATGTATCACTTGAATAGATATTCCCAACTTTATATTTGTAACCTAGTTCTTCTGCTGCTTCAACCGCTTTTTTAACTAGTCCAAAATCTGCAATTGGTGCAAATCGTCCTGGAAGATTATATTGAGATTCATAATTTGAGTTTGTGCAAGCACCCATACCTATAATTATGTCTCCAATGTGTAAAGATTCATCAATAGCTCCAGCAGATCCAATCCTTATAATACTTTCTACATCATAAAAATTATAAAGTTCGTAAGTGTAGATACCAATTGATGGTATTCCCATGCCATGTCCTTGTACAGAGACTCTTTTACCATTATAAGTTCCTGTAAATCCATACATTCCTCTTACAGCATTATATTGCACAACATCTGTAAGATATGTGTCTGCCAAGAATTTTGCTCTAAGAGGATCACCTGGCATTAATACTGTCTTTGCAATATCACCTTTTTTAGCATTATTATGCGGTGTTGGTATACTCATTTGTGTCTCCTCCAATTAATGTAGTTGAGGTTCAATTAAACCATAAGAGTTGTTTCTTCTCTTATATACAACGTTTACTTCTTCAGTTTCTGCATCTAAATAAACATAGAAGTTATGTCCAATAAGTTCCATCTGTAGAACTGCTTCTTCTGAATTCATAGGTTTAATTGCAAATTTTTTACGTCTTTCAATTTTTAAGCTATCGTCAGCTTCAATTTCATCTGCACTCAAAAATACAGAGGTAAAGTTGTTGTCAGTGTTATTTCTGTTTTTGGTTCTCAACTTATTTTTAAAACGTAAAATTTGTTTTTCAATGGTATCAATTCCAGTGTCAATGATTTTATACATATTATCGCCTTCTATTTCTGCACGTAAAACTTGAGAGTTAAAAGGAATAGTGATTTCCATTATGTGACGTTGTTTTTCTACACTCAAAGTTATAGTTGCTTCCGTATTTTCATTAAAATATTTTTCTAACTTTTCACAAGAATTATAAATTGCATTGTTTAAAGCTTCTGTTAGATCAACATTTCTTCCTATTATATTATATTTCATCTTAAATTAGCAAGGATACTCCAACTTCCATAAGTGGGAGAGGAATTGAGTCCTATATCCCTTGCATTCTCCTTTCTGTTAATAAACTTCTTCTTATATTTAACAAATTCAATTTCTTATAGCTTGCACTTTTGTAAATACTTATTCTAGTCAATATAAGTTCCCACTTCTTACCAGTGTGAGTAATTGACAACAAATCCTCGTTTCCTATAAAAATTTTTAGTGAACCAATTCACTTAAAATATATTGTATCAGGAATGTTCAAATTTTTAAAGTCTTTATAAATAAGTTATTTATACGTATAAAATTAAGGGAATGATATTTAAATATCATTCCCTTAATTTTTACCAATTTAAAGCTAAACTAGTTTTCACACTTTCTTCAATTTTTTTCATAGCATCACTACGGATAACGGTAATTGGTGTTGGCTGCAAAATTCTTTCTTTTGAAATAGTTTTAATTTGATCCGCCAAAATAATACTATCTTTTCTAACCTCAGTGTAATCATCTTTTGAAATATAAATATGAGTTGGCAAAATTTTTTTAGGCTTTTTTGTTGAAAAAGGTATACAAATAATATTTGGACTATATTTATTTCCTATATTATTTTGTAAGATGACAACAGGTCTAATGCCACCTTGCTCACTTCCCACTACGTCTTTGCCTAAGTTGGCTATGTAGACCTGTCCTCTCTTAAATTCTATGTTCATCACTTCATCTTTCGACATGTTTTAATTTTCTCCTTTTCATATTTATTTTAACCCCTTAATCTGTTATGCTATTTAAATATTTTATTGTCTAATTAATAAAGTATTTAATGACTTTGGGCTTTGTAATAAACCCAAAAAATAGAATTCAACCTTTAACTTTTTAAATTCTTACTCTTAAATAATTCTATTATGATTAAGTATTACCAGATATGGGTATATATTATGTATATTCAGCACTTGTCCTTATATTCACTATGATAATAATAAAAATGTCTGAAGTTTTTTCTTCAGACATTTTTATGTGATTAGGGGGACTCGAACCCCCATGACTAATTAATCATTAGATCCTTAGTCTAACGCGTATACCATTTCCGCCATAATCACAAATATTTATAGTTAAATACCAAAAGATACTTGCTAAAATATTTTTCTTGTTTTAAAAAATTTGTTTTATGATATTAATTATATTAGATATTAGTTATTTTGTCAATAATATTATTAAACCACTTATCATTTTGACAAAATTGTGGTAAAATAAGATGTTAGACTTTTGGTCTAATTATATTAAAATAATTTAAAATACAGTTTAGGAGGGTTTTAATTTGAAAAAATATTTTGACTACAACTACTTGAAAATTGCTTTTTATACCATATTTGTTGTGATTGTATGTATTTTAGCATACAGAATATCATCAAGTACAGATAACATTATGCCATATATTTTAAATAAAGTTACATCTTGGCTAGTCATCTTTGAACCAATTGTTCTTGGATTTATAATTGCTTATTTAATGAATCCAGCGATGGTTTTTTTTGAGAAAAAATTTAAGGCATATTTTAATTTAAAAAGTAGGAAACAATTAAAAAGATCACGTTCAATATCAATATCACTAGTATACTTTCTGCTATTTGGAACTTTTATTTTATGTATAGTTTTTATTATACCTGAAATTTTAGGAAATCTAATTTCTATAGCTAATAATTCAGAAATGTATATGGATGTGTTGAGTATGCATTTAATTGACCTAGAATATTATATCAGTACAAATTTTTCCGTAATACCATCTGATGTAATAACTAAAACTTTTGATACACTAAATATCAGCCAAATTTTTGATTTTGGGTTTGAATCATTAAACACAATTTTAAACACTTTGGTTTCAGGAACAATTAGTTTCACAAATATATTGTTGGATTGGGTTATCGCTTTCATGATTGCAATATATATTTTAGGACAAAAAGAAAGCTTTGCAAATGGTGCAAAAAGATTAATCTATTGGTTATTAAAACCACCGAATGCTAAAAAATTTATTGACTTATGTATAGAAAGTCATGAAATGATGATCAAATTTTTTGTTGGAAAATCCATAGATTCACTAATAATTGGTATCCTGTGCTTTATTGGATTATCTGTACTAAAAAATCCATATGCATTATTAATTTCCGTAATTGTTGGAGTTTTAAACATGATACCTTATTTTGGGCCAATTATCGGAGCGGTACCTTCTGTGATTATAACTTTGTTTGAAGGAATACTACCAGCAGTTGCAGTAGCAATATTTATACTAATATTGCAACAATTTGATGGATTGTATTTGGGACCAAAGATACTAGGGGATTCATTAGGGATAACTCCATTTTGGATTATAGCAAGTGTTACAATTGGAGGAGGATTAGCAGGTGCTCCTGGAATGTTTCTTGCTTGCCCAATAACTGCTGTCTTAATCATAGTTATAAATCGTTGTATTGACAAAGATCTTGATAAAAAGAATATATATTTACCTAAACTTGAACCAGATAGTTTTTATGAGTTGACTCCTGTTGAACCAGAAGATGTTGACGAAGAAATGTAGGTAGGTTACAAAATAACGGATTTAGGAACAACGTGACTAAATCCGTTATCACGAACAAAAAAGCAAGAGACCAGTGGCCTCTTGCTTTTTCTCTTATTACTTGGAGAATGTAGTAATTTGTCCATTTACAGTTATATCAAAATCTACTGCATCACCAATAAATTTAACTGGGGCATAAGTTCTGCCATTAATTATAAGTACTTTTTCATCCATTACAATTCTTTCCCCATTTTTAATTAAGATATTGCTTCCATTTTGTAGTTCAATTAAATCACCTTTGTTATAAATACTAATAACTCCGTTATTAAAAGAAATATCTTTAATATGTAAGAAGTTTGTTATGTCTCGAACACCCATCATTGAAACATTTGATTCAGTGATAAAAGGTGTGCCATCAAGATGCATAATTTTGCCATTTAATGTAGCCATACCTGTTGCGGTATTAACTGTAGCTGTAATTTCTGGCATTTTGATGATATCTATATTAACCTCTGGTTTTTCTTCTTTAGTAGAATTTATGTTAACCTTTGATGGTTCTTCTTTAGTAGAATTTATGTTAACTTTCGATGGTTCTTCTTTAGTAGAATTTATATTAACCTTTGATGGTTCTTCTTTAGTAGAATTTATATTAACCTTTGATGGTTCTTCTTTAGTAGAATTTATATTAACCTTTGATGGTTCTTCTTTAGTAGAATTTATATTAACCTTTGATGGTTCTTCTTTAGTAGAATTTATGTTAACTTGTTTTTCTTTATCTTTAGTAACATCTATTTTAATTTGTGGTTGTAAATTGGTAGTGTTTTTAACAGGTTGTATAGGTTGTATCTTAACTTGCATATCTTCATATCTAGGTTGAATTACTTGTATATGTTCATATCTAGGTTGACTTACTTGTACAAAGTCTTCTATCTCAAAGTAATCCTCAAAATATGATTCTTGATTAAGATTAGATAGTGCATTTCCTCCAATCATAAGCTCATAATTACCAATACCTGCAGGACGTGATATATCAAATTTTATATTTTCGATAACTATTTGTCCTTTTTCTTTAGATTGCTTAGTAACTTCCATTAACAGTACACCATTTTTAACTTTATAGTCTATTTCAATTCCCTTTGTTTCTATGTCCATATCTTTAATGGCCAAGTCTTCTACTTTAATAGCTATAACTTTTCCATTTTTAAGAATTGTGTCCATTGTTTCATTGATAACAATCTTACCTGCTGGTTCAGGTTTTGTATCTCTTTCTAAGAAAATTTCTTCAGTATCAATTTTAACAGCCGGCACAGAACGCCCTACAATTGTTACTATGTCTTTGTCAAAGTCTCTGCTTTGTGATATAATTTTAATATCTCCAGTTTGGTTTAAAGTTGGTGCTAAAGTAACATCTATGTTAATTTCTTTTACTTCTTGTTCTTCTTCATCAATTTCAATTTCAATTTCTTTTTCACCGGTTAAAAAGCGTGCGCCTTCTGCCAAAAGATAAATATTTCTCTTTCCTGTTAATATTTCACCTGTTAGGTCTTCTATTGTTACATTAACTATATCATTTGTTAAACCTGCAACAACTTCAATAGTTGGTTGGTTTGACACCGTAACTTTGCCTTCTTGAACCTGAGCTAGAGTAAGTTTTATAGGATTTAAATCTTCTGTTAGGTCATAGTTTTGTACTCCTTTTACAGTTGAAACCTCCACTCTAACATCCCCAAGTTGCACATCTTCTTGTCCTTGTGCTTTCACCCTAATATTACCAATTTCAAGTTCGGGAGCTCCACTCTCAGCTTTAAGTTCAGGAATTTGAATATATGCAATTTGGTTGTCTATTTCATCTATAATAAACTTAAAGGTATCGTCTTTGATAGAAGAACTATAACCTCTTCTCCCACTAACAAATAAATCATCATTGGTATTGGTTTGGTTTCTAAAAAACTCTAGGCCTGAATTTGGTTCAAGCTCTAATTTAATTGTTTTTCCAGATAAAGCAGTAACTAAATTTTCTTTGAAGTGAATAATCCCCAATGAACCATATCCGTCTGTAGGAAGAATTGTACTATCTTTTACACTAGCTTGAATGCCATATTTAAGAAGCGGTTTATTTGTTAACCTAATGTTTCCACCTGTTAAAATTGTACTTGTTTCATCAATTTGTAACATTGGCATTCCTGTTGTTGCTTTTACAATTAAAGGAAGCTTATAAAGTGTTTCGCCTGCCTTTAAAGTAACTTCAAGTTGAGTTTCATTTATCCATCTAATTGAATATTTATCTGTATCGATTAAAAAATCGTCAATTTTGTTGTTTTGTGTATCATATATATTATTTCTATTTGTATAAACATCTGCCCCCAAAGCCCAAGAAGCATAAGCTGGCTTTTCAAAAATACTATCTACTGCATTTATGTAAAAAACTTGGTCGTCTAAGACCCCATCTTGTAACTCTATCCTGATTTCAGAATCTGGAACAGTATGTGTGTAATATACATTTCTATCTACTTTTGTTGCATCATACGAAATAGTCGTACCTTCAATGACACTAACTAATTTTGTTAAGCTATTTGTAGATGCCGCCATTACAGGAGTTGCTGAAAGAACCATTGCTAAAATAAAAGCGAATTTTTTTCTCATATACGATTTCCCCCAAGATGTGTTTTTTATAGTAAGAAGATGTTTTCTTCATTTAATAAATTTAGTATACAACAAATAAATTTGTGGGGCAATAGTTGTTACTATGTTGTAATTTGGTTGTAAAATTTGCAAAAATTTGTTGTACACTAGAGAATGTAAGTTTTGAAACAGCTTCTTTATAACAGATAATCAGTTAAAGAGTTATTATGTATTATATTGTAGAACAAAAATTGTACAAATTCATATTATGCAAGTAATCAAATATATTAAAGTTGGCGATAGAGTAATATTTAAGAACTATAGGAACTATGGAGATAGCTCAAGCTATAAAAATGTGAGAGCGAACCATTGTGTTCACCCTCACATTTATCAGTTATGATTTAAAAATATAAGGCATCTCTCTTTTATGATTAGTGTTCTTATTTATTCTTAAGATGATCTCGAGAGCAGAAGGAGATGTTATTCCTGTTTTAATATATTCTTCAATTTCTCTATAAGTAACACCCATTTCTTGTTCATCTGTTTGACCTTCCCAAAGTCCAGCTGAAGGTGGTTTTTCTAAAATAGGAGAAGGAACGCCCAAAGCTCTACCAAAGCCTAAAACTTCGTGCATAGTTAAATCACCTAGTGGATTAAAATCATAAGCTCCGTCACCCCATTTTGTAAAGTAGCCCATTACCATTTCGCTAAGATTATCGGTTCCAGCAACTAAGTAATTTTTTGTTTGAGCAATAGAATATAATGTTGTCATCCTTAAACGAGGCTTAATATTTGCAATAGCTAAATCATTCAAAGCTACTAGTGGGTTTATTTCCTGCTTCATTGCATTAAAAGTGTTCTCCAAGTTTATAACTAGGAGTTCAACTCCAAAAGTATTCGTTACGAGTTTTGCATGTTCCATATCTGTTATTAATGAGCTACAAGGCATTGAAACAGCTAAAACATTTTCTGCACCCAATGCTTTTGTACATAGTGCAATTACTGTTGATGAGTCCTTTCCTCCACTAGCACCAATAACAACTCCACTAGCATTTGCAAGCGTTACACGCTCTTTAACCCAATTTATACGTTCTTCTAATTTAAAATCCATATATGATCCTCTCTTTCTTTTCGCAGAAATGTATAGGCAATCCTTGTATGGAATGCTTAAATTTAGTATGGACGTTTTTTAAAATAATATAAGACTATTAATAAAGTTGTTACTTCTGCAAAAATATAAGATGCCCAAATGCCATCTTGCCCCATAATGTATGGAAGAACAAATAATCCTACAATTAACATGACTAAACTTCTACTAATTGCTATTATTACAGAAATTAAAGGCTGATTAATAGATGTATAATACATTGAAGCGACTATGTTTACTCCTGCTATAGTCAGAGATACCGCTGCAAACATATTTATTCTAACCGCTAGTTCTCTAATTACTTCATTTTCTCCAACAAACAAATATGCTAACTTATCTCCAAACAAGAATAATATTACACATAAAAATATCCCTATTAATAAATTTGTTAGCACACCAATATTTCTAAAAGAACATACTCTGTTCTTATCTCCTTTTCCTCTATTAAAACTTACCCCTGGAGCTATTGCGTTTGCAATCCCATAAAATATTGCAATTGCAATGGTTATTGCATATATTGATATTGTATATGCAGTTATCCCTTTTGTACCAATTTCTTTCATAATGATTATATTAAACAAAAACCCACTTATACCTACAGAAATATTGCTAAACATCTCTGATGAACCGTTAAAAATAATATATTTTATATCTTCTACTTTATATGTAGGTTTTACAAATTTCCACGTTGATTTCTTTATAATAAATATTCCCATTGCCAGCATTGGTAGCAATTGTGCCATTCCTGTTGCCATTGCAGCACCAGCAATACCCCATTCTAATACAGCAATGAACAGATAATCTAAAATTACATTTAATATTGATCCACTTCCCACACATATTATAGGAAAATTAGGAAATCCATCGTTTCTCAGAAACATATCTAGTGCTACATTTATTAAAAAAGGGAAAAAAATAGACCTGATATAAAACTATAAGTTACAACATCGGCATGAGTGCTTGCATCTGCTCCCAATATACTTGCTATATTTTTGGAAAATAAAAGAAATATTACTGTGGATATAAAAGAAATTATAGCAATCAAAGAAACCGTTATTGAATAGTAATTGTTGCTTTCACTTATATTTCCCTCTCCTCTTTTAATATTAGCCAGTGTTGCACCTCCAACTGCAATCATCATTCCAATGCCAAACAAAACCATTATTATAGGCATAGCCAAGCTTATTGCTGCCAATGCATTTGGGCCAACAAATCTCCCGACAAATATTCTATCAATAATTTGGGCCGATGTCATAGCTATCATTCCCAACGTGGCAGGTATTGCATATCTGATAAAAATATTTCTTACATTTCCTTCTGCTACTCAAAATATGGACAAAAATACCCATACCGAGATTTTTCCTATTTCAACGTGTCTGGTTTGGTTAATTAGATACTCTAATAACTACTTCCA
>LJDB01000044.1:0-20289 GCA_001983455.1 Candidatus Epulonipiscium fishelsonii
TAATATTATTATATTGTACACTTCATTATCTAAAAACAAATATGTTTAAAAGCTTAAATAACATCTATATTTTTATTAAGGAGGCTTTCTTATGATAGCAAACCAAGTTTTGCAAAATACAATTGAGGGATTGAAAGCAATTACTAGAAGAGACTTTAGCATATTAAATGCCGAGGCAAAAGTTATAGCAACCACCTTAGAAAGTAGGTTAGGCCACTATGTAGAAGAGGTTGAAGCATTTATAACTTCACCAGCGGATAGTCAAGAAATGCAAGGAGAACATTATTTTAAAGTTTATGATGAATATTTAGTGGAATACGTTGTGGCTATTAGTAGCAGTGATGACGAGGCGTATAAAATTGGAAAAATTGCAGCTTTTCAAATAAAGAGTTTATTAGTAGCTTATAAAGAAAGATTTGACAAAGACAATTTTATCAAAAATCTTTTACTAGATAATTTGTTACTTGTTGATATATATAGTCGTTCAAAAAAATTACATATAGAAAGCAGTGTTCTGCGTGGTGTAATTTTAATTGAAACTGATACAAAGAAAGATAGCAATATATCTGATATTTTGCGTAATATTTTTCCAGACAAGTCAAAAGACTTTGTTACTGCCGTAGATGAGAGAAAAATTATCTTAGTTAAAGAAGTTAATTATAAAGATGAAGAAGAACTAGAAAACTATGCGAAAATTATTTATGATACTTTAAGCTCGGAAGCTATGACTCAATTAACCATTTCTGTTGGGACAGTTGTTAGTGACTTAAAAGACGTTTCGAATTCTTATAAAGAAGCTAGTATGGCCTTGGAAGTTGGTAAAATATTTAACAGTGAAGGCTATATTTCAAGTTATGCGAAATTAGGAATTGGACGTATCATTTATCAATTGCCACTATCTCTATGCAAAATGTTCATACAGGAAGTCTTGAAAGGAAAAAAAGTACAAAGTTTTGACGAAGAAACTCTTATAACTGTAAATAAATTCTTTGAAAACAGCTTAAATGTTTCAGAAACATCAAGACAATTATATATTCACAGAAATACTTTAGTATATAGATTAGATAAACTATTGAAAACAACAGGATTAGACTTAAGAAAATTTGATGATGCAATTACCTTTAAAATAACTATTATGGTAAGTCAATATATGGACTATATAGAGAAGCAAAATATGGCAAGAATGTAATTTGTGGGGGCGAACAATGTTCGCCCATTCATAGTCGAACTAGAAAGTGTTTTTCATTATAATATTATGGGAAAAGGAGAATTGTAGGGTAATATTTGCCCTTACTTAATAATTTGTTATGATTCATTTGACAAACGTATCTAAAACATATTCAAATGGAACCACTGGATTATATCCTACGTCTTTATATATAAACAAAGGTGAATTTGTTTTTATAACTGGCAGCAGTGGTTCTGGAAAATCTACTTTGTTAAAACTAATATTAAAAGAAATTGAACCAAACCAAGGTAAAATTGTGATAAACAACCGTGAAATAACAAAGCTTAGACATAATCAGCTTCCATATTTTCGTCGTGATATTGGAGTAGTGTTTCAAGATTTTAGGCTTCTTCCAAACAAGACTGTATATGAAAATGTATCTTTTGCTATGCAGATTGTTCAAGCAAATAGAAGAGACATCAAAAATAAAGTACCTGTTGTTTTGGCCCAAGTAGGTCTTGCAAAAAAAATTCGTTCCTATCCAAATGAACTTTCAGGTGGAGAGCAACAAAGAACTGCAATTGCTAGAGCCATTATAAATAACAGTCCAATTTTAGTGGCGGATGAGCCCACTGGAAATTTGGACCCAAATACAGCTTGGGAAATTATGTCCCTTTTACAAGATATAAATTTTAAAGGAGTCACTGTTATTGTAGCAACTCATGAAAGAGAAATTGTGAATGCTTTAAAAAAACGTGTCATTGATATAAAAGGTGGACGCATTATAAAAGACAATTATGATGGGAGATACAGTGATGAAATGGCATACTATTAATTATCTTTTTGGAGAAGGATTTAAAGGTTTTTGGAGAAATAGAATGATGGCTGTAGCATCAATTGCTACCATTATGCTATGTCTAATAATTTTAGGTATTTCATATTCTATTGTAAAAAACGTAGAATATATAATGGTTCAAATTGAACAACAAATGGGGATTACTGTTTATATTAGTGATGAATATACTCCTGAAAATATAAAGCAAATATATACTCAAATACAAGAAATTCCAAATGTAATTGATGTAGAATATATTACACCAGACGATGCCTTAAGATCGTTTGCTGGCAGCGACCTTGCGTTATATGACAAATTTAAAAATGACAACCCTCTTCCAGCTTCTTTTGAAATTGAAGTAAACAGAATAGAAAATCAAGCACAAGTTGTTTCTGTACTTAAAGAAGTTCCTGGATTAGAAGTTCGATTTTTAAAATCAGAAACGGAAACTTTTTTTCAATTAAATCAATCTATCCAAATATTCTCTGGAGTTATAATTGTTGCACTAATTGGAATAGCGTTGTTACTTATAACAAATACAATAAAACTTACGGTATATGTTAGAAAGAAAGAGATTGGAATAATGAAATATATTGGAGCTACAGATGCTTTTATAAGAATACCATTTTTAATTGAAGGACTATCTATAGGAATATTGGGAGGCATGATACCTATTTTCGTAGTGTATAATTTATATGCTTGCGCAGAAAAGATGTTAACACCTAATTTAAGCCAGATATTTTCGGGAATACAATTAATAACAAGCATGTCGATTATAACAGAGCTTATACCATTATTTATGGGAATAGGTGTAACAATTAGTGCAGTAGGAAGTATATTAGCTATTCATAAATATTTGAAGGTGTAAGATATGAAAAAAATAATATATATATCATGTTACTTGATATGCTTAAACTATACTTTATATGCAACAGAACAAGAAAAGACTTCGCAAAATGTAATTGATTTACAGCGAAGTCAACAAGAACAAGAAAAACAAATACGAGAGCAAAAACTAGAGCAAAATAAAAAAGAAATTGATAAAATAAAAGTAGAGCTGGAGCAAAATAAAAAAGAACAATCTCAACTTGATTTGGAAGTTCAGCAACTAGACGCACAACTTATTACAGCTGAAAACGGACTAATAGATTTAGAAAATGATTTAAAGAATAAGGAAAATCAAATTAGACAAACCCAACAAGAACTTGAGGAAGCGATGTATAACAGAGATAAACACTATGAAGAAACCAAAGAACGAATGGTTACTATGTATAAAAATAATAATAATAGTTTTATGGAAATAGTATTTTCTTCTAAAAACCTAATTGACCTTATAAATCGAGCGTATTATATTGAATTAATTTCTAATTATGACAATCAAGTTTTGGAAGAATATAAAGCATTTGAAAGATTAGTGGCTGAAAAAAAATTCCAACTAGATAAAGAATATGACAGCCTAAATTTAATTTATAAAAATGCAGTTATTGCAAAAGAATCTTTGGAGGAGATGCAAAAGCAAAAAAATAGAAAACTAGGGATATTGGAAACACAAGAAGAACAATTCCACGTACATATTGAAGCTTTAGAAGTTATATCTAATGAATTAATTGGAGAAATTAAAAAACTTACAGAAAATAGCACAATTAAGTATAGTGGAGGAGCTTTTAAATGGCCAGTACCAAATAATTATAGAATAAGCTCAGAGTATGGTTATAGAACAAGTCCTATTTCAGGTAATCAGGAGTTTCATAAAGGTATAGACATTCCTGCACCTTACGGAACACCAGTGCTTGCTGCGACTGATGGTAAGGTTATAACAGCAGGATGGGTAAATGGATTTGGATATACCATTATGATTGACCACGGAGATGGACTTACTAGTTTGTATGGACACAACTCTAGTTTGACTGTATCAAATGGAGAATACGTTAAACAAGGAGAACAGGTTGCAAAAGTTGGAAGTACGGGCTACTCTACAGGAAACCACGTGCATTTTGAAGTTAGAATTGACGGAGAACACACAAGTCCATGGCAATATCTGGATAAGTAAAGTATAATGGGCATATTATTAAGGAGTAGGAATTTATATGAATAAATTAGCAATATTTGGATTTGTTTTAGGTAGTACACTTGGAATAACAACAGCTGGAGCTGTATATGCAATAACAAACAGTAACGAACGATATGATACTTTAAAAATTTTAACTTTAGATCAATATGTTGGTTCGCAATATTTTAAAGAATCAGAATATGAAGATAGACTAGAAGGAATGTATAAAGGATTTGTTTATGGAGTTGAAGAAGAAAATACTATGTATTTGACGGAAGAAGAAACAGCTAAAAAAGAAGCTGAGGCAAACGGTAGTTATGTAGGAACAGGTATTTATTTTACATGGGGAATTACAAATCAATACCTTGTTGTAACTGACGTAATTGAAAATTCACCTGCTCAAAAAGAAGGAATTGAAATAGGAGACAGAATTCTTGCTATTGATGATATTCTTGCTATGATGTCAAACGAAGTTGAAATATATGATAAGCTTTCATATAGTGGGGATGAGAAAGTTAAGTATACTATACAAAAAAAGGGCTCTAATAAAATATTTGATGTAAATTTAAAAAGTGTTGTTGTGGACACTCCTTCATTTAAAAGCACGATTATAGAAGGAATTGGTGTAGTCGAAATAATAAATTTGATTGATGAAACAGATGTTGATGCTTTACTTGATGAATTTCAATCTCTTAACAATCAAGGAATTAATAAATATATAATAGATTTACGAAATGTTTCAAATGCAGAGCTTGACGGAGTTGTTGGAATGACAGATATTTTTCTTGGTGAACAAATTTTATTTAAAGCAATAGATAAAAATGAAAACGTTACTGAGTTTGTTGGAAATCCAGATAATATTGATGGTCAAGTTGCACTTCTTACAAATTCAAGAACAAGTGGAGTCATTGAAGCTATGGTTGGAAGTTTGCGAGAAAATAATCGTGTAATTATTATTGGTGAGGAAACAGCAGGAAATGCATATGTCCAAGAGATAAAAAAACTTGAAGATGGTTCATCCGTTTTAGTTTCAACAAAGATGTTACAGCTTCCAAATAGTCTAAATTTATTAGACGAACCAATTATTCCAGACCAAATTGTAGATTTAGGCATGGATTATACTTTAGACGTTGTTAAAAACGGTGTTGCAGATATAGAATTAGACACTCAATTGCAAACTGCTATAGGTTATTTGAATCCATATTAAAAAAATTGTCATTATATTGAATTGGACAACGTATGATATTATTATAGAAAGAAGTTGATTTTGTGGCAAGAAAGACATTTTTGACAAGTACGGGGACGGGATTTGTTTTATCTTTAGTCGTTGGATTTGTAGGAACAGCTTTTATAAATGCTGAAAGTGGTGTGAAAATAAATGAAAAGATGGATGCAATTGAGCAAATTTTAGAAGAAAATTATGTTGGAGAAATTAATTCTCAAAAGATGGAAGAAGGAATTTATAAAGGTTTTGTTAGTGGTGTAGGAGACCCATATACTAGTTACTTTACACCAGAAGAATTTGAGGACTTTATGAGTCAAACTCGTGGAATTTATGTAGGTATTGGTGTTCAAATGACTATTGATAAAACTGATAACAACATAACTATTGTAGAAGTTTTTCCAAATTCACCAGCTGAAAAAGCAGGAATATTGCCAAAAGACAAAATTATTGGAGCAGCAGGCACTCCATTAACGGGAGATGATTTTGATATAGCTCCAGAAATTATAACGGGAAAAGAAGGAACTTCTGTTGTTGTAAAAATTTATAGACCTTCAACTGATGAAACTATGGATTTTTTAGTTGAACGTGCAAGAGTAGTATATCCTTCAGTAGATTATGAAATGTTGGATGATCAGATTGGATATATTCATTTGCGTCAGTTTGAAGAATTGACTCATGAACAATTTAAAGAAGCTCTTTCTGATTTGGAACAACAAGGTGCTAAAGGTATTGTTTTGGACTTAAGAAATAATACTGGAGGATTTTTAGATGTAACGGAAGATATTGTTGATGAACTTATTCCAAAGGGGATAATTGTTTCAACAAAAGATAATTCTGGTGAGATTGTTCATTCGGAGTCAGATGATAAATATACAGACATACCTCTTGTAGTCTTAGTAAATGAACAAAGTGCGAGTGCATCTGAAGTTCTTTCAGGAGCTTTAAAAGATCATAGTAGAGCTAAACTCGTTGGTACTAGGACATTTGGTAAAGGTATTGTTCAGACTATATTGCCATTTGTAGATGGCTCTGCCATAAAAATTACAACTGCAGAATATTATACACCAAGTGGAATATCTATTCAGGGAATAGGTATAGAACCAGACTATTTGGTGGAATTGCCAGTAGAATTAATGATCGAACCAGACTTAACATTGGAACAGGATTTGCAGTTGCAAAAAGCAATAGAAGTTCTTTCTATGGGTGATTTATAAGTTAGACATTAAAAAGCACCCACAATTTTACTCGTGGGTGCTTTAATATAGAGCGGAGGATTAAATAATGTTGTACCATGTACTCTGTGACCCAATATTTTATATTATGATTGCACTGGTTTTTTGTATGTACAAAAGAGAAAGTGGAAGATGGGAATTATCAGCTTTAAAAGATGTAGCACGTGGTACAATAGTTGGAACTATGTTAAGCTATTTTATAACCTCTTTTGGAATTAGTTTTAATTTAAATTTTAGTATGTTAATGTTAATTCCAATTACTATATTGTTTACTGCTATAAATCCTAAATGGAGTTGTTTTGCATACGTAATTCCTTTTAACTTTTTTTTAGGACAACTTTGTGAAATATTTGGTTATAAATTTATCATATTTGACTTACCATACACTGAATTTATAGTTTTTATAGGAATGCTACATATTGTTGAAGGAATATTAGTAACACTATTTGGACATGAAAATCCAAGACAAGGACTAGATTATAATACTTATGAAGAAGTAACAATGTTAAATAAATTTTGGCTGGTTCCTCTTTTAATTGTAGTTGGCCAAGATGGTTTTATTCCTGTTTACACAATTTTAGGATACGGGGATACTGTAAGCAACCATGCAATAAGAATGCGTTCAACTAGTATGGGTAGTGTGATTGTTATATATGGACTTATTGATGTTGGACTTGCACTATTAACTATAAATAATATTATTCCTTTATCCATTGGTCTAATATTTGTTGTTATTGGGCATGAATGTATGTTTCTTATTAATAAAATACAAGTTAAAGTTTTTAGTAGGGAATGATTATATATTTTGTCATCTATATTAAAGATAACAAAAATTTAGGTGATAAGTATTTAAGATGTTGCTTTAATTATCTTAATATTAAAAATCGATGCAGGCTAATGTAGGGGTTAACTTATTTGTTAATTCCTATATTTTTTTACCTCTTGTTTCTTTAATATCAATGTGTCTGTGCATGACGATATTTAAGCATAAAATTCATTAAAGTACCAGTGTATATTCATGAAAAACATGTGTTAGTATAGTCACTATAAATTTGCCTTTAATACATATTAACTTTATTTGATAATCTAATATAAACACAATATATATATATATATGGTTTTACAAAAATACTCTTAACGTGTTAATATATATATATATATAATTTTATATTATTGTGATAAGTTTATATATAAATATATTAAGTAAGGAGCATTATCTTATGAATAAAGAGATTAAAAAAATTTATGGTATGCATTGGCTAGTATTTTTGATGTGTACTGCCGTAATCTTTATAGGAGATATGTTAGGAAAAATTCCGCCAAATATGGTAGGAGCGTTTTTAGTGTGCATTGTATTTGGAGAAATTTTATTTGTTTTGGGGGATATCATTCCAGTATTTAACACTTATTTTGGTGGTGGAGCAATATTGTGTATTTTAGGCTCTGCAATATTAGCTTATTTTGGTGCATTTAGTGAAAGTATGATGTCATTAGTTTATAATTTTGTTTTAGACTTTGGCTTTTTAGACTTTTGTATTATAGGAGTTATTACAGGGTCTATTTTAGGAATGAACGGTAAAACATTAGTTAATGTGGGTACAAGATATTTTGTAGCCATAGCAGGATGCATCATATTTTCATTTTTAGGCACTGGAGTATTAGGAATGATATTAGGTTATGGATTTGCAGAAGCTATCTTGTACATAGCTGCCCCCATAATTGCTGGTGGTGTAGGAGCTGGAGCTATTCCTATGGCTGATATTTACGCTACATCTTTAGGCATAGATGTAGATGTAATTTTGCCATTAATTCTTCCAGCGGCAATTGTTGGTAATCCTATTGCGATTATTATTGCTGGAACAGTTGGAGCTTTTGAGAAAAAATTTCCGAAATTGTCTGGAAATGGGGTATTAATTGAAGGAATGGTTGAAGTTCCAGATGAAGTTCAAAAAAACTTTAATCCTACTGTAAGAGATTTGGGAGTTGGGCTAATACTTTCTTCTGCTTTATTTATACTAGGGGGTATAATGAGTACTTTTATACCTCTACATACTTATGCAAATATGATTATTTTAACAATTCTTATTAAATTATTTAAAATCTTGCCAAGAGAAGTTGAGCTTGCAGCAAGTTATTGGTATCAATTTGTAGGAATAAACTTAATGAAAGCACTTATATTTGGTGTAGGAGTGGCTTTAATTGATTTTGGTGAAATAGTAGCATTATTTAGCAATCCTATATATTTTATCTTAGTAATTGCCTGTGTAATATTTGCTGGACTTGGAGCTGGAATATTTGGGATGCTAGTTAAATTTAAATTTATAGAATCTGCTGTTACAGCTGGTTTATGTATGGCAAATGCAGGAGGTACAGGCGATGTGTGTACATTAGGGGCAGCAAATAGAATGAACTTAATGCCATTTGCTGCTATATCATCTAGGATAGGTGGGGCTATTATTTTAGTTCTAATGAGTGGTATAGTAAGAACGTTAGCTGGACTTATGTTGTAGAATGTAGTCCATATAAATATTTTATTTATGATAGTGATAGGAAGTTAAAGATTTTTTCCTTATCATTATCATTTTTAAGGAGGAATTAATTTGAGGATTGAAAAAATTGTAAAAGCAGGAACAGTAGAATCTAGTGATATCTCCATAATATTAGAACCAACAGAAGAAGATGAAATTGTTGTAGATTTGACTAGTGTTGTAAAACATCAGTATGGTGCTTCTATAGAGAAAACTATAAGAAAGATATTAAATAAATATAATGTTACAGGAGTTAATGTTATAGCTAACGACCGTGGTGCACTAGATTGCACTATAGAGGCGAGAGTGGAAACCGCTTTAGAGCGTGCAGGAATTGAGGTGGATATATAATGGATTTAGTTATGAGAAATATTTTAGTTATGCCAGGGAATAATCCATCTATGTTATTAAAAGCTCCATGTTTTAATGCGGATGGGTATATATTTGACTTAGAAGATGCTGTATTCTTAAAAGAAAAGGATGCAGCCAGAAGGCTTGTTGTAAAACATGTAAACAAGTTAGGATATAAAGGTTGCAATATATGTGTTCGTGTTAATAATGAAAAAGGATTATTAGAAAAGGATATTGAAGCAATTGCGAATTTGGATATATTGGCAGTAATAGTACCCAAATGTGAGAATGCACAGATTATCCAATATGTTGAAAGCTTGCTAGATAAGTACACTATTAATAAAGAAAAAAAGCTCAAAATTATGCCTGTAATTGAAAGTGGCAAAGGTGTTTTTAATATTCAAGAAATAGTGGGTGCAAGTCAAAATATAATTGTGGTACATTTTGGTGCTGGAGATTACTCTAGTTCTATTGGGGCTAACATTACAAAAATAGGAAACGAATTATTGTTTGCACGGTCTATGATAATAAACGCTTGCTCAATACACAATATATTAGCTATGGACACTCCTTGTTTGGATTTAGAAAATGAGGAAGTCTTAAGAACCGAGGCTGAAAACTCTAGAAACTTAGGATTTTCTGGTAAAATAGTAATAAATCCAAGACAAATTGAAATTGTAAATAAAGTATTTACCCCTAGTGAAAAAGAAATTGAATTTGCAAAAAAAATAATTAAAGCACTAGATGAGGCAAGTTCTGGAGTAATTAGTGTTGATGGAAAGATGATAGATATTGCTATTACTAAAAAAGCTGAAAAAATATTAGCTATAGCTAAAAGAATTGGGGTGCTATAAATGAAAAATGTTTTAGGTAGAGAAGTTCCTGACTTTGTTCCAGGATACGGAAAAGTAACGCCTTTTAAAGGTGCTTTTAAAAATTTTCCAGAAGAGGGTAAAAGAAAAGCAGCTCCTTTAATAAAATATGCTATACCAAGATATGGCAATAAGGTTGTGAATAATCTTGAAGAAGTTTTCTTGAAGATTGGCATTAAAGATGGAATGACTTTAAGTTTTCATCATCATTTTAGAAATGGCGACAAAATATTAACTCAAGTTATAGATGTTGCAGCAAAATTAGGTTTAAAAAATCTTACAGTAGCTGCAAGTGGAATTATGCTTTCTCACCATGGGCTAGTTCCACATTTAAAATCAGGAGTTGTCACTCATATAGACACCAATGGATTAATGGGTGCCGTAGCAGAATATATAGCAAAGGGTAAAATGGAAAATCCAATTGTTATAAGGTCTCATGGAGGTAGAGCTAGAGCAATTGAAGCAGGAGATTTGCACATATATGTTGCTTTTATGGGGGCTTCTTGTGCTGATATATATGGCAATATGAATGGTTGTGAAGGCAATAGTATTTTTGGATCTATTGGATATGGAATTTTAGATAGTCAATATGCTGATTATGTTGTTGCCGTCACAGATATGGTTCAAGAAATACCTTTAAGTTTTATTAGCATACCTCAAACAAGAGTGGATTATGTTGTAAAGCTTGACACTATAGGGGACTCTAAGGGAATTGCTACAGGAACACTTAGTCTTACAAAAGATCCTATTCAATTAGATATAGCTAGAAATGCATTAAAAATAGTGGATGCACTAGGGTTTATTAAGGATGGATTTTCTTTCCAAACTGGTGGCGGTGGCCCCTCTATTGCTTTTACCAAATTTTTAAAAGATCTTGTTAAAGAAAGAAATATTAAAGCTGGCTTTGCTATGGGTGGCATAACTGCGACTATTGTAGAGATGTTAGAAGAAGGACTTTTAAGTCATGCATATGATACACAAAGCTTTGATTTATACTCAGCTAAATCTATTAGGAAAAATCAAAATCATATTGAAGTTGGATGTGATTTCTATGCTTCCCCATTTAACAATGGCTGTGCAGTTAATGGATTAGATGTATGTTTAATTGGTGCATTTGAGGTGGACTTAGACTTTAATATCAATTGTTTGACTGGTATGGATGGCATTGCAAGAACTGGAATTGGCGGAAACCCTGATACTGCCGCAGGTTCAAAAGTTAGTATAGTCACAGCAAATTTAATTCGTTCACGAGTACCAACCATTGTTGAAAAAGTGCATACACTCTGTACTCCTGGTGAAAGCGTTGATGTTATTGTTACTGATAGAGGAATTGCGGTTAATCCACTACGACAAGATTTAATAAGCACTTTAACTCAAAAAGGTATCAAATTAAATACTATAGAGGAATTAAAGGAAATTGCTGAAAATATTGTAGGTGTGCCTGAAGAAATTAAGACTACAGATAAAGTTGTAGCTGTTATCGAGTATAGGGATGGCACAATTCTGGATACAATACGACAAGTAAAAGAAAATTAAATGTTAAAAGAGAAAGAAGGTGTAAAAAGCATGATTATGGCACAAATAACTCAAGAAGAATGGGATACCTGTAACTTTCAAGAAGGCCGACAAGAAGGTATCAAAGAAGGTCAACAAGGAGAAAGAAGAAAATTGATAGAAGCTGTATTAGATATATTAAGCAATGAAGAAATTGCACCTAGGTTTGGAGTATCTATTGAAGAAGTAGAGGAAATAAGAAAACAAAAACAATAAAAAGTCTCCTTAAGCAGAATAGGTGAATAACCATTTTTGTTTAAGGAGATTTGTATATAAGCTTTTTTGGCAAATATAGGTTTAAAAATAATGCTTATATTAATGCACTAATATTTACTTAAATAATGTTCTAAGCTTATTGATATAATTTTGTTTTAACAGCCAATCATTATAAATATAAGTTTATTTGTTAATAATATGTACTATCCACAGGTGTGTTAATTTAAGAGATAACATTCGGCAAAAGATGCAATAATATTGGTAACGAATAATTTATTCAAAATGAGTTATACTTAAGTTTATAGATGATATGCATTAACATTATGGAGGAATTAAATAGTGAATAATCAACTAGGCAACCTTAAAATACCTCAGAAACCCAAAGTACACCCCTGGCAAAATGATACTCTATTTAAAAAAATATTTCGAGATAAAAAAGAATTAGTACTACTATGCAAAGGCTTATCAGGACAAAGTAATATTAAAGAAGATGACATACAAATTACTACTTTAAAAGAAAATAATGCTATTTATGTACAAATACGAAATGATTTATCATTTATAATTGGTACAGATATATTTTTAGTAGAGCAACAGACAAATCCTAATCCTAATATGCCAGTAAGACAAGCTAGTTACTATTTTAATACCTTGTCAGACTTATTTGGAAACGCAGTATTTCACTTGCAAAAAAAGCAGCAATTACCACGGCCCATATTAATAACTTTTGTAAATGGTGACCCTAAAAAAGTACCAAGGGAAATACTAACATTATCAGATATGTTTTCTAAAACTGATACTGCAAATAATAAAAAAGGACAATTAAAAATTAATGGTAGGTATCAAAACTATATAGAGGTATATGTGGAAGTAATATATTTAAATAATCCAGCAAATATTGAATTTCTGAATCAAATACCAAGTTTAAAAGGATTTGCTACTTTTACAAAGGCGGTAAAAGATTATGGAAAACAAGGATATAGCAAGGAAGAATCAGTAGAGAAAGCAATCGATTATACAATAAATCAAAATTTATTGGTAGATATCTTGTTAAAAGAGAAAGAAGGTGTAAAAAGCATGGTTATGGCACAAATAACTCAAGAAGAATGGGATACCTGTAACTTTCAAGAAGGCCGACAAGAAGGCCTCAAAGAAGGCATCAAAGAAGGCCGACAAGAAGGTATCAAAGAAGGTCAACAAGGAGAAAGAAGAAAATTGATAGAAGCTGTATTAGATATATTAAGCAATGAAGAAATTGCACCTAGGTTTGGAGTATCTATTGAAGAAGTAGAGGAAATAAGAAAACAAAAACAATAAAAAGTCTCCTTAAGCAGAATAGGTGAATAACCATTTTTGTTTAAGGAGATTTGCATATAAGCTTTTTTTGCAAATATAGATTTAAAAATAATGCTTATATTAATGCACTAAGATTTACTTAAATAATCTTCAAAGCTTTTACTATACTTATATTGAAATTGCTCATCATGTATATATTTTTCAAGTATAATTTCAGAAAGTGATTTGTTTATACGTTGCTTACTTATTTGTAATAGTCCTAGTTCAGTTATTGGATACACTTGAATATTATTTATTCTAAGCTTATTGATACAATCTTTTGTAAAAACTAAAAGCAAATCTTTTAACTCTTGTGTATCAACTTCTACTAGATCTATTATTATAATTCCTGAAAGGTTGCGTTTTACTATTTGATATAGTGCTTCTTCAATAGCAAGTTGATTTAATTTAAAAATATTTTTTTCCCTGTCTTTTGTCAACACTGCTTTTGCAGTATTAACATCAACAATAGTCATAGCTTCTGTTTGCTCAATCACTATGTTTCCACCGTTTTTTAACCAAATTTTATTTTTTACGCACTCTAGGAATTCTTTCTCAATTCCTAAAAGCTTAAATGTAGATTGGAACTGTGGATATATTTTTTCTTCAATTACTAAATTTGGAGTATATGTTAAAATATATTTTTTAAGCCTATCATTTTCAACACTGTTAGTAACTATACTTAAATTATCACTAGGAAACTTTTGTTGTAACAGCCAATCATTATACATGACGTTATCATTTAACAATTTTGTTCCTTTTGTAAAAAAATCCTTTGTAGCCATAAACTTATTGGCTTGTTCAATCAAGCTATTTAGTTCTCTTTTTAATGTCACATCATCAGCTTCCAAAGCTTCTGTTCTGATTATAAATCCATAATGTGAACCAGCTAAATCATGTATAAGTTGTTTAACATGATTTTTCAGAGCTTGCCTATCTTGTTTATTCTCTATTTTTTTAGAAATTGAAATACCATTTTCGCAGAGTAAACAAATAAAGTAATATCCCTTTATATTTATAAATCCAGATAAACGATCCCCTTTATCTCCAGTTTGTTCTTTTGAAACTTGAACGGGTAAAGTTAGTCCTGGTCTTAAATTTTGCCTATAACTTTCAGGTATCAACTTAAGAGGGAGCAAGCCCTTCTTTCCAACCCCGTAATCAACAAAAGTTGATTTAAGGTTTTTCACAATTTCTGTTATTTGCCCAATGTAAACTTTATTGTGTCGTTCTTCTTGTGAATTATCAATTAAATATAAGGAGCTAATTTTATTATCAACTAGTTTTGCAATCTTTGTATAGATTTCTCCTTCATCAATAACTAGTGTTGTTTTCATACCAATTCACTTAAAGCTACTAGTTTATATTCCGATAAAGAATACAATTCTGTTCGATGGACATCATAGTCATACTTTTCTCCTAGTAAACATTTTACTAGTAAATCAGGACTTAAATTTTGCTTACTTCCTGTATATAATCTAACTTTTAAGATAAGTTTTTCTGAATAACAAACATCATAGCTGATAATCAGTGGTTTTATATCTATTTCTACTATCTTCTTTTTCTTGTTTTGCTTAGTTGTAATAATTTCATTTTGGTCAAGAGTAGACTTTAACATATCCGTTAAATCTTCATTCGTATTTATAGTTATAGTATAATCAGCTACATCTACTTGACTCATTAGTGTTGGGGCCTCACTTGGTACACTTTTAAAGCTATCCACTTTAATTCCTTGAGGTAGTACTTTATTTAAGTTTACTTTAGCTTCAGTTAAGTCAACATCTTGTGTAGTTTTTATTTCAATATATTCACCTTCACTAGAAACTCCAACTGATAAAGGCATAGCAAAATATACTTTACTATGTGGATTAAAACCTTCAGAATAAGCAATAGGCAACCCAGAAGTTTTTATAGCACGTTGGAATAATCTAACCGTATCCAAATGCCCTACAAATTTTGTTTGCCCTTCTTTTGTAAATTTTCCTCTAATTCTCATAGCAAACTCCTTTTTTAAATTTATTTGCTCCACAATTAGAACATTTCTCTCTACATTGTGGTGTAGTTTTTGCTTCTTTAGATTTTTTACTTTCACTTATTAAGAAGTCTTTTGTAACACCAATATTAATAAAATCCCAAGGAAGTTTTTCCTCGTACGAACGTTCTCTTGAAGCATAAAAATCAAAATCTACACCAGCTGTCTCAGATGCCTTAACCCACTTTTCAAAGTCAAAATACTCATTCCAGCTATCATACGTGCACCCCAAATTATATGCCTCATATATTAGGTTTGCAACACGCCTATCTCCTCTTGCAATAACAGCTTCTATTACACTAGTTTTTGCATCATGATGATTATATTTAATAGCTTTTCGTCTAATAGCATTTTTTAATAGCATATGTTTTTTCATAAAACTTTCACAAGTGTCTTGTCCATGCCATTGGAACGGAGTAAAAGGTTTTGGAACAAAGCAGGATGTGCTAACTACTAGTTGCAACATTCCTGGCCTTTCAGATTTATCAAGAGTATAATATTTTCTCGCAATTTCTTCAGCTAAATCGGCAATGCCGTAAATATCTTCATCTGTTTCAGTTGGCAGCCCTAGCATAAAGTAAAGTTTTACTCTACTCCATCCGCCTCTAAAAGCTAAATCACAACCATTTAATATTTCTTCTTCAGTTATATTTTTATTTATAACATCTCTTAGTCTTTGTGTTCCTGCTTCTGGAGCAAAAGTTAGACTACTTTTTCGCACTTCTTGAATTCGTTTCATTAAATCAACAGAAAACTTATCAATCCTCATTGAAGGAAGTGATATATTCACCATTTTATCATTGCACATTTCGATTAATTCTTCCATAAACGGTTCAAGCTGTTTATAGTCACTAGTACTTAATGAAGCTAATGAAATCTCCTCATATCCAGTAGAGTCTAATAAATTTTTAGCATGCTTAAGCAGTGTATCTTTAGATTTTTCTCTTACAGGTCTGTAAATCATTCCTGCTTGGCAAAAACGACATCCTCTTAAACACCCTCTAAACATTTCAAGCATTACTCTATCATGCACTGCTTGTATCCAAGGTAAAATTTGTTTATCAGGGTAAAATACACTGTCTATATCCTCCATAACAACCTTATTAATAATTGGTTTAGCTTTGGGATGTAAACTTATTCTTTCTTTTATAGTGCCATCTTCATTATATTTTTCTTCATAAAACATAGGAACATACATACCCTCAATATCAAGCATAGCTTCAAGAAATTCCCATCTAGTCTTTCTAGCTTTTTTATACTGTATATATATGTCTAATATTTCGTCATAAATATACTCACCTTCTCCTAGATAAAAAAAGTCTACAAATGGTGCTAGTGGTTCAGGGTTATATGCACAAGGGCCACCAGCAATTACTATAGGGTCTTCTTCAGTTCTATCTTTACTAAATATTGGTATTTTAGCAAGGTTTAGCATGTTCAAAATATTTGTATAACTCATTTCATATTGCAAAGTGATGGCTAACATATCAAAGTTTTTTATGTTTGAATGAGTTTCTAAACTAAATAAAGGTACATCATTTTCTCGCATCAATTTTTCCATATCAGTCCAAGGAGAAAATACTCGTTCACAAAAAGTATCTTTTCTCCTATTAAAAAAGTGATATAAAATTTGCATGCCCAGATGGCTCATTGCTACTTCATACACATCTGGAAAAGCAAATGCTAGATGTACATCTATTTCGTTTAAATCTTTATTATAGGTATTTATTTCACCTCCAATATATCGAGATGGTTTATCAACTTGTTTTAGTAAAAAATCCGTTATCATTCGTTCCTCCATTAAAAAAACAAAAAAGACTTAAGCTAATTAAGTCCTTTTTTATCTTACTATTTCTCTCCAACTTAAATCTCCACGTTCTAAAGCCTTAATTAATAATTCTGCTGTTGCTAAATTTGTTGCAATAGGAATGTTATGAATGTCACAAAGACGTTCTAGTGTTCCTAATTCTGGTTCATGAGGTTTTTGAGTCAATGGGTCTCTTAAAAATATTACCATATCCAATTGATTATGAGCAATCTGAGAACCTAATTGTTGTAAGCCTCCTAAATGTCCTGCTAAATATTTGTAAATTGTTAAATTAGTGGATTCTTCGACTAAACGACCTGTTGTAGCTGTAGCATATAAAGTATGCTTTGCTAAAATATGACGATATGCTATTGCTAAATTTTCCATTAATTTTTTCTTTGCATCATGTGCAACTAATCCAATATTCATTACTTACACCTTCTTTAATTTTATTTTTAAAACATTGTTTCTTCTCGTTTCATTGATACATTAAGCACTAATCCCATGCCTATCATGTTTGCCCATAAAGAGCTTCCTCCATAACTTACAAAAGGTAAAGGCAACCCTGTATTAGGTAATATACTTGTTACAACACCCATATTTATAAAAGACTGAGTGGCAATCATGCCAATATATCCAGCTACTATAAATTTGCCAAAATCATCTTGTGCTGTATATGCTACCCATATACCCCGTGTTATTAATATTAATATTACGGATATCAATGAACATATACCTATAAATCCAAACTCTTCTCCAATTATAGCTACCACAAAATCATTATGAGCTTCTGGTAAATAATTTAATTGGCTAATTGCTCCCTGATATAGCCCTTTTCCATATAACCCTCCTGAACCTATTGCATCAATAGATCTGCTTGTTTGATAATAATCACCTTGTGTATCTCCGCCTTCAAATTGGGTTACTATTCTATTGCGTTGGTAATCTTCAATGATTTTTTGGTTAGGATTTCTAATTATATATCCTAAGACCAAAACTAAACTCAAAATACCTATTATAGCTACTGATAGAATGCATTTTATGTCTAAATTACTAACAAACATTTGGACTATCAATATTATTATAACTACTAAGCTAGTAGATAAGTTTGGTTGCAGATTTATTAATATAAAGGGAATAAATTGAAATAAACCTATACTTCCTATACTTATTACAGAGTTCATATTATTATTATGCTTTGCAATAAGTTTTGATGTACATAAAATAATTGCTATTTTTGCAAATTCTGAAGGTTGCAATTGTATGAAACCAAGGTCTATCCATCTGGTTGCTCCACCTTTAGATGCACCTATTAATAATACTGCTAATAGCACTGTTACTGTTATAATATAAATACCTATATACCATTCTCCAAGCCAATGATAATCTATGTTCATAACAAATACCATAAGTAACAATCCAATAACAAAGAATGTGATTTGCTTACTTACAATGCCACTTTCTCCAGAGTATGAAGTTGCACTACTAATAGCTAATATTCCAATTCCGATTAATATAACCATAGGCAAAATAAGATATATATCAATACGCTTAAAATATCCTTTATTTAACTTTAGCATTAATAAATCCTTTCTTACATTGTTTTCTATTTCTTCTTATTTTATACTATTCTTAAAAATTATTTTATTTTTCTTAAATTTTTAATAGGTATATTTGCAGAAAGAACTGGTGTTTTTTCTGTCATACCTATATCCGATAAAGTAGCTACTTCAATACTTAATTCATCTTTATCAACTTCTACATATTTTGAAATCACCGCTAAAATATCTGCCTTCATCATTTCTAATAGCTCTGGTGCACAATTAACTCTATCATGCAACAATAATAATTTTAGCCGATCTTTTGCTACACTACCAGATTGGTTTTTTTTACTAAACAATTGGTTTAAATCCACATAGATGCCGCTCTACTAAAATTATCTAAACTTAATAAATTATATATCTTATATTAAGCTTGCCAATATATTGTAGCTATGGCTTTTCACCATATTTAATTCCTTACTTGAAATATTTCTACTCCAAATACCTGACATTTAACTAAAGATTTCTCTTTAATTATCTTCCAGTTCATTCTAGAATACTTTAGAATGGCGTGAGCTACGCAATTAATCCTCCCTTTATTTTTATGGTTATGCGATTTTGAGTTTGTATTCTCGCATGTCAAATTGATTTTGTAAACGTCTTTTAGTAATATTAATTTTTATCAAACTGTTTTTATGCAACGTTTAATTCTTTTTTTAACTATTAAATCCAAACATTTTTTTTACCTTGGAAAATATTCCGTCAGATATATCCAAGTTCATAAATGGTATATCACGTCCTAAAATTCTGGATGCAATATTTGTAAATGCCTTGCCTGCCAAAGAGTCAGAAGTATTTACTGCTGGTTCACCTTTGTTTGTTGTTATAACAATAGTTTCATCATCTGGAACTACTCCTAATAAATTAATAGCTAAAATTTCCACTACATCATCCATAGCCATCATATCACCACGTTTTACCATATTCATTCTAACACGATTGATAACCAGTTTCAAATCAGTTATTCCATTTGCTTCTAATAAACCTATAATTCTATCAGCATCTCTTACAGCTGAAACTTCTGGTGTTGTTACTACAATTGCTTGATCTGCTCCTGCAATAGCATTTTTAAATCCTTGTTCAATTCCTGCTGGACAATCTACAATAACATAGTCAAAATCTTCTCTTAAACTATCACATAGTTTTTTCATCTGTTCAGGTGTAACGGCATCTTTTTCCCGTGTTTGAGCAGCTGGTAATAAATGTAAACCTTCAAATCTTTTATCTTTAATCAAAGCTTGTTTTATTCTACAACGACCTTCTACCACGTCTACTAAATCATAGACAATTCTGTTTTCCAAGCCCATAACCACATCTAAATTTCTAAGCCCTATATCAGCATCAACCAATACCACTTTTTTCCCAGCCAAATTTAACGCTGTTCCAATATTTGCAGTTGTTGTAGTTTTCCCTACTCCACCTTTACCTGAAGTTATCACTATTACTTGACTCATGGTTTGTTCGCTCTACTAAAATTATCTAA
>LJDB01000044.1:21423-56343 GCA_001983455.1 Candidatus Epulonipiscium fishelsonii
CTAGCAAGATATCTTCATCAATATTTGTTATATTAACATTGTATATATTGCCTTCGACCAAATCATTTGACGAACGTATTTGTACTTTTATATAATTTGTAGTATACCCCACATAGTTATTTTCGTTATCATGCAATTTTTCTATTAGAACGTCTAAGTCTTTATTTATAAAGCTTTTTAAATATTGTATACGTAGAGTTTTTTCTAAATTACTTAAAATATTAACACGTTCATTTTTAATATTTGGTGCAATCTGATCAGTCATTTTAAAAGCAAGTGTGCCTTCACGAGCTGAAAAAGGAAATACATGAATTTTTGCAAAGCCTACCTCTTTTACAAAGTTCAAAGTCTCTATAAATTCTTGTTCTGTTTCACCAGGGAACCCCACTATAATATCTGTTGTAATAGCAACATTAGGATAAATTTCTCTTAATTTATTTACACATTCCAAATATTCCTTAGTTGTATATTTTCTATGCATACGTTTTAATACAGAATTACTACCACTTTGAAGAGAAAGATGAAAATGATCACATACTTTTGGAGAATTTTTTAGAGTTGAAATAAATTCATCAGTTATAATAATAGGCTCAATAGAACCCAAGCGAATTCGTTTAAGACCTTCAATATTATTTAATTCAAATAAAAGAGTATTCAATGAAATATTTGATAAGTCTTTTCCATAAGAAGCTAAGTGGATTCCTGTTAATACAATTTCTTTAAATCCTCGAGCAACAAGTCTTTTAGTTTCTTCAAGTATATTATCTTGATGTCTACTTCTAATTTTTCCTCTGACATATGGAATAATACAGTATGAGCAGTAGTTATTACAGCCTTCTTGAATTTTTAAATAAACTCTTGTATGCTCATTCATGGTATTAATTTTTAACTCTTCAAATGCAGTAACTTCCATTATATCCTCAATATTAAATTCAAAATCCCTATGTTGATCAAACTGCTCAACTAGATTTATAATATTTAATCTATTATTCGTTCCAACTATTATGTCAATTTCATCAATCTCTTTTTTTAGCTTGTCTTGCATAGATTGAACATAACAACCCATAGCTACCAACGTACTATTTGGGTTAATCTTCTTTGTTCGTCTAAGCATCTGTCGACATTTTTTATCACTCAAGCCAGTTACCGTACAAGTATTCACAATATATATATCTGCTACTTCTTCAAAATTTACAATTTTATATCCTTTGTTTTTAAATGTTTCTATTACTGCCTCTGTATCATATTGATTTACTTTACAACCTAGTGTGAATGAGGCAACTTTTTTATCTATCATATTTACGTTCATTAAAATATTCCTGCTCTCGTCTCTACTTTCTTTATAACTAGTGTACCATTAAACTAGTATATATTCAATAAAAAATTTCATTATATTACTGCATTAACAAACAATATTTCCCTACCTCAATTTCTTTTTGTTGGTATTCCCCTTGTTCATTACGATTAACTGCTAAGTTATATTTTAGTCATATTAGAAACCTGTCTTAAAACTAAGCGTTGCATAATATTAAATAAAATGATATAACTAATGTAAACACTTTATATAACACAAAAGCAGGATGATAATGCATAAGAGTATGACAAAACGGAGGCTTAATATGAAAGATTTTTTAATAATAGATAATAAGTTATTTATGAAAAAACTTCTAAAAGATACAATTTTTAATGAGTACGAAGTATATGAAATAGTTCTGAATACTTTTACAAAATTTATTATTGAAGGGAAAAGAAATACTGATTTTTATAGTGAACAGGTTTCAGAATGCATTACTTGGAAAGAAATTCAAGCATATATTTATTTCCTTGTCAGCGGAAAAACTTTGCCTACTTATTTTAAATTTGTACTTTTTAAACGTGCAGATCCGTTTAATTTATTTTTGAATATTGTTTATAAAGATAATATAATAACTTGCATCACAGGATGTTCTTACAAAACATTTACTTTGGACAAATCTATTGAGCAAGATTGGGATAGTGAAATTCAAAATTTCTTACTACAAAATAATTTTTTATAATCGGAGACCTTTCATGAATAATTATGATGTTTTAAACTTTGCTATGGATTTAGGAGAAACTTTACTTAAAAGTGGTGCTGAAACTTATAGAGTAGAAGATACTATTTCTCGCATATTATCAGTGCCAAACACAAAACCATTTAGCTTTAAACGGGTGAGTTCTTTTGTAACACCTACTATTATAACAACTAGTGTTTCAGACGATACCAACACATACACTGTCGCAAGACGAGTTAAAAATCGTTCTACCAGAATGGATAAGATTGAATTTTTAAATCAACTTTCTAGAGATTATGTAAGTGGACATTTGTCACTGGAAAAAGCTATGAATAAACTCATAGAAATTAACTCTATTCCTGCTTATTCATTTAAAGTTATATCTATTAGTATGGGAATTAGTGCATCATGTTTTTGTGTAATATTTGGAGGAAAATTTACAGAGTTTATAATTTGTTTCCTTATGGGGTGTTTCACTTCTTTTATACAAAAAATATTAAGCAAAAAAAAGCTTGTAAATTATTTTAGTATTTTCATAATAGCTCTTACAATTGGGATTGTAAGTATGGTTTCCAAAAATATATTTCATTATATTTTAACGGAAGCTATGATTATTGGTGGCATTATGAGTCTTGTCCCTGGAGTTGCATTTACGAATGCTATAAGAGATACAATTGGAGATGAGTTACTCTCAGGTATATCAAGAGGAATAGAAGCATTATTTATAGCTATAGTTATTGCTGTAGGAGTTGGAATTCCAATAAATGTAACTATGCTTTTAGGAGGACTTATATGATTATCGTTCATGCTATCAGTGCATTTTTAGCAACAACAGCATTTTCTATAATATTTAATGTGAATAGAAAACACCTACTTGTTTGTGGGATAATTGGATCAGTTGGATGGACAGCCTATATTATTCTTTCAAAATATTTTATGTTTTCGGAAGTAAGTTCAAACTTTATTGCATCTTTATTAGTATCAATTATGTCTTATATTTTATCTAAAATTCGTTTTGCTCCTATAACTGTTTTTTTGATATCAGGGGTAATACCACTAGTTCCAGGTATTGGACTATATAAAACAATGTATTTTCTTTTGTTTGAAGAATATATTCTAGCACTTAAACAGGCTTTAGTTACTTTTCAAGTTTCTGGCGTTATAGCAGTTTCTATTTCAATTGTTACAATGATTCCATTTGCCTTAAAAAAAGCTTGATATCTCTTTAATAAAATGCATTTTAGGTCTAGCATTAAAATAGGCCTATTTTTTTATATTCAACAATATTATCTCTAGTATTGGACATTAAAAATTGAGTATTTATTATTAACTTTTTTTATGGTATAATCAAATATGACTTAAGCAATAAAAAATATAAAAATAAATAAAAAACATATAACACTTTGAAAAATTAACTTTGAAAGGAAGTACACAGGATGGATCAACTACATTTTGATGACTTAACTGATACTGAAATAAAAAAATGGGAACAACTACATATTACAGCTGTTGATAATAAACCAGTCGAATTTTGGGAAGAATATCTTATGAAGCCCTCACAACAAGATAAACAATGGAATAGAAATCTTAGAGAAATTAATTTCGAGGAAATTGTTAAAAATAGAATTTGCCGTGAAGATGCAAAGCCTTCATATTATCCCGAAAATATTATACAGGCTTTATTTAAAGATACGGTGTTTAAGAGTGCTTTTGGAGTTATAATAAAGAATTATAACCCGATAAAAAATACGTGTGCTTTTATAAATACTATATTTGAAGCAACCGGCATAAATAAAAAAGTTAACGAAGCATGTATATCAACTAGTCATTTACCTCAATTTGCTACCATGGAGGAATTTCTTTCCAAAGAACATATATTGGATGACGAACTGCCTGAACAGTTAACATTTGATGGCTTTAAAGAAACTCCAAAAACAGATACTAGTATAAAAGTAAAAAGGTCTACAATACCTGATATTTTGCTTATTGATAAAGAAGACCAAATAGTTATTGAAATGCAAACACATTCACATGGCAAATTATGGCATAGAATTATACAAAATCAATCAGTTACACATGCTCTAAGCAAAGAAAAAGGATATTCTATATGGCTTGCAACAAAAGAATTTCCAGATGTTTATAGCAATAGACCTATTATGATAGTGAGCAATGTTATAAGTAGCGTTAAACATAGAAAATTAAAGCAAAAAGAATTGCGGGTTGATAAAAGAGATACTAATGGTTGTGCAATAATTATAGATGTATTTCATCCAGATATGTACAAAATAAGTGAGGAACTGGCGTTATGGTGTCATTTTATTATAACGGGTGAAAATGTTGGAGAAAATATATATATGGAAAATATAATTAAGTGGAGCAAAAGCTTACGTGAAAAAGATAGGAGAGTTATGTATAAATTGAGCGGGACTAAGAGCCAACTAATTGAAGATGGTATTGAAATTGGTATGGAAAAGGGTATAGAAATTGGCCTTACAGAAGGTAAAGAAATTGGCCTTACAGAGGGTATTGAAAAGGGCAAAGAACAAAAGCAAATAGAAATAGCGAAAGAACTGTTAAATGTATTGGATGATTTAACAATATCTCTCACCACAAAACTGCCCTTGGCTGAAATAAAAAAACTTAGAGAACTACACAATATAGATCGCCCACATATAGATTTATAAGACAGATACTTATGTGAATAAAATTCTTAGAAGATGTTAAAACTTTTATAACTAGACAAATTAGCCACCTGTAAAATGATTGGTTTTATCTAGTTATATAATTATATGATAGTGTATTTATTATAACGGTTGAAAACATAATTAAGTGGAGCAAAAGCTTACGTGAGAAATATAGGAGAGTTATGTATAAATTGAGCGGAACTAAGAGCCAACTAATTGAAGATGGTATTGAAATTGGTATGGAAAAGGGTATAAAAATTGGCCTTACAGAGGGTATTGAAAAGGGCAAAGGAATCGGCCTTACAGAGGGTATTGAAAAGGGCAAAGAACAAAAGCAAATAGAAATATCGAAAGAACTGTTAAATGTATTGGATGATTTAACAATATCTCTAACTACAAAATTGCCCTTGGCTGAAATAAAAAAACTTAGAGAGCTACACAATATAGATCGCCCACATATAGATTTATAAGACAGATACTTATGTAAATAAAATTCTCAGAAGATATTAAAGCTTTTATATGCAGACAAATTAACCACCCGCATAATGGGTGGTTTTGTCTAGTAATATAATTGCATTTTAGAATATTTATTCGTGATAACGGATTTAGTAGCAGCGTGAGTAAATCTATTATTTATCTTTTATATCAGTCCATAATTTTTAAGCTCTTGTTTTAGAACGTTAATGTTTTTATCGAGCATTGGTGCTAGTGGAAGTCTGCATTCCCCAACATTATAGCCCATTAAGTTTAAAGCATATTTAAGTGGCACAGGGTTAGATTCGATAAACAAAGCATTAATAAGAGGTAAAGTTTTAAGTTGGATTTTTCGGCTACCTTCAAGGTCGCCACTAATAAACTTTTTATATATTTCATTTGTATCTTTTGGAATAATATTTGCCATAACAGATACAAGTCCTTGCCCGCCCATGCTTAAAAGAGGAAGAAAATTTGGGTCATCTCCAGAGTAGACAAAGAAGTCTGATGGGCAACTACGTACTAATTCTCCAACATGGGAAAAGTCACATTCTTTTATCCCTACTATGTTTTCAAGATTTGCAAGTTCTTTTATTGTTTCTACACCCATATTTGCTACAGTTCTGCCTGGTACGTTATATAAAATAATTGGTGTTTTTACTGAATCCGCAATAGTTTTAAAGTGTGCATAGATGCCATGTTGAGTCGGTTTATTATAATATGGAACTACACTTAACAGACCATCCACCCCAAGTGCTTCTACTTCTTTACTCATCTCAACTGCACCAGCAGTATTATTTCCACCAGCACCAGCAATAACAGGTATCCTGCCATTTATTTTCTTTACAGTATATTCAATAGTTTTCAACTGTTCATCTTTTGTCATAGTAGGTGTTTCTCCAGTAGTTCCACATATAAATATTGCATCTGTGTTATTTTCAACTTGAAACTCTAGTAGTTCACCTAACTTATCAAAATTTACGCCACTTTCATAAAAAGGCGTTATAATTGCAACTCCCGAGCCTTTAAAAAGAATTTGTTTCATAAATAACCTCCAATCAAAGTTTTATATAAGTATATTATACAAAATAATTAAAGAATATACAACTTTGAAATATTGTAATAGAGGTTGCAATATGCTTCTCTATATGAATAATATATTAATTTTAGGGATAGTAAATTTACATATTTTAAAAATTTATTGTTAGTGAAATTTTATTTTTGGTTGACTATTAAACAATATTTTGATATAATTATAAATATCTTTTAAAAATATTCTAATAATCAACTAGTTACTTCATTATATAAAAATTTATTACCTAGTTGAATTTTAATTGAAAGGAATAAAATATGACTACAAAAGAACAAGTACTAAAATTATTGCTTAAAAATCCGACTAAACATATTTCTGGTGAACAAATAGCAAATGAACTTAATATGTCACGTAATGCAATATGGAAAGTCATAAAATCCCTTGAAACAGAAGGCTATGATATAACAGCAGTACGTAATAAGGGATATTCCTTAAACTTATCAACTGATATATTGTCAAAAAGTGGTATAGAAAATTACATTGATAACAAAACATTTTTTGATATTGAAACATATGATAGTGTTCCTTCTACAAACACACTAGCCAAGAAGCATGCAAGTCAGCAACCTATGGAAGGAAAAGTTATTGTTTCCAAAATGCAGACACAAGGTAGAGGAAGACGAGGACGAGATTTTTATTCTCCAAACGATACGGGAGTATATTTTAGCATAGTACTATGTCCAAAACTTGAAAAAGAAGAATTAACTTTTATTACTTCTTTAACAGCTGTAGCTGTATGCAGGGCTATACAAAAATTATCCGATACTAATCCAAAAATTAAGTGGGTTAATGATATTTATATTGATAACAAAAAAGTAAGTGGCATACTTACAGAAGCATCATTTTCTATAGAAAATGGACAGGTAGAATACGTTATTGTTGGAATTGGAATAAATATATATAAACCAGAAGTAGATTTTCCGGAAGATATTAAAAATATAGCAGGATATATTTTTGAAGAAACTTCTATTGATATTAGAAATAAATTAGTTGCTACAGTTTTAAATGAGTTTTTAAGTCTATATCAAAATTTTAATATAGAAGAAATTGCTAAAGAATATAAAAACTTAAGTTTTATAATCGGAAAAACCATTTATGTTTTAACTGAAAACGATAAAATTACGGCTAAAGTCAACGATATAAATTCAAGAAATGAACTAGTTGTAGAATATGAAGATGGTAAAATTGAAGCATTAAATTCAGGTGAAATTAGTATAAAGGTTCAAAATACAAATAACTAAAACTAGTAAGTAATAAAATTAAAATCATTGTATAAAGCTAAAAGGGGATTTAGTTTTAAAACAAGAGACTTAATCATAGGCAATGGTTATTGTATTATTTACTAGGTTAATCTAAAAATGGTAAAATACATGTTGAAAAATCAATGAAGCTACATAACTTAACTTTAAATCATATAAAAATATTATTAATAAGAATAAAAGGGGATTTAATAATGAAAATAAGAGATTTAACATTATGTGCACTTTTTGCAGCTATGATTGCTGTATTAGCACAAGTATCAATTCCATTTCCTGGAGGGGTACCTCTTACAATGCAAACTTTAGCAGTTTCACTTTGCGGAATTATTCTTGGGCCAAAACTTGGGGCAATATCAGTTTCAATATATGTGTGTTTGGGAGCTATAGGTTTACCTGTATTTGCAAATTTATCAGGTGGATTACAAACAATTGTAGGTTCAACAGGAGGATTTATTATTTCTTTTCCAATTATGGCATATGTAATTGGTAAAATAAGTCAAAATCAAAAAAATCAATTTATAGTATTTGGTTCAACTGTATTAGCTTCACTTATAAACTATACAATTGGAACAATCCAGTTTTCTTTAGTAACTGGCACTTCTATAGCTATGTCTATAGTGTATTGCGTAGCTCCTTTTGTAATTACAGGTTTAGTTAAATCTGCAATTGCTACAATAATTGGAATGAAGTTAATGAATTTAAGATCTGTAAGGGGGATGTTACAACATTGATAAATTTAAGACCACATCATCTTTTATGCACTCAGTTTTACAGAGGTAACGGATATAGTAATGATTTTGTTAAGAACATGGACTATGTAACTAGTACAATTAGATCTAATGAAGATATAGAAATTAAAGTAGTTTATTCTACAGATGATCTTTGTACTAAATGTCCAAGTTTTGTTGCAGAAAATCATTGTAGTACAAATGAAAAAGTTAAAGAAATGGACTCAAAAATAGTCAAGTATTTTAACATACAAGATAAAACTTATAATTACAAAAAAATTATTAGTGATATAAACAAACAGATTACATATGATATGTACCTAGATATATGTGATCATTGTCAATGGTTTGATATGTGTGCTTCTAAGGAACTATATAATTCACAAAATTTAAAAAAGAGAGAAAACTAAAAGTTTTTTCTCTTTTTTTTTACTTAAAATATAGATAAATATATTTGATTTTAATATATATTTTTTTGTACAATAAGAATTTTGACAAGTTTTAGTATATAAATTGCACTTATTACTAGCTGTTTTTGTCAAAATATTTGGTATATTGTTTCCAATTATATCATTTTGCTTGAAATATTTTTTTTATCTGATATAATGTATTTTAGATAACAACAGAGGGGGGAAATGTATGATATCTAAATGGAATAACTCAAGTTTGGTGTTTAGGATAATAATTGGACTATGCGCTGGGGTGGCGTTAGGACTAACTGTCCCACACCTTAGCGTAATATCCTTACTTGGAACATTATTTGTTGGTGCATTAAAAGCAATTGCTCCAATCCTAGTATTCTTCCTTGTAATGAGTGCCTTATGCCAAGCAAAACAAGGCAAACACACTAATATGAAGTCAATAGTAATATTATATTTATTTGGAACATTTATAGCAGGAGCAGTTGCTGTTATAGGAAGTTTCTTATTTCCAATTGAACTTACTTTAACAGTAGGAGCTGAAGGAGTTGCACCACCAAGTGGAGTAGGTCAAGTATTACAAAATTTATTAATGAATGTTGTTGCAAACCCAGTTGACGCATTAATCAATGCAAATTACATAGGAATTTTAAGTTGGGCAATAATATTTGGATTAGCATTAAAACATTCAGCAGAAACAACAAAAACAGTAATCGGAAACGTTGCAGAAGCCGTTTCTCAAGGTGTTAAATGGATTATCCAATTTGCACCATTTGGTATTATGGGCTTAGTTTTCACTACAGTTTCAACAACAGGTCTTGCATCACTTCTAGGGTATAGTAAATTAATTGCATTACTTGTAGGTTGTATGGCTTTTGTTGCACTAGTAATCAATCCAATTATTGTATTTATTGGGACACATAAAAATCCATTTCCTTTAGTATTTAAATGTTTAAATGAAAGTGGAATAACTGCATTCTTTACACGTTCTTCAGCAGCAAATATTCCTGTAAACATGAAATTATGTGAAGATTTAGGATTAGACGAAGATACTTATTCAGTATCAATTCCACTTGGAGCAACTATAAATATGGCTGGAGCTGCAATTACAATTTCAGTTCTAACTCTTGCTGCTGCTCATACTTTGGGCATTATAGTGGATATTCCAACTGCAATTATTTTAAGTGTTTTATCTGCAGTTAGTGCATGTGGAGCATCTGGAGTTGCTGGAGGCTCATTATTACTTGTACCTCTTGCATGTAGCTTATTTGGAATTCCAGCAGAAATAGCTATGCAAGTTGTTGGCGTTGGATTTATTGTTGGAGTTATCCAAGATTCTTGCGAAACTGCATTAAATTCATCAACAGACGTACTTTATACAGCAGTAGCTGAATTTGCACAAAAACGCAAAGATGGTACATTAGATAAACTAGTAAAATAAGAAAAGCGAACATTTGTTTGCTTTTTTTTTGCCAAAAAGCATAGATGTTCACTTCATTAAATTATTTTATGAATTTTTAATTAAATTAGTTGGTATTACTTTTAATCCTAATAAAACCAACACTGTACCAACATATTCATCTAAGTAGTCAGTCAAAATTTGGATAACAAATACACTTGCGACATCGTTAAATCCCATAGTTTTTAGTACCTGTACAATATAAGATGAGCCGGCGGAAGTAATTCCACCAAAAACAAAAGCTGCAATTACTGCACTAAGTAGTGCTGTTGGTAAAGCAATTACAAAAACCCCTAGTGGTTGTTTTTTACTGTTAATCCAACCTTTGTTATACATAAGTCCTGCAAAAAAACCTGTTGCAATTTGTGCTGGCATAAAGGCAAACGCATATACGTCAAACAATGCTCCACTTACCAAGCTTGCACATAGACCAGTCAAAATACCAAACTTTGGCCCCAACAAAAATGCTACCAACAACGTTCCAACCGAATCTCCATATATAGGGAGTTTCCATGTCAACGCTATAAATGCAAACACTATATTTATAGCTACTCCAATCCCCATAAGCGTCATCTTTTTTGTATTCATTGCACATCACTCCAATACCTTAGTTTTTTATTCTGGGAGGCTCTCGAACCAGTGTTAGCAGCAAAATATATAAAAATACATTTAATATACTAACGTTATTATTATATCATATTTAAATTTTAATGCAATGTTATTTTTTACTTTCAACGTATAAAGCTATTTGAGCTGGCTCTATATCATAATATGAAATTATTTTTTTTAATACCCTAAGCTTTGTTATAACACTAGAGGTATTATTTAAATACACATTATTTGATATTCTTGTTGATTTATTAAAACCTTCGGGTGTTGGTCTGATAAAACTTTTAAAACCTTTGCTATGGGCTAACTTAATCATAGTAATAGGTTCTTTTTCATATAATATGTGATAAATCTTGCTTGTAAAATCTGCCCAATTTGAAACTTCAACGGTTTCATCTAGTAAGTCAAACTTTTTAATCAAGGTGCCTGTAAAATCAATATCTTCATCTAACAAATACATTTTTTCTTGTATTGTATTAATTTTTAATTTCTTTGGATATTTCCATATATTTAAAAATCTATCAGTTAGCAGTTTTGTACGCTTCTTTATCTCCTGCTCATTCCAATTTTCTATTTTTGATAATTCTTTGTTTAAATATAAGCGACTCTCATTAAATCCCTTATCCATAGATTTTTTTTCATGAAATGTTTTATTACTCATCTTAGAGTTATAACCTGTTAAAGTTAAGTTGCCTAAAGTATGCAAATATTTTTTATGCACTTCATCATAGTTTTCTCCTAAATCGTATATCCATTTAGATGATAATTTTTGAGGCATAATATGTTCGACCGTTAATTCTCTGTTTTCAATCGAGTTAAAAATATCTACTCTCTCTTTATTTTCAAAATTTTCAAGCATATAAAATAAGTATGTCCTATTTTTAGGTTTCATGTTGTATATGTTCTTAGTTAATAAAGCTCTTTGCACTACCTCATTATTTGGAAAGTCATCTTCTTTTTGTGATAAAATATGGCCTAACACACTATCATAATTATTTATAAAATTTGTGTCTGATTTTACAAGTTTATCTAGTGTTATAAACACTTTATTGAGTTTGCTTGTTGGCAAATCACATATTTGTCTTCTTATCACAAAATTTTGAATTAAGTCCAGACAATTTATCATTTGCTCAAGGGTTAAAACTTTATTGGATAAGTTATCAAATAGTTCTAGCAAAAATGGATAGCTTACACCAATTTCCAGCTTATTTATATGTGATAAAGCTACATTTAGTTTATCATTAGGTTGTTGATAATTTGCTGACAGTATTTCTTTATAAAATTTAGAAAATTTAAGTAAATCTTCCAATGTATTCATGATATCTTTATCTTTAATAAAATTTTTAAATGTTAAATATACTCTGTTTTTATTAGGAATACTCTTTTGCTTGCAAGATAGATAATCTCTTATAAATTCACTTATTTCATTTTCGGTGTTTTTTTCTATTTTATACCAATATTTAAAATACCACTCCTCTTGAATTTCAGGTGATTTCCCCGTCAAAATAAAGTTTCTTATTCTATCAGCTTCGTCTAAGTCTAGCCCTGTCGAATTTAAACTCTCAAAAATAAGCTGAGGATCATCTTCTCCTTCAAGTTTGATTTCAATAACAAACAGCTTCTGTATTGCTTGAAGTAGATTTTCCAATTCTACTTCACCAAGACGATTGTAAAAATATATATAATTAGCAGTTATATTTGAATCTTCTATAAAATCTTCTTTTTTTTCATAAAACAAACGATTATATGCGTCTCTATCATCTCTAATTGGCCTTAGTTTTATGCTTTCTCCTGGCTTTGCTCTCTTATCTATAAGATAGTCTTCAAATATTTGTTCATCAAGAGTAGTATCTGGATTTTTCTTTTTAGCAAAGTGAGCAATTGCTAAAAGAAGTATGCATATACTAGTTAAACGTTGTTGTCCATCTATAATATAATTATTGTAATTATCTGCTTTTATATAAACTATAGACCCAATGAAATAGCTTTTATAATTATTGTTCATAATATCAAGGATATCATCAAATAACCGTTCACATTGTTCTTTTTTCCAATTGTAGTTTCTTTGATATACAGGAATTACAAATCTTTCTGCTCTTCCTTCTAAAAACCTTTTTACTTCGTTTTTACTTGCTGTCATGCACTTTTCCTACTTTCTTTGTTTATAAATATTCTTTCTATACAACTATTTTATCATGTATATATTTTTTTGTCATTATATAATTTTGATGATACATCAACAAACATCAAATAATTTTTTCAGCGAAACCGTAATTTTATTATAGACTAAATAATCCGTCTTATGCCTCTATTTCGTACTTTTTATTAATTGCTAATAACGGATAAGGATGGAAAGTCTTTGACTTCCCATCCTTATCATGAATAATATTGACATTATAATATAATCATATGAAAAAAATTTTTACTTTTCAATCACATTTTTTAACTTTTCAATTTCTGAAATCATATCTGTATTTATTTTTAAATTGTTATCAGCTGTAGACACATTAATTTCATTAATATTAACAAGCTGAGTGGTCCCTTCATTTAATTGAGTGATAAACTGTTTTTGTTGCTCACTACTTTGAAGCAATGAATTACTTATTTCAACAGTATCATCAATAGCATTTACAATATTTGTTAAAGCTATACTTGTATCATTAACAAGAGTAAGCCCTTTTTGGACATTGTTTAAACTAACTTTAATAATATTTTCAATATCTTTGACAGTGTCAGAGCTTTTAGTTGCCAAATCACGGATTTCATTTGAAACAACCGCAAATCCTTTTCCGGCTTCGCCAGCTCTTGCAGATTCAATTGCAGCATTTAAAGCTAAGAGATTTGTTTGACTTGAGATATTTTCAATAATTTTAATTACTTCTGATATATTTGTGCTGGATTTGTTAATTTCATCCATTGTAATAATTAAGTTTTTCATGTATTCAGTACCAATATTTGTTTTATCTTTAGCAGTAAGAGAAATTTTGTTAGTTTCTGTCATTTGAGCTATATTGTTTTTTAAACCATTAAACAATTCATTAGTTGAAGTAATAAATTTTTGAGTAATATCTGATTGCTTAGCAGCATTGGAAGATAAATCAGTTGCACTACTATTTACATAATTAGATATTTTCAAGAATTTATCTAATCCATCTGAAATCTCTTTTAACAGTTGTTCATGAGATAGATTTTGCTGCATAGACTGACTAAAAGGTGTAATATCTTGTGTTATTTCTATATGACCAATGCGTTGTCCAGAATAACTTAATATGTAATTAACATCTGTCAACATTTCCATACCATCAATATTACATTGAGTAGTCTTTTTTCCATTTTCCAAACGTGTAATCCCACAATCTGGAGTATTGCAAGCGGGACATTTCCACTCTGAACAAGGTTTTCCTTTTATCTGTTTCCTATTTCTTTTAAGTAGTGTTTCTGCCACCTTATTAACTATAATCCAATTTTTGTTAATATCAGTTACTGAAACAGAAAAAGGCATAGCATCCAAGACACCAGTAAAAATTTCAACTTGTTTACTTAAAGATTGGATTTTCTTTAAGCAAAAGATAATAGTAAAAATTAAAATGATAATAATTAGTATAAATATAAGTGTCATTTTTAAAACTTCCTTTCTTAGCTAAACTTGATAAAAAATTAAATATGAATACATTTTAATTATAACATTAAATATATAATAAATGAAAGTATAATAAATAAAAAGTTCTTATTTTATAATATTTGTACTTACAACTCGAAGAATATACTGTACTGAGCTAATACAAAAGTATAATAAAACATGTATATTTTTATCATCATTAGCAAAAACTTAATTTATCCAGTATTAATAAGAAGTAATGTTGTGGACAGTTATATACAGTTAAGTAATAACCCCACTCGGACGTGAGGTTCAGAAACAAAGATTGGAGAATAAAATATGATAAAACATATAGTATTTGTAAAAGTTAAAGATAAGGCTGAGTTACCAAAACTTAAAGAATTATTTCTTTCGATGAAAGAGCACATTCCTATGATAAAAGAAATAGAAGTAGGAATTAACAACCGTCCATCTCCTGTTGCTTTTGATATTTGTCTTGAATTATGTGTTGATTCCTTAGAAGCTTTAGATGAATATATAGCACATCCTTATCATGCTAAAACTGTTATGGATTATTTAAATTCAATTAGAACTGATTTAGCAGTTGTAGATTATGATATTTAACAAACTATAAATTTTTGTTTATAATCCATATTATAATTATAAATTTGATTAAGACATAAGTAATATAAATTACTTGCATTAATCTCATATTTAAAAAGCATTTGACCAAGACTATCAAGCTCAGAAATTTTATTTGAGCTTATAATAATGGGTACAGATGCTTTTTTGTGTAATATTGAAATTAGCTCTAGAGATTGTTTTCTACATCCAAGCACTCTTAAATACGGTATCCAGTTTATTTTTTCTAGGCTTTCCATATCTGATTGTTGAATGTTCATCAACAATCTTATCAAACTTCTATACACTGTAGCTTTAGAATATGTTTTTGAAGTAATTGCATTTGCGAAATCTGTATATGTTAGAGTAGTAGATGTCTCTTTATAAATTGAATGTATTAAATTCATTGGAATATCCCATATACTATAATCTTTCTTCACATTTGAAGTTATCAATCTATAGTGCAAAACAGAACTTAAATTGTTTATGTCGGGATATACTTGTTCTTTTACTATCTCATCAAACACAATTTTGGGCACAGCCTTCTCTAGTGTGGAATAGTCTTGATTTAGTAAACTAGTGCGAATAGCAGTAGCCGAAGCTAAAGATGAATATATTTCAGTATCATGGTAATGTGAATTTTTCCGTTTAAGGGAATGGGCTTCTATAGTTGATTTATACTTTATAAGTGCTTTTATATATTCAATGCTTAAAATATTATTCGGTTGCTTTAAAAATTCACCAATGTTATTCCCAAGATAACTTTCAATACTTAATTCACGTGCTTTTGGATAACTTACATTTTGCTTAAGATAAGATTTTAACATATTTGAATATGTTAGCGGTTCTTCTAATAACAAATTTGCTATGTCATACATAAGTTTAAGTTCATTCTGTTCACTACCAAAACAGATTGTATCTATGATGTTACTTTTTATGAAAGAAGAAACTGCACTTTCAGCAAATCTTTCAGCACTGGAGGTTGCTAGTGGAAAAGGTAACTCTAGCACTAAATCAACACCACCATGCAGAGCCATCTTTGTACGCCTAAATTTATCTACTATGCAAGGCATCCCCCGTTGTGAAAAGTTACTACTCATTACAACTACTATATATTCAGGATTTAACTCTTTCTTTATTTTCTCAATTTGATATAAATGTCCATTATGAAATGGATTATATTCTACTACAATTCCAACAATCATTGTTCATCCTCCTTATATGTATTATATACGATTGGTTTATACTCTTTCAAGACTTAGCATACTTAAAACTAAAATTTGCACAGTATCCAATAAAATAGTATAATTATATAAATACAATGTGGTGGGAATGTCATATCGCAGAGTATTTGGTATCTAAATATAAATCAGGGGGAATAAAATGAAAAAATCGTTTTTAATTACTTTATTATTACTATCTTTAACAGGGTGTACTGATAATACAACATCCATTGCAGTAGCAGAAGAAACATTAACACCTATAAATAATGAGGAGATAGTTGCTGATAAAAACCATGAACAAATTCCTGCACCTATAAATAGTGAAGGAGCTCCACCTGCTGGAGAACATAGTCAAATGTCTATTGGTGAAGGAGTTCCACCTGCTAGAGAACATAGTCAAATGCCTATTAGTGAAGGAGTTCCACCTGCTGGAGAACATGGACAAATCCCTCCACCAATGAAAAGCTCACTTACTGTTCAAGAGGCTAATGCTATTGAACAACAACTTTTAAACGAAGTTACATATATTGCTAAACCAGATGGATATCCTGTTGTTGATACTAATCAAACAATATTCTACTCAAATAATGCTATAATTGAAGCACCACAAAAAGGTGATCCATTTTATGGTCAAGATGCTACATATATTATAAATTCACCAAGTTATACAAATAACGAAGATGGCACTATAGCTGATAATGTAACTGGGCTTATGTGGCAACAAGACCCAGGTGAAAAGATGACTTGGCCTGAAGCAGTAGAAAATCTTAAGAAAATAAACAAAGAAGGTTTTCTTGGATATTATGATTGGAGAATTCCAAGTATGAAAGAATTATATTCTTTAGTAGATTTTTCAGGGCTTACACGAAGGAGTTCAAGTACGTCTATTCCTTATATTGACACTGATTATTTTGTATTTGCTTATGGAGACCAAGCGGGTGAGCCACGTTTTATTGACTCCCAAATATTAAGCTCTACAATCTATGACGCAACGACAATGGCAGATAACACAACAGTATTTGGTGTTAATTTTGCTGACGGAAGAATTAAAGGATATGGAATTGATAAAAATTTCTATTGTTACTATGTTAGAGGAAACACTGCCTATGGACAAAATTTATTTACAGACAATGGTGATGAAACTATAACTGATGAGGCGACAAATTTGATGTGGAGTAAAAATGACTCTGGATTTTACAAAGCAGGAACTTTAGAAGATGGTACATTAGATTGGGAAGAAGCACTTGATTGGGTTCAAGAAATGAATTCTCAAAACTTCTTGGGATATTCCGATTGGAGATTGCCAAATATTAAAGAGCTACACAGCATAGTGGATTATACAAAATCACCTAAAACAACAAACAGTCCTGCTATTAATGAACTTTTTACATGTACACCAACGATAAACGCATTTAATCAAGATGACTTTGGGTATTATTGGTCAAGCACAACTCATGATGACACCGCAGCAAGCCCCACAGAATATAATGCAGCAAGTTATATGGTATTTGGAAATGCAATGGGAGTGATGGGTAATGAGACAGTGGACGCTCATGGTGCAGGTTCACAAAAAAGTGACCCAAAAGTAGGAAATCGTGAAAATTATCCAGCACCAGATATAATGGCACCACAAGGTGATGAACAACGTGTTTATAATATAGTGAGGCTGGTAAGAAGCACTTCTTAAGTTCTTGTCATAATAAATTAACTTTTGATAACATAAATGAGTCAAATAATGTCGAATTAGCATAATATAACATGGTATTATAAATATGAAAGGGAGGATATTATGTTAATTGTAATTGATGCTGGACATGGTGGAAAAGACCCAGGTGCAATTGGGGTAACAGGACTATACGAAAAAACAGTTAATTTAGACATTGCACTAAAGTTAGCAAAAAAACTTGAGAGTGTAGGGGTAAATACTTTGCTTACAAGAAAAACTAATGTTTATCTTACGTTGGGTGATAGAGCAAGGCTTGCGAACGATAATCATGCAAATTACTTTATAAGTATTCATGCAAACAGTTCAAATACGAAAACAGCAAATGGAGTTGAAACATTAATTTATAAACCAAATGGAATATCAGAGGAATTTGCTCAATCAGTACAGTTGAACTTAGTGGAAGCGACTGGTTTAGTGGACAGAGGGATAAAGCTGGCAGATTTAAGTGTGTTGCGTAACACTGTTATGCCAGCAATATTAGTAGAAGTAGGATTTTTAAGTAATGAAAAAGAAGAAGCATTATTACGACAAGATAGCTTTTTAGAAATAATTGCACAAGGATTATTTAATGGTATAATTAATTTCTTGGAAATGGAAACTACTCGTAAGCCGGAAGTTAAACCAACAATTAGTGTAGTAGAAAATCAACATTGGGGGCAAGTTGCTATCGATAATTTAATAAACTTGGGGCTACTTGCTTCAAATAAAGACCCAGATGCTTATGTCACTTGGGCTGAATTTGCAACGGTAATATCACGTCTAGTAGAAAATAAATAAATTTTATAAAAATGGCAAAAAAAGTTATAGGAATAAAATATCCTATAGCTTTTTTGTTGTTTTATTTTTTGAGTTACATAGTTAAATTTTGATGTTCATACAAAAATATATAATATTATTTATAATAAAATAAAAAAAAAGGTTAAATTGCTATTAAATCTAAGTTGCATTTACCTTAATTTTATGACACTAAACTTGATTTATAAGAAATATAGACTATAATATATAATATAATAAAAAAAGAGGAGATGATTTAATGAAAGGTGTACAAAAAGTCTGGATTGTAGGAGCTACTGGAAAAGTTGGAAAAGAAATTCAAAAATTACTAGATGTAAGAGAAGTAGAATTATTGGAAACAGATACTGAGGAAATTGATATAACAGAAATATCTGATGTTTTAAGATATGTTCATTTAAATCGACCAAATGTTATCATTAATTGTGCTGATGAAAAAGATGAAACAGATGTTGAAAATCTTTATAAAGTTAATGCAATGGCTGCCAAAAACATTAGTATAGCTGCAAGAAATATTGAAGCACGTTTAATTCATATATCAAGCTGTGAGGTTTTTGGTAGAGACCAAGTTTCAAGTTTAGATAATTTTGGCACCACAGAAGAAAATTCATACAACGAATTTGATGTTCCTAGACCATCAACATTATATGGAAAAACAAAGCTTATAGGAGAAGAGAGAGTAAAAGAATTTAACTATAAATATATTATTATAAGAAGTGGCTGGGTTTATGGTGGAAAAAATAATTTTGTGCAACAGATTATTAATGATTGCAAAGCAAACAAACCTATAGAAGTATTTGGTAATCATTATGGTTCACCAACAAGTCCTCAAGCCTTAGCAAAATTAATAGTGTATTTAATAACATCTCAAGACTATGGCACTTATCATGCAGCTTGTGAAGGCAGTTGTAGCAAATATGAAATGGCTTTAGAAATTGCAAAGCTGTTAAATTCTAAATCAAAAATAACTATGAAGCAAGATAACGTTGACGATTATAAAATTTTAAATAACTTTATTTTAAATCTATCTAAATATTATGAAATGCCAAGTTGGCAGAAGGCACTAAAAGAATATATAAAAAATTAGAGATTTAAGGGGGGATTTACATGAAGAAATATAGTTTATCAACACAAATTTTTATAAGTTTAATTAGTGGGATGCTTTTAGGTTTATTATGTCATTACTTTGTGCCTGCAGGATATTTCAAGGAAGAAGTTTTAGCTGGAGGAGTTTTTTACTTAGTTGGAAATGTATTTATGAGAGGTATGCAAATGCTTGTTGTGCCTTTAGTATTTTGCTCACTTGTATGTGGGACTATGTCTATTGGAGATACGGCTACGCTAGGCAAAGTAGGAATAAAAACACTAGGTTTTTATTTAGTAACAACTGCTGTTGCAATTGCAATTGCACTAGGATTGGCAAGTGTAGTCAATCCAGGAATTGGACTTGACATGAGTACAGTAAAAATTGCTGAAACAACAATCGCTGAAAACAAAGGTGTAGTAGAAACTTTATTAGATATAGTACCTAAAAATCCTGTTCAATCACTAGCAGAAGGAAGTATGCTACAAATTATATTCTTTGCTGTTCTTCTAGGTTTCATATTAGCTTCTCAAGGTGACGAAGTTAGACATATCGCAAACAATTTCAATCAATGGAATACTATAATGATGAGCATGACAATGGTAGTTATGAAAGTAGCACCAATAGGAGTATTTTGCCTTGTAGCCAAAACTTTTACCGAAATTGGACTTGGTGGATTTTTACCTATGATAAAATATATGCTTTGTGTCTTTGGTGCTTTAGCTATTCATGGTCTTATTATTTATATGCTTATGCTAAAAGTATTTACTGGAAGAAGTCCCTCTATATTTTTAAAGAAAATGGTTCCCGTAATGGCATTTGCGTTTTCGACTGCTTCTTCAAATGCAACTTTGCCACTAACTATTGAAACTTTAAATAAAAAAATGGGTGTATCTAAAAAAATTGCATCATTTACACTTCCTCTTGGAGCAACAATAAATATGGACGGAACCGCAATTATGCAAGGGGTAGCTGTTGTTTTTGCAGCTCAAGCATTTAACATTTCTTTAACTCCAATGGACTACATAACTGTTATCTTTACTGCTACAATGGCTTCAATCGGCACAGCGGCTGTTCCTGGTGTAGGACTTATCACTCTTTCAATGGTATTTGCATCTGTTGGATTACCAATTGAAGCAATCGGTATAATTATGGGCATTGACCGTATACTTGATATGACTCGTACAGCTGTAAATGTTACTGGAGACGCTGTTTGTACTGTTATTATTGCACATAAAGATAATTCTATTAAGGATGAAGTTTTTAATGCAGAATAAATTTTTTACAACTAAATATGATTTGCTTAATAAAATATATTGACATAAAGAGTGCTTGACAGCTTTTAAGCTATCAAGCACTTAATATTACCTCTATCTTTTTTTTGTAAATAATAGTACAATATTATTAAATAATTTTATATACACCATTTTCAAATTAAAACTGATTTAATGCAAAAGGAGAAATTTATGAAAAAATTAGTATTTGCTATAACCATATTATTAGGCACACCTGTTTTTGCAACGGAAAATATTATTCCTATGCAAAAACCTCTTGAAATTCAAAACCAAAATATTTCTTTACAAGATATAGTCATTCCTGAAGAAAAAATGGCTGAAATTCAAAATCAAGATATTTCTTTAAAAGGAACCTTAATAAAAAGTGATAAAACTTTATTAACAGACTTAGGAACATTTGATTTGTATAAATATGATGATATTGAATTTTTATATTTATCAAATGAAATTCGAAGTTTTGATCCAAAATCATGGTTTTTTCAGAAGTCTCAACTTGCAGATGTTCCTTCTAGTTTAGACTTTGAAATGTCTTCAGAACCAATAGAAATAAAGGCATTTAAAAGTCTTGTGTTAACCGAGCAAAATGGTATTTTCATACCTATAAATTCTTTAACTGGATTTTTAGACATTACTTTAGATTCAGATACACAATACAAAGCTACTTTTAAATCAAATACTGTTGATGATTTAATAACCATAATAGATAATATGGCTATATTAAATAAAACGGAATTACCTCTTCAAATGGACTATATAAATCTTACGCTAAAAGATAATAAACTGGATGAAACTTATTGGCAAACTTCTTCAATTTATCCCAAAAAAAGTTATTTTTTATTGCCTACACCTAAAGATTATTGGGGAACATCTGTTATAAGTATTTCACAAGATGAAAATATACTATTTGAAAACAATGAAGATTACATAAATACACAAAAAAGATTACTAGAATTAAAAGAACAGCATGAAGAACAAGTTAAAGCTGAAGAAATTAAAGCAACACAAGAACAAATTATGCAAGAACAAATTAAAGCTGAACAAGCAAGAATAGCAGAGCAAGAGCGTATCATAGCTGAAATGTTTTCAACAGAACCTGAAATTCTTAAAAAGTTATTTCCACCTTCTATTGTTACAGGAACAATGAGATATGATTACGGAGGTTTTAAAGCTGGACAACAAGTGGAAGTTAAGATGGCGGAAAAAGAAAAAGCGTATTATGTTGGTCCAAATACCACTTGGATTCCATGGGACAGTATTTCTATCCCGCTAAATACTCTTACTCAATATAGTCAAGCAACTACAGAACAAATTGAAGCTTTCATTAACTCACAAGGTTTAAGAAGTAATACTTCAAACTTAGTTTGGATAGATTTATATAGGCAAAGAACCTATGTATTTAAAAGAGTAAACGGACAATGGAAGTTGTCTAGAAATATGTTATGTTCTTCAGGAAAAAATATTACCCCTACCGTTAGAGGAACATTTAAAGTTACTTCTTATGTAGATTCTTTTGGCTGGGGAAAAGGTTATGTTTGCTATGATGCAATACAATTTTGGGGAGAATATTTAATTCATTCTATTCTGTATGATCCAACTGGAACATATTTATTAGAAGATAGAGGAATCTTGGGACAAAGAGCATCTGATGGATGTGTTCGACTTTCACCTGAAGATGCGAACTGGTTTTTTAGTAATATGAGAATAGGCACCACTATATGGATTAATTAATTGATAAAATTATATAGAATTCAAAAAAGCTCTTATTCGTAATAACGGATAAGAGCTTTCCTAATAAAACACTGCCTCCAACCGGAATCGAACCAGTGACACGAGGATTTTCAGTCCTCTGCTCTACCGACTGAGCTATAGAGGCAAATCATTTCCTCCTTATATACACAACAAAGACAAAGGAGTAACACATAAACTGAATATATAAGGAGTCAAGCGTGAAACGGGAGTCGAACCCGCGACCCTCTCCTTGGCAAGGAGATGCTCTACCACTGAGCCATTCACGCATCAACTAAATTTTAATACATATTCACCTTAATAATATAAGGAAAATATGTACCGCTGAGCCACCCGGGATTCGAACCCGGGACCACTTAATTAAAAGTCAAGTGCTCTACCGACTGAGCTAGTGACCCATATAAATCGGGGTGACAGGACTCGAACCTGCGGCCTCCTGAACCCAAATCAGGCACTCTAGCCAAACTGAGCCACACCCCGTTAATATACTTAACATAGTTAAATATATGACCCATAGGGGAATCGAACCCCTGATACCGCCGTGAAAGGGCGATGTCTTAACCGCTTGACCAATGGGCCGTGTTTCTTAAGCACTATGTGAGTATATCACACAAGTTGTCCATTGTAAATAGTTTTTTTTAAATTTTTTAGTTAAATTTCTTTTTAGCTTTAAATGTGCCTAATATTGCAAGTTATTTTTTCAAAAGTTATAGTTAAATCGATGTTAGTTTAACTATAACTTTTTATAAAAAAACAGTTGCACTAGTATAAGTACAACTTTTTATAAACTAGCTGGAAATTCTAACAAATCATTCATATCATATAGACCTGCTGGTTTATCTACTAAAAATTTACTAGCTTTAAGTGCGCCAACTCCAAAGACTTCTCTAGAAGTAGCACTATGAGATATAGTTATAATTTCATCCATTCCAGCAAAAATAATTTCATGTTCACCAACAATTGTGCCCCCTCGAACTGCGTGTATACCTATCTCGTTTTTAGGGCGTGGATTATTTTCTTTAGAGCGATCATAAGTTAAGCTATATTTTTCTTCTAAGGATGATTGGATACCTTCTGCAATTGCCAAAGCTGTACCACTTGGTGCATCAATTTTCTTATTATGATGTTTTTCAATAATTTCTATATCAAACCCACTATCACTTAAAACCTCTGTTGCACGCTTAGCAAGACTGATAATAAGATTAACACCTATTGACATATTAGCAGAGTAAAATATAGGTATTGATTTACTTGCATTATGAATTAACTCAATATATTCTTGAGATAATCCCGTTGTGCATAAGACTAGAGGAGTATGTCTTTGTGTACTATATTGAATTAAATTTGGAATAGCTTTGGCAGTAGAAAAATCTATTATAACATCCGCAAATATATGACAATGATATATATTTGTAAAAATAGGAAAATTATATGAAATCGATGTATTTGTATCTATTCCCGCAATTATTTCAAAATCCTCATGTTGTCTAACCAGATTTACAATTACTTGGCCAAGTTTTCCATTACAACCATGTAATAATATTTTTATCATGAGATACTTCCTTTCTTGAGTATTAACAATAAATAAGGGACATGATAACATATCCCTTATTTTTTGAATAGGTATTTTACATATTTTCAATAATCCATTGAGCAATTTGAACTGCATTAGTAGCTGCACCTTTACGGATGTTGTCGGCAACTACCCACAAATTAATGCCATTTTCAACGCTTTCATCACGGCGTATTCTCCCAACAAACACTTCATCTTTATCAGTTGCATTAAGAGCTAGAGGATAAACATTATTTCCTATATCATCCTGGACAATAAGTCCTGGTGCGTTTTCTAAACAATCTCTAAGCTCGTTCAAGTCAAACTCTTTGTTAAATTCAACATTAATACTTTCACTGTGACCATTAAATACAGGTACACGAACGGTTGTTGCCGTAATTCTTAAATTACTATTATGAAGAATTTTTCTAGTCTCTTCAACCATTTTTATTTCTTCTTTGGTATATCCATTATCTAAAAATATATCTATGTGAGGTAGACAATTTCCTGCTATTTTATGAGGGAATTTTTTTGGTTCATGACCTTTTAATCCTTCCTCAAGATCAGTCCATCCTCCCATTCCAGCTCCTGAAACAGCTTGAAAAGTAGTATAAACAATACGTTTAATACCATATTTTTTGTGAAGTGGAGCAAGAGCGACTACTGCTTGAATTGTAGAACAATTTGGGTTAGCAATAATGCCTTTATTTTTACGAATATCCTGTGGATTTACTTCTGGTACTACAAGAGGAACTTCTGGATCCATTCTCCAAGCAGAACTATTATCAATAACAATACACCCATTTTTTGCTGCAATTGGAGCATATTTTAAGCTTGTGCCACCACCTGCAGAAAAAAGTGCAATGTCTATTTTATGTTCTTTAAAGCTATTTTCATTAAGTTCTAAAACCGTATATTCTTTGTCATTAAATCTAAGTTTGCTACCTGCGGAACGACTTGAAGCAAATACATAAAACTCATCAATTGGTATTTGTCTTTCTTCTAATACTTTCAAAAAAGTCCGTCCAACCATACCTGTTGCACCAACAACTGCTAAATTCATAAATAGCCTCCTACTATAATTTAATATTGAACTTTATTACATATTTAATATATATACTTTGTCATTAAATTATACTATAAAAAATAATTTCTACTGACAAAAGGAATTTCATCAATATCCTGAGTCATATTAAAATAAAGAGAAAGATAAAAGAAATAGTTTGAAAGTATACCTAAAATATCATGTAAAAGGTCAGGAACCGAATGTCCCATTCTTTCCTCTGCGTATGCTATTCGAGACAATGATTTAAAGCTGTTACGTACAATATGTGAATACGTTGCATTTCTTGAACCAAATGGCAACACAAACATTTCACAACGCCCTGCCGTAAAAGATTTTAATTTATCATGATATTTAAGTAGCTCATTAACTTCTTCTTGGGTTACACTTAAGAACGTTCTTAATGTTGGGTTAAGATGATATACCATTTCAGTTATAAACTTTAATTCATTATGCAGCTCAATATTTTTCACATTTGATGCTAAAAATCCTATCTTACTAGCAACTTCATCACTTAATATTTCAAAATCACATGCTAATGTTTTCTTTGGATCTTCTGTTAAAAATGAATATGCTTCATATTTGCTTCTGTACATTATAGATCTCCTTTAGCGGTTTATTTAAATCGATCAAATATTTTAATACGTCGAAATCATAAGTTACCAATAAATCTTCCATAGTTAGGCTTTTTAAATTACCTTTGAAAATTATTTTTCCATCCTTTAAAAGTATTCCGTTATCAAAAAAATTAACTGCCAATGAAATATCATGTAACACACTTATAACTGTATGTTTTTTATCTTTAGTCCAATCATTTAAAAATGTAAACAATTCCATTTGACTTTTGATATCTAAATGATTAGATGGTTCATCTAAAATGATTATTTTTGGCTCTTGAGCAAGAGCTCTTGCAAGAAATACTTTTTGCATTTGACCACCTGAAAGAGTAGATATTTCTCTATCTTTCAAATCAGCAATGCCTACAGTTTCAAGACAATGCAATACATAATCAGCATGTGTCTTATCAGGTTTTACAAATATACTGTTAGGAAGATGTAAATATCTTCCTAGCATAACAGTATCAAATATTGTATATGAAAAATATATATTAGAATTCTGGGAAAGGACTGCAATAGATTTGCCTAGTTCCTGTGGTTTTATATTTTTTACTTCTTTGTCAAATAATTTAATACTTCCAGAATAGTTAAGCAATCCGCTTATAGCTTTAATTAGAGTAGTTTTACCACAACCATTTGAACCTAAGACACACAAATTTTCGCCCTGATTTAAATTAAAGCTTACACCCTTTAACACTAAATTAGTATCATAGCCACATGATAAATCTTCAAGCTTAAGCATAATTATCGCCTTTCTTTTCTAAAAAAGATATACATAAAAAATGGAGCTCCAAAAAGTGCTGTAACAGCACCAACAGGTAAATCTATTGGTCTCAATATAACTCTTGCTAAAATATCTGCACATACCATAAAAATTCCGCCAAACAAGGCAGACATTGGAATTACAATACTATGTCGTGCTCCAAATATTCTTCGCACTACATGAGGAGCTATTAAATCTACAAACCCTATAATTCCAACAAATGATATGGCTGAACCTGTAAGAGCTGCCGCTCCCATAAGTAAAATCCATTTAGCTTTTTTTACATCTACACCCATAGAAAATGCTTGCGTTTCTCCAAAAGTCATCATGTCTAGTTCTCGAGATTTAAAGACTAAAATTAAACTTCCAATTATAGATAAAATAGTCACTATTATTAATTCTTCAGGGGATTTGCCCGCAAAACTTCCCATCTGCCAAAATATTAATTGTTGCATATTTTCTCTAAACATTGCATTAAAAACAGTTATAATTGCATTTATAAAAAGTGATAACACCATACCAACTAAAATTATAGTATAGTTTTGCATGTTCTTATCAAGTTTACTAGCTAATATTATTACGACAAAAACAGTTATCATCCCTGAAAATATTCCGACTACTGGTATAGTAAATATATCAAAAAATGACGCACTATTGATAATAATAAGTCCTGCACCTAAAGATGCTCCAGCTGAAACACCCAAAGTATACGATGATGCAAGTGGATTTTGTAAGACGGATTGCATTGCACTACCAGATATAGCTAATGCTCCTCCAATGACAAATGCCATTAATGTACGAATTAATCTTAAATTCCAGACAATACTTATATCTGTATCTGAAACAGTCGAAATTAATTTTACTCTAAAAAGTTTATTTAATATAATATTTCCAACTTCAATAGGTGATATAAAAGTTGAACCAACTCCAATTCCCAAAAGTATAACTACTATAGATAATAATATTAAAATGACTACTTTTACACGTAACATCTTAAATTATTCTTTATAGTAATCAGGATAAATTATTTCAGCCATTTCTTTTATACCATTAATAATACTTTGATTAGGAATTGATGTCCAGCCGTTATTAACATAAAAAACTTCATTATTTTTTACTGCATTGATTACATCCCAACCATTTCTGGCTTTAATCTCTGCAACAGGATCTTCTATATAATTAACATTTGTTAAAATCACATCAGGATTATCTACCAAAATCAGTTCATCAGTTGGAGCAAACCAACCTGTTTGATCTTCAAATATATTTTCTGCACCAACAATTTCAATCATTTCGTTTAAATATGTGTCTTTTCCAGTTGAATACATATAAGGTGCTGGAGAGATTTCAAAGTACACAGTTTTTTTATCTTCAATTCCAGCAGATTTTTGTTTATAAGAGTCTACGACACTTTTCATATTATCCACTATAGCTGTTGCTTTTGCATTTTCATTTAATAATTTGCCCATAAAACGTATGTCTTCATAAATTCCCTCAATAGTAGGAGCTGTTGGAATTGAAACAACTGTTACACCTGATGCTTCAAGATCAGCAAACGGACTATTTTGTCCTCCAGATGAAATTGCTGTTATAATTAAATCTGGTTCTAAAGCAGTAATACTTTCAAGGTCAGGGTTCATCATATCAAAAGCAGGTAAGCTTACATCACCAAATGTTGTATCATATGTTGTAATTGCTATAACTTTGTCTTTATAACCTAGGTCTAATAGCATTTCTGATATTGACGGTGCAAATGAAACAATTTTATTATATTCATTTTTTACATCAATATTATTGCCTGCTCTATCTATAAGTATTTGATCTTCTATAGGCACAGGAGGCTCTACAGGAGGAGCAGGTGTTACTGGAGCTGGTGGTGGCAAAACTTCTTCCACTTTATGAGCACAAGCTGACATAGAACTCATTAAAAAGATAGTAAAAAAGATAGGTAACAATCTGTTCATAAAATTTCTCCAATCTAAATTATTTTTGTTATTCTGATAAATGAGATAACTTTATCGAGAACTTCTTAATTTAAAGTATAACCTCAAAATTAAATTTTAAACATATAATCGTTAAAAAGTTATATATTTATTGAAATAAAATATATATATTTGACAAAATTTGACGTTATTGTAAAAGAAAATAAATAATTTATTGTTTTTATTATGATTATAGGATATACTAAGGTAGTAGGCCTATTTTATGTTGATAGGCTAAGGGTGTATAATTTTCAAAATTTCAACGCATATTAAATATAATATATATATAGAAAAGGGGTTTATTATGAATGTAAATTCAAAAGAAAAATTATTTGATGCTTTACCACTAGACCAAAAAATGAAATTGGAAATTGCTGAAGAATTGGGGTTACTTGAAAAAATTCAAGAAGGCGGTTGGAAAAGTCTATCACCAAAAGAAACTGGAAGAATTGGTGGACTTATGACAAAACGTAAAAGAGAAATGAAAAAAAGTCAGTAAAGAAAAAATAGTTTTAAATTTTTTTACTATAAAGTCCTCACCTATGTTAGTATTAAATTATAGGCGTAGGACTTTTTCATTATGAAGTAGCTTTTTGTTTAACTGAAGGTTTAGATGGAGTATTATTTTTATTTTCATAATGAGTATATATCCCAAATGCAACTAGTGCAAAGAATATTGGTCCTCCACCTGAAAGTAGTGTATCCACATAACGTCCTTTCGCTATTGCTGGTTCAATAATAGAAATAACATTTGCAATTCCAACGGAACAAGTTACTACTATTGAAGCAAATAACGCACTTCCATAAGATTTATATACTTCAAATGGTTTTTCAATATTTTGTTTACGTTTAAAAAACGGAAATGCAACAGATAAAAACATATAAGGTAATGTCATGGCAACATTTGTCATGGTAATTAACTTGTCAAAAAACTTTGCCGCCTCTTTTCCACCAAAGGAAACAAGAAGAATAAATACCATTACAATAGCTGCTTGAGCCCACATGGCATTAACAGGCATATTTCTTTTTGTTACTAAAAGTTTCTTTGGCCATAACCCTTGTGGTGTTCCTTCTATTAATTGTTTTAATGGTGCGTACGTAAGTGTAAAGAATGCACCTGTTAAAGCTAAAAACATAGAAATACCAACAAATCTTGCACACCATTGACCCGTAACAATAGCTGCTTCAGTAGAGTATCCAAGTCCTGTTGCAAGAACATAACCAAGGTTACTCATTACAACATAAGTAATATTTGCGTTATTTACAGAAGGATTAGACAAAACACTTTCCCAGTTAGTAAATGTTCCAATCATAAATATTCCAATAGCATATCCTAATGCAATAATTATAGCAGAGAATGCAACTCCCTTTGGAAATGTAACAGAAGGATTTTCTGTTTGATCAACAAGCCCTCCAATAACCTCTATTCCGCCGTATGCAAAAATAGCAAATGTAAAAAACGAAACCAGCGAAAGTGTAGATTGATAATTTGGATTTGGTGAAACGGTTACAGTTTGAGCAAAGTCATTAATTGGTTGAGCCAAAGTTCCGCCGTTCAAAATTAAAGCTATAATAGCTCCAAATAATAAGACTAAGTTTAAAGCAGTAACAGCAATACCACCGACAGAAGTAATTTTTGAAATTTTGTCAACACCAAAACTTCCAACGAAAGTTACAAACACAATCCAGCACATTCCTAAAATTCCAAGAACTTGAGGACCTTCTAGTCCCATAAATTTTAGTGAACCTGTAATATCTCGTCCATAAACTGCATTTGATAGCGGCACCCAAAGTGAGGATGAAACGTTAACTTGCCATATAATATATGAAGAGTACCACATAAATGTTCCAACAAAAGCATATTTAGGACCAACTGATAGTTGCATCCAAGAAAAAATCCCTCCTTTTTCATTTTTAAAAGCTGAACCATATTCTGCCATCATAAATGCGTATGGTAAAAAGAAAACAATTGCTCCTAATACGTACCAAGCAATTGAGCCATACCCCATTAGAAAGAACGCTCTGGGCATATTTGCAAACCCATATACTGATGTAAAAATCATCAGCACCAGAGAAGCCAACGTAAGCTTTTTCATAAATTTCCAACTCCTCTCAATTAATATTTTATCTACTTAGCATATGTAGATTTCTTATATCGATACTGGATAATATTTGCAAGGCTATTAAATCTATTGTATTATAATTAGAAACACCAAAAGAAAGAGTGAGATATTTGTATAACCAGTTTGCAAAAGTATATGATAAATTTATGGAAGATACCCCATATGGAGATTGGGAAAAATTTATTTTGAAGAAACTTAAAGAAAATAATATAATACCTAAAATTATATGTGATTTAGGTAGTGGCGTAGGAGAGATGTGTGAACGTTTTGCAAAAAGTAATATCGAAGTTATTGGGATAGATAATTCATATGAGATGCTTATGAAGGCTAGAGAAAGAGCAATCAGTAAGCAATTAGATATATTATATTTACAACAGGACATGACTGAATTTGAACTATATGGAACCGTGGATTTAATTTATAGTAGCTGTGATAGTTTAAACTATATACTTGAAGAAAAAGATTTATTAAGAGTATTTAGTTTAGTAAACAATTATTTAGAAGCTGGTGGTTTATTTATTTTTGATATAAATACTCCTTATAAATATAAAGAAATTCTTGGAAAACAAGTTTTTGCCGAGCAGACCGAAACAGAAGCTTATATTTGGGAAAATTTTTATGATGAAGAAGAGGCCATAAATGAGTTTTATGTAAGCTTCTTTATACAAGATAAAGATAAAAAATATACAAAAACTGAAGAATTTCACTATCAACGTGTATATACCATCGATGAAATACTAAGACTATTAGAAAGAGCTGGTCTTGAAATAATTGGTGTATATGATAATTATACTAATGAATGCTATAATGAAGTAACTACAAGAGCTACTTTTGTCGCTAAAGAAAAACCAACTCCTAACAAAAAATATGCATAGAGAGAGGACAGATTAAAATCGATTATATTATTAGAGGAATAGATAAAACAAAAAGCTTTAGAGTGTTTGGAGCAAATACTACAGATTTAGTAAATATAGCAACCAAAAGACATTTTACTACTCCTGTAGCATCAGCCTGTCTTGGAAGAGCAATGACGGGTGTTGCTATGATGGCACAAATGGAAAAAAATCCAACAGATAGAGTAAGTATTATAATTAAAGGTGACGGACCTATTGGTGGAATTGTGGTTGAAGCAAACGGAATGGGTGATGTTAAAGGTTACATTTACAATCCCGATGTGGATATTCCAAAAAATAAACAAGGTAAATTGGATGTAAGTGGTGCTATTGGAAACGCTGTTATGACTGTTATGAAAGACCTTGGTTTGAAAGAACCATATATAGGTCAAATAGCTATGCTTTCTGGAGAAATTGCAGAAGATTTAACATACTATTTTGCAACTAGTGAACAAACAAACTCTATGGTAGCTCTAGGTGTTTTAGTAGATACGGATTATTCTATAAAACATTCAGCAGGAATTATTATTCAAGTATTACCTGATGCAAAAGAAGAAGCCATCTCTGATCTGGAAGAAAACTTAAAGTCTTTTACTTCCTTAACAGAATGTCTTGAAGAAGGAAAAAAAGTTGAACAAGTTATTGAAGATTTACTTGGTACATTTGATATAATGGAAAAAACAGATTTGCAATTTAGATGCGACTGTTCAAAAGAACGTATGGAAAAAGGCTTAATTAGCCTTGGCAAGGCAGAACTACAAGATATAGTAGAAGATGAGCAAGAAGATGTAGAGCTAGTATGTCATTTTTGTAATGAGAAATATAATTTCGATAAAAAAGAAATTAAGGAAATTTTAACTCAATTATAATTACTAGTATGAATGATGATAGGAAATATTTGATTTTCTATCATTACTATGAGTAAAGCTACACTTAAGAATAGGGGTAAATATATGATAGAAAACTTTGCAAACTATTTAGATCAATATTCAAATGGTTTTAAATTGGCAAAACAATATTGTAATGGAGATAACACCACATACTATATTATAATAAATAGGGATATATTTTCAGCTTGTAAAAATTTAAGTTGTTTAAAAGCTTTTAAATATTATTATAATGGAACAAATCCTTATCATACAACATTTGAACCTATTTCTGTCCCAGAAGTAGTTCCCAAAGAACAAATTGTAAAAAATATAGTAATTATAACACGTGAAGATTTATTGCCAGTTGTTTGTATGTGTCAAGAAATAGATGAAGTAATTGTTTTAAGTAAGTCACAATTAGATGATTTAGAAGAGTATGCTAAGATACCATACAGAAAATATGAAAATTTATATCCAGACGAAAGAATTGACAATGATCAATATGAAGAAGAATATAAACTTAGTACTTTTTCTATGCAATTAAAATTGCCAAAAAGTATATTAGATATTCATATGGGTAAATTAAAAATCAGCAAAGAACGCTATGACATAGCAGAAGACTTTATTAATGAATTTAACCTAGATGTTAACCAAATGGTAATCATTAATCCTACAGGATATAACAAAACACTAGCATTAGAACCTTCAAGTTGGGATCCATTTATAAAATATTGTGTAAGTAAAGAGTTTAATGTATTTACTTATATAAATGATACAACAACATTATCAAATACTCAAATGCTAGATATCCCTATAGGTATATTAATGGTACTTATAGAAAAAGGGTGTAAATATGTTTCTGTACAAAACGAAACTTTGGATTTAATGCATCATTTAGCTTATAAAAATTTAGAAGCTATTGTGATATTTAAAGTTTGGACTGAGACTGATTTTAAAAGAGCTACTGAACTAAATTATTCAAATATTGCAGATGTATCTGATAATATTACATCTATTTGTAGTTCAGGAAATGCACTAGCGGATGCTGCTATTATAAATTTATTGATAGAAAAATTTGAATATAAATTTGTTGATTACTTTTACTCCGAACTAAAAATTTATGCTACAGGATATAAACTTGCCAATATTATTTGTAAATTTGATAAAAATGTAATTTATTTAACAATGACACAACATATTGGCGATGTAGCTAGAAGCTTGAAAATAATTAAAGCTATAAAAAAATGTTTAAACATAGATAATGTAATTATAATTACTGATAAAGTATTAAGTGGAGTGACAAGACTTTGTGAAGATGTTGATGAAATAATAACCATTTCAAAAGAACAATTAGATGTATTATCACGTTACGCAAGATTACCAAATAGAACACATAAAAATTTATTTACGGAAATACCAAATGATATTCTATATGTTTCTGAACTATTTAACTTTACAAATTTACAATATGAGCTTAAATTGCCCATAAATATATTAAAAAAATATAAAAGTAATTTTATCATTCCACTAGATACTATAGATAAAGCAAAGAATTATATGGTGGAAAATAACTTAATACCCCAAGAAACAGTTGTTATTATCCCATATGCTAATTCCAGTAGCAACTTCTCTTTAGAAGATATACAACCGTTAATAAATTATTGTATAGATAAACAATATAGAGTTTTAACTAATTGTAGTCCTAAAGAAAATGCTTTACCTAATACAGAAAAATTAATGGTTGATGTAGATATTTTTGCAGGATTATTAGCTCTTGGGTGTAAAGCTATTGGAGTTCAAAGTGGACTTATGGACCTTTTAACTTGGATTGAAAATTATACTATTAGAGCAATCATTTGTTGTAAAAGTATTTCCCTTCTGGATAAATATTTTGCAGAAAATAAAAGAGAGAAGTTTCTTCCAGAATATAAAAAACTTAATCCAAATTTAATTTACATTAAAGAGACTAAATTATCAGGTATGGAATTAAATTTTGGCTTAAATGAAAATATTAATTCTTTTAGTGATACAATTTTACAAACATTTATTGAAACATACGAACACGAGGAATAGAACAATAATGGATTATATTTAAGAATAGGAGTAAATATATGATAGAAAACTTTGCAAACTATTTGGAACAATATTCAAATGGTTTTAAATTGGCAAAACAATATTGTAATGGAGATAACACCACATACTATATTATAATAAA
>LJDB01000045.1 GCA_001983455.1 Candidatus Epulonipiscium fishelsonii
GAATATTATTCATAATAAAGATAAGAAAATCGCCTTTAATAGTAATATAAAAAATGCAATTAACTAGCACAAGACGTATTTATTATTTATAATTTAGCACATACCCTTGATGGCTCCAAACTAGACATGAAGATTGATATTACCATATTATAGAGTGTTGAATAAATCAATACTTTTTCTTTTGTAAAAAATAAAATTTTTCTTAAAAAGTTGTAACATTTTTCAAAAATTACCATATTATAGTAATTGTGATACTTTTTATTTTTTAAGGAGATGAAAACAACATGAAAAATTATTCATTGGAACATTTTTTTCGCCAAAATAAACATACTCTTGACCCAAAAGAACTTGCTTGGTCAGTTGTTTTAACAGGTTTTGAACAAAATAATTATCCTGCACGCTCTTTAGCAACATATAATAAAGCTCTATTTGAACATAACATTAGATTTTTGCCTCTTGAATCAAACACTACAGAGCCTTCATTTTTTATACTTGACCCATACAACTCAGTTCGAGCAATACTTTATCCAACTTTAATTGAGCCTATTGAACCACAAGATTTAATAAATATAATTCAACTATTAAGCCATGAAGATAATTCTAAAACAACTGTTAACCCCGATGCATCCAAAGAAACACCTCCTGCACCTAATGCATCTAATGAAATAACTGCTGCACCTAAAAACATAGTAATTCCTGAAGTTCCTAGCGATAATGCAAGTCGTACGGAAATACATTATCTTGACAACCAACCAATAAATATAAACTGCCCAAGCTTGAAGAGAGTAGTTGGAGAATACGTTCTTGGAGACCCAAGCAATGTTGATGCTATTTTACTTGATTTTGCTATTTATGCGTTTGCACTAATCAAACCAACTGGAGAATTTGAAGTTTATTCAAAAAGACATCTGCAACAGTTGTCTGACCTTAGATTTGCAAATCCAAATTTAAAAATACTTTTGGCAGTTGGTGGATGGGCTGCAGAGGGATTTTCTGATGCTGCACTAACACCTTCTTCAAGGTTTGACTTTGCACGTGAAGCACAAAAATGGGTTAACGAATATAATCTTGATGGAATTGACTTAGATTGGGAATATCCTGGAAGTAGTGTATCAGGAATTAAATCACGTCCACAAGACACGGAAAACTTTACGTTTTTGCTTGATTCACTAAGACAAGTTCTTGGCCCAAATAAAATTATTACTGTTGCGGGGTCTGGCTCAAGAGAATATATAAGTAAAGTTCAAATTAGTAAAATTGCAGAATTTATTAACTATTTTAATATTATGAGCTACGACTTTACTGCTGGTGAGACTGGAGCTGGGGCTGTTAAACATCAATCTAATTTATTTGAATCTAATTTAAGCTTACGTGGCATAAGCACTAATGCATATGTAACTAACTTGATTAATGCAGGAATGCCTCCAGAAAAACTATTAATGGGAGTTCCTTTTTATGGAAGACGTGGGGCAACTAGTACTAAAACATATGATGAAATCCGTGGCTTCTATTTAAACAAAAATGGTTATGCTGTAAAATGGGATGACCAAGCAAAATCTCCTTATATTATAGATGCTAACGGCAATTTTGCTTTTTCGTTTGATAATGAATTGTCTATATATTTTAAAGGACAATACATCTTTGATAAATGTTTAGGAGGAATGTTTAGCTGGCAATCAAACTTTGATAATTCTAATCTTCTTTCTAGTGCTATGTATAATGCTGTTAATGACCCTCGCCAACTTGAAGCAATTTTAAAAACATATTATGCATAATATTAAGGGGAGCACATCGTGCCCCCTTTAACTCGATTATATAACAACCAGAATCATTTATAAACGACATACAGTGAAAGTTACATCTTCACCATTAACATTCCATTCTTTTGAATATCCATCCATTGCAGTATAGACGATATCTTTAGCAAGTGTCTCGGATGTTATAGTCTCTTTATTTCTTTTACAAATATCTTGTATCCTGTCATTATTAGTACATCCAATATTAATATTATCTTGTACCTCAAAATCAGCTTCTTTACGCATAGTTTGAATTTTAGAAATAATTTCACGAACAAAACCTTCTTCAATAAGTTCAGGTGAAAGAGTAGTATCAATAACGACAGTAAAACCATTTTCGCTTTGAGAAACATAACCTTCACGTTGAGCTGTAGAAATCAGTAAGTCATCTCTAGTAAGCTCTATGTTTTGTCCCTCAATATCTAAAGTAATTACTCCAGTGGAATTTAATTTATCCATAGTTTCAACGCCATTTAAAGTTGTAAGTTTTGTGCGGATTGCATTTAACAGTTTGCCATATTTTGGACCAAGAGTACGCATTTGTGGTTTAAAAGCATAATCTATAAGCTCATTTGCATCTTTTGTAAATTCAACTTGTTTAACATTAAGTTCTTCAGCAACTATATTTATAAAGTCACTTGGTAATTCTGTTGTTGCTCCAACATACATTTTTCCAATAGGCTGACGATTTTTAATGTTTGATTCATTTCTGCAAGCACGCCCAAGAGCCACAATTTGTAGTACACTTTCCATGTAATCCTCAAGCCTTTTATCAATAAAACTTTCATCTACACTAGGGAAATCACATAGGTGCACACTTTCTGGAGTAGATTTATCATTGGTACGTACTAGGTTTTGATAAATTTCTTCGCTCATAAACGGAATAAACGGTGCTGAAATCTTACTAAGTGTATCTAAAACAGTATATAATGTCATATAGGCATTAATTTTATCTTGTGGCATTCCACTTTGCCAAAATCTTTCTCTACTTCTTCTTACATACCAGTTTGAAACGCCATCAATAAAATCTTGCATTGCTCTAGCACTTTCATAAATATGATAATCTGATAAATTTTCATCTACTTCTTTTACTAGTGTATTAAGTTTTGAAAGCACCCATTTATCCATCATAGATAGAGAGGCTTTATCTAGTGTATATTTTGTAGGATCAAATTCATCTATATTTGCATATAAAATATAGAATGCGTATGTGTTCCAAAACGTCCCTATAAATTTACGTTGGTTTTCACTAACTGATTCAATGCTTAGTCGATTTGGTATCCATGATGCACTAGTTGAATAAAAATACCATCTTATAGCATCTGCTCCTTGAACATCCAAAATATCATTTGGTGCAATTACATTTCCCTTAGATTTGCTCATCTTCGCTCCATCTTTATCACATATATGTCCAAGAACTACAACATTTTTATATGGTGCTTTGTCAAATATCAAAGTTGAAATTGCCATTAGAGTATAAAACCACCCACGAGTTTGGTCAACACCTTCAGAAATAAAGTTTGCTGGAAAATGTTCTTCAAATAACTCTTTATTTTCAAAAGGATAGTGGAATTGTGCAAAAGGCATTGAACCACTATCATACCAGCAGTCAATTACATCATCCACTCTTTTCATTTGAGCAGAGCACTTTGGACAATTTAAATGTACTCTATCAATATTTGGCTTGTGAAGTTCAATCTTCTCTGGGCAATCACTACTCATATCCTTTAATTCTTGAACGCTTCCAATAAGATGCTTATATCCACATTCGTTGCATTCCCAAATTGGCAGTGGAGTTCCCCAGTATCTTGAACGAGAAAGTCCCCAGTCTATAACATTTTCTAAGAAATTACCAAAACGTCCTTCTCCAATTGATGGTGGATACCAATTTACAGTTTTATTATTCGCAACCAGTTTGTCTCGTACTTTTGACATGGCTATAAACCAAGTATCACGTGCATAATATAAAAGTGGTGTATCACATCTCCAGCAATGAGGATAGCTATGCTCATGTGGAAGTGATTTAAATAGTGCATTATCTCGTTTTAGCCATCTAATAATAAGTTTATCTGCATCTTTAACAAAAACATCTTGCCAAGGAGTAACTTCTGGAGTGAAAAATCCTTGTTCATTTACTAGTTGGATAAAAGGTAGCCCATATTCACGGCCAATCCTTGCGTCATCTTCACCAAATGCAGGTGCAATGTGAACAACTCCAGTACCATCAGAAAGAGTTACATAATCATCCGCAACAACAAACCAAGCTTCTTCATCCTCTTTTAAAGTAGCAAAATCAAATAATGGTTTATATTTAGTTTTTACTAGGTCTTTGCCAATATAAGTTTTAACTATTTTAGCTTCTTCACCCAAAACACTAGGCACTAAACTTTCCGCTAAAATATAAAACTCATCCCCTAGTTTTGCTTTTACATATGATGCAGTTGGGTTTACGCATAACGCCACATTTGAAGGAAGTGTCCAAGGTGTAGTCGTCCATGCTAAAATATAAGTGTTATCTTGACCTATTACTTTAAACTTAACAATTGCAGTTATATCCTTTATATCTTTATATCCTTGTGCAACTTCATGAGATGATAATGAAGTTCCACAACGTGGACAATATGGTACAATTTTATGGCCTTTATAAATCAACTCTTTGTCCCAGATTTGACGAAGTGACCACCAAACAGATTCAATATATTTATTATCATATGTTATATAAGGGTTATCCATATCAACCCAAAATCCAACTCTATCAGACATATCTTCCCATTGTCCTTTATATGTCCATACACTTTCTTTACACTTTTTAATAAATTCTTCAACACCAAAATTTTCTATCTGAGGCTTTCCACTAATGCCTAGCTGTTTTTCAATTTCAAGTTCAACTGGCAATCCATGTGTGTCCCATCCTGCTTTTCTATCTACATGATAACCTTTCATTGTCTTATATCTTGGAATTAAGTCTTTGATTACACGTGTTAGAACATGCCCAATATGTGGCTTTCCATTTGCCGTTGGTGGTCCATCATAAAATGTAAAGTTTTCACAATCTTTACGTTCTTTTATAGATTTTTCAAATATATTCTCTTCCTTCCAAAATTTTAACATATCAAGCTCACGATCTATAAAATTAAGCTTAGTATCTACTTTTTTATACATGTTATCCTCCAAAAAAATTTTTGACAGTATAACCATTTTATAATAAAAATTATCAAATTACATATAATACACTTATTAATAATAAGACTAAGACCCGCTGTCTCTTACCAATTATTACACTATACTAAAGGAGAATAATAATATGCAACGTTTATTTTTAATGGTTATACTAAGTCTATTTATAAGTATACCCACTTTTGGCTTAATAACTGAAGAACAAGAAAAAATAATTTACTTAACTTTTGATGATGGCCCCACTCAAGGAATAACAGAAAATATTTTAGACACACTTAAACAAGAAGATGTAAAGGCAACTTTTTTTGTTGTAGGCAGAGAAATTATTCAAAGAGAACCAGTTTTGAAAAGAATTCACGAGGAAGGCCATGCTTTTGGGTTGCATACATTTACGCATGACTATAAAAAAGTTTATGCAAGCCCAGAGAGTTTTGTAAAAGAGATGGAAGAAACACAAAAAAAAATTAATGAAATTTTAAACGAAGATCTTGATGTCAAAGTTATAAGATTTCCTGGCGGAAGTGCTGGCAAGTTAAATCAACAATATTTTGATGCAATTAAAAAGAAAGGATACCGAATTTTTGATTGGAATGTAAATATTGAAGATGGTGTGCAACCAAACCTTCCACCCTATAAATTTGTAGAAAATTCCAAGATATGTAGTGACAATAATACCACAAGAATTCTCTTGGCTCATTGCAATTTAAATAATTTAAACACATGTAAAGCATTACCTGCAATAATTAGATATTACAAAGAGCAAGGCTATACATTTGATATTATTACTAATGATACAAAGGAATATTACTATAAGTTTAAAGATGAAGATTTAAAATAGTTTTAAATCTCAACCCCTAAAGGTCTGGGCGTTATGCTCTATAATGTAATCATTTTAATATAATATACTCAACTACTGTTACAAAAAATTAATATATTAATTTAGCAATCCTTGCATAATTCTATGGACATTAGTAGTAAAATGTTATAAAATATATAATATGTAGTATATTAATTTTTATAGAATAGGGGTCATAAAATAGTGAATAAAAATTTGACTTTACTTACTGACTTATATCAACTGACAATGATGCAAGGATATTATCAAAATAATACTACACAAACTGCAGTATTTGAAATGTTTTACAGAAAAAATCCATCTCAAAATGGATTTGCAATTTTTGCTGGGTTACATCAATTTATTGATTATATAAATAATATAAATTTTGATGTAGACAGCTTAGAATACTTAAAATCTTTAAATATATTTACTCCAGACTTTCTGGAATATTTAAAAAACTTTAAATTTACAGGCGACATATATTCCATCCCTGAAGGTACTATAATATTTCCTGAAGAACCTTTATTAAGAGTCACAGCACCAATTTTAGAAGCCCAATTTATTGAAACAACAATGTTAAATATTATAAATCATCAAAGTTTGATAGCAACCAAAGCCTCAAGGGTTGTGCATGCTGCAAATGGAGATCCTGTCTTAGAATTTGGCTTAAGAAGAGCACAAGGCCCTGATTCAAGTTTATATGGTGCAAGAGCTGCAATAATTGGAGGATGTAGTTCAACATCAAATGTTTTGGCAGGTAAAGAATTTGATGTTAAGATTTCAGGTACACAAGCACATAGTTGGATCATGAGCTTTAAAAGCGAACTTGATGCTTTTAGAAAATACGCTGATTTGTTTCCAGATAAGTGTTTATTGCTAGTGGACACATATGATACAATAACTAGTGGAATTCCAAATGCAATAACAGTATTTGATGAATTGAAAGCTAAAGGCTTATCTAGTGATTTTTATGGAATAAGATTAGACAGTGGAGACTTAGCATATTTATCTAAAAAAGCTAGAAAAATGCTTGATGCAGCTGGACATAAAGAAGCTAAAATTTGTGCGTCATGTGACTTAGACGAATATTTGATAGCTGATTTGAAAAGACAAGGGGCAAAAATTGATACATGGGGAGTAGGAACTAAATTAATTACTTCAGACGACTGTCCATCTTTTGGAGGAGTATATAAGCTTGTTGCTGAAAAAAATGGCAATAACAATTTTATCCCAAAGATAAAGCTATCTGACAATCCTGATAAAGTTACTAGACCAGGAGTAAAAAAAATAATAAGGGTTTATGATAAGGAAAATTATAAAATAAAAATAGATATAATAGCCTTGGAAGACGAACATTTTGATGAAAGCAAAACTTACATCATAAGCGACCACAAAGCAAGATGGAAAAAAATGACTATTCAAGGCGGTACTTATATAACGAAAGAACTTTTAATACCTATTTTCTTAGAAGGAACCTGCGTTTACAATACTCCAACTGTTATGGAAATTCATAGCCATACTAAGCAAGAGCTTAATACATTATGGGATGAATTTAAAAGGCTAGTAAACCCTGAAAGACTACCAGTTGATTTATCAGATAAACTTTACGAACTAAAAACTAACATGATTGAAGAATACAGAGCAGTTGAGTTAATATGAAAAATTAACTTAACAAGACAAAGTATACAGAAAGGATAAAATATGATTAGAGGTTTAAGAGTTGTATGGGCTATGTGTTGGCATTTTATTATTACTACATTTAGTAGACAAAAATATAGACTAGACAACAAAACTATAGATAATGAGGAAACTCGTGGACAGTATAGAGCAGAAATCTATAAAATGACCCAAGAACTATGCAGACGAATGTTAAAAGCTGCTGGGACAGAAGTGGTTGCAACAGGAATAGAGAATTTGCCCAAAAGTGGTCCAGTAGTTTATATTTCAAATCATAAAAGCCTATTTGATGGGCCAGTTTTAGCAACTTTAATTGATGATCCACTTGTTTTTATTGGTAAGGATGAAGTTAAGAAAATACCTATTATTAATTCATGGTTTGCAGGAATTGGAGGTATTTACATTGTAAGAGAAGACATAAAGCAATCTCTTGAAGCTATTTTAAAAGGGGTTGACGAACTAAACAAAGGATATTCCATAGTTATTTTTCCTGAAGGTACAAGAGGAAAAAATATAGGTTTAGAACCATTTAAATCAGGAAGCTTCAAACTGCCTATAAAAGCTAAAGTGCCCATTGTTCCTATTGCTATACAAAATACTCCTATGGTTTATGAAGCTAATGGACACAAAATAAAAAAAGCTAAAGTATATGTAAATATCGGAAAAGTCATAGAAACTACAAATCTGACGAAAGAAGAAACAAAACATCTTCATAAACAAGTTGAAGATTGTATTAGAGATTTGTTATCAGATATAACACACACTTAAGTTAGATCTATTGAGTTAAAATGAGAATTTGCTTCATTAAAATAAGTTTTTAGGGGGTCTCATGATAAAAATTAACTCAATAAAAGCCTTAAGTTTGAGTGGAGGGAAGCATGAATAGAGAAATGAATTTGTCAGCATCAACTGCAGATAATATTTTAGAAAATACAGAAATGAATTCTTTGGAATCAATTGAAGATGAGATTATAGATCAATCGGTTGAAATGGAAATTTTACCAGATTTATTAAGCGTAATCATGTCAATAATACCAGGAAGTCCCCATGGTAAACCAATAAGAAGAGACACTATAAATCTTGCTTTTCTTGAAAAAGGTATATATTATGGATTAGACGAGGCAGTAATTTTTGATGCATTACTTAAAGGAAACACAAAAGAAACTTATATTGTTGCAAAAGGAAAAAGGCCTGAAGAAGGGGCCGATGCTTATATAGAATACACAAAAGACTTAGAAACTCTAGGTTCAGGTATTCCAAAAACACAAGATGATGGTACGGTTAATTTTAAGGAATTAAATTTTGTTCAAAATGTTCAGGCTGGTGAAGTACTAGCAAGAAAAATTCTTGCTCAAGTTGGAAAGCCTGGTTTTAATGTTCTTGGACAAGAAATTCCCGGCATTTTAGGTAAAGATGTATTTTTGCAAGCTGGTAAAAATACATCTTTAAATGAAGACGGTACAATTCTAACTTCCAATATAAATGGAAAATTGGAACTTAAAGATGGCAAACTAAGTGTTTCTGAAGTTTTGGAAATAAAAGGCGATGTAGATGCAACAACAGGTAATATCAACTTTTTAGGAAGCATAATCGTTAATGGAATGGTTCAGTCTGGCTATGTTGTTAAAGCTATAGGTAACATAGAGATTAAAGGTCCTGTAGAAGCCGCTATAATTGAATCATCAGGAGATATAATTCTTCAAAGAGGTATTCAAGGTAAGGAAGTTGGAAAATTAAAAGCTGGTGGGAATATCATCGCCAAATTTATTGAAATGTCAACTGTTATAGCTGGAGGAAATGTAGTTACAGAAAGCATTCTTCATAGCAAAGTGAAATCTGGAGGAATTGTTAGCTTAACAGCAGGAAAAGGAGCTATCTTAGGTTCAGAAGTAATAGCTGTAAATGGATTGGAAGCTATTACTGTTGGGTCCAATCTGGGAAAAGGAACTGAAATTATACTTGGAGCACCTCCAGAAGTCCTTGAAGAATATAAAGCTCTGAAAGCTCAAATTGAAAAAGTAAACAATGCTATAGCTACAACAATAACAAATATACAGTTTTTACAATCAAGGCAAGAAAAAGAGCCTGGCTCAAACCAAAGCCGAATTAACACCATGATAAAATTGAAACTAAAACTTGAACGTGACTTAAAAATCAGAAAAATTAAAAAAGAGAAACTGGATGAAATTCTTAAAGATGCAACTAATGGAGCTTTATCAGTTTCCAAAACACTTCATGTGGGAACAAAAATAACTTTAGGAAATCAATTTAAAGAAATAAAAACTCCATATGAAAATGCAAGAGTTCATCGTAAAAATGGATCAGGCGAAATTGAAATTATGTTATTATAGATTTTAAAAATTAGAAATTTACCATTGATATCAAAGCAAATAGACAAAAAGAAAAAAGATGAGGTGAATTAACATTGGAATTATGGCAAACAATACTTATATGGGTTATAGTAATAGGTCTTGCTCTTTTCGGGTTACACATTTGGGGTAAACGCTTGAAAAAAAGGTATGACGAACAACAACAACTTATAAATCAATACAAACAAACTGTTCAAATTTTTGTTATAGATAAGAAAAAAGATAAACCTGAAAATTTAAAATTACCAAAGCAAATTAAAGAACAAATTCCAAAAATGTATCAGAAAAGAAAGATGCCTGTTATTATAGCTAAAATTGGTTCTCAAATTCAGACTTTGATGTGCGACGAAAATGTATATAATAACATTCCAATAAAAAAACAAGTTAAAGTGGAAATGGCTGGAGTTTTAGTTGTGGGTATAGTATCTGGAAAACTGGCCCAGCCAGAAAAAATTGGATTCAAACAAAAAATGCAGAATAAATTAAAAAACATACAAAATAAAAATAATGAGTAGATCTGTTATTTTACGGGCGGACACTGTTCGCCCTTATGTACAATGCATATTAAGACCTAAAACTGGAGGAAAAATGAGTATCATATTTAGTTATTTAAGTAGATTAAAAAAGAGAATAGATTTGCATGAAGTTGAAGCAAGAAGTGCTCAGATGACATATTATTGGATACTCTCTTTTTTTCCATTTTTGCTTATGATTATCAATATTTTATCTTATACTTCTGTTGGTCAAGATGATTTTCTAAGCTATATAGCTAGTTTTATGCCAGATGCCTTAGAGTCGTTGGTAAAAAATACTCTTACACAGATTGTATCATATAGAAGTACCGCTGGAGTTTATTTTGGAGCAGTTGCAGCAATACTATCAATATCTACTTCAGTAAATGTACTTAGTAGGGGAATTTATCTTGCTTATAATATTGCTGATGAAAGAAATTTTATAGTTAAAAATATCATGGGTATAATATACGCATTTTTACTTATTGTATTAATAATTATAATGATGATATCTGTTGTCTTTGGAAAAACAATCGGTTTATTAATTTTAGAATATGCTTTGGGCAATTACCCACGATATTATGCTTTTGTTTGGGATATAAGCAGATGGATAATTTCATGGAGTTTATTAATTTTGGGTGCTAAAATAATTCATAATGTAATTCCAAAAAGACGCATTGGAGATTGTAATATATGGCCAGGAATTATATTTACAGCAATAGGCTGGCACATATTTTCGTCTGTCTTTGGAATTTATATTGATAATTTTAGTAATTATAATCAGATGTATGGTAGTATTGGTAGTATTTTTATTTTACTTATTTGGCTGTATACAAATAGTATGTTAATATTAATTGGAGCAGAAGTAAATGCTTTAATTCATTTGAATAAACAAATGAAAAAAAATATATCATGAGGTAAGATTACCTTTTATCACCAACATTAAGGAGTTGAAAATATTATGTTTCCTATGGGAACAGATATAGGAATTGATCTAGGAACCTCATCAGTATTAGTTTATAGCAAAGGACAAGGGATAGTTCTTAAAGAAGCATCTATTGTTGCAGTTAAGGAAAATACTAACGAAATTTTTTCTATTGGAGAAGATGCAAAAAAAATGTGGGGCAAAACCCCTTTTAATATAAAAACTATTAAGCCTCTAAGAAATGGGGTAATATCAAACTATGAAGCCACAGAACAGATGCTAAGATATTGTATAAAAAAATCTGTTGGGAGAAAACTTGTTCGTCCACGCATAGCCGTGTGCATTCCATCAGTTGTAACTGAGGTTGAAAGAAAAGCAGTTGAGGATGCTACAAAACAAGCTGGTGCAAGAATAGTTGAAATAATTGAAGAACCAATAGCTGCCGCAATTGGAGCAGGTATTGATATATCAAAACCTGCTGGTAATATGGTTGTTGATATTGGAGGGGGAACTACAGATATTGCTGTTATTTCTCTTGGGGGGTCTGTTGTAAAATACTCATTAAAGATAGCAGGTGATGCATTTGATGATGCCATTATTAAATATGTACGAAACAAATACAATATAATAATTGGAGATATTACAGCTGAGAAAGTTAAAATAACCGTTGGTTCTGTATTTAAAATTGATGATATGCCACAAGAAGTGGAAATAAAAGGAATATATTTAGTTAATGGCTTGCCAAAAAAAATTTTTTTAACCAACCATGAGATCCGAGACATCTTGCAAGATCAGGCTTCCGCAATAATTGAAGCTATTTTGAATGTTTTGGAAGTAACACCTCCAGAGCTTTCTGCCGATATATTAAATAAGGGTATTCTATTGACTGGTGGAGGAAGTCTTATGAGAGGTTTAAGTGAGCTCATTTCTACGAATACTGGAATAAATGCAACGATAGCCAAAGATGCTTCAAATTGTGTGGCTATTGGCACTGGATTATTTATTGAATATAAACAAAAAAAAAATTTTTGGGGGAAAAAAATATGATAAGGGGATTATATACGGCAGCAACTGCAATGAATGTACAGATGACTCGTATGGATTTAGTTTCAAATGATTTAGCAAATGTAAACACAACTGGATATAAAAAAGATTTTGCGGTAATTTCTTCCTTTGAAGAAGAGCTTTTATATAGGATGAAAGATATTGAAAATAACAAACCAAACAATAAAACAATTGGGTATATTTCTCCAGGAGCAAGAGTTGAAGACATCTATACCCAGTTTACCCAGGCATCATTTATGGAAACTGGGGATTTAAATAACTTTGCCATTGAAGGGGAGGGATTTTTTCAGGTTCAAACCCCTAATGGATTGAGGTATACACGTGATGGTAACTTTTCAATTAATGAAGTAGGGTCTTTAGTTACTAAGGAAGGATATGCCGTAATGGGTGAAAATGGACCAATAGAGTTAGGTCAAGAATTTTTCAGTTCAAACACAGACATGGTAGTTGACCGCACGGGAAATATTAGGGTAGGACTAGAAAATATAGATAAACTTGTTGTTGTCAACTTTGAAGAACCTCAAGCATTGCTTAAGCAAGGAGATAACCTATATATCTCTGAAGAAGAAGGTATTCCTGTAAATTCAAGAATACATCAAGGATATCTTGAAGTATCAAATGTAAATGCTGTTGAAGCAATGGTTGATATGATTACTATATCAAGAGCATATGAAATGAGTCAAAAAATGATACAAGTACATGATCAACTTTTAGGTAAAGCAGTAACCGAAATAGGTAAAGCATAGAATAAACATAATTTACATATATACATAAATCACGAATAATACATAGGAAGGCAAACATAGTTTGCCTTAAGCTAGTGGGAATTAATATAATAGGGGGAATTTTATTATGATGAGAGCACTTTGGACAGCAGCAGCAGGAATGACAGCACAACAATTTCAAGTAGATACTATATCAAATAATATGGCAAACGTTGATACATTAGGATTTAAGCAAGAAAATGTAAGTTTTAAAAGCTTATTATATCAAACAATTGAACAACCAGTTAATGCAAACCCAATCAGTCCTATGCAAGTTGGACATGGAGTTCGTGTTGGTAGTGTTACAAGAGCTTTTGATCAAGGGATACTTACAACAACTGGTGACGTTTTAGATTTAGCAATTGAAGGAGAAGGATTTTTTGCTTTATCTGATCCTTCTTATTCTACAGAAGACCAGGAAGGTATAATATATACTAGGGATGGTAGTTTTAAATTAGCAAATACTCAAGGAGCAGGATACGCCTTAGTATCATCCAATGCAAAACCAGTTTTATCTATTGGAGGAGAACCTATTGTTTTTGACCCTGATATAAATACTACAACTTTAAGTATTAGTCGAGATGGAATTATAAGTTGGACTAATGAAGCTGGCGTAATTGAAGAGCTTGATCAACTTATGGTAGTCCAATTTCCTAATACACCAGGCTTAGAGGCAGTAGGTGAAAACGCATATATTCCAACAGGAGCATCTGGAGAGCCTTTGCTTGAATCGGAAGATGAATCATTAATTCAAAGTAAAATTCAATCTGGTGTTTTAGAAGAATCCAATGTAAATATTGCAACTGCAATGGTCGACTTAATTGTAGCACAGCGTGCTTATGAAATGAACTCAACTGCCATAAAAACAGCTGACACTATGTTACAACAAGCAAACGAATTAAAACGAGTATAATATAGTTAAACAATAATTACTGGAGGGAAATACTTATGACTATAACTGGTTTAGCTCAATCTCAAGCTATAATGCAACAACAGCAACAACAAATGGAAGCAACTGGGTTTGAAAATATTTTGAAAGGCGCAATGGAAACTAAAGATGATGCCGAACTTATGGAAGCCTGTCAAAAAGTTGAATCATATTTTTTAAGCACAATCTTTAAACAAATGAAATCTTCTATTCAAAGTGATAATCCACTGATTGAAAAGGGTGAATATGAAGAAACCTTTGAAGATATGTTAACTGACACACAAGTTGATGGCATGATAAGTGCTGGAGGAGTTGGTCTAGCCGAAATGATGTACAAACAACTTTCAAGAGAAACTGTAAGTAAAATTGATACTTCTTTATAAAAATTATATTGAAATTTGGGGGAGAACACTGTTCTCCCCTTTTGCATTTATTCAATAACGATGCCTGTACATTTCATTGGAACACCCTTTGCAAGAGAATCACCAACTGGACAATGTTGTTCAACAAAGGCTACGAATTCTCTAGAAAACCTTTTCTTACTGGTGCTTTATCCCTTTCTATTTCTCCCTGAACCTACCCCCTCTAAAAAAAGTACAATTTAAATTCTTTAATGCAAAAAAATATTTTAAATAAACTATTGACAAATATTAATATTTATATTATGATACTAAATATCATTTATATTATGATACTAGATGTCATTTAATTTTAAATATTAATTTTAAGGAGCAAAATATGAAAAAAATAGCAATTTACGGAAAAGGTGGCATAGGAAAATCCACAACAACATCTAATTTATCTGCAGCCCTTTCAATGAAAGGTTATAAAGTTATGCAAATGGGATGTGATCCAAAGGCAGATTCAGTTAAAGGTCTGATGAATGGCAAAAAAATTCCTACTGTATTAGACCAGCTAAAAGAGAAAGGCGATAATTTAACTTTGCAGGATATAGTATTTGAAGGATACAACGGAATATTATGTGTTGAGTCTGGAGGGCCAACTCCAGGAATTGGTTGTGCTGGACGTGGAATTATTTCGGCTTTTGAAGAACTAGAGAAATTACAAGCATTTGAACATTATAATCCAGATATAGTAATTTATGATGTATTAGGAGATGTTGTTTGTGGTGGCTTTGCTATGCCAATTCGTGGTGGATATGCAAAAGACGTATTTATTGTTTCCTCTGGGGAAATGATGGCGTTGTATGCCGCTAGTAATATTGCTTCAGCTATAAAAAATTTTGGTAAAAGAGGATATGCTTCTTTAAAAGGAATTATACTAAATGCTAAAAACATTGAAAATGAGAAAGAAATTGTGCAAAAAGCATGTGATGAAATCGGAAGTAGTATATTATCATATATTCCACGTTCAAACGATATTCAAACAGCTGAACATAGAGGCGGAACAGTCTTTGAATTTTTAGACGAATCCATTATGAAAGATACATATTTAGAACTAGCAGATAAAGTTTTAGAAAATAGTGAGGATGTATAATTATGGAAGCTATGGGGGTAAGCAAATTGAAAAAAACCAGTAGTTGGCCCAAAGTTATTGCTGTATGCACGATACTTATAGTGTTAATTTGTGCTATGAGTTTAGTATCAATAGCAATAGGTAGTGCAGGATATTCAATTCCAAAAATTATAAATGCTATGCTTTCTGATGAAAATAGTACAATTAAAATTATTGTTATGAACTTAAGGTTACCCAGAGTAATTTTAGCACTTATAGTGGGAGCCTCACTTGCTGTTGCTGGAGCACTGCTTCAATCTGTTATGGGTAATCCGTTAGCTGACCCAGGATCAATAGGAGTATCAGCAGGTGCAAGTACTGCAGCTATTACTATATTGTTAGTATTTCCACATTTAACTGCTTCAGTGCCTATTTTTGCATTTTTCGGAGCTGGTTTGGCATGTATTCTAATTTTTGTAATGGCCTATGATAATGGTATTTCTGCCATAAGAATTATTTTATCAGGGGTTGCAGTTAATAGTGTCCTTGGAGCATATAACTCCTTCTTACAAATGCTAAATTCAGATGATTTACAAAATGTATTAGGGTTTTTAAATGGAAGTTTATCAGGACGTTCATGGAACCAAGTGTATATTGCCCTTGCTTATGGTAGTATAGGGTTATTTCTAGGGTTTTGTTGTATTAAAACGGCTAATTTATTACTTTTAGGAGAAGAAATGGCCAGAAGCTTAGGAGCAAATGTAACTAGGAGCAGGATTTTACTTTCAGCAATATCAGCCTTTTTAGCAGCAGCTACAGTTACTGTAGTTGGTATGGTAGGCTTTGTTGGACTTATAGTTCCACACATCTCTAGACTAATTATTGGTTCTGATTATAAAGTTTTATTGCCTGTTTGTACATTACTAGGGGGATTAGTACTTTTAGTTGCTGATACAGTTGGTAGAGTACTTATTCAAGGTATGGAAATTCCTGTTGGAATTGTTATGGCTATGGTAGGAGGACCGTTTTTCTTATATATGTTAAAGAAGAAAGGAAAAGTTTATGGAGGTTAAAGGAGAAAACGTACGCATTGGATATGGTGAACATATTGTTATTGACGAAATTGATATCACTGTAAAAAAAGGAGAAATTACAACTATTATAGGGCCAAATGGCTCTGGGAAATCCACTGTACTAAAAGCTTTAACTAGATTATTAGATTTTAAAGTTGGTAATATAAATGTTGACGAAATAGATATTAGAAAAATTGGAAATAAAGAACTAGCAAAAAAAATGGGTGTTTTACCTCAAAGACATCAAGCTCCTCCTGATTTTAAGGTAAAAGACTTAGTGGCATTTGGTAGGATGCCATATCAAAAGTGGTTTAACGGAAACTCTCCCGAGGATATAGAAATAATTAATTGGGCAATGAAACAAGCTGATATTTATGATCTTCGAGAGAAATCTGTTATGACATGTTCAGGAGGGCAAGCTCAAAGGGTATGGATTGCTACAGTTTTAGCTCAACAACCACAGATCTTATTTTTGGATGAACCTACAACATTTTTGGACATTTCCTATCAACTTGAAACCATGAAACTTTTAAAGAGACTTAACAGAACTTCTGGAATTGGTGTTGTAATGGTGCTTCATGATTTAAGCCATGCCCTTGAAGTAAGCGATAAAATTGTAGTAATTAAAGATGGAAAAAAATATTCAGAAGGAACTCCTGCTGAGGTGGTAACTCCCACCATGATGAAAGAAGTTTATGGAGTAGATTGTGAAATTGTATTTGTTCCAGGTAGAACAAACCCTGTTCTTGCCTATGATGAAATAATTTAATTTAAGGAGAAGTTATGGACGGTAAAAAAATAATTAGCAAGTTAAAAAGATTAAATGAAATACAGTCAATGAAAGATGTAACTCAATTAACTCATACTCTTTTTCCAGGTAGCCACTGTCCTCTTATGGGAGCAGCACTTGTTGCAAAGGGAATAAAAGATTGTATGATTATGGTTATTGGAACTGATGAATGTGCATATTACACCAAATCTCTTACACTAAATAAAGATTGGGGCGGAATTAAAGGACGTTGTGTATCTGTAATAGTGGATAATCATGATGTTACTTTTGGTAGCGATAAAACTACCGAGGTTGCATTTGATGAGATGTTTCATGAGTATCACCCCACATGTGTATTTTTAGTAACTACTTGTGTGATTGAAATTATTGGAGATGATATGGACGCTGTTGCCGAAAATTTAACTAATAAATATAATATCCCCGTCTTAGCTGTTCATACGGAGCATTTTAAATGCCAAGACCATATGCCTGGGGTTGAAAGAACTATGACTACTTGTATTAATATGATGGAACCACATGAAAAAGATGACAGTGTAAATATTTTGGGTCAAAGACTAGGGAGCTTCTACAACACTGAGTTATACCAAGTTTTAACCAACGCAAATATTGAGCTTGGATTAATGTTACCTTCCAATTGTACAGTAGAAGATATAAAAAAAGCTTCAAAAGCTAAAGTTAATGTTGTAGTTCATGAAACTGCGTTGCCTCTAGCTAAAAAAATGAAGCAACAATTCGGGGTGCCATATGTTAGATTTGAAAGGTTTTCTTTTCCAAACAACATTATGAATTGCTACAAAACTTTATTTGACTACTTAGAAAAAAAAGTACCTTCAGAAGTTATGGAAAGATATGATGAGGTAACTGCTTTAATATATAACAATAAACAAAACTTAACAGATATAAGCTATATTTATGGAAATACATCTTTTGTAAATTTTGAAGTAAATTCCTTTATGGTAAGCCTAGGAATGAAACCATTACTAATACAAATTTCTAGGTTTGAAGAAAATGATGAAGTTTGGAAAAATCATTTATTAGAGAAAGAAAATCCTTATGTAACTAAATCTGCTAATATTACTCCTTTGCAATACGTTTATGACGAGTTACAACCAAATTTATACCTAGGACACGAATACGCTACTAGGCTTAAAGCGAAAGGAATTGCAATGGTAGCTATAGATGGAGCAAATGATATGTTAGGGTTTGATGCCGCTGAAGGACTAGTAAAAGGCTTAGTGCACTCAGCTCAGCTATCCAAACAATACAGAGAGGAGAAAAGTCATGGGACTATGTAGATACTTGCCAACACCTTCTGATAGAATGGGGCTACTTTGGACATTGTTAACTGTAAAAGAAAGTATAATCCTAGAGTATGGTCCAGCAGGAACCACTCATTATAGTATGGGTTTTTTAGGAAAACTTGGAGTTGATCATGAAGAACAAATTTTTACTACACATATGAGTGAAGAAGATGTAATTATGGGGGATGTTTCTCGTCTTGAAAATTCTATCATTGAACTAGACGAAAGTTATTCACCAAAAGTTATATTCGTCGTAGCATCTTCCACTTCAGAAGTAATCGGGACCGATATTAAAGGAGTTTGCAGATATATGCAACCTGAAGTAGAAGCAAAACTTATCGCTTGTAATATAGGAGGCTTTAGAGGTGATTATAGTGTAGGGATAGCTTATGCTTATAATTTGCTTGCTAGGGAACTTGTAAATTCCACTGAAGATAAATTAGATACTTATAATATTGTTGGACTATCAGTAGGCAACTATAGAGCTACTGCTGATTATCAAGAAATTATTCGTCTTTTAAAACAAACATATAATATGAATATTGGAACAGCTTTATGCTGTGAAACAAATATAACTCAAATCCAAAACTTGGCAACTGCTAAATTAAACCTAGTCGTAAGCTGCGAAGGTTTAGATTGTGCAAAATATATGGAAGAAAAGTTTGGCATTCCCTATGTTTATGGTATGCCTTATGGATATAGTGGAACAAAAAATTGGTTAACTCAAATAGGTGAAGCTTTAGAAATAAAACCTAACCCTATTATAATGAAAGAACTGGGCCAAAAAATCAGAGAAACTATGCACTATCAAATGTATAAGCGTATGTTAAAGAAACCTATGCAAGTAGCTATTGTTGCTGATTATGATAGGCTCGTTGGATTATCAGAATTTATGCAAAGCTTAGGAGCTATTGTAACCAATAAAATTTGTCTACATACATTGCAAGCTGCACAAAATCCTTCTCCCGATATTAAGTATTTGAAGCACGAGGGAGATAAAATAAGAATTTTAGAAAGTTTAAAAAATACTTTTTTACTAGGAGATGAGGTTTCCACTATGTTAGTAAACAATTCTAACACTTCTATGTGTGTAAACTCTCCCACTGTTAATAAAAGTCAAGTTGCTACACATATGCCTCTTATTGGTGCACGTGGAGCAGATATGATAAGAGAATTTTATGATGAATATATAAGAACTTTATAGGAGGATATAATGAAAAAATTATTATCAACAGTTTTAACTGCTTCAATGATTGTAGGATTAATGACAGGGTGTAATGCAGAAAGTGCAACTGCAGAAACAGCTGTAGTTACTGCTTCAAAAAAGGAAGCACCACAAGAAACAACTATTAAGGAAGAAACTTCTGAGCCTAAAACCCAACAATTTGTTTTAAAGCATACAAACGATTTAGTAAATGCTGGGTATGCTGATATTGTTTTAGATGAAGTACCTGATAGAATAGTATCAATGAGTTCTTACCCCACTTTGGCACTATATGAAATGGGATATAATGACGAAATGATTGCTATTCCTACAACTTCAACAATACATTATCCTGATGATTTAAAAGCAGAATTTTTACCAGGAATTATGAATAGCACGTTTGATATAGAATATATTATTTCACTAGAGCCAGATATCGTAATTTTTCCTGCAACTTCACCTAATCATATTAAAACTTTAACCGATAGTGGAATACCAGTTTATGCTATAGGTATGAGTGATATGGAAAAGAAAATGAATACCTATGAATATATGAAGCATCAAACAGAACTTTTAGTTGAAGCATTTGGTATTGATGATGAGGCTAAAGCTGCTGGTGAATCAATTAGCCAACGCTTTGCTACTTTGGAAAAAAGAATAGAGGAAGTTAAACCTCAGTTTGAAGGAAAAACTTATATTTCTATCACAATTGCTGACCCTACAAATTATTATGCCTTAAGTGGAGCAATGGCTAATATGATGGGTATGTTAGGCTGGACAGATGCAATGGTGGACCCAAGCAAAGAACAATCGGATGCGGGTCATGGAATGACTGGTACAGTTAATCTTGAAACGTTAGCTGTAACTGAATCTGATAAAATTTTGTATGTTGCTTCAAGAACTAGTACATTAGAAGAAGCAAGCAAACAGGTAAAAGCTGCTCAAGAAACCAACCCTACTGTTTGGAACGCAATTCCTGCTGTTAGTAGAGGAGATGAAATAGCTCTTACTTCAAGTTATATGGTAACTTCAGGTATTCAAATTATTGAAACTTTTAATAATTTAATTGATATATTACTAGAAACAAACTAAGAGAACTAATGTATAAACTCTCTTCTATGCTTGAAGGGAGTTTATAATAATATTTAGATTTATTCAATAACGATACCAGTGCATTTCATTGGAACACCATTTGCAAGAGAATCACCAACTGGACAATGTTGTTCAACAAAAACTGCGAATTTTTCTACTTCTTCTCTTGGTGAATTAGTTTTAAAATGCATCTTATAGCGTATTTCTAGAAACCCTTTTCTTATTGGAGCTATATCTCTAAGACCATCATAATCTATATCACCTTCTATTTCTACATAAAAATCATCTAATTTTATTCCTTGGCTTTCTGCAAATGTAAATGCAACAATTGTTTGACAAGCACCTAATGCACATAGTAAGTGTTCTGTTGGAGTCGCTGATTCATCTGTTCCACCCGCTGCTTTAGGTTCATCCATCATAATAGTAAACTTTCGAGCTTTTGTTTCCACTACCATTCCATGTGGCATTTTCTTTGCAGTAGCTTTAGTTACAGTTTTCATATTTAAAACCTCCTTATAATGCTATCTTACTTTTATAGAGTACCCGAGCAAATAAACATTTATTCTTGCACCACTAAGTAAACAATATTCACCAAGTAAGAATTAGTGGTACAAACTTTAGCTTTTAGGAATAGACCATGAAGTCTTAGCTAATAATATTAACGAATACAACAATAATTTAATTTTATGTGGAGGAATTTTTTATGAAAAGACTTTTTACTTCAGAATCAGTAACCGAAGGACATCCAGACAAAATGGCAGATCAAATTTCAGATGCCGTTTTGGATGCAATTTATGAAAAAGATCCAATGGCACGAGTAGCATGCGAAACAGCCATTACCACTGGATTGGTGGTAGTAATGGGTGAAATCACTACTAGTTGTTATGTGGATATAAACAAAATAGCAAGAGAAACAATTAATCAGATTGGATATAATAATCCAGAGTATGGTTTTGATGGAAATACTTGCGGAGTAATGGTTGCTTTAGACGAGCAATCTCCAGATATTGCTCAAGGAGTTAACAAATCTCTAGAAACAAGACAAAGTGATGTTGAAGATGATCATGGAGCTGGTGACCAGGGAATGATGTTTGGATTTGCTTGTAATGAAACTGAAGAATTTATGCCAATGCCTATAGCACTTTCTCATAGAATAACAAATCGTTTATCAGAAGTAAGAAAAAATGGCATAATATCATATTTAAGGCCAGATGGAAAAGCTCAAGTTACAGTTGAATACAAAAATGATGTTCCTATCAGAATTGAAGCTGTTGTTGTTTCAACCCAACACGCTGCTGATGTTACTCACGAACAAATTTGTAAAGATATTATGGAACATGTAATCAAGGCAGTTATTCCATCAAATTTAATTGATGAAAATACTAAATACTATATTAATCCAACAGGACGATTTGTAATTGGAGGCCCCGTTGGAGATGCAGGACTTACAGGAAGAAAAATTATTGTTGACACATATGGAGGATATGCAAGTCATGGAGGCGGTGCATTCTCTGGAAAAGACCCAACAAAAGTGGACCGCTCTGGAGCATATGCTGCAAGATATGTTGCTAAAAATATAGTAGCAGCAGGGCTTGCTACAAAATGTGAAATTGAGCTTGCATATGCGATTGGTGTTGCAAGACCAGTTTCAGTTTTAGTAGACACATATGGCACAGGTAAGGTAAGTAATGAAAAATTAGTTGAAATAATAAATAAAGTATTTGACTTAAGACCATCAGGTATAATCAAGATGCTTGACTTAAGACGTCCAATTTATAGGCAAACTGCAGCATATGGACACTTTGGAAGAAATGATATACAAGTTCCTTGGGAAAAAACTGATAAAGTTGATGAATTAAAAGCTTATTTTGCATAAAATATAGGAGCACAGTGTGCTCCTATATTCGTTAATACACTTAAGTATTAAAATATTTTTTATTAAAATACTTGATAAATTTTTGAATTTATTGTATATTTATTAGGGAAAGTATAATTAGATTTATTATATATTTTTATTTTTCGATACATATTAAATATAACAATTGCAAAACAAACTTTAAGGAGATCATCATGAATAAAAAACTAAAAAAAAGTGTTGCACTAATATTAGGCATGACAATTACATCCACATCTATGCCAACTTATGCATCAGGATTTTTAAATATAGTTATAAACGCTGAACCAGATGAAAACGAAATGGATGAACCAGAGGCCAGTTATTCTGTTGTTGAACCAGAATCTGATAAGCCTGAACAATCTGTTGTTCAACCAGAACCTGAAAAACCTGAACAATCTATTGTTGAGTCAAAGCCAGAGCCTGAGTTGTCTACACCAGAAACTAGTACACAAATAAATTTATCAACATTTGGCAAGACTAAAATCCAGCAAATAACTGAGAGTAATATGGATATGTTAAACGATGAATTAACAAGTATATCAAGATATGCATTTGTGCCAAAACGCACTATATTTGAACAAAATGATATTTTATATGTAGTTGACGTATCCAGCATAAATAAAACAATCCCCATTACAGATTTAGAAACAAACTATACATATCAAATAGATAACTGGATAGATACAACAGTAATTATTGAAGGATTTAATATACATACCTTAGATAAAGTTTCGTCTAAGAAAATACCACTGGATTTACCTATATTTGCTGGCTTTCATGCTAGTGAAGATTTTTATTTTATGCTTTCTGGCCAAACTCAAGAAAAAAAACTGACAATTACAAGTGGACTAAGAGAAGAAACTTGGGAAGAAGATTTACATTTAGAAGTAATTAGAGTTGATAAATACGATAAAAACTTCAATCATCATGGAACAACTTCCATTAATTCAGCAGATTTATTTACCGTAAGCCCGTTTGAGTCTGGAAATGTCGCTATGACTTCAAACGACAATAAATTAATAATTCATACTTCAAGAGAGATGCTTGCCAACGAGTCTGATGGAAGAAATCATCAGGCACAACTTACTATCGACATTGACATTGATACTATGCAACATCTAAATCCTTTGGAAAGCTGGAACCAATCAAATTATGTAAGCCATTCATTTAATCAGTTTGCTAAATATGATGGTGACCAACCTATTTTATTGGATTTAGGAGATGCTTATCCAAGAGCACTACTTATTACAAAATATGGAGTAGAAGATATTCCTGAATTTTGGAAAGATGAAACAATTAATATATTTGAAATTTCAGGAAATGTTGGGGCAAATCAGACAGGACTGACTGTTGGTGGATTTGAAATTTCGGACAACAATTATTTAACTGCAATTAATTCAATTAATTATGACTTAGCTACAGGATTTACTAGCTATGAAATTGAAGGACTAACGGAAGAGGAACGTGACATTATCATATTCATCACTAACAAAGACAGTGGAGAAACTCAGGAATTGAAGCTTACAAACTATGAAAATACAAATAGCCTTGGAGGTACACCAAAACTTGTTCCTCTTGGTAATAATCAATTCATGGTGTTGTGGAATGAATTTACAGGATGTAGCTACGAGAAAAATATATTTGGACAATTTGATATAACCTCAGAGAAACAACATTTGAAATATATTGTCATTGATGAAAATGGTAAAAGATTAAGCAAAATAAAAACATTTGTTGCAGGCAATTTATCTCAATATGTTCAGCCTATTAAAATAGACGATAAAGTTGTATGGGTGGCAGCTGAAAACTACTATTCAATTTCATTAAATTAACCTAACATAAAGAGAATTTATCTATTCCTAGTTAAAGTCTCTTTATAAATTATAATTTCAAATTAATTTTAATCTAAAAAATTTAACTATAGACATTACAGTTGCAATATATATAGAACGGGAAGTTCGTTCTATAAGAATAATTAACTAAATAATAAAATACACTAAGTATAAATAACAAGAAAAGATGGAGGAAATTTATGTCAGTAATCAGAAAAATGAACCAATTTAAAAAAAGGTCTGCTAGAAAAAGAAAGGGTGCTAAAAAACGTAATCCTCGAAAAATAGCAGAAATTAAAAGAAGAACAAAATGGAGAAGAAAAAGATTTCTAAAAAAAATGCAAAAATCTACTGAAAAAAGTAATCCCTCAAAAAAAAAGCCTGTAAAAGAAAAAATTAAAAAAATGTTAAAAAAAATAACCAAAGTTGCTCCTAAAAAACCTGCAGAAAATAACCCAATATTGTCTGGGACACAACATATCCAATTTACCGAAAATATACATCCTGCAGAAGACATACAAACTATACAAAATACATAAAATTCATAAAAGAGCGAACACATAGTTCGCTCTTTTATTTCTAATCTCGATTTGGAATAATTGCTCCATTAGATGAAGACGAAACTGTTCTTTTATAGTGATGTAAATATCCCTTTACATTTCGATTATATTCATAGGAAGTTTCTTTTTTTCGTTGTTCAAAGTCAACATTTAAAGCTTCAATAGTCCTTGCATTCAGGTCAACTTCTATCATATCCCCATTTTTTAAATATGCAATAGGCCCATCGTCTGCTGCCTCTGGGCAAATGTGTCCTACAAAACATCCATTATTTGAACCTGAAAAACGCCCATCCGTAATTAAACAAACTTTATCTCCTAAGTTCATACCCACTAGTAATTTCATAGCTTTATACATTTCAGGCATTCCTGGACCACCTTTTGGTCCTTCATTACGAATAACAACAACTTCACCACTTACAACTTCTCCGTTTCTAATGCCTAAGAGTGCATCTTCTTCACTTTCATAGATATGAGCTGAACCTACAAAATGATGAGCTGAAGATGGTACAGCTGAAGGTTTTGCAACAGCTCCTGCTGGAGCAATGTTCCCTTTTAAAATAGCAATTCCTCCACATTGATGGACAGGGTTATCCATTTCACGAATTACATTTTTATTTCTAATTTCACATATAGATAAGTTTTCGTCTAGGGATTTAGTGTTGCAAGTAATATCCTGTTTGTCTAAGCAGGAACGAATTGATTTCATTATAGCTTGAACCCCTCCAGCTTCATAAAAATCAAGCAAAGTGCAATCTCCTGCTGGTATCATTGGCACAAGATGTGGAACGGAAATAGAAATTTCTCCAAATTCAAAGATGTCTAGAGAAATCTCTGCCTCATATGCAATAGCTAAAATATGTAAAACCGCATTTGTTGAGCCACCTATAGCAGAATTAACACGTATACTATTTGTTAGTGCTTCCTTTGTAACAATATCTCTTGGACAAATATTTTTAAATACCAACTCCATAATAGCTTTTCCAGTTTCAAAAGCAACGGCATATCTACGACTATACACCGCTGGAATTGTCGCACTGTTTGGAAGGCTCATACCCATAGATTCTGCCAAGCAACACATGGTATTTGCAGTCCCAAGCATAGCACAAGAACCAATTGTTGGAACAGCGTTATTTTCTACCCAATTAAACATCTCCTCAGAAATTAATCCTTGTTTTAAAGCACCTTCTGACTGTTGAATAATAGAGTGGTCAATATATTGTCCACCATAGGGGTTGTTTTCAGTCATTCTTCCAGGCAAAGTTGGTCCACCATTCAAAAATATTGCAGGCAAATTTAGACGAACTGCACCCATCAGCATTCCTGGAACAATCTTATCACATGAACCAATCAACACTATACCATCAAGTTTATGAGCTTCCACCATCGCTTCAATGTCATTTGCTATCATTTCACGAGTTGGCAAAACATATCTCATTCCACTATGTCCCATGCTTATTCCGTCACATGCTCCTACTGTGCCAAACTCCATTGGAGTCCCCCCGTTAGCATAAATCCCTTGTTTAACACGCTCTGTTAAAATTCTTAAATTTGCATGTCCAGGACATATCTCGTTAAAACTATTTACTATACCAATTATAGGCTTTTTCATTTCTTCATCACTAAAACCACTAGAGCGATATAATGCTCTAACGTTTGCATATTCTGCTCCTTGCATGATACTTGCACTTCTATATTCCATAAAGTCCTCCAAATTTAAATTTATAAGTTCTGTATATAGGACTGACCTCACCTAGTGAAAGATCTTAGTTTATAAAACATGATATGCTTTAATTTAACATTGTAACAACTTTATCTCTAAAATTTTCGTCCAAAATACATCTCATCATAAATTGGTCAATATTATTTAAAATAGTATTATAATCTTTTTGACTTAAATCATTCATCATAAGCACTATTTCAATTTTATTTCCCTCTTTATCTTCAGCATATCTTGCATCTGTTAAAACTCCTGATATGTTTCCATTTTTAAAACCAAAATGATTTAAGTTTTCTTCAATAATAGGGTCATATACTAAATATTCCAACACATGATTTAATTCATCTTGGGCATCTTTATTAAAATATGTTCGACTATTTATTATATCTAGTAAACTCATATAATCGTTAGCAGTTGCGGAAATAAATCTATCAATCCATATTTGTTGGATATCAAAGTTACTTGTTGCAATTTTGGCATTTTTTACTTCTGACGGAAGAGAATTTGTGTTCATCAAATCTTGAATTATTATTGCTTGATTGATATATTCTCTGTTTGTCATTTTAGTTATTCTTTTTTCCAACTCTGTTTCGCTCAAATTTTCTTTTAAATTAATATAATCCGCAATTGCTAATGCACCACCAATTGGATAAACTTCACTATGGTCTCTTAGTCCTAGAGTTCTAATTGTTGCATTAATATTTTCAATTCCTAGATAATTCATTAAAAAATCAGTATTTGCATCTGAGTTAAACATTACCATACCTTTGACCACTTCACTAATAGAAATTGAATCGTTTTGCAATAAGTTATTTTCTTCTATATATTCAAGCCACTTTAAATGAGCATCTCCATCAATTTTTGGTAGATAATATTGTTCAATAGTATCAATGTCTACTTTAGCATGTGGCTTCAACATTTTTTCCCCAACTTGTCTTGCATATTCCACTGCTAAAGTTAGTTTAAATGTACTAGCTAAAGGCATTTTTGTAAAAGGGTTTACCGAAATTAATGGCTCATCATTTACTTCAAGCATAAACGATATAGGAGAATCCTTTTCATTGGCTTTTATATAATCAACAATTATATATGGACTTTGTGCCATAACATTAAATTTGTACACATCTGCAAATACTATCGCAGATAAAAATAAGACAGCATATGAAACTTTACATTTTATGTTCATAAATACCTCACTAAAATATATTTTTATATAAAAAAAAGACCCTAGGTCTTCTACAGATATTAGTATGCCACAAATATATTGGTTTAATCAAATTTTTTGCAATTCTTTTTTATTAATGCTCATTACAAGTTTGGCAATAATTTCTTAGATTTTAATCTAATCTATATTTGCCAAACTTATATTAATTTTTAAAGTTAAAGATACTCTAATAAGTTTCTTCACAACGATTGATCGATGTTCAATTAAATTATTATTCGACGATTTGAAAGTATTTCGTGTTATTTCCATCGTGTAGCCCCCTATAATAGTGAATATAATCAATACCATCTTAATTGTATTTTTAAATATTTATACACTTTTAAATGTATTGTTCTGATTATAAACAACTATATCTTTACCTAGATCTTTTCCTTTATATAAAGCTTCATCCGCCATCTTTATCAAGTCTTTTAGCTCGACATCTGGTAAATATTTTGTCATTCCAATTGTAAGACTTGCTTTTAAATTTAAATTTTTTATTATATCAGAATTTTTATATGTATCTCTTATTATATTTAAAACGTTTCCACAAAGATTTTCGTCTGCAGGAATTATTACAACAAATTCATCCCCACCATATCTTATTACTTCTCCATCCAAACTTTTTATATAAAATTTCAATAGCTTTGAAACATACTTGATTATTTCATCGCCTATATCATGTCCTTTTTCATCATTTATAGATTTAAAGTAGTCTATATCAATAAGAGCAATAAAAATATCTTTATTTTTAGCTTTTATTGAATCAAAAATTTTATCTAAACAACCTCTATTATATATTTGTGTCATGGGATCAAGTTCAGATTTTTTGGAAGTAAAGACTAACATATTTGTTGTTCTTATATTAAATCCAATAAATGATCCTAAAGTTTGGAGAAAAAGTTGTTTACTAACTGTGAAATAGTCTTTTTCGCAGTGTTCTAAGAAAAATCCTCCTAAGCCTTCAATAGGCACATGTATTTTTGATTTTGGTAGATTAGATTCACAATAGTTTGGACTTGAAATACGTATTTCTTCTTCATCATATACATGAACTTCTTTTTTATATAGTATACTATTTTTAGACTTCTCAGTAATATATGTTTTAAAGTCATTGTTATTGTATATATTTCGTTCGAAGATTACGATATTGTCTTTATTATCTAGCCATAAAGAACATGCGTTTGATCCAGTTACTCCCATAATCATATCTGTAGCTGATTTCATAACTTCAATAGATTTAACGGAATTTATGGCCTCCATAAATGTAGAAGAATTCATGAGATCATTAAAATTAGCAGTCTCATAAGCAGTTTTCATAATTTCACCCAGAAACCAAAGCATGCTTCTTTGAGTATCCACTTCTTTTTTTAAAGGATTTTTTTTACTTATCATATATACTCCTCCTTAATTTTACCGACAAACCAATTATATGATATATTTTACAAAAGTATAAATACTTTGTTGTGAAAATATCTTTTAAAAAAATATCATCACATTTTTTTTAGTAAAGTACACTGGTAAACCGTATATTTTTTTGTTGAAATTTAAGGATAAAAATATTTTCTTTATATATCCTTTATATATCCTTTATATATAATATTACTAACTATACTAAGATATGAAAATGTTTATCAAAAAATATCTAGTATCCTATAGTTTATTTATTACATGATATAAGTAAATCGGGTATATTTCGGAATATGCTATTGAATTTCCTAATATTTTGTTATTATATGATGTCTTAATTAAAATTGGAAGTTATCCAAATTTAATCCTATACAAAGCAAAGAAAATAATTTATATTTTTATACTGGTTGATCTAAAGTCAATATCTTTTACTATTCAAATTTACTATATAATTTATATATAAACATGAAAAAATTGACAGGATTAACCTATATATGTCAATTTGAAGGTTATGAATAAGGGGCTGTACCACTAAGACATATAATTACAAATGTTTTATCAAAGCAGTTTTTATCTATATATGATAAATCTGTTATTTACTATCAATATTAATGTGAACCATTTTTATAAAAATCTGCTTGGCAATGGAGAAAATCTATGGATGTATTTCAAACATAAAGCGTAATGGTAGTTTATTTTTTACATGATATAGCTAAAAATATTCTATTACATTTTTTGTACTTTTTTATTATATGAGCTATTACTTAAAGTTGAAATTTGTACATTTAAAATTTTATACAAAAAAAAAAAACGATTTATGTTTTTATAATAGTTCATCTATAAACAACATCTTTTTTTATTCAAATTTGCTATCACATTCTACATATAAACAGCGCAAAATGGACAGGATTAACTTATACATTTAAGTTTGGAGGGTATGAATATGAAAGGAATTATATTAGCAGGGGGTAGTGGCACTAGGTTATATCCTATTACAAAAGTTTTGTCAAAACAACTTTTGCCTATATATGATAAACCAATGATTTACTATCCATTATCAACATTAATGTTAGCAAACATCCGTGAAGTGCTTATTATTTCAACACCACAGGATTTACCCCTTTATGAAAAGCTGTTAGGAAATGGAGAAAACCTAGGAATGCACTTCGAGTATAAAGTGCAACCAGAACCAAAAGGACTAGCACAGGCTTTCTTAATTGGAGAAGAATTTATTGGTAATGAAAAAGTAGCTCTTGTTTTAGGAGATAATATTTTTTATGGGAAGGGATTTAGTGGAGCTTTGATAAATGCATCTAAGCTAACCGAAGGTGGAACAATTTTTGGCTATACTGTAAGCGACCCAACAGCTTATGGAGTTGTTGAATTTGATAAAAATGGTAAAGCTATCTCTATTGAGGAAAAACCTACACACCCAAAATCAAATTATGCTGTTCCAGGGTTGTATTTTTATGATAATGATGTAATTGAAATTGCTAAAACTATAAAGCCTTCTGCTAGAGGAGAGCTTGAAATAACGGCTGTAAACAACGAGTATTTGAAGCAAGGGAAGTTAAATGTTGAATTGTTTGGTCGTGGAATGGCATGGCTTGATACAGGAACATGTGAAGGACTTATTGAAGCTAGTAGTTTTGTGCAGGCAATTCAAAAACGTCAGGGATTGTATGTGTCTTGTATTGAGGAGATAGCATATAGAAACAAATGGATTACAAAAGAACAACTTATTGAAATAGCACAACCTATGTTAAAAATAGAATACGGACAATATTTAATGAATATTGCAAACGATCAAATTTAATTGGAGGGACAATACATGATTTTAGTAACTGGCGGAGCAGGATTTATAGGGAGTAATTTTGTAAAATATATGCTTGAACAATATGAGGATAGTATTATAAATTTAGACCTGCTAACATATGCAGGTAACTTGGAAAATTTAAGGGAAGTCCAAGACAATAATAAACATATATTTATTAAAGGTGACATTAGAGACAAAGCCCTAGTTGAAAATATATTTAAACAATATGAAATTGATACAGTAATAAACTTTGCAGCGGAAAGTCACGTTGATAGAAGTATAGAAGATCCATTTATATTTTTATCCACTAATATAGAAGGAACTCAAACTTTATTGGATGTTGCAAAGAATAATTGGAAGATAAATCCTAAAGATAAGTACAGCAAAGAATATAAAAATGGCGTTAAATTTATTCAAGTATCAACAGATGAGGTATATGGTGCTTTGGGAAAAGAAGGACTATTTACAGAAACAACACCCCTTGCACCAAATAGTCCATATTCGGCTTCAAAGACCAGTGCAGATTTATTTGTTAGGGCATATTATAAAACATTTGGACTGCCTATAAATATTACAAGATGTTCAAATAACTATGGCCCATATCAATTTCCAGAAAAGTTGATACCTCTAATGATTAATAATTGTATAAACAATATAAGTTTGCCTGTATATGGAGATGGTTTGCAAATTAGAGATTGGCTATATGTAGAAGACCATTGTAGTGCAATTGCTAGTGTTTGGAAGAAAGGAAAAGTAGGAGAGATATATAATATTGGAGGGAATAACGAAAAGGCAAATATTAATATTGTTAAATTAATAATTCACACACTAGGAAAAACAGAAAGTTTAATTACTTATGTACAAGATAGGCCAGGACATGATAGGCGATATGCTATAGATAATAATAAAATTACATCCGAATTGGGTTGGTCGCCAAAATATACTTTTGAAGAAGGAATAAAGATGACTATTAAATGGTATGAAGATAATATTGATTGGCTAAATAGAATAGTTTCGGGGGAATATTATGAGCGAGGAGCAAAATATGAAAATCATTCCAAGATTTATAACTAGCTTGTTAATTATAACTCTAGTTTTAAATCCAACCATTGCCAGACAAATTGTAGGGTATGTTCCAGATAAACCAATGCCTGCAGCACAAATGTATGCAGACTTTTTAATCGAAAATGCAGGGGTTCAAAACATTCAATATGCTCTAATAAGGGATGGAAAATTTATTGTTTCAGGAGCAAGTGGAATTAACAGCAGAGTAAATCATAATGATATAAGTACTACACACATGTATCCTATTGGTTCAGTAAGCAAAATGTTTACAGCGGTTGCAATTATGAACTTAGTTGAAGAAGGTAAGTTGGAACTAAATGCACCTATAGTAACTTATCTTCCTGAATTTAAGATGGCAGATGACCGCTACAAAAATATTACAGTAAGAATGCTGATAAATCACTCTTCTGGCTTTATGGGAAATGATAGTGAGGACGCTTTATTATTTAACGATAATGACACAATAAATCATGATACATTGCTTGAAAGATTATCAACACAGCGTTTAAAAGCAAATCCTGGAGAATTTTCAGTTTATTGTAACACAGGGTTTGCTGTAGCTGAATTATTAATAGAAAAAGTTAGTGGAATGACTTTTACAGACTATATTCATACTTACATTACTCAACCTCTAGACCTAGTGAACACAAAAACACCTTTAGATGAGTTTAACACAGAGTATGTAGTAAAATCCTTTGTTCCCACTTATGTCGAAAGTATTACCAGAGATTTCCCTATAGAAATGTTAAATATGATCGGAACAGGTGGAATATATTCTACTGCTGAAGATTTATGTTTATTTGCAGATGTATTTTTAGACGAAGATATTTTAACTCAAGCCTCCATTGGTATTATGCAAGTTCCACAATATACTACTGGTTTGTGGCATGATGATGGAAAAGGGATAATGGAGTTTGGCCTTGGATGGGACAATATAGCAATGTATCCTTTTAATGAGCAAGGAATTCAAGTACTTAGCAAAAATGGAGATACTATAACTTCTCATGCAAGTTTATTAATTGCCCCAGAGTATGACATTGCTGTTGCTGTACTTTCTGCTGGCGGAACATCAACATTTAACCAATCTATGGCTGGGCAAATGTTACTAGATGAATTGCTGAAAAAAGGCAACATGGTTATGCCTGTATATCCTGAAATCCTACCAGCACAAGCTCCAATTGCTCTTCCACCAGAATATATGAAGTTCAATGGTATTTATGCAAATAATATATATGAATTTGAAATTGAAATTGAGCCAGATGGTATAATGAAAGTATCTGTACCTAGTGTTCCTGAAGCTCCTGCTCAAGTATTTTTTCATCAAGGAAATGGTTCGTTTAAAGATCAAACAGGTACAATTATAGTGGAATTCATTGAAGAAAGTAATGGCAACACTTATCTAAAAGTAAGTAATATGATTAACACTGGTCTTTTGCCTATCGCTTCAACCATATATCAGATGCAACAGCTAAAACCTTTTCCTGTTTCTGATAAAGTAGAGCAAGCTTGGAAGCTTCGTTTAGGAAAAAAATATTATCAAATAAATGAAAAATATAGTTCACTATTATACGTGGCTGGCCTTCCTGTCACAGAAATGCCAAGAGAAATACTAGTAGAAGGATATTTTTCAAACTTTAAAATTAAAGATGCAAACATTTTAGAAACCACTATTCAAATCCCTCAAAATGATGGCCGTGACGTACAAGACCTAGTGTTTTATAAAGATGGTGGGTATGAATATATAAAAGGAAATAGTTCCATTTATATTGAAGAGAAAGCCGTTAAACTTTTAGAAACAGGCACGTATTCTATTGATGAAGATGGCTTTGCTATATATTTTAAACCTTCTGTATATGATAAAACCGTAAGGATTTCTATTAATGAAGGAAAAGGCATGTTTGCTATATATGATGATTTAGGCCAATGTGTTTATAGCTCTATGATTGAGCCCAAAAATAAAACCATCGAATTACCACCAGATGCAATAGTTGTTATTGCAGGTGATGTAGGTACTACTTTTGATATAGTAAAGGACTAGTTTTACCTCAGTTTTTCATGTTTTATCAAAATAATAGATTTATTTGTATAACATTTAAAAATGTTGTCAAGAATAATTATTACGAATATCCTTGACAATATATGTTTATAGGTGATAAAATCGTACAGTATGCAAGACAAAATTACTAAATACTAGGTCAACTATTTGGTAGTTTTATGCATTGAGGCGGTCTGAACACGCCTATGAGAATAAGATATCAATTTTCTCAATCCTATAAGTTACGTTGGAAGTTCAGTACATTGTTGTATCTATTACAAACGATTAAGTAATTATTAGTAAAAGGAGGTTCGGGAAATGCCTACATTTAACCAATTAGTGCGTAAAGGAAGAAAAACTGTTGAGAAAAAATCTACTGCACCAGCTTTGCAAAAAGGGTTCAACTCTTTACACAAACGTGCAATAGATATTTCTGCTCCACAAAAAAGAGGAGTTTGTACAGCTGTTAAAACAGCAACTCCAAAAAAACCAAACTCTGCACTTCGTAAAATTGCAAGGGTACGTCTTACAAACGGAATTGAAGTAACAGCTTATATTCCTGGAGAAGGACACAACTTGCAAGAACATAGTGTAGTTTTGATCCGTGGAGGTAGGGTAAAAGACTTACCTGGTACACGTTATCATATTGTACGTGGTACACTTGATACGGCTGGAGTTGCCAAAAGAACTCAATCACGTTCAAAATATGGAGCTAAGAGACCAAAAGCCGCTAAAAAATAAACCAAAGGATTGCCCGTTTAACCAAATACTTATAGCTTAATCGCTCTAACATATATTTATTAAACGGCATATACGATTTCTTTTTTTAAAGAAACGAGTACCTATGATTTATCAAATTTGTTAAGGAGGGAAGAAAATGCCACGTAAAGGACATATCGCAAAAAGAGACGTTCTTGCTGACCCACTATATAACAGTAAATTAGTTACAAAACTAATTAATACAGTTATGTTAGATGGAAAAAGAGGAACAGCTCAAAAAATTGTTTATGGTGCATTTGAAATTGTAAATGAAAAAACTGGCAGAGATTCTTTAGATGTTTTTGAAGAAGCTTTAGAGAATATCATGCCTGTACTTGAAGTAAAAGCAAGACGTGTAGGAGGAGCTACTTATCAAGTTCCTATGGAAGTTCGTCCTGAAAGAAGACAAACTTTAGGACTTAGATGGCTAATCACTTTCACACGTAAACGTGGAGAAAGAACGTCTATGCAAGCACTTGCTGCTGAAATACTTGATGCATTAAACAACACAGGTGGAGCAGTTAAGAAAAAAGAAGATACTCACAAAATGGCAGAAGCAAATAAAGCATTTGCTCATTATAGATGGTAGAGATAATTTAGTCCCAATGAAGGGATATTTGGTAGTATATTATAGGCAAAATTTATAATTTTGTCCTATACGTTTAAGAAGGAGGCTATTATCATGGCTGGCAGAGATTATCCGCTAGAGCGTACTAGAAATATCGGTATTATGGCTCACATTGATGCAGGAAAAACTACACTTACTGAGCGTATTCTGTTCTATACAGGTATAAAACACAAACTTGGTGAAACTCATGAAGGTGGAGCTACTACTGACTGGATGGCACAAGAAAAAGAAAGAGGTATCACTATCACTTCTGCTGCTGTAACATGTTTTTGGAAAATTGATGATGTAGACAATCGTATTAATATCATTGACACTCCTGGACACGTTGACTTTACTGTAGAAGTTGAGCGTTCTCTTAGAGTTCTTGACGGTTCAGTTGGGGTATTTTGTGCAAAAGGTGGAGTTGAACCTCAATCAGAAACAGTTTGGAGACAAGCTGATAAATATCATGTACCACGTATGGCATTTGTAAACAAAATGGACATTATGGGTGCAGATTTTTATAATGCTGTTGATATGATGAGAGATAGACTAGGTGCTAACGCAATTCCAATGCAATTGCCAATTGGAGCGGAAAATGACTTTATAGGGATAGTGGACTTATTAAAAAATAAAGCATACATCTATAAAGATGATGTTGGAAAAGTATTTGAAGAAGTTGAAATTCCTGATGATATGAAGGAAAAAGCAGCAGAGTTTAGAGCGGAAGCTGTTGAAGCTATCGCTGAAACAAACGATGATTTAATGGAAAAATATCTTGAAGGTGCTGAACTAACTCTTGAAGAGTTAAAAGCAGGATTGCGTCAAGCTGTTGTTGATGTTAAAATTATTCCTGTATTTTGTGGTTCAGCATATAAAAACAAAGGTGTTCAACAATTGCTTGACGCTGTTATTGAATTTATGCCTGCTCCAACAGATATTCCAGCAATCAAAGGTGTTGATCCTGAAACGGGTGAACCAATGGAAAGACATTCATCTGACGAAGAACCATTTTCAGCATTAGCATTTAAAATTATGACTGACAAATATGTTGGTACACTATCTTTCTTTAGAGTATATTCTGGAACACTTGAATCAGGTTCATATGTTTATAACTCAACTAAAGATAGAAAAGAAAGAATTGGACGTATAGTTCAAATGCATGCAAATGCTCAACAAGAAATCAGTAAAGTATACTCAGGAGATATAGCAGCAGCTGTTGGATTAAAAGGGACAACTACTGGAGATACTTTATGTGATCAAGATAATCCTGTTATCCTTGAGTCAATGGTATTCCCTGAACCTGTTATCTCTGTTGCAATTGAACCAAAAACAAAAGCAGCACAAGAAAAAATGGGTATTGGTCTATCAAAACTTGCTGATGAAGATCCAACTTTTAGAGCATACACAGACCCAGAAACTGGACAAACAATTATTGCAGGTATGGGTGAACTTCACCTTGAAATCATTGTTGACCGTTTAAAACGTGAGTTTGGTGTTGAAGCTAATGTTGGTGCACCACAAGTTGCTTATAAAGAAACATTGGCAAGAGACGTTGAAGTTGATTCTAAATTTGTTCGTCAATCAGGTGGTAGTGGACAATACGGACATTGTAAAGTTCGTTTCTCAAGACTTGACCCTAACTCTGAAAAAACTTATGAATTTAAAAGCTCAGTTGTTGGAGGATCTATTCCAAAAGAATATATTCCAGCAGTTGATAAAGGTATTCAAGAAGCAATGTCAACAGGACCTTTGGCTGGATATGAAGTTCTTGGAATAAAAGCTGACTGTTATGATGGTTCATACCATGAAGTTGACTCATCTGAGATGGCATTTAAAATTGCTGGTTCAATGGCATTTAAAGATGCTATGAAAAAAGCAGGTGGAATACTTCTTGAACCAATAATGAAAGTAGTAGTTATTGTTCCAGATGATTATTTGGGAGATGTTATCGGTGACTTAAACTCTCGTCGTGGACGTATTGAAGGAATGGAAGCTCGTTCAGGTGCTCAAGAAGTTAGAGCATTCGTACCACTTTCAACTATGTTTGGATATGCTACAGACTTACGTTCAAGTACACAAGGACGTGGAAACTATTCAATGGAATTTGACCACTATGAACAATGTCCAAAAAATATCCAAGAAAAAGTTGTTGCAGACGCAAAATAAAGTAAATCTAATAATACCATCATAGAAAAATATTTTCCTGTGATGATAAATATAATTTGAGTGAAAACTCAGCTAATTAAAAGGAGGATTTTCAAAATGGCTAAAGCTAAATTTGAAAGAAATAAACCACATGTTAATATTGGAACAATCGGTCACGTTGACCATGGTAAAACAACTCTAACAGCAGCTATAACAAAAACTCTTCATGACAGATATGGTTTTGGAGAAGCTGTAGACTTTGAAAATATTGATAAAGCACCAGAAGAAAGAGAACGTGGTATCACAATTTCAACTGCACACGTTGAATATGAAACACCAAACCGTCACTACGCACACGTTGACTGTCCTGGACATGCTGACTATGTTAAAAACATGATCACAGGTGCTGCTCAAATGGATGGAACAATCCTTGTTTGTGCTGCAACTGATGGACCAATGGCTCAAACTCGTGAGCATATTCTTCTTTCTCGCCAAGTTGGTGTTCCATACATCGTTGTTTTCTTAAACAAATGTGATATGGTTGATGACGAAGAGTTAATCGAACTTGTTGAAATGGAAATTCGTGAACTTTTAAGTGAATATGAATTCCCTGGAGATGATACTCCAATTATCCAAGGTTCAGCGTTACAAGCTCTTAATGATCCAAAAGGAAAATGGGGAGATAAAATTATTGAACTATTTGAAATCATTGATGAGTATATTCCAACTCCTGAACGTGATACAGAAAAACCTTTCCTTATGCCTGTTGAGGACGTATTCTCAATTACTGGTCGTGGAACAGTTGCTACAGGACGTATCGAAACTGGTATTCTTAAAGTTCAAGACGAAGTTGAAATCGTTGGTATTAAACCTGAAACTCGTAAAGTTGTTTGTACTGGAGTCGAAATGTTCCATAAATTACTTGATCAAGGTCAAGCTGGAGACAACATTGGTGCACTTCTTCGTGGAGTTCAAAGAACTGATATCGAACGTGGGCAAGTTTTATGTAAACCAGGGTCAATCAAACCTCATACAAAATTTAAAGCTCAAGTATACGTTCTAAAAAAAGAAGAGGGTGGCCGTCACAAACCATTTTTCTCAAATTATAGACCTCAATTCTATTTCCGTACAACTGACGTAACAGGTGTAATCACATTACCTGAAGGTACAGAAATGTGTATGCCTGGAGATAACATCGAAATGGAAATTGCATTAATTCATCCAATAGCTATGGCACAAGGACTTCGTTTCGCTATCCGTGAGGGTGGACGTACAGTAGGTTCTGGAGCTGTTTCAGAAATTATTGAATAATATATTGTTAAGACTGAGGAGCACATTGTGCTCCTTTTTTGTTCCATAATTTTTAATGATAATAATTTTTGTTGCTTAAAAAAATATTATAAGATATAATTAAACTGTATTGTAAAAGTTTAAAATTAAAGGAGTGTTATAGTTAATATGAAAACAATTAATAGTATTCTGCTCTTGATTTGTATAAGCACAAATGTTTCAGCTACAGAATATCTAACTAGTAGTTGGAAAATGCCTACTTCAAAATCAGAAATAGCAAATGCAAGTTCAGGAATACTTTCTTCAAAGTCAAAAGGTCATAATTTAGAAATATCTAGCAGTTTTTTTAGTCCCTCAAGTATATTTAGTAGTAATACTGATAAAGATAGTAATACTACTAAAAGTAATGCTGATAAAAGTGATGATACTAAGAGCAGTAATGCTGATAAAAGTAATGATACTAAGAGTATTACTTTACCTTTTGAATATAATGCTATGCCGTATAAATACACCTCTAAAGAAAGAGAATTATTAGATCAAAAATTAGAAGAATTAAAAAGATATTCAAAGAATGATTTTGGTAGTGACATATATAGAACTATTAGTGTACCATATTTTCCACAAGAAAACGGATATTATTGTGCACCAGCTACTATAAAACAAATAATGCACTATTTCAATGGAACTTCATACGACCAATCAGATATTGCAGAAAGTTTATACACCACAACAGTTGGAACAGATATGACATACCTACATAAATATTTAAATATAGTAACAGATGAACAATATATATATCATGAGAAGGCCACAAAAGATTTTTATGAATGGCTAGACATTATAATTTATAACATTATGAATGATAAGCCAGTAATTTTAGATGTTACAATTAAAGAAAAAGGAACCTTTCCATATATAACTTCAGGACATTTTTTAAATATAAGCGGAGTTGACACAAAAAATCAAAGACTTAGACTTACTGATCCAAATTCTATACATGGGGGCAATATTTGGTATGATTGGACTGATGTATATAATATAAATAATGCTCATTTTAGACAAGCAATTGTTTGGTAGCTACATAATGTATTGAGGGAGTGCGTTCCCTCGATATTATGATATACTTATTCTATAATTTTTTATTAAATTCTCTACCAATCCAGTAGTTATAAACAATCTATATCTCACAAAATCACGCTCCGATTTAACAATAATTGCACTTTACAAACTTATTAAGCTATGTTACTATTTTTTTAACATTTTATATAAATGTTGATAAATACTAGTTTACCCTATGGCTTCAAATAATATTCTTTAGTATTGTCAGGTTAACCATAGATAAACTAGACAATTATGTGATTACGATATAAGAAAGGAAATAACTCATGTATACGCTTATAAAAGATAATTTTTCTCCACAAGAAATTTTAGCAGGTGAATTTGGATTGGAAAGAGAAAGCCTACGAGTAACCAAAAATGGCCACTTAGCATTAACTAAACATCCGCAATCTCTTGGCAACAAGGCAACACATCCATATATCACGACAGATTTTTCAGAAAGTCAAGTTGAGATGATAACCCCAGTTATGGACAATGTTGAAGAATGCCATGATTTTATGGAGAATTTATATAATATTGTGGCACTAGAGGTAGGTTTTGAATTATTATGGCCACAATCTATGCCCTGTATAGTTGCAGATGAAACACAAATCCCAGTGGCAGATTTTCAAGATGAATCAAACGAGAACACACGATATAGGAAATATCTGTTAAATAAGTATGGGGGACGTAAACAAATAATATCTGGCATTCACTGCAATTTTTCTTTTCAAGCTGACTTTATAAAAAAGCTTTATAATTTAAGTGAAAGCAACTTAAAATATAATAGATTTAAAGATCAGTTATATTTAAAGGTCACAAGAAATTATTTAAGATATAGATGGTTTTTAATATATTTAATGGGAGCAAGCCCTATAATAGACAAGACATATAACAAAAGTTGTGATGAAGACTCAAAAGTATGCAACCCTAACTTGCCAGACAACAATGTCATTTCATTTAGAAATAGTGTATGTGGGTATGAAAACAAAGAAACTTTATATGGTAACTATAATTCTGTCACAGAATATGTACAAAGTATATGTGAATTTATAAGAGAAGGAAGTATTGAAAGTCACAAAGAGTTTTATAGTTCAATAAGATTAAAGCCCCATAACGCAAATCATTTCCTAAGTTCTTTATTAACTGACGGAATAAAATATCTAGAAATTAGAAGCATAGATATAAATCCATTTGAAAAAGTTGGTATAAGTGTAGTGGATTTAAAATTTATTCATTTATTTATGATCTTTTGTCTACTTGAACCTGAAAACGATTTTAAAGATTGGCAAGAAGAGGCACTAAACAATCAGCATTTGATTTCTATAAAAGGTGCTATCGATGTTATGATGAAAAAAAATAGTGACAATATAAGTTTAAAAGATTGGGCACAAGAAATATATGCTAAGTTAAGTCAACTTAATGATGAGCTAAATTTAAATCTAGGAACTGTAATTGATAATATAAAAATGAAACTGGAAGACAAAAATAATTTACCTAGTATAAAACTTAAGCAACTAGTAAAAAAAGAAGGATATGTTAAAGCTCATATTAACTTAGCGAACAAATATGTCCATGATGCTTTTAACAATAGATTTAAACTAAAAGGTTATGAAGACTTAGAGCTGTCTACTCAGATTTTGATGCGTGAAGCCTATAAAAAAGGAATAACCTGTACACTTATTGATAGAGTAGAAAACTTTATTAAATTAAAAAAAGGTCCTCATATTGAATATATTAAGCAAGCGACTAAAACTGGTAGTGATAGCTATATCACATATTTAATTATGGAAAATAAATCTGTCACTAAACATGTTTTAAGAGAACACAAAATTCCAACTCCTTGGGGTATTGAATTAAATAAATTTGACTCATATAAAATTAAGCCTTTCTTGCAGATGGCTTGTGTAGTCAAGCCAAAATCCACTAATTTTGGTATAGGTATTAGTATATTTACAAACCCACCCACTCCAGAAGATTTGGAAAAAGCAGTCGATATAGCGTTATCTTTCGATAATACTGTACTTATCGAGGAATTTTTGAAAGGAAAAGAATATAGATTTTTAGTTATTGGCGATGAAGTAGCTGGAATTTTGCATAGAAAACCAGCAAATGTAATCGGTGACGGAATTCATACTATCAGAGAGCTTGCTGAAATTAAAAGCCAAGACCCATTAAGAGGTAAAGGACATAGAACTCCACTTGAAAAAATCCCTATAGATGGTCATGTCGAACTATTTCTAAAACAATCAAACTTAACCATTAATTCCATTCCAGCTCCTCAAGAAATAGTATACTTGCGTGAAAATTCAAATATTTCTACAGGCGGAGATAGTATTGATTACACCGATAAAATTAATAATAAACTAAAAAAAATTGCTGTAAAGGCAGCACATGCAGCAGGAGCAAAAATTTGTGGGGTAGATATAATTATTGAAGATGTAGAAAATCCAAAGTCTAAATTTGGTATTATAGAACTAAATTTTAACCCTGCAATTCATATACACTGTTTTCCATATAAAGGAATAGAAAGAAATATCGCTGAGAAAATTTTAACTCTTTTGGATCTATAATTTTTCTTAGTATATTTTTAAATGTTGGTAGCACCTTATGCTTCCAACATTTTTGTTTATCTAATAAAATAGTATTAGCTCCAGACCTTGTCAAATATTCTAACCAAATAGTATTTAACATAATATGTAATTATATATGCATAAATTGGAGGTTTTAAAAATATGAATTCATATTTAAAAAATGTATTGACAGGATTTATTTCACCAGCTTGTGAAGTTAAACTTGTTAATGCGATGAGGAAAAAAGCAAACTTTTTAGTAATGGATGTTGATGATGATGGCCATCCAGAAATTTTATTTTGCTTTAATGAAAACGGAGAAGAATACATAGCTATATTAAAGAAAGAATTATTTAAGTGGCATCTCGAATATTTTACAAAGCAAATAAATTCCGAAGCAATGCTTATATACAATACTTTAGAACCTATAAATATTACAAAAGAATGGTTTGAATATAATAAAGATAATATAAATCTAGACAGCTTACTCCAAGAAGAAGAAGCCGATATAATTAGTTTAATAGAAAATGAACTTTATGGAGCAAGTATTACAAGAATGGTAGACATGACTATACAAACTATCGACTATACTCAAGCGGATGTGACTGGGGATGGAAGATATGATGAAATATTCTTAAAAGGAAAATTCCCAAATGAAACCACAACAGGATATGTAACAGACATGTTTATTGTTGTTAAAAATGGAATTACTGCTAAAGAAGTTAATATTCCAATCGTTGGAATAAATAGCGGGTATTCCCCAAAACTTGAAATTGTGGACTTTAATCGTGATACAGTAAAAGATATTATGGTTACCTTTACTGATGGACCATATAATCCATCATATATGTATATGTATTTATACTCTGTTCGTAATTGGGCACCGCTACTACTATTTGAAGCAAAAACATTTAATAATATGTCTACTGGTACAGTAACTTACAACGATTTATATAAACTCCTAATACAAACACAATATCCATCTAATCAATATCAATATAGTATTGATTTAGGAAATTTAAATCCTAATTACTTATATCAGTTATATGACCAATATGGAAACTTAATTGCACCAACATTTGGAACACTAGGTAATGTAACAAATTTTACCCCCATAAAAACAAATCAAGATGCAGTGTATAGTTTAAGTGCACTTCAACCAGTGTTTGGTGAAAATAAAGATAAACTTGGTACTGTTGAAACTCTAATGCAATGGGATAACGACGAAGGAAAGTTTGTTCCATTTTCACAATATCTTGCTATTGAAGGAAAACCTTCCTAAATTTTAATTTATAATAAAGGATAGAGGCCACAGGTCTTTATCCTTTATTGTTCATGAATGAAAAATCTGGCGAAAGACTCTTATACAATAAACCCTTTATTTACTAAGAATATCTTATAATAAATTTGGTAATATATATAATAAAACCAAAAGATCAATCATCATATATAACAAAGGAGCTACCTAATGAAATGTAACGACAGATATCAGGAAATTGAAAATAAATTGAGAAAAGATTTAAATACAAGATATAGTCTTGAAGATTTGCCTACACTGTTATACAAAGATCAGATGTTTAAAATGTTATATTATGTTTATCCCACCGAAACAGGTGACTATTCTATGTTAAGGTATCTTATAAATACAATATTTAAAGTTGCTAGAATACCTGAAGTAGTTGGAGAAGATGAAGAAATTAAGATATTAGTTGGTGGTACAGATAGAGTTTTTAACGAAGAAATGTACTTGAAATATTTAAAAGCTGTAGAAAGTGATAATATCCAAGAAGATGATTTTTTACGTAAATTAGCTGGTGATGTAAATATTGTTATAGGTAATTATAGAATAGTACTAGATATGCAAACAGGTACATCTCACACTTTAAAAAATAGAATAATAAACAACAATCTTATAACCTACGCAACAAACAATATAAGAGAAGATACCGTATTTAAGGTATATAGTATATGGTTAGTCTTAGGGAATATCACTGGGTTTATGAAAAATAAGCCTATCAAAGTTATAGGTATGCATGAAGAAGAACTCGGCAAAGAAGACACTAGATTGCATAATAAATCTAAAATTGCTGTTGATATGAAGTTTGAGCATTTTGGTATAGTAGTTATTAATCTAAAACATCGTGAATTGGAAAAAGATTTTCCAGATGTATTTGAAATAGGATATGAACTAATAACAGGGATACCTAAATCCAATAAAAAAATGTTTAGTTGGATAAACCAAAAAATAAATTTGTTTTTTAAGGAGGTAAGAAATAGTATGACGAAATATTATACCGCAAGGCAACTTGGACGTGAGGAGGGTCATGAAGAAGGCTTTGAACAGGGTCTTGAACAGGGTCTTGAACAAGGTCTTGAGCAGGGTCTTGAACAAGGTCTTGAGCAGGGCCTTGAACAAGGTCTTGAGCAGGGCCTTGAACAGGGACGTGAAGAAGCTCGTGAAGAATATGAAATTGTAGCAGTAAAAGCAATGATAGATCTACTAAATGATGAAGCAATTGCTACCAGATTAAATATTAATATAGAAAAGGTGCGTGCAATACGCCTTAACCAATTAGATTAAACCATCCTATATAAAGGATGAATAGTGATAATGTTCATCCTTTATATTCTACAAAAATAGATCTACTTATTATAATTTTCATTAGATGAATACTCTAATGAATACTCTAACAACCTACAATAGGCATAAAATACTATTTTGTGTTACATACTGATAACATAAAATAAATTTTTGGAGGATATTAATGTGAAAATATTCATTACTGGTGGAAATGGCCAGTTGGGAAAAGAAGTTCAAAGACAACTTAAAGAGTATGATTTAATTATAACAGATTATGATACTTTGGATATTTCAGACTTTAACCAAGTAGAAAAAATTTTATATAAAGAAAAACCTGATGTAGTTATAAATTGTGGAGCATACACAGCAGTCGATAAATGTGAAGAAGAAATTATACAAGCATACAAAGTCAATGCTCTTGGTCCAAGAAACTTGGCCATTATTTGTGAAGAACTCCAAGCTAAGCTAGTGAATATTTCAACAGACTATGTATTTGGAGATGTTTTTATAGGGAATACACTTCCAGAAAGAATTCAAGTTGTTAAAACACTTCAGCCTTTGAAGGAAGATCATCCATGTCACCCTGTAAATGTATATGGAAAAAGCAAATTATTAGGAGAACAAATGGTTCGTCAATTTTCAACCAAACATTTTATATTAAGAACTGCATGGCTTTACGGAGATGGAAACAATTTTGTCCGCACTATGTTAAACCTAGCGAAGACTACTGATACAATCAAAGTTGTTGCAGACCAATTTGGAAGCCCCACATATACTAAAGATTTAGTTTGGGTAATTAAAAGTCTGCTGTCGACAAAATTCTATGGAACATATAATGCTACTTGTGAAGGAATATGTTCTTGGTATGAATTTGCTTGCAAAATATTCGAGATAGAGAATATTAACATTAAAGTTGTACCAATTGCAACAGAGGAGTTTCCTCGTCCAGCAAAAAGGCCTCACTATTCTTGTCTTGATAATTTTATGCTAAAACTACAAAATTTAAATAGTTTTAGACACTGGGAAGATGCATTAAAAGACTATCTTTAATTATAGTTGATAAAGAAAGGAAATAACTATATATGGGACAAATAAAGATTATACAAACCAAAATAAAAGACTTAGTTATAATTGAGCCAAAAGTATTTGGAGATGAAAGAGGATATTTTTTTGAGTCATATTCTGAACAAGATTTTAATAATTTAGGTTTAAACATGAAGTTTGTACAGGATAATGAAAGTAGATCATCAAAAGGTGTGCTACGTGGAATGCATTTTCAAAAAAAACATGCTCAAGGAAAACTGGTTAGAGTAGTGGAGGGAGAAGTCTTTGATGTTGCAATTGATTTAAGAGAAAACTCAGTAACATTTGGCCAGTGGGAAGGTGTATTTTTATCATCTCAAAACAAAAAGCAGTTTTATGTTCCTTGTGGATTTGCACATGGATTTTTAGTAATATCAGATTTTGCAACCTTTCAATATAAATGTACAGACTATTATTCACCAGAATATGAAGCTGGCATTTTGTGGAATGATAAAAAAGTTGATATACAGTGGCCACTTGATAAAGTTGAAAAAATAACTTTATCTCCAAAGGATGAAAATCAACAAACTTTCGAAGAATTTATGTTAAAATCAAATCCATTCAAATTATAATTTTTATTAATCGGGTGAATATTCTTCACCCCGTATCATGGAACAATACACTATTAAAAATAGTCTAAATGTAGAATTTATCTAAAGTAAACAAACTGTAATAATATTTTTAACAAAATTAACCGAAATATTTTATAAAGATAGCAATATTAATAAGGAGTGATGGGAAAATATGAGGAAGTTTTTTGCATTAGGGATAGCATTAGCAATTGGATTAACTTCTATGCCTGCTTCTGCTTCATATCTTGATGAGCAAACATATAAGGAAATTGAACAAGGATTACTATATGAAGATCAAGGAATTGTAATTGCAAATTATCCAGCATTTGGATACTTTATATATAGAGATAGTGAAGGAAATGAAATAACAGCAAAATATTACTCCAGTGAATTGAAAGTTGAAAAGCAAGACATCTATGAGCTTGAAGATAGAATTGGATATATTGATGAATTGTTTCCAAGTTTTGAATTTGACCCCAGAGATAAGACAATTAGAGATATAGAAGTTGGAGATAATATTTATATAAGAACGGATAGATATGGATATGTTACATATATTAGTGCATACACGGATTATATACTAAGATACGGGAAAATAAAATCTTGGGATTTTACTAGTGGGCAAACTGGGTATCTTACTTTAGAAGACGATAACGGACAAATTCATATATACGATGTACATATCGAAACACCCATAACAAAAGCAGGAAAATGGCATAGTCTAGGGCAACTTAAAGAGGGCCAATGGATTAGAGTATTGGTTTCACAAAAAGTTATGGGTGAAGGAATTGTTGAGGAAGTTGTACAAGAAATTGTTGTTGATCCAGACACCCGACTTATATCAGATATTTTTCGTGGGGAACTTTTACATATTAATGAATTTAATCAAACATTAAAACTAGCACATGCTCAAAGTTTAGGTCCTGCTGGTTGGGGCCCATACACAGATATTTTAGACCTTGCTTCAAATCCCACAGTTATAACATCATACTTAATAGGCAAACCTGTTTCTTGGGATTATATCTCAAGATATCTAACAAATGGTGACATGTATGTATATGCTGCTATCGAACAATTTATGGGTAAACAAAACGTTATAAAAATGAATTTTCAAAGTGAAAAACAAACAACGTTAGAACCAACAGAAATTATTGCAGCTGAACCTGGACAAATTAAACTGTTAACTGGAGAAGATTTAGTTATAGCAGAAGATGCTATTATTGTCAAAGACAATCGACTAATTGAGCCACAAAACCTAATGGTAGGAGATACCGTTCAGGCAGTAATTACAGGAAATGAAAAAGTTGCTATGGCAAATATTTTACCAGACATATTTAATGGAGATATTCAAATATTTAGAGGCCGTATAAAAACAATAAATGATAGGGAAAATTTTGTGGTTGAAACATTCTCTTTGTTCAATTATCCAGAATGGTACTATCATCCTGAGCCAAGAACCTTTACAATTGACTATGCAACAAAATTCTATAATGAAGATGGATTTCTTGAAAATGGACTAGAAAGTTTTATAACTTATGGAATAGAAAATAATAAATTGGATGATGTATTTACAATTTTAGCAACTGGCGACAAAGCAATTGCTATATCAACCATGCCTTATACCAAAGAAGTTGTTAAAGGCGAAATTTATAACGTTGAAGAAGGCACAATCTCTTTAAAAGATGTTTATACTTATGATTCTAAGCTAGACAAATGGACTGAATATAGTAAAAGTAATTTTGGGATAACTGCAACTTTGGATGAAATGGGCTTCGTTATAAAAGAGGGCAAACACGTAACTTGGGAAGATCTAGAGATTGGCGAAACAATCAATGTTTTAATGCAAGATAGTATCGATGAAATATTAGAAGAAGAGTTTAATGGGGAAGTTCCACAAGAAGATATACTAGACGTAGCTGGATATCTTATAACTGTTGAATAGGAGGATTAAAAATGAAAAAGTTAGCAGCAATATTATTAGCCTTAATTACATTTACTCCAAATGTTGCATATGGTGCACAAGGAGACATAGGTTATTTTGGAGGAACTTCTCCAGGATATAAATTAAAATCAGTTGCAGAAGCAGCTAATCCGAACGCAAAACCTGTAACAAAATATACTTTGCCATATAAAGAAAATATATATTTAAGTGGAAAAGCAGTTTCTGTTGAAGGAACAATAGAATTAAAACCTGTAGAAATTGATTTTACAGAAAATCCAATTGGAAGTTATAAGGAGTCATACATAATAACAGCTGAAAGTGACGATGGGACTAGTCAAATAGCAAGAACTGTAGACTTTAACACAAATTATATTTATGATGCAGGGACTCAACAATTAACTAAGAGTTCTGAAATTACAGGATGGACAGAAACCGTTGTTGTAGAAGGAATTACATATACTTTGGATCAAGAGTTGTCTAGCTTTTCTAAAAGTTTACTAGAAGATAGAGCACCTGGAGTAAATTATTATAGTGGAGATATATATTATAACGCAGTTTACACTGATGGTGCAGGCGGAGATAATAACGTTACTATGCAAGTCGATGCAAGAGTTTATGGATATGACCAGGCATTTGCAGCTTCTGAAGTACAAAGACGTAATATAAGTATCGATACGGGAACAAATCAATATTACATAGAGGAAACACCCACATATACTACCTATAGAGATATGTTATATTCATCAAATGAACCACAAGCCATCAGTCTAGCTGGAAACTACAAGGAAATTGCTAGAGGTAGTGGTATTATACAATATAATGTTTTGCTTGGAAATGATGAGTTACAACCCGAAGATGCTGTTGGTACTATTATAATTGAAGATTCTCCAAGACTAGAACAGTTGCCAATTCCTTATTTAAGCCAATTAATGGGCCATCCAGCAAAATCAGATATTGAAAGAATGTATAGTATGAAAGTTTTTGATGTAAATCCCAGAGGATTTTCTGCAAATCAACCAGTTACACGTGGGGAATATATTGAGATGCTTGTAAAGGCGTTGCAAATTCCAATACCTGCTACAGATGACAAGAAAAATCCGTTGCCAGAAGGTTTATTCAGCGATATAAGTATAGAGCACTCACTATATCCCTATGCTGTAGCCGCTTATAATGTGGGATTAATCCAAGGTGGGTCAGTAAATCCATATGAATACTTGAATAGAGAGCAGATGTATGTATTTAACATAAGAGCATTGGGGCTAGAAAGACTAGGATTGGGGGCAGATTCAAATTATACTCCATTTCTAGATGATAGCAAGATAGCTGATTATGCAAAAAATAGTATTTATGCTGCTAATAAACTTGGTATTATTCCTTTTGATGGCGGATATATATTTCCAGATAAATATGTAAGCTATGCAGATTGTGCCGCATTTTTAAATTCTTATTTTGACTATTTAAGATACGACTTACAAAAAGATTACAACCAATATATGCTGTTTTAATATTATCCCCAGTAAAAGGTAGAGGTAGGGGTAAATAATGTTTGTCTATACCTTTATAATGAAGTAGCAGAAGTCATAGACATTTTTGTCCGTACGGATAAATATATCCATAATTGTTAAATTCAAAATTAAAAATTATAATAAGATTATCAGTTAAATATACTACTGATAGACAAAATATAAAATTTGGAGGCTATTATGGATATTTTAAATGTATTAAAAACTCGTTACAGTACAAAGGAATTTGACAACACTAAGACATTGACAGAGAAACAAGTTTCAGAAATTGAAGATTTATTGCAACTTTCCCCATCTTCTACTAATATTCAACCTTGGCATTTTGTGATAGCAACTACTAATGAAGGTAAAAAAAGAATTACAAAAGCGACACAAGGATTTTTCTCATTCAATAAGTCCAAAGTCTTAGATGCAAGTGCAGTTATAATTTTTGCTTCACAAACTGATTTGACAGAAGGACATCTGCAAAAGGTTTTGGAAAAAGAAGATAAAGATGGCAGGTTTTCACAAAAAAAATTTAAAGAACAAAACCATGGAGCAAGAAGTATTTTTGCTAATATGCATAAATTTGATTATAAAGATTTTCAACATTGGGCAGATAAACAAGTATATTTAAATCTTGGAAACTTTTTACTTGGAGTTGCTGCTTTAGGTCTAGATGCAATCCCTATGGAAGGTCTTGATTTAAAAATTTTAGATGAGGAATTTGGTCTTCGTGAAAAAGGTTTTACATCGTCTATAGTTGTTGCAATAGGATATCATAAAGATAGTGATTTCAATAAAGATTTACCAAAATCTAGGCTCTCTAAAAGTGAAATCATTGACAGAGTATAATTACTGTACACTCATTAGTTGTAGTAACACTCAAAAAGTAGTCCTAATATAATCCCTACCTTTACAATGAAGCAGAATAAGTGATGCTATAATTAGGAAATAACCCAGTATAAAAAAAATAGATATGTTAATACTAACAACTAAATTTACAAAATATTGAGGTGTTATAATGAAATTATTTTCCAAACTAGTTGTTAGTGTATTAACATGCAATTTTATTTTTGTTCCAACTTTTGGAGCTCCTCTACAAAATTCTGTATCAACTAAAGCAGCACAATATGCAGACTTTCTAATTAATAACAGAGGTGTTCGTAGTGTTCAATATGCACTTATGAAAGACGGCAAATTTATAGTTTCAGGGAGCAGGGGCATTAACAGCATAGAAAACGACCTCTTAGTTAATACAGAAAATATGTATGCAATAGGTTCAATAAGCAAAATGTTTACAACTGCTATGATAATGAATTTGTTAGAAGAAGGAAAATTTGAATTAGATGATCCTGTTTATAAATATATTCCAGATTTTGCAATGGAAGATGACCGATATAAAGATATTACTATAAGAATGTTGCTAAATCATTCAGCAGGATTTATGGACGGAAATATTCAAGATTCATTTTTAGTCGAAAATAACGACAGTAGATACCATGATAATTTATTAAAAAATTTAAAAACAGAACGATTAAATTCAGCTCCAGGAGAATTATCAGTATATTCCAACACAGGGTTTATGCTTTCTGAAATATTAATAGAAAGAGTAAGTGGGTTGCCATATACAGAATATCTTTATAAATATATAAGTCAGCCTTTATCATTGGATAATACAAAAACTCCAGAAGATAATTTTAATATGGCACAAGTTGTAAGGTCAAATGTACCATATCTGCCAATACAAGAATTTTATGAAGGTGACCAGATTATAGACTTTCCAATAGAAATTCCTACTTGTATTGGAACAGCTGGAATATTTTCAACAGCAGAAGATTTATGTAAATTTTCTGAAATATTTTTAGATGAAGGTATACTAGAGCAAAACTCTATTGACTTAACTACATCTCCAGAATATCTAAGAGGAATATGGCCTGATAATGGAAAAAATATGATTGAATATGGATTAGGGTGGGATGCAATTGCATTAGAACCATTTAATAAAGCTGGTATTACAGCATTATTTAAAGGGGGAGATATAAGTTTAACTCACTCAGCTTTAATTGTAATTCCAGAGTATGATATGTCCGTTGTGGTCCTTAGCACGGGAGGCTCTAGTACGCTTGATATGTTTATGGGAGCTCAAATGCTTATTGATGAACTAGTAAAAGAAGGTAAAATGCAACCTCCAACGTTTACTGCAGTGCCCTCATTGATTGCTCCAGTAAAAATTCCTAGTAATTATTCTAAATATAACGGTATCTATTCTAATCTTATGCAGGCAATAAAAATAGATATAAAAGGAGATAGAATAGAATTAAGTATGCCTGATAATCCAAACTTTGCTACACAAACGTTTTTATACCAAGACAATGGTATATTTAAAGATGAAAAGACTGGTACATTAATTTTACAGTTTGTTGATGAAGATAATGGACATACTTATATAAATTTTAAAAGTAAAATGAGAGGTCTTGAGCCTTTTAAATTTGAAATACTATCTAATCTATATCAATATCAGCAAATACCGCCCAATCCAGTATCCAACGAAGTAAAAACAGCATGGCAAAAAAGACTGGGCAAAATGTATTATCCAGTGACTTTACATTATAACGTAATAACAAATACCCAAGGTTTGCCCTCTATAGGACTACCAGATTCTATTTCACCCGATGGCTATATATTTAATTTAAAAGTAAAAGATGAAAATACCTTAGAAAATATAATTCAAATACCTGTAGTAGGACGAAGTTCAGCAGATATGGAGTTTTATGACGAAAATGGTACCGAATATCTTAAATCCAATCAAATTATTTACGTTGAGGAAAAAGGCATCAATGATTTATTAGATGGAACTTATGTAATAGACCAAGACGGGTATGCTAAATATTTTAAAGCTTCTAACAATGATACAAATGTACAGATAAATATAAATGGCAATGGTTCTTATACAATATATAACCCAGACCAAATTTGTATATATAGTTCTGTTTTAGACCCAGACGGAACCGTTAAGTTAACTCCAGGGTCACTTATTCTTATCTCTGGTGAACCAGGAACAACATTTGATATAACTAAAAATGTAACTGATGTTTCTTATAAAAATTAAGGCCAATACTTTGATGGTAGTCATCAAATGTAGGCGAACCTGTATTTTCGCCTACATTATTATTCTCTATATTGTATTTAATTGAAATTGTTTTTCTTTTTTCTTAACATATTCTAAAATTGAATTCCGTTGAGTTTCAATATGTTTACCGCTTAGTTGTGATGCAAGTTCTTTCTGATTTAGTTTCAATGCTTTAAGTATGCTTCTATGTTCAAGTAATATTTGAGCTCCATCAGTAACATTTTTTAAGTAAGTAATTCTATACCTAAGAACTTGTTCACGAATATTGTTAAACATATGAATTAGTTTTTCATTTTGTGTTGATGCAAATATACAGTCATGAAATTCAATGTCTTTTTGTATCATCAAAGATATATCTTTATCTTGCAATGCATATTCATACTCCGCTATAGCTAATTCTAATTTCAAAAAGTCTCCTTGTTTCATTCTCTCACATGCAAGATTTGCAGCTAGTGCTTCCAATGCTCCACGAACTTCCAATATCTCTGCTATTTCTTTTTGTGTAAATGCTGCTACTTGTGCTCCTTTTCTTGGAGTTATTACAATTAGTCCTTCAATCTCTAGCTTTCGTATTGCTTCTCGAATAGGCGTTCGACTAACTCCTAATTTTTCAGCCAATTGAGTTTCCATTAATCTTTCTCCAGGTTGTAATTCCCCTTCCAAAATGGCTTTTCTTATCGTCTGAAACACAATGTTTCGTAGGGGTTGATACTCTGTTATTTCCATACTTTTTATTTTTCCTCCTTAAAATTGACTAAGCTCTTGCTCTTATAGCCTCTGGATAATATGTACTCGTTACATATACCTCTTTAAGGCCATATATCTCTTTAAAATAATTTGCTGCTTTTATTACATCATTATTATTTTTATATACTCCAAATACAGTGGGGCCGCTTCCACTCATCATGCTTGCGATTGCTCCCTGATTTAACATTTCTTTTTTAATTTTTTCAATTTCTGGATACATTGCAATTGTCACTTCTTGAAGAACATTTTCCATATTACTAAATATGAATTTTATGTCTTTACATTTAATTGCATTTATTAACTCATCTGTTTTTGGGTGTACTTTTATACTTGATATACAGAGTGCTTGATATACTGTTGCAGTTGATACACTTATATTTGGTTTTGCCAATAAAATATATGTGTATGGTATTGAAGGTAGTGGCGTTAAGACTTCTCCAATTCCTTCTGCAAGAACCGTCCCTCTCAATATACAAAAAGGCACATCTGCTCCCAATTTTACCCCTATTTCCATAAGTTTTCTTTTGCTAAATCCTGTTCTAAATATTTTATTCAAACCTACTAAAACAGCTGCTGCATCTGTACTTCCTCCTGCTAACCCTGCCGAAATAGGAATTCTTTTAAAGATATCAATGTAAACTCCATACTTAAGGTTGGCTTCTTCCAAAAAAACTTGAACCGCTTGATAAGCAATATTTTTATCGTCAATTGGTAACCAAGGAATATTTGTATTTATTTGTATTTTTGGACTTTTTGTTTTCTTAATATAAATGGTATCATATAAATTTATAGTCTGCATTATCATCCTCAAATCATGGTACCCATTTTCACGTTTTCCAATTACATCTAAACTAATATTAATCTTGGCCTTCGCTCTTAGTGTTATCGTCTCCATTTCTTCTCCTTTTCTTATTCTCTTTTTTATATTATAAGTTACATGTAATTTAATTACAAGAATTTATAACTTTTTAGAAATTTAATGCTTAAAAGATTGATTTTTGAGTAATATTCCTTAAAAACTACTATTAACATTTTAATTCCTAGTTTTATAACGCTGTTGATTTATTAAGTTTTTAATGCTCCCTTCTAGTTTCACTTTGGATCAAGGTATTTTAAGATCATTTTTTCATTATTAGAAATATCTTCAGCTAGTTTATATTCAATTTGATCACTTTCTTCAGCGTTTATATAACCACTTAGTTTAGTTATTATATCATTCAAATCTTTTGCAAGCTTTCCTCTATAAACGGTTAAATTTATATTGTCATTTTCATTGGATTTTACATTTATATAATCATATATAAAATACTTCCTTTTATCTATATTATAATAAATTGCTAAAAAATATTCGGTTATATCTTCATCATTATAAATATACTTAAAATCAGACTTTAATTTATTTGCTGAAAACTTTTGAACTGGTCTTATATCTGAAATAGAATATATTAATGTTCCGTTAAATTTAATTGTAAGAGAAGGTTTTACTTTTTTCTTAAAAATATTAAATTCATTTAAGAAAAATTGCAACATTCCATTGCTATTAGGAATTTTTACTCCATTTATATTGTTCACCTTCATATTTTGATTTGGTAACAACTGAAGCAAGTAGGCCAACACCTCAGCCGAATTCATATTTTTTGCCATTCCCAATTGCTTAAACTTTTCTACAGTCTCATATGGACATTCTATTGTAAGATGTGCTGTTTTAGGTTTCTCTTTAAATTCATTAATTATTGTTTTACCTGACATATTACTCACTCCTTATTTTATTACATTGTGCTAATTAAACATTTTTTTCTTTTACTTACTTCCTTCTTGAGAATTATATTTATGACCAAAGATAAATTAAGAAAAAATGCCTACTTCAAATAGGAAATGTTATTTGAAATAAGCATAAAATTATTAAAATTTTGATTGTTTAATTATTATAACTTTTTCGCCTGAATTTGGTTGATAGCTTTCATCAAATTCATTGACTTGTGCAATATTTTTAACAGTTGTATTAAATTTTTTCGCTATATCCCAAAGACTTTCACCGTTTTTAACAGTATATACAATTATAGTTGGATATTCACTAATTATATCTTTAGTCATATCTTCAATTTCAATTTTATCAATAATACTAATTTGTTTAGTTTCATAAACGTTTACTTGATAATCTAATTTATAATCTATACTCAAACTTTCACGATTAACTGCTATTAATTGAACATCTTTTGGAGTAACTTTTGCTTCAATATTATAATTATTATTTGGATTTAAATTAGTACTTAAATCCATATTAAATGGTAGGCTATCCATAAAAGTTATAATTTTATTTGCAGATTCTTCATCCGTATAAATTATTAATACTTCTATAATTCCTTCAATTGTTAGCTTGTCATTAACAATATCTACCTCATCAACTTTTGCTTTTAACTCAATATTATAAACTTGATGTATGTCTGGGTTTAATCCGTCAATATTTAGTGTTTCTTTTGTTACAGTTGAAATATTATCTTTAAATGCAAGATTTTCATATTTTTCTACTTTACTGCTTTCATTAACGACTTTTCCAGGTGCATATACATCACCCACAATTTCTAGTTTCTCATTGTTATAGGTTGTATATTTTGCTGTAACAATACATTCAACTTCAACTATACGGTCTTCTCCTTCATAATCTGGATTGACTTGAACAAATGTAGGAGATACATCCAAAACACAGTCCCAATGTTGCTCATCATCAAGTTTTATAAGGTCAACCACACCAGAAAATGGTATTTTGTTTGAATACACATTAAGGTTATTATCTTCCATTGATTGATATAAAATAGAAACTTCGACCATTCCATTAAATATAAGTTCCTCAGCAGTACGTTTAATTTGATCTTCTTTAATACTAGTCGAAATCTTTAAAATGTCTCCAATATATGGTTTATTACTTGGAATTGTCAGCTCGTCTTTAACTATAATCTTTTCTTCCTTTTCAGGTGCTATACTAACAATATTTAATTCTTTCATCTTTTTCTCAACTAGTATATCTGTATTTAAATCTTCTATCAAATAAAGTTCTTTGCTTTTAGTTACAATTGCTCCAACTTCAATAATAACTTTGATATTAAGTTTTCGTTCATTTAATATATTCCAATTAAGATGTTCAATATCATATACAAATTCAACACGTTGTTCAGGATCAACTCCCTCTATAATCATAAAATCTTCAATAGGGATTGAACCTTTCATTTTACAAATTTCATTACCATTATCAGGTAAATATAAAATTGTAATATCAACTTCGCCTTTATATATAACTCTATTTTGTTGCACATCAAATGTATCCATTTTTAAAGTTCCATCCAGAAAAAGTACTCTTTGCATATCTGGTTTTCCGTCAGGAACAATTAAATCTCTTTCTTTTACAATTTGTGAAGTTTCTTTTTGTGTTGTTTCATTTACATCCATTAATTTCTTTATTAGTTCTATTGCCATTTTTAAAGTCCCCCTCTTATATTATTTCCTATAATAAATGTATGTTTGTACCTTATCCAATTATTACTATTAATTAATAAATCGAAAAACTATTCTGTTATACTATTTAAAATTCTATTATTTCATTAATAATGTATTTATTTAAGTAGCTCTTAAATCAAAAGTATAATTTAATAGTACAATATTTAAAACTATTGTTATAAAAGCATTTCTAGTATCAACTATAATTATATTTTTTTTACTATACTATGTATTATATTTTTTTTATGTGGCATAATAAAAATGTATTAAAATATGATAAGGAGGAGCTACTTAAATAATAGTAGCAAAAAATTAAATGAATAAAAAATTTGGTTTAATTATTTTAGCAATGGCATTATTTAGTATAAATGCTATCCCTGCCATGTCAGCCCCTGATTTACAAACTACTGTTGCATCTAGTAAAGAACAAAGTACCGTTATGGTATCAGTTAGTGCAAAAACTATAAATAAAGGTGAACTACTTACACCAACGGCAGTACAAATCGATGATGACTCAACTGCTTGGTCTGTTTTGAAAAAAGTACTAGATGAGAAAAAAATTAAGTATGAAGTTCAACAAAGCAAAAATGATTTTTATGTAGTTTCAATAGACGGCATTGCAACAGAATCTGATGATAAAAATAGTGGATGGATGTATAGCGTAAATGGTGTTTATGGTCAAGTTTGTGCAAATCAATGTAAAGTAAAAAAAGGTGACAAAGTTGAATGGAACTATACTACAAATCTTGGAAAAGATTTAGGTGCAAAAGAATAATAAATACAAGCTCTGTTTTTTCCAGATAATACAGTAGCTCATATTGCATTAGTACATACAATGTGCTTATGCAATATGCTAAGCCGTTTTACCTCTTATTCAATTTACAGTGCTATTTTATATTGCATAGCTTATAATTATAATATGTTAAATTCAAAAAAAGAGTAATCTATAGCCTAAATATTTTTTTACAAAATATGTATAAATTTATTTAAACTGTAAATACTCTATTTAGAGTAAGCTAAATGAAAAGAGGAGTAGATTATGAAAGCTGTACATAACTTATTATATTTAGGTATTATCGCAATATTATTAAATATATCTTTATTTTTTGAATCAAAAACGTTTGTTGAAGAAACAAGCAAAATTTTAAGTGAAAACGTTCTTAGGTTTCATATACTAGCAAATAGCAACACTCCACAAGACCAGTTGCTAAAAGAAAATGTACGTGATGCCGTTTTGCATTTTATGGAGCCAAAGCTTAGACAAGTTACTTCAATAGAGGAAAGTCGTGAACTTATTAAGCAGAATTTTGAAAATATAAAGCAAATCTCAAAACAAGTTATAGCTGATTGGGGAAAAGATTATAAAGTACATATTGAAATTGCTGAAACTAAGTTTCCAAATAAATCATATGGCGATATCATTTTTCCAGCTGGTACTTATGAGGCTTGCCGTATTTTGATTGGTCAAGCAACAGGTGAAAACTGGTGGTGTGTGATGTATCCTCCATTATGTTATGTGGATGCTGCTACAGGATTTCATTCATTGGAAGGTAAACAATTGTTACAAACTTTAAATAAGGAACAATATGAGATTGTATCTTATCAAATTGAAAATCCATATCAAATTAAATTTAAAATTTTAGAGTGGTTTAGGTTTAGGTAAAAGACTTATTGTGCTATTTAAACTTTATTCCTTAAGGGTTAGAATTTAACTAGCACAACAGGGTAAACTCTCTCACAAATAAGGAGAAAAGACCTTTTCTCCTTATCATTAACAAAAAACTATAGAATTAATACTATAGTTTTTTGTTATTCGTGATAACGGATTCACAAACAACGTGACTAAATCTGTTTTCACTACAAGATATAAAACTATAGTAACTTTAAATTTTATATCTTATAAATTCAAAGATTTTGCATATAAATATAGAGATAAATATAATTTTGGAGGAAATTTATGAAGGAAAATATTTTGCTTTTATTTGGAGGTCAATCATCTGAACATGAAGTTTCTTTAAAATCAGCAACAACTATTTTTAACAACTTTGACAAGGATAAATATGACGTATATCCAGTGGGGATTACTAAAAATGGAAAGTGGTTGTTGGATAAAGATCCAAAAGTTGATTTTACAAAAAATGTTTGGATAAATAAAGGTATCGCATGTGTTTTAAGTCCAGATGCCACTGATGGTGGGTTAATTTTAATGCGTGAAGATGAAGATATTGTAAAAATTAGAATAGATAAAGTGTTTCCTGTTCTTCATGGAAAATATGGAGAAGATGGGACAGTGCAGGGACTTTGCAAATTAGCACAAATTCCCTATGTTGGTTGTGGCGTAATTTCTTCAGCAATATCTATGGACAAAGCTTTTACAAAAATAATTGTAAAAGAGGCCGGAATTCCACAAGCAGATTTTGTTATAATAAAAGAAGAAGATTTCGATGATATAGATAATTCAGTTAAAAAAATTGAAACTGCATTTGGATATCCATACTTTATAAAACCTGCTAATGCTGGTTCTTCAGTAGGAATTTCAAAAGCACATAATAGAGAAGAATTAATCAATGGAATCAAAAATGCACTATTGCATGACAGTAAAGTCCTAGTCGAGGAAACAATTGTTGGTAGAGAAGTTGAAACTGCTGTTTTAGGTAATAAAGATTTGCAAGTCTCTGGAGTTGGAGAAATTTTAGCTGCAGCAGAATTTTACGATTTTGATGCTAAATACAACAACGCAGCTTCAAAAACCGTTGTTTCAGCAGATTTGCCTGAAAATATAAAAAATGAAATTAGGAAATATGCTAAAATTATATTTAAAGCTCTAGAATGTAAAGGATTATCAAGAGTTGATTTTTTTGTTACAAATGATAATAAAATTATATTCAATGAAATAAACACTTTACCTGGGTTTACTCCAATAAGTATGTATCCAATGTTATTTGAAGCAGAGGGAATAGAAATAAAAGAACTTATAAATAAACTTTTAGCACTAGCAACTTTATAAAATAATAAGAACAGACATTTGGTCTTTTCTTACTATCATGAATAACGCCTTATATCTCCATAGCTGAAGCTGGGAGCTTTATGGCGTGTTTTAGCAAAAAATTTATTAGCAAAAAGGAGGTTACAAGGATATTCGCCCATCCAATGACTAGTATCCTTGCTTAAATAATGAATAGACCAATAGGAATTTTTGACTCTGGAGTTGGTGGACTGACTATTGTAAAAGAAGTGATCAAACAGCTTCCAAAAGAGTCTATTGTATATTTTGGAGATACTGCTCGTTTACCATATGGTAGCAAATCTAAAGAAGATATTACAAAATTCTCATCTCAAATTATAAAATTTTTGCTTGAACAAAATGTAAAATTAATTATTGTTGCTTGCAACACAATAAATGCGAATTGTATATATGAATTAAGAAATATGTTTCCACATGTTGATATTATAGGAGTGGTTGATGCTGGAACAAAAATGGCTTCAAATGTAACTATAAATGGTCGAATTGGTATAATAGGTACTCAAGCGACTATTATAAGTAACATGTATGAGCAATTGCTAAAAAAGAATAATTCAAATTTTAAAATATATTCAAAAGCGTGCCCCTTATTTGTTCCTTTAGTAGAGGATGGCTGGATAAATCATCTTGCTACACATTTAATCACTGAACATTATTTAGATGCTTTACTTCAAAAAAATATCGATACTTTAATTTTAGGTTGCACCCATTACCCTATGTTAGCAGAAGTAATTCAAGAAGTAGTAGGAGATGTAATGCTTATAAATCCTGCGATTGAAGTTGCAAAATCAACAAAGACCGTATTGCAAAATCTAAATTTAGAGTCTCAAAAAAATGCCACATATTCATTTTATGTTAGTGCTCAACCAAGCAACATGAAAAAAACAGTAGAAACATTTTTAGGCTGTTCAATAGATAAAGTTAGTACTGTGGAAATAGATAAATATTATTTATAAACTTAAAGGAGCCACATAATATTATGGATAACATTAAATTGCATATTAAAGAGATTCAAAGTTACGAAGATTTTCAAAATGAAACAAAATATACAGTAAATGCTAAGATGGGAAAAAAGGATAAGACAGTTTTTATTAGATATGAACATGAAGGTATTAAAGTAAATATTAAAGTTAAAAATGAAAAAATTGAGATAAGCCAAGAAGAAAATGGCATTTCAAAAAATATTTTGATATTTATAGAAAATAAGCCATGGCAATATCGATTATATACTGAAGTTGGCAACATAGACATAAAAATTTCCACACAAAAAATAGAATATTCATATGAACCACTACACTTATATTTAAAATATGATGTACTTATGAACGAAAAAAAAATAAGTACTAACGAGTACCATTACAATTTAGACTTATAAAAAAATCCCCTGCCTAAAAATGACAGGGAATTTTTTTTATATTTTTATATGTTTATATTTTTATATTATCCAAGTAAGCCAAGTGCTTGATTTGGAATTTGATTTGCTTGAGCCATCATACTTTGTGCCGCTTGATTTAATACATTGAATTTGGTAAAGTTCATCATTTCCGATGCCATATCTGTATCTCGAATACGAGATTCCGATGTAGTTAAGTTTTCTGATGTAACTTTTTGATTTTCTAAAGTATGTTCCAGTCTATTTTGTGCAGCACCAATTTTTGCACGTTGCGTACTTACAGTTTGAATTGCAGTCTCAACGCCATCGACAGCAGCCTTTGCACCCGTACCATCTGTATCATTTATATCAAGTGCACCTGAAGCGTCAGATATGAGGTCAGTAGTTACTTGTGGAATTGTAATTGCTAAAGATCCATCATGTCCTGTCGCAATCACTGCACCACTTGTTATTGCAAGGTCATTAAATTTTGTTGATGTAATAATGTTGGTCATTTCTGAATTTAATGCTAGTAGTTCTTCTTCAATATTTTCTCTATCCTGTTCACTATACGTACCAGTGGATGCTTGCACTAATAGTTCTTTTGAACGTGTAAGCATTGAGCTTACTTCATCTAGTGCACCCTCTGCTGTTTGCGCATAAGAAATACCATCTTGAACGTTTCTACTTGCTTGATTTAATCCTTTTATTTGTGATCTCATTCTTTCCGAAACTGCTAAGCCTGCTGCATCATCTGCTGCACGGTTTATTCTCAATCCTGATGAAAGTTTTTCTGAAGCCTTTCCTAATTGAGTTGTGTTTGATCCCATATTTCTGTGAGCATTTAAAGAAAGCATATTTGTATTTACTATCATTTTGACTCCTCCTTGAATTAGAAAAATTTGATATCCTTATCATCAATATTATTATTCAAATATTTTTATATTTATACATATAGTTTTATAGATATTATTATCCAAGTAAACCAAGTGCTTGATTTGGAATTTGATTTGCTTGAGCCATCATACTTTGTGCCGCTTGATTTAGAACATTAAATTTTGTAAAGTTCATCATTTCTGCCGCCATATCTGTATCTCGAATACGAGATTCCGATGTAGTTAAGTTTTCAGTTGTAACTTTTTGATTTTCTAAAGTATGTTCAAGTCTATTTTGTACAGCCCCAATTTCAGCACGTTGCGTAGTTATATCTTGAATCGCATCCTCAATTAAGATAGCACCAGCTTTAGCATCAGTTCCATCTGTGTCTCCTGAAAGATCTATATTATCCATAGCATTACTTACTTCTGAATCACTTACTGGGGGGATAAGAATTTCCAAAGATCCATCATGCCCTGTCGCAATGCTTGCGCCAGTTGTTATTGCAATTCCATTAAATTTTGTTGATGTAATAATATTATCTATTTCTGAACTTAATGCCGTTAGTTCTTCTTGAATATTTGTTCTATCTCCTTCACTATATGTACCGGTGGATGCTTGCACTAATAGTTCTTTTGCACGTGTGAGCATTGCGCTTACTTCATCAAGTGCACCCTCTGCTGTTTGTGCAAAAGAAATACCATCTTGAACATTTCTACTTGCTTGATTTAATCCTCTTATTTGTGATCTCATTGTTTCCGAAACTGCTAAGCCCGCTGCATCATCCGCTGCACGGTTTATTCTTAATCCTGATGAAAGTTTTTCTGAAGCCTTTCCTAGTTTAGTTGTATTCGACCCCATATTTCTATGAGCGTTTATAGAAAGCGTATTTGTATTTACTACCATTTTAACTCCTCCTTGAATTATAAAAATTTGATATCCTTATCATAGTTTTTAGTATTCTATTGGCGTTTAGTATTTTATTATCTTTTAATATTTTATTGCTTTTTTTTGTATTTTATTACTCTTTTGTTATTTTATTATCTTCTAGTATTTTATTACTTGTTTGGTATTTTATTACTCGTTTGGTATTTTGTTATAATAAATATATCGTTATATTTTTTTAAGTACTTTAGTTTTTTTTAAAATTTTTTTAAATAATAATTATTTTATTCTTGAGAATTAATTATTCAATTGCCTTTGGCAAGTTCCATTTATATTTTGTTGCCAACATCCTAATGGCAAATACAATAGAAATACTTATTATTGATATAACATCACTTTCTATAGACGATAGTTCTGTTAAGTACCAATAACATGCTCCGCCAAAAAGACATGCAACGGCATATACCTGTTTTTCTAAGACAAATGGAATTTCTTTCAACATTAAGTCTCTAATCATTCCTCCCCCAATTGCTGTCACCACTCCAAGAAACAAACAGAAGAATAAATTTTCACCCTGTTCAGCCTGTTGCCCCACCTGTACACCAACTACTGTAAAAATCCCTAGTCCAATAGCATCAAAAATATTATTAATTGTAGATATTTGTATTTCATATTGGCGATATTTTTCCTGATTGCTTCTTGCACATAAAAACAAAATAAAAGCAGTAGCCAATGCTATTAAAACATAAATTTGATTTATAAAAGCAGTAGGCGGGGTCTTTCCTACTATTAAATCTCTAATAATTCCTCCACCAACAGCTGTGACTGCCGCAAGCAATAATACCCCAAAAAAATCTGTTTTCTTATGTATAGCTATCATCCCACCTGATAATGCAAATGAAATTGTACCAATTAATTCTAACATTAGTAAAAAATTATCCATTTAAAATATCCTCCCTTAAATAATATTACCTTGAAATTTGGCGTATATAAGTTCTTGTAAATTGAAAAGTAAGTATTCTACAAAAATTTAATAGAATAATAGTATTCTCCTGCTACCCAAATAACCTTTCCGTCACTTGCAATAGGTTGCACATACATAGAAAGCTTTCCTTCTTCAAATGTATTTATATCACTTAATTTATTTCCATTTTCATCAATAATAACATATTTTAAGCTTTGACTTGACTCTCCAGAACCATACGCATTAATAAATTCCATCCATAAAACCATAAATTTGTTTTTACCTAATGAAATAAGTTTTGGAACACTACCCATTGAGTTTGTTCCAACATAATCTGTTAAAACAATTTCTTTTGTGGTTTCTCTATATTTATCAGTTATTAATACAACTATATTACGCTCTTGCTTTTCTAATCCTTCAATTACAAAATCACTAAATCCAGTTGCCAAATTATAATCAATTCTGTTTATAGCTGTTAAATATTTATTGTCTGCAATTTCAAAACCTCCAACGATAAGTCCACTCTGATCTGCTCCTTCTGCTCCAGCGATTTTAAATGCAACAATTGGTTTGTCTTCACCATATTTAGTAATAGCTACTGCTCTTGGCTGTGCATTTCCATGATGAAGCAATATAGGTTGAGTTCCATCATACTCAACAAATTGGTTAAATGAAGGATTTGCATAGTCTTCTTGAAACTCTTTCAAATATGAGTTTTCATGTTCCATCATATCTATATCAATAAGAATAGTTAATTGAACTTTCGGATTTTGTATATATTTGTCATCAATAATAGTTCTAGTAGTATGTATAATTAACTTATCTTTATTTAAGCTCATAGCTACATTTCCAGCATCAAAAGGTTTGGTTGTAGATATTTCATTTACTTTAATGGAGGTTGTTCCTTTTAACATAAAATTTTTGTCATACTTTTCTATTTTAATTACTTCTTTGTCTTCATATCCTTCTTCCGCAATATTTATATTTTTGCCTGATATTACAAAATAATTATTTTCTGTTGCCAAAAATCCACCATATATTGGTAATGGTGTACTTAGAAATATTGTGTCTACTTTTTTAAATGTCGTTATATCAAATCTATGAATAGTAATTATACTATCATTACTATCAACTATATGTAATATATTATTTTCTTTAAATATAGTTCGTTTTGAATTATATCCCCATCGTGACATACTTTGGGCTTTCGTAGTAATAATGTCCTTATAATAGTCTGATAGTTTAATTTTTTCATGCCCTTTCTCTGTTGCAATATTTTTATTTAATTTATCTATATTAGTATAAATCTCACCATTTTCCTTTATAGCTCTGTCAATAAGTACTGTAACTTCCGCTCTTGTCATTGGATGTGTTGGCCTAAACTTTCCATCTGGATTACTCACAATAAATCCTTTTGTAAATAAAATATCAATTGCATCTTTTGCCCATACAGAGATTTGATTGCTATCTGTAAACTGTGTAGATGAATTAATTTTTTTTATGTATTCTTTTTTCATATCAAAAGCTTGAACAATTGCATAAGCCACTTCTTCTCTTGTTATTGGCTGATTTGGCTTAAATTCACTACCATAATCATTCATAAGCTTAAAATACATAACAGCTTCAATTGTATCAGTGTACCATTTATTATTTTCAATATCAGTATATTCTTTTCCTTCTATACTAAGATTAAGAGGTATTTTAAATATTTTTTTTAAGCAAGCTGCAAATTCAGCTCTTGTGATTTTTTCATTGGGTCTAAATGTACCATCTGAATAGCCCACTAAAATATTACTTGATGTTAATGATTCAATATTATCTCTTGCCCAATGTTGTGCTATATCATTGAAGATAATTTTATCATTTGCATAAATTGGTGTAGTTAATACTATTAAACTTAAAAATGTAGCAATATTTTTTTTACTCATACGTACAGTCTCCTTATTTATGTATTTTATTGTAATGCATAATGAAATACTATGCTTGACATAAATTAAAAGAATAATTTCTTTGCATAGGTCAATCTATGTGTTAACTTTAATATTTAAATAATACAGGTAAATAGTTTTAAATTCTGTTTACTTTATGTAATATATAGTACTTCATCTTAATAATATTGTATTAGTTTATTTGTGCAACATAATACGTTCATTTATTTTTCTATAAAATTATACTACACATTATGTTTTTTGACAATATATTTTTAATTAAGCACTTCCTAATATTACTAGCAATATAATAAGTATATAATAAATGGAGCTGTTAAGTTAAAATAACGGATAAACAATTGAAACAAGTTTTACGAGATATGGAATCACAGACCTACCCATGAAACTAAGTACACTTTATAGAAATTAATTTAATAATTAGAAAGGAATAAATATATGAAAAAAACTACAATTGGAATTCCAGTAAATAGCACTATGGTTTTATCTAATAATTCTACTAAACAAACTTATATTCTAAATGAGGAATATTGTAAAATTTTATTTCAACTGGGGGCTATTCCTATATTACTACCTCCTACAAACAAAAAATCAGAAATTTGTTCTCAAGTGAATTTATGTGATGGAATTTTACTTGGCGGAGGAGATGACATTTATCCATTGATATATGAGGAAGAACCACAGAAGAAACTTGGAAATTACAATGAAGAATTAGATAATTATCATGTTTTTTTAGGAAAGCAAAATATTGCTTTCAATAAACCTCTTTTAGGTATTTGTAAAGGGATGCAAATTTTAAACGTTATTTATAATGGCACTATTTATCAAGATCTTCAGTATTTCCCCAATGAAACAAATATGCATATGCAATCTGGCCATCGAAATGATATGTGTCACACCGTATATTCAAAGAAAAATACTAAAATAAATGAGTTATTAGGTGATAAGTTTACAACCAATAGTTTTCATCATCAAGTTGTAAAAAAAGTAGGGGATCAATTAATAATTAGTGCTCATACAAAAGATAATGTAATTGAAGCAATAGAAAATCCAAATTTACCGTTTTGTCTTGGTGTACAATGGCATCCTGAAATTATGGCTATGAATTCCAAAAGTATGAACCCATTGTTTAATGCTTTTATTAGTGCTTGTAGCCAGGCTAACTAGCAAGAAATATAGTGTTCTCATTATTTTTAGTGGGAGCACTATAAAAAAATAGTTAAATTTTGGTAAAATACTAATAAGGACATTATAACCAGTCGATACAATTTTATATAAGTCAAAATATAAAAGGAGTCTAAAATATGAAAATTAATAACAATACACCAGCTTTACAAGGATTAAATGCTTTACACCAAAATACAGGGGCATTAAATAAATCTCTTGAAAAATTATCTTCTGGTCTACGAATTAATAAAGCAGCAGATGATGTTGCTGGAATGGCTATCTCTCAAAAAATGAGGACACAAGTACAAGGTCTTAAACAAGCTAACAACAACGCAATGGACGGAATTTCCATGATACAAACTGCAGAAGGCTCTCTCAACGAGGTACATGACATGCTTCAACGCATGAGAGAGCTTTCAATTCAAGCAGCAAATGGTACATATGGAACAAGCGACCGTGAGCAAATTCAAAAAGAAATTGATCATCTTCTTTCAGAAATAAATATAACATCTGGCAACACAGAATTTAATACTATGCCTTTACTTAATGGAGGTGATCCAATTGCAAATAGTGGGTTTGAAATGGTGCTACATGGTGCAATATCAGACGTAAATGAAGACGGAATTATAGATAATAATGAAGGGTTTGTAGACTTTGAAACCGAAGACTTGGATGCAGATACTGTTACGGGAGATCCTAATGGCACAGGTATATATGACGATGCGAGACTTGCTACAGTAACAGAAAAAGCTGTTTATAAAATGACGGAGCTACCAGTTCCAAAAGTCGGTGCTGGGTTTACTATAGATGGTGTTGCATTCGAATACTATGATATAAATCAAGGTCCTTATACAGGAAATGCTGTTCCAATAGAAATGAATGATAATCTTGAGGAAATTTTAACCGAATATGATGCTTCTCCTGGATTTGACAATTTTACATATGATAAGCCAGACCTTTTTGTAGCAAAAGAAAAAGGTAGTGCTGGTAACTATATGATAGCTCACGATGGTGGTACACCACCAGTAAACATAGACATTCAAATTGGAGCAAATGCAAACCAATTGTTGGAAGTAAAATTGGGCTCAATGTCTTCACAGGAATTAGGTCTTACCGCACCTCCAGGAACTCCTGGATATGGAGTTACTGCTAATATTGAAGAAGGTATTGGTATTGAAATGACTAGAGCAGGACTAAATCTTACAGAAGATGATGATATACATTATGCTATTGCAGCTATTGACAAAGCTATTAACAAAGTTTCTGCTACTCGTTCTTCTATGGGAGCATATCAAAATCGACTTGAACATACTGTAGAAAACCTAGGTGTATCTGAAGAAAATATGACAATGTCACTTTCTCAAATTCAAGATACAGATATGGCAGCTGAAATGGCTGAATATACTCGTACTAATGTTTTAACTCAAAGTGCAACTGCTATGCTTGCTAAAGCTAACGAGTTACCTAATACTGTTTTACAATTAATTCAAGGATAATATTATACATAGTAATATGTATGGAGCACTAGTTATATTAGAGAACAGTTAATAATACTGTTCTCATTTTCATTCCCTTTTCTATAATCCTAGTTTATCGCTAATTCCAGTCATTGCCTCTAATGATAGCTTAGCAAACTCTGCAAAAGGAATTCCCAACTCTTCTATACTCATCATTGCCTCACGGTTTGCTCCAGCAGCAAAAGCTTTCTCCTTCATTCGCTTTGTAATAGATTTAACTTTTACGCTACTTAATTTTTTGTCTGGATAAATCAGTGCAATTGCTGTTATAAATCCTGTAATTGGATCCACTGCATATAGTGCCTTATCTATAATACTTGTACGTGGTGTCCCGTTAACTTCTCCATTATGAGATTTTATTGCCTGCCAAACATATTCATTACCCAAATCATTTTCTGCTACTATTTCAGCTGATCTTAACCCATGGTATTTCTTTTGTTCAGATTTATTTTTATAGTCCAAAATATCAATGTCAATATCATGAAGAAGTCCTGCTAAAGCCCAATCGTCCTCTTTTGCAGGCTCCAATCTTTGTGCCAATGCTCTCATAACTGCTTCTACAGCATATGAATGTTTAATTAAATTTTCTGTTTGTAAACACTTTTCTAATAAATCTTTTGCTTTCATTTTAATTTCTCCCTATTTTCCCTAGTATTTTTTTATAGTTCATATTCTTTTAATTTTTCTTTTAGCCTATTAATTTCAGCTTTTGCTTTTGCTTCATTGGCTCTGGCTCTAGTTTCATTAGCCAAAGCTTCTTGATTTTTTTGTTTTAATATTTCATTTTCTTGCTTCACTCGTTCTTTTTCTTTCTCTGCTTGTTCTTTTTCTTTCTCTACTCGTTCTTTCTCTTTCTCTGCTCGTTCTTTCTCTTTTTCTGCTTGTTCTTTTTCATGTTTTAACATTTCATTTTCATACATAACTTCCATCGAGCTCAAGCTTAACACTTCCCTTCTTTGTACTGTATTTTTAAAACCTTCTGCCAGTTTCTTCTTCTCTTTATCCTTTGACATCAGACACTTGCTCGGCTCTAGTAAAAATTCTATAAATTTCTTAGTATATTTATATTTCTTACTTAACTCTTTATAATTTGTCATATACACACTTACTATTTGCATTTGGTCTAATGTTCTTTTAGTTTCTTTTTCTGTCAATTCTTTTGTAACAATTGGTAACCCTTTGTATTCACTAGGGGTAACTCTCTCTTTTTCACTAGCATATAACCATATACAACGTGCTTTTTTGTTTTCTATATTGTATATATGTGCTTTACCTTTTTCGCTGGATGTCGGTGTATATTCTCCAAATATTCTGCTTATATATACTATTTCACGGTCAATTTCATTTTTATATCTTATATTTTGCATCTCTAAATTTATTTCCAGTATTATTTCTCCCATTTGTTGTGACTTGAATTCTAACAGTCTATCTAAAAATATACTTGTTGACATTTGATTTTTGCCACCGTATTCTATTTCTGCTATTTCTCCTATATATTCAAGATCACTTATATTTAACATTTCTTTTATTGCAGGTAACACTATACTCATACATTCCGTTACAAAATCTTTAAACAGTCCATCCTCTGTTGGACTTACTCCAAATCCATCTCTAACACTTTGTAGCTTATCTATATGATATCTCTTATATTCTACAATATCCTTTATGTTTGCCTCATATTTAAAATACTTTGATGTATGCTTCTGTTCTACTAAATATGAAGCTTCTAATTGTTTACTACTATCAATACTTACCTTGTTTTCCCCTATGCTTCTTATATAATATTTACAACCTGCTCCTAGTACAATACATAAATTATCTTTTTTTCTATAAAATTTGTTTCCATTTACAGCTATTACTTTCAGTTCATCTAATATGTTTTTGCTTTGCATATTGTCTCCTGCTGTATACTTCTATTTTTTACTAATCCTCAAATAATAAGATATTATCATTTTTATAGTCCATATTCTTTTAATTTTTCTTTGAGCCTATTAAGTTCAGCTTTTGCTTTTGCCTCATTAGCTCTAGCTTTTGCTTCATTGGCTCTAGCTATGTCTGCTTCAGCTTTAGCTCTAGTTTCGCCAGCTTTAGCTCTAGTTTCGCCAGCTTTAGCTCTATCTGCTTCAGCTTTAGCTCTATCTGCTTCAGCTTTAGCTCTAGTTTCATTGACTAAAGCTTCTTGATTTTTCTGTTTTAATATTTCATTTTCATACATAACTTCCATCGAACTCAAACTTAACACTTCCCTTCTTTGTACTGTATTTTTAAAACCTTCTGCCAATTTCTTCTTTTCTTTGTCTTTTGACATCAGACACTTACTTGGCTCTAGTAAAAATTCTATAAACTTTTTAGTATATTTATGTTTCTTACTTAGTTCCTTATGATTCATCATATATACACTTACTATTTGTAATTGATCTAATGTTCTCTTAGTTTCTTTTTCTGTCAATTCTTTTGTAACAATTGGTAATCCTTTGTATTCACTAGGGGCAACTGTCTCTTTTTCACTAGAATATAACCATATACAACGTGCTTTTTTATTTTCTATGTTGTATATGTGTGTTTTACCTTGCTCACTGGATGTCGGTGTATATTCTCCAAATATTCTACTTATATACACTATTTCACGGTCGATTTCATTTTGATATCTTATATTTTGCATCTCTAAATTTATTTCCAGTATTATTTCGCCCATTTGTTGTGACTTGAATTCCAACAGTCTATCTAAAAATATGCTTTTGGACATTTGATTTTTGCCACCGTATTCTACTTCTGCTATTTCTCCTATATATTCAAGATCACTTATATTTAATATTTCTTTTATTGCAGGCAATACTATATTCATACATTCCGTTACAAAATCTTTAAACAGCCCATCCTCTGTTGGACTTACTCCAAATCCATCTCTAACACTTTGTAGCTTATCTATATGATATCTCTTATCTTCTATAATATCCTTTATATTTGCTTCATATTTAAAATATTTTGATGTATGCTTCTGTTCTACTAAATATGAAGCTTCTAACTGTTTGCTACTATCAATACTTACTTTGTTTTCCCCTATGCTTCTTATATAATATTTACAGCCCGCTCCCATTACAATACATAAATTATCTTTTTTTCTATAAAATTTGTTTCCATTTACAGCTATCACTTTTAGTTCATCTAATATGTTTTTACTTTGCATATTTTCTCCTAGTGTATACTTTTACTTTTTACTAATAATCAAATAAAACGTTGGCATCAGCAATAAAACTAAAATTGTGGAAGTAAGTAGTCCACCAATAATAATAATGCCCATACCTTGAAGCATTTGAGAGCCTTCACCAATACCCAAAGCTAGTGGAACCATTGATAGTATAGTAGTTGCTGTTGTCATTAGAATTGGACGCATACGCATTGATCCACTTTTTACCAAAGCATCTTGTAAACTCATTTCTTGTTTTAAATTATTTACTGTATCTACAAAAAGTATTCCGTTATTTACTACGATACCAGCAAGCATTAACAATCCCACTAGTGCGACCAATGTCAAGTCTTGCCCCGAAATTGCAAGTAACCCAAATGCACCAATAGCACTAAATACTACACTAGTCATAACCATAATCGCAAACCTTATTGACTCAAATTGCATAGACATAACTACGAACACTAGAAAAACTGCCGTTATAACAGCTCCCACAATAGTCTGCATTTCTCCATCAAGAGGGTCTTTTACAAGTTGTTCAGTCACCTCGACAATACCGTCTTTTGGTATACTATCTCTTAATTTTTGTACTTCAGCCTCAACATATGGTAGATATTGCTCTTGCGTAAATGCTTTCAAGTCAATATTATAAGCACCGTCAACACGCTGGATTGATTGTTCAACATCTTCAAAAACTATTGTTGCTACATCTCCCAAAGTAATTTTTCCCTTTGAAGTATTAATTGCCAAAGATAACAGCTTATTAAAATCATCATATGCTCCTTCGGGATAATTGATCGTAATATCATACTCTTCTCCTTGAACTTCCAGTGTACCAACATCTATACCATTATTCATTGAATAAACAATTTGTGAGATATCACTAACTTGTAAGCCATAAAAAGCAGCTTTCAGTGGATCAATATCCAGTTTCGCTTGTGTTCCACCAGTTCTTAAAGTAGATGTAACTTTAGAAACGCCTGCTATTTTGTACATCGCATCATGTAATCTATTTGCTTCAGATTTCACCATATCATAGTCCACACCATAGACAGAAATACTTGCCTTTGGCATATCTGTGCCAGCACCAGAGACATCTCTTGTAGTAATTGAACTATCCATATTTGGTATTGAGTAAAAAATCAAGTCATATTCTTCTGTTATTGGCTTAGTTTCATATCCATCAGCCACATATGCTGTAAGCTTAGCTGTATTTCCATCAATATTAATACTATAATCTTCAATTCTTATGTCATTCTGAATTTGTTGTTCAATGTCATATATAGCTTGATTTACAAAATTAATATCTGTTCCTGCTCTAAACTCCATCTTGACATCCATAATACCTTGGTCTACGTAAGGTATCATCTCAATCGTAAGCATAGACACTATATAACCAGCACCACCCAAACTAGCTAGTGATATTAGAACCACTAAAATTTTACGATTTAACACTCTACGAATAATTTTCTCATAAACTCTTTCCAAAAAATGCATGATTTTATTTAATGGAGCCGTATTTTTTTCAATAGGTTGTAACTTGAAATAAACTAGAGGTATGATTGTAACAGCAACTCCAAAAGACGCTACTAAGGCAAATATAATAGTAAACCCTAATGAAGTAAATAACTCTCCAGACAATCCGCTTAACATTGTAAGAGGAACATATACAACAATAGTTGTTATTGTGGAAGCAACTACAGATACGCCAACAACCTTTACTCCCTCAATAGCAGCATCATAAAAACTTTTGTCTTCTGTTTTACATTTAAATATGCTCTCTAAAATAACAATTGCATTATCAACCATAAGTCCAATTGAAATTACCAAAGCACCAGTCGTAATCAAATTAAGGTCAAATTCTAACATACCCATACCAATAATAGTAATAAGTAGTGATGTTGGAATTGAACTACCAACAATCAAACTTGCTTTTAAGTCTCCCAAGAACATATATAAAACAAACATACACATCCCAACACCCATTATTAAAGTGGACGCAACAGATTGTAATGACTCATATATACCATCTGATGTATTTGAAACAACTTCCATTTGTACATTAGGATAAACGATACTTAATTCATGAATAATATCTTGAATTTGTCCAGTCACTTGTGGAACATTTGCATCTTGGGTAGCCTCAATACTAAGGCCAATATTTTCAACACCGTTAACTCTACTTATTGTTTCTGTTTTTGTTGGTACAAACTCAACACTAGCCACATCTTGTAACAAAATAGTATTTCCATTTGGCAAAGTAATAGGCACATGCATTAAATCGTATAATCCTGTAGGCACAGAGCTTGCTAGTATCTGAAATGATTGATTTCCCTGCTCAATTTCGCCTAGAGGTAAAGTATAATTTGCATTTTGTACTGCATTCGCTATTATAAAAGAAGAGACTCCATATTGGTTCATAGCCGGCTCATTTAACAAAATTTCAACATATTGGCTTGTTCCTCCAAATATAGTTACATCTCCAACACCCAAAACTGTGCTAATTTTAGGTTCAAGAATATCCTCAACAAATGATATCTCATTTTCGCCAGTAGCCGAACGTACTGAAATTTCCATTATTGGAGAGTCTGCTGATACTTCTAGGATGATAGGTTCTTCAGCATCTTCTGGCAAATCTAGTCTATCTATTTCGGCCTTTAAATCGATGTAACACTGGCCCATATCTGTTGAATAATCAAAATCTAGTCGTACAAATGATACATTTTCTTCTGAAGTAGTAATTGACTGTAAAAATCCACTCATATTTTTTCCAATGTCTGCAATAGGTTCGGTAATTTCATCTTCAATAACATCCGCTGTTGCTCCAACGTAAACTGTACTAACAACAAACATAGGCAAGACTAAACTAGGCATATAACTCATTCTAAATCCAGTTAAAGAACTTAAACCAAAAACAAACATCATTACTACACTCAACGTAACTGATACAGGGCGATTCATTGCTGTCCTAGTCATCCACATATTAAGCACCGCCCTTTTTCACTGGGGTTCCATCTCTTAATTGAGATGACCATGTTGTAATAACTTCATCACTAGGAGTTAATCCTTCAGTAATAACTATAGTACTATCATCAAAAAGTCCTGTCTTTACATATTGTTTTTCAGCTATGCCATTTCTATCTACATATACAAATTGTTTGCCATCCTCAAAATATACTGCTGTATAGGGAATCGTTAAAACTTCACTTATCTTATGTGTAGTAGTATTGATTATAGCACTCACACCATTTGGAATTGTACCATGGGAAACATCCACAGTAGCAACTATTTTAAAAAGTGATGTTTGCTGATTCATGTTTGGGTCTATTTCAATAATGTGTCCATTATATTTCTGTCCGTCATATGTAACTACTATTTCTTGATCAATACTTAGTGTATCTTTTATTTCTTGACTTACATAAAATGTTGCTTCCATACTAGTATAATCCGATATGACGCAAGCTGTATTTGAACTGCTAATAGGATTATTTTCTTCAATATTAACTTCATCCACAATTCCATTTACTGGGGACGTTACAATTAGCTCGTTAAGCAAATAATCAACATTTTTAATGCCTATATTAGCACTATTTAGTTGTTCAGTATATGCTTCTTCAATCAACGGCTTTGAATTGTACGCAGCAGATAAAGAAATTTGCACTTGTTTAATTTGCTCATTATAGCTATCTTTAGTCATAGTTAAACCTTGAGTTGCTTGGTCAATAGCTAGTTGTGCTTTGTTAATTTGTTCGTTATAACTATCATTAGTTAAATTTATCGCCTCCTGTGCTTGATTAATCCCCAAAAGTGCCTGCGAAATTTGTTCTGCGTAACCATTATTTGTTAAATTAACTGCTTCCTCTGCTTGTTTAATGCCTAAAAGAGCTTGCTCAATTTGTTCCTTATACGCTATATTTGTATTTTCAATTGCTATTTGTGCTTGCTCGACTCCCAAAAGTGCCTGTGAAATCTGTTCATCATAAGCACTTACTGCATCATTAATAGATTGGGTACTTGAAATCATATAAATTTCTTCTAGTATCTTTAGTTGTTCTTCTAATCCTTCAATGCTTTCTCCAGTAAGTTCTTCTGCATTATCAACCTGAATTTCAGCATTTTCAAATCCATCTTCTAACTGTTCAAATATTGCTTCATTTTGAACTTCTTCTGTTTTTGCTTCACTATAGTTTTCTTGTGCTTCTGCAAAATCTGCTTGTGCATCGGTTGCTTCTTCTGACAATGTAAATAAATCATACGTAGATAAGCCTTTAATGTCAGCATAATACATTGCATAGAAAATATCTTCAATACTATTTATTACAGATTGAGGAAATCCATCTTCCACTGTAAAGTTAATAGCTTCATTAATATCCACCCCTGCTAGGGCTGGCACAGAACTTTGAAGAAGTCCATACTGTTCAGCTAGTGTCTTTGCTGTTGAAAGTTTAATTTGGGCTTCTTCATAAGCTTCCAATGCTTCATCCAGTAACTCATCCTCATCTTCAAGTATATTTTGGGCATCATCAAAATCAACTTTTGCTTCTTCAACATCATCTGCAACTTTACCAAGGTCATCTTCTGCTTGTCGAAGTTGCAATTTAGCATTTGATATATTATTTTTAAGGGTCTGGATTTGATTTTCAAGCTCTAGAAGTTGCATATCCACTCCTGCTCCAACAGATTGATCCCGTGCTACAATTAATTGATTATATCCTGCATTTGCGTTACTTGCTGCGTTTTCAGCTTGAATTAAGGCTTGCTCTTGTGCTACTAGTAATTGGTCATAGCTTTTATAGGCGTTATCAACGGTATTTTTGACTTGAGTTGTGGCTTGATCTTGTGCCACTAGTAATTGATCATAGACTTTTTTAGCATTATCCAGTGTATTTTGTGCTTGTATAAGTGCTTGATTTTTTGCTAGTACTGCTTGATTATGAGCTTGATTTGCGTTGTTTATATTGTTTTGTGCCTGAATTATGGCTTGATCTCGAGCTAAGAGTAGTTGGTTATAAGATGCCTGAGCATTTTCAATGTCTAGATTGGCTTTTAATAGTGCTTGATCTTTACTGGCTTGGAGCTGATTATAACTAGCTTCTGCCTGATCACGTGAAAATGATTGCGTATCATCCTCTAGTGTAAAAAGTACTTCTCCCTTTGTAACGGTATCTCCTTCTTCAACATTAATTTTATCAACAATTCCCATCATTGGCGAAAATACATATGTAGTTTCTTTTGGAGACATACTTCCCATAAAATCTTCACTTAAGGAAATCTCTTTATCAGACGGGTGTATGGTTTGCACTACAAGAGATGCCGTTGTGGTGGGTACAATTTCTTCTTGCTGACAGCCTACAAGGCTTATGCTACATAATAACAATAAAATTTTTTTATATATTTTCATTTCTATTCCTTTCAAATTTTACTATACATGTCAATCTAATTTAGGAGGCTTTGTATTAGATTGACGTGCTTCGTTATATTAGTCCCAAATAAACTGAATTGCTGCTTCTTCAATTGTTTCTTCATGTTGGATAATTTCTTCTTCCACCAAAACTTCCTCCATAATTATAGCGGATGTTTTAAATATTTCACTGGCTTGTAGTAATTCACCTCTAATCCCAGTTCCATTGGTGTATCCAATCTTTTCATATTTTTCATTGTTGTTATATATTTCCTCAACTTCACCATTTGTGTGTTCAATATAATATGTACCATTCAAAGATGCATATCTATTCTTATACGCTCTTTCCGCTTTTAAAATCACTTCTTCAAAAGCTTGCTTTTGCTTTCCACTTGCCACATGACTTTCTAAAAGGCTTCTTGCTTGGTCAATTTCTTCTTTCAAAGCTTGTTTAGCTTTTTCAGTTGCTTCTTTATTACCTCGAGGGTTATCTTTTATCTTATAATAAAGTGTATTCAGATTTTCAGTCGCCTCAATTATCTCTTCATAAGAATATTTATCCTCTCCTGCATACCTAATAATACTTGATGCCACACTTATAGCCTTACTATAGGCTACAGAAATAGTTTCATTTGTAATTGGGTTTTTTCCATTACTAACTAAAATGTAATTAGTGCTAACATCATTTCCTGTCTTATTTGCACTGGATTTTATCTTTGTCTTCAATTCTGTTGCCATAACCAAAAAATCTGCCAATTCTTCTTCAACAACTCTAATATTATTTATATTTTCTATTTGCATAGGAATTTCTTCCGCATAGCTTATCATTGAGTAGGTAACACAAAATAATAACAAAGTATATTTTATTATTTTTTTTCTCACTTATACGGGTCCTTTCTATTTGGGAACACACGTGGTTCCAATACATATTCTAAAGACAAATTCTTATATTGTAACAATTATATTTATATTTTATAATTTAATTAACTTATAGTCAATATTTTTACTTTATCTTATACATTTTAGGGAGGGATTGTAACATGAAACGTAAAAGTCAAATAAATCAATCAAAAGAATTAATCCTTCAAGGACTTCTAGAACTAATGCAAACTATGGAATATGATGAGATTACCTTAACCCAAATTGCAAAACAAGCAGAAGTCTCAAGAATGACTTTATATAGGCACTTTAATCAGAAAGAAGACATACTTTTATTTGAAGCAATAAAAATTTCTCAAAAAATACTAGACAAAGTTAATTCTAGTCATAAGCTAACTTTAAAATGCTTATTAACTTTAAAGTTTAAATCACTCCAAGAATATCCTTATACATTAATACTTAGCAAACATAACAAGCTAGAGCAACTACTCGAAATAACCACAGTTCATATTTTGCCATCTATATGTCAAAAGGAAATAATTCCTGTATCTTCAAACACCTATATCCAAACATTTTTTAAAGGTGGACTTGACGCTATTACTAGAGATTGGATTGAAAACGGAATGATTGAACCATACGAAAAAATCGTGGATCAAATATTATATATCTTAAATCCATTTATGCATCAATAACGGATAAAAAACTGTAATAACTACTGAACGTATAATGGAGCTTTTCAATGGAAAACCTAATAACATTATTCATGATAATGAGAAAAGACCCCAGAAAAAAATATATCTTTAACTACAGAAAGGAAGTATACAAATTGAGAATTTATGACGTTATAAAAAACAAAAGAGATGGTAAAGTTTTATCGGACGAAGAAATAAAGTTTTTTGTAGAAGGATATACAAAAGGAGAAATTAAAGATTATCAGGCATCTGCACTACTGATGGCAATATATTTTCAAGGAATGAATAGTAAAGAAACCGCAACACTTACAGAATATATTGCCAAATCTGGTGATGAAGTGGATTTATCCAGCATTAAAGGGATAAAAGTAGACAAACACAGTACAGGAGGAGTTGGAGACAAAACCACTCTAATTGTAGCTCCAATAGTAGCATCTTGTGGAGTACCAGTAGCAAAAATGTCTGGGCGGGGTCTTGGACACACTGGTGGAACAGTAGATAAAATGGAATCTATACCAAATATGCGTACCACTTTTACACAAGAAGAGTTTTTTAAGATTGTAAATGATATAGGTATCAGTGTAATTGGCCAGTCAGGGAATTTGGCTCCTGCTGATAAAAAACTATATGCACTAAGAGATGTTACAGCTACTATAGATAATATATCACTTATTTCCGCTAGTATTATGAGTAAAAAAATTGCAGCAGGTTCTGATGCGATAGTGCTAGACATAAAAACAGGTAGTGGAGCATTTATGAAAAACATAGATGATGCCATAAAGTTAGCTCAGGAAATGGTTTCAATTGGACACCACATAGGTCGAAAAGTTATAGGTATGATAACTGATATGGATATTCCACTAGGGTTTGCAATTGGAAATGCAATCGAAGTTATTGAATCAATCCACACTTTAAAAGGTAATGGACCAAAAGACTTAACAGAAGTTAGTAAAGTTTTAGCCACAAATATGCTTTATCTTGCAGAAAAAGGCAGTATGGAAGAATGTGCAAAAATGGTGGATGAAGCTATAAGCTCTGGCCGTGCATTTGACAAACTAGTCCAAATGGTTAAGGCCCAAGGTGGAGATATTAATGTTATAATAGATACTGATAAATTTGAAAAAGCTAAAATTACTCATGAAGTCAAAGCTACTCAATCAGGATACATTAGTCATATGGATACAGAAGCTTGCGGAATTGCCTCAGTTATGCTGGGTGCTGGACGTGAAACTGTGGATAGTGATATAGACTTTTCAGCAGGAATTATTTTAAAAGCTAAAGTTGGTGATTATGTGGAAAAAGGGCAAGTTATAGCTGATCTTCTAACTTCTTCAAAAGACAAATTAAAAGAATCAGAAGACAAGTTTATTAATTCACTAAGTTGGAGCCAACATAAACCCTCTCCAAAACCCCTTATTTATGCTAAAGTATCCATTGATGGCGTTAAAAAATATTAATCATTTGCACACGAAAAAGGAGTACACTTCGACTCCTTTACATATTTTTTATTAAATTCTCCACAACTGTTTTATTAGATATAGAAGCCTTGTTAGATTCTTCAATTTGTAAATATAATTCTTTTCTATATATAGATTGATCTTTTGGTGCTTCAATTCCTAATTTAACTCTACCATCATGTATTCCAATTATTTTTATTTCTATATTTCCGTTTATAATAATGGATTCATCAATTTTTCGTGTCAGGGCTAACATACTACTCACAACCCTTCATAAGTTGGACTAAACTAGTCTTGATCCCATAGTCATTTTCAATGAGGGTTTGCACACCTTTTAGATTATTTGTATTAATTAATAGAGGTGCTTTTAAATTCACAGTTGCAGTGTGTAAATTTACACCTAGATTTAACATTGCATATAGTGCAAAATCCGATGTTTCTCCACCACCTAATATTTCAAAATACTTCTCTGGAATATCTGGTGAATAGCTTGGCATATATTTAAACGGATCCACTATAACAAAAAATAAAGATCTATTTTCTACACATTCTAAGTAAAAAAATTGTTTTGTGTTTTCCTCTAAAATTACATACTCTTTATATTTTTCAAAGCCTGGGATACCCTCTTCAAAAGTTATTATTTTTTCCACTATAACACTCCTTACTCAATTGGAGTAAAGGAAATACAATACCTTTACTCATATAATCTCAATACTTGTTTAATATATTATTATCCAAGTAAGCCCAGTGCTTGATTTGGAATTAGATTTGCTTGAGCCATCATACTTTGTGCCGCTTGGTTTAATACATTATATTTTGTAAAGTTCATCATTTCCGATGCCATATCTGTATCTCGAATACGAGATTCGGATGTAGTTAAGTTTTCAGATGTAACTTTTTGATTTTGTAAAGTATGTTCAAGCCTATTTTGTATAGCACCAATTTTTGCACGTTGTGTACTTATATCTTTAATCCCCTCCTCAACTTTAGTGATAGCTGTCTTTGCACCAGCTGCATCACTTACATCAGCCAATGCGCCTGTAAGATCATCTACCGCTGTGAGAGTTACTGCTGGAAGTGCAATTTCTAAAGATCCATCCTGTCCTGTCGCAACCTTTGCACCAAGCGTTATTGAAATTCCATTAAATTCTGTTGATGTAATAACATTGGTCATTTCTGCACCTAATGCAACTAGTTCTTCTTTAATATTTGTCACATCGTCTGAGCTATACGTACCAGTGGATGCTTGCACTAATAGTTCTTTTGAACGTGTAAGCATCGCACTTACTTCATCAAGTGCACCCTCTGCTGTTTGGGCATAAGAAATAC
>LJDB01000046.1 GCA_001983455.1 Candidatus Epulonipiscium fishelsonii
GGGCCGACTGAAGGGAGCCCTTCGCATAATTGATAAAGAAGCATTTCTAATGCTATTTTTCAATTTATTTTTTAGAACAAAAGTTTTTTTTACAAAATGTTATTTATTCTTTTCGCACAATGAAAAAAGAAAAGGCCGATACCCTATCCTTTATTATCGTTTTTTTCATTAAAGTCCTAGAATATATTTAGTCCAAAATGTCCCTATTGATAGGTTTCTTTTAAAACTATCTAGTAGATATGGACATTTTTCTAGTTTTAAAAAAAAACCCTAGTAAATATGTTAATTAAATTATCCTCATAACGGCACCTGTATAATGGTTTCTAGTTATCTGCATTATCCTTATAAGAACCATTAAATTAAAAAAAAACTCAAAAAAAGCTAATCAAAAAGGTATAAAAGAACCTTTCTAATTAGCATATTCTCTTGAGTTTCTAAGCTTTTCTAGTTACATTTTATAAGAAGATTAAATTCTTTATTTTTGCTTTTCTTATATTTGGTGACATTATATTCGAAAGAGTACGCACCTGCATTTATTTTTTTCAATAGCCCCACAGACATTAATGTTCTAAAAGTCTCATTAACAGTTCGCAAACTTACGTTAGCAGCAAGAGCCATCTGTCTCTGAGTTCCAATAACGATATTCTCTACTGAATTTTCCACCATCCAGGTAAATAACTCTCGTTTAGCCCCACCTCCTATTCCCGAACAATTTGCTAAAATTTGTATCCAGAATGAATGTAAATTTTCACCTTCATTTAGACTAACAGAAATTATGTCAGTACAAAAAAGGTCTTTATCTACTTTTCCACCTTCTTGAATTGTTATCATTACTCTCCCACTTTCCTTATAATATTAGATTGATAATGTTATATTCAGCTAATAGTAAAATATATCATAAACCACTACGTAAATTATATACCACCCCCCTCCTATCGTCAATAAATAATTTTAAAATACACAGCTATTTTTTTATTTATACCAAAGTATAGGCAAAAATTTTTCGTACATCCAAAGCCTTGAAGCATTGAGAATACAGTTGCTTGAAAAATACGCAAAACATATAAGGGAATAATATAAATTTTAAAAATAATATTGACATATAAAACATGTTGTGATATATTTCATGTATGTTACAAAAAATATGAAAGGAATAGAACAAGATGACAATAAGAGAAAGAAGTGCAATAATAAAAAGTACCTTAGAACTATGTGATATATCAACTATTTATAACGAAAAGAGAATAGGTTCCTCCGTGAGATGTATTTTTCATGAGGATAAACACAAGTCAGCTCAAATCTATCCAAATAGTATGTACTGCTTCGCTTGCCGCCAAAAATTTGGAGTTATAGACGTATACATGCATGAGAACAATTTAAGCTACGTTGATGCTGTTATTGAGATGTATAACAAATATATATCAAATCAAACTTCATTTAAAAGTAGTAACAACCAATTTAAAAATAACAATGTTTTAAACAAAGGAAATAAAGGCAATAATAATATTGAAGCAACTCTTGAAGATTTAGAAGAGTTAAATAGTTACACAAAAAGAAAATTGCAAAAGTATTTAGAGGAAAGACACATTCCTAAATCAATTGCAATTTTCAAAAAATTTGATATTCATTTTTATTTCAGTAAAAAAGATAAATATAAAAATAATATCTATATAAAATTCAATGAAAATTTTATAATAACTTTTAGCCTTGCAACAAAAAAATATAAAGGAGTACGTGGAAAAAGCGAATTAACATTCTTAACTCTGGACAAAGAAATTTACGGAAAATACCCATATTATAATTGCTTTGAAGGCTGGGCAGACGCTTTGAGCTACATTCACTACGAAATAGACAATTGTAAAGAAAAATCAACGGCCTTCATAAATATCATAATATTAAATAGCGTCGCAAATGTCAACAAACTAAAAAACTTTATGGAGGAAAGTGCTCAAAAATATATCGAAGACATTCGAAACGGGGTATACGAAGAAGATGAAGATCAAATGCCAATATTTTTTCTACACTTGGATTCAGACGAAGCAGGGAATGTAGCTACAGAAGAACTTTTAAAACTAAACGAAAAATATGACACTAAAAACATCAAACTTAAAATAGGAAAGTTTGATGCATATGGATTAATAAATGTGGACAGAAGATACGAACTGTTAATTGTCGAAGAAATTGAAAAAACTCCAGAAGGCAAAGAAATTAAGAAATTTAAATTTAAAGACTGCAATGAAGGGTATTGTCACAGAAAAAATAATCAAAAATAAAAAAAATAAAAAAGAAAAGAAGGAATCATTTTGAAAAAAGAAAATATCAAGTTATGCGAACTAAACATCAATGGAACTACTGTTCAATATGAAAGAAAAAGAAATCCCATTCATTTAACATTAGACGAAAAAGTTACAGACAAAGAACTAATGTTCCTCGAAGAACAAATAATTACCAAATTTGGTTCAGAAGAGTTAGAGTTCCTAAAAGGCCTATCTCGCCAAATAACGCATCAATTGTACTCCAATGAAAATACAGTAGATCCTAATAATAAAAATGAATTTTAAAGAAAAAGAAGACATAGAGAGAGAGATAGTAACTCTTACTATGTCTTCAATAACATATAGATATGATTCCAAAGGGGTTTATAGCGAATGCTTTAAGTTCAAAAAGATATCGCTAATGAAAGAAAAAAAATTAAAAGGAAGAGTAAAGTAAATGAAAACAATAGAGATTCAAATAAAAGATTATATAACAAATGACAAAGATGTTATCACTGTTATAAAAAAATTGATAAAAGATAAGAAAAAAATACTTTTGCAAGCCCCTATGGGAACGGGGAAAAGCTCCCTAATATTGGACTATTTGTCAAAAGAATTTAACATATTGATGGCAATTCCAAATACAGCCCAAATAGAAACTATTGAACAAAGAAAAGATATCTTCTGCCTGCATGGAAACAAAAAGAAAAATAACTACAAACAAGAAAACACCATAGTAAGCACCCCCGACAGGTTGCTGCAAGCCAAAGAATGCCTAACAAAAATAGACTGCTTAATAATTGATGAGGCTCATGAAGTATACACAACCGCAAGCTACAGACCTAAGTTCAGAAATATATTGACGCTACAACAAACTTTAGAAAACTCAAGCATTTTACACATGTCAGCGACTCCACAGGCAACACTAACATGCCTAAAAGGTTTTTATGATGTTTTTATAAAAATTAACAGCCAAAAAAAATTGAGAACAAATATAGATATATATGATATAGATCTGAACCCATCAAATATAAAGAATGTTATAAACAAATACAAAGCAAAGCACAGTAACACTTATATATATTTTGACGACAAGTCTGTGAATGAAGAATTGGCAACAGAGCTTGATTTAGAAAACATTAACGCAGACAACAAAAAAGACAGCCAAATATTGTCCGAAATAAAAATAAAAAGAAAGATAAACAAAAACATAATATTTACATCAGTAATTAGAGCAGGGCTCGACATACTGAACGAAGAAAATGCAGCATTGATAATAGTAGCTAAAAGTAACCTAACAACAGATGATGCCATACAACTTATTGGGAGATTCAGAAACAACCTATCAAAAGCTGTAATTATAAAAAACTTCAAAAGCAAGGAAGAAAACAACAACCAAAGCTATGAACAAATATTAAAACAGAAAAAAAAATACATCCAAAGCATAAACAACGACATTAAGAGATGGGAAGAAAACAGAAGAAAGTTTACACAAGAAGATTGCTCAGAAATTCAGAAAAAACTAATTGAACTTATAGAACACTTTATAGATCACAAAGAGGACGGGGAAAAAATAAAAGAAAACGGCAAATACAAAATCAACAACCATAAGGTGGAAATTGCAGCCTATGGCCAATTTCAGAGAAACAAGATAAAAAACATAGACAGCATGATAAAAATGCTACAAAAAACAGAAGCGATAAACATTGATAATATAGAAAAAAAAGACTTAAATAAGAAGACAGACAAAAACTTTAATAAAAAAATCCAGGAAAAAAACTCTAAGAAAAAGGAAATGAAAACAAAAGAGCTAAACAAAAAAATTGAATGTATAGTAGACAACCTAAGCCCCATTCAACTGGAACTGTTTTTAGTTGGGGCCCCACTAAACATTATAGAACCAATGATGACAAAAAAACAAATAGAAAATAAAGAACTAATGGAAGCAATAAATAAAGCAACAAGTATAACAGATCCAAAAAGTACTCATTACAAAATCATTCAACAAATAAATAAATATATAACGAAAGACATGAGAGCAGCATTAAAATATATTACACAAAAAGAATTATCGACCTGCAAAAGAGATATTATTCAAGAACAAACAATACAAAATAACATTGCATGGGTAAAGGACAAAAATGTTGAAATAGCAACGGACATTATCAAAAACAAAATAATATTTGTCAGACACTTCAAAATACTGCAAATCATAGATAGTTATGAGCTAATAAAAAACGGCAAAAGGATTTCAAAAAAAACACTAGAAGAGATAGAGAAAACTTTAAAAGAAGAAAAATACTTTGACGGACTAAAGAAAAAGAATTATCAAAAGATGATTATGCAAGACTTAGAACTGATATTCAATTTGAACAAAAACTGCGGAGGAATAAGAATAAGTAGTATAAAGACCAAAAGTCTGAGCAAAGAAAAATCACCAAAAAAACAACCAGCTTAAATATAAAACAGACTAAACTAATAAAGGGCCAAGGTTATGAAACAATTTTAAGTACACTATAGTACATTTTTTTATTTTTATAGAGCAATTAAAAGATTTCGCAAATGAAAAGAAAAAAACTTTACCTTACCACCACAAAGATAAACCAACACGGTAAAAAAAAGAAAAAACTTGATACAAAATTTTTAGTACGCTAAAAACAAAAATGATGCCAAACTAAAATATATACAAAATTACAGGCAGAAACTTGAGCAATATTAACATTGTCAAAAAACAGAAGTATGGAGTATAATCACAGGACAGTATAAAAGTAAAAAAACATAACCTTGAGCCCAAAATATAAAATGCAATGCAAAAAAAACAAAAAAACAGCACATGCTAAAAAAAATAGGGAAGAGAGAAAATGAAGATAAACTTAGAAGATATTCCAAAAAATAACACAATATTAAAAACCTTTATGGTAACAGACAATAAGCTAAATAACGATATATATAAAAATATCAGTGTTTCAATCTCTGGCGGAAGTGACTCCGACATCGTTCTCGACATAATAACGAAAACGGTAAAAACAGAAGTGTTAAAAAAAATAAAGTTTGTATTTTTTGATACCAAACTTGAATACCAAGCAACGCTGAAACATTTAAACTACCTGGAGAAAAAGTACAACATACACATTGAAAGAATTACGCCCGAAATGAGCATTATAGAAACAGTAAGAAAATTTGGACAACCATGCTTTTCAAAAAACATATCCAAGAAAATAAACTTAATGCAAACAAAGAACATTGAGTTCAAAAATTGCTCAACAGACGAACTATGCAAAAAACATGGAAAAGTAAAAGATGTCGCAAAGTGGTGGAACGACGAATGGAGTACAAACAAAAATAGCCAATTCAACATTTCAAAAAGACGGAAACTAAAAAGGTTCCTAATAAACAACCCACCAAACTTTTTGATAAGCGACAAGTGTTGCACATACACAAAGAAAATACCAGTAAAAAAATACTACATAGAAAATAATATAGATATAGGTATAACAGGTATCCGCAAGAACGAAGGTGGAATAAGGTCAATGAGCTACAAAAACTCATGTTTCACAGACAAATGTGAATCCAACAATTACGTAGCAAGCTTTAGACCCCTATGGAACTGGACAAACGAAGATAAACAAATATACAAAGATTTTTATAAAATAAAACACTCAGATTGTTATGAAGTATACGGAATGACAAGAACGGGGTGCGCTGGATGTCCTTTTAACTTAAACTTAAAGAAAGATCTACAAATACTCGAAAAATATGAACCCAACGTACATAAAGCAGTATGCAACATCTTTAAAAATGCCTATGACTACATAGAACAATACAATAGTTTTAGAGATTTAAATATAAGAGGACAAAAACATGGATAAAAATAACACAAAATCAGACATAAAAAAACAAATCCAGACTTGCAGCATAAAAGTCCAGTCAAATAAAAATGGGGAAGAGAATACCATAACCCAAATATTTAGGGATTTTAAGGTAAACTCCACGAACCAACAGATAGAGAAATTTATAGATGCAATAGACTTTTTCTCTACTCACAAAACAAAAACAGTTACAAAGATCACCGAAACAGTAATAATTGATAGATAAAATGCGATCCACGCATAACGATTAACATATTTTTTCTATTACAGATGATAAATAATACAACTTTTACGTAATAAATGACATAATTATTATGCGTCAACATAAAATTGAACAAAAAGGAAGAAAAAGATGGCTAAGCTAATAGAAAATAAAAATAACACAGAACGAGCTATATTAACATTCCTTGACAGAAAGGGAGAAAAGATAGATTTCATAATAAACAAACCTTGCCAAGAAGTTAAGGATAGGACAGCAGATGAAATTAAAGAAAAGATGCAGGAAATCATAGATAGCAACGTAATTTTAACAGAAAAAGGGACGGAGCTAACAAATATAAAAGGATTGAAATATGAGACTAGGACTATAACAGATGTAGATCTTGAGATAAAAAACACAAGATCTACGAAAACGAACACCTAAACAGCAATAAAAAAAATCCTCAAAAGTTTTTTTTGAGGATTAAACAAAAAATTATCATGATACAATAGTCAATATATATATCATCCACAACATAAACAACAAGAGAAACGATAAAAAAAAACGCATGCTGCAAAACGATCTTCAGAACGTATCAACAAATAATTAAAATATACTGAAATCAATTTGCTTACAAAAAAATAATTTAAGTACTATACAAGCTATACTTAATAAAAACATAATAACACAACTAAAAAGAAAAGTAAAGGAGAAAAAAACATGAAAAAAACTAAACCTATAACAGGAACAACTGGCGATGTGCAAAAACAAGAGACAAAGTTAAGAGTTCAGACTCACGAATATAGTACAGGAAAAATGACATCACAGACATACGGGGGAATTATCCTAAACCCTACAGATGAACAAATAACTCAGTTTTGTGATGTTCTTGGACATTTCAACCTAGGAAAAATTAACACAGTAACCAAAATAATTGAGACTACCATAATAGACAATAAACTTGACGAAAAAGAATAAAAAATAAAATAAAAAAGGAGAGAATTAAAATGGGAGTAGAAGTTTTAAGTGAAAAGCTAGTAATGAAGTTTAAAAACGGAAAAAATGAGACAGTAGATATTTTCATAAATAACCCTGATAAAGACGGGGTTAAATCAGGAATCATGTCAGTACACAAAGCCCAAATGGAAAAACTAATAGAATGTGGTATATACGGGACAACAGATGAATTTATGAACATCCAAGCAGTAGAAGGCCTAAGATTTGAAATAAGAAGCATCGATGAATTAGATATCAACAGCGAAAACTAAAAGAACTAGAGGAGAGCAACTAAATGACAGATATAAATTGCAAAATAAGAATTGTAACTAAGTACGCATCGGGAGACTCAGTAAAAAAAACTAGTCAAACGATAAGCAATATTGATAGAACTATAGAAAACCCAAAGATCTATGAGTTTGCGGAAAAACTAGCGGCATTTAGTTCTAGAGATTTTGTTGAATGCTTCAAAATACAAGAAGAAGAGCTAATAAAAGGACAATAAAACTGACAATAAAAGGAGAATCAACACATGGACAAACTAGAGAAAAGAGCAATACTTAAGTTCCTAAATACAGAGGGACATGAAGTAAAACTATATATAACAGAACCCAGACTAGGGCTGGAAGATGAGAACGCAGAAGAACTAAAAAAAGAGTTACAAGCAATTATAGATACTAGGGCATACGGAGATATGAAGTATGTACCAAAATTAGAAACCCCTATAGAAGTGATAGTGGAAGCACTCATCACGGACGTAGTCACCATCCCAGAATGATAGAGATCAGTGCAATAGAAAACATACTCACAGACCTAGGATTCCCAGCAATGACAGCTTACGCATGTTTTTACTACATAAAAGAGCTCAGCAAAAGGCAAGAAAATGACAAAGATAAACTTTTCAAAATAATATCTGAATCAGCGGAAATAAATGAAAATTTAACAAAAGCAATAACAAACCTATCTAACTCAATATCTATGCAAAACGAAGCCATAAAAAAACTAACGAATGACATAACTGAGATAAAAAAGAAGATAGAGGTAAATAATGACAACAGATAGAAAAATTGAAAGCCTAACAAAAACGGCACAAATAGCTTGTAAGCTGTTCCTAGAAGAGTGCAAAAAACAAAATGTATATATATTCATAACCGAGACCTATAGGAGTCAAGAAAGACAAAATTACCTATATGGAATAGGCAGAACTCACTCATTAAATAAAAAAAAGGTAACATGGACAAAAAAGTCAGTTCATACAAACAAAATGGCTTGGGATATTGCAGTTAGCCCCCCTAACAAACTTTATGACACAAAAATTTTAGAACAAGCTGGCAGTATTGCAAAACAACTAAACATTACCTGGGGAGGCGATTGGCAAGTAGTAGACAGTGTTCATTTTCAAGTAAACAAAGATTGGAAGATTCCAATGCAAAGCAAATGCATTCCGACACAGAATCAATGTACTTGGGGCCAAGAAGAAATAAACCAAGCAATGAAACTAAACCTAACAACAGGAGAAAGATTAGAAGACTACATAACAAGGAAAGAAGCTATTATCCTAATAACAAGGGCATATAATATTCTAAAAAAATCTTAGTATTAAATAAAGAAAAATATGTCAATTTTCCATCGACAATTTCAAAAAAGAATGATATAATAAAAACACCAACTTTTCCTTATCGTTAAAATTATAAAAAAAAGATATCCAGTTTTTTTTTAATTTAGAAAGGAATGTATTTCAAAAAGCTAAAAAAACACATAGGCTGTAGGGCACCCAGCCAAAACCAAAATAAGTAAGCAATAGTAAAAAGTAAAATCGAAAAGTAGTAGTTAAAATAATTAAATAGTTTAGCTACTACAATAATTAAAGAAGTACATAAGTTCTTTTTTTTATAGTTAAGTATATTTTATTGGTTCGGTACATTTTATTAGTTAGGTATATTTTATTAGTTAGATATATTTTATTAGTTAGGTATATATATTTAATTAATCAAATATTAGTACCAGTTTAATTGTCGGAACAACTTTATTAGTAAAATAAAAGAAAAACGCTAATGAAAACGCTAATGAAAACGCTAATGAAAACGCTAATGAAAACGCTAATGAAAACGCTAATGAAAACGCTAATGAAAACGCTAATGAAAAGAAAAAACTTTAAATCGGTAACTAACATAAGTTGGTACAAAACTACAATTATTTTTTTTCTTTTATATAGAACTTTTTTTATAATTACAAACCCCACTAAACCATTGAACATCAAAGGTTGCAGGCACTTTTATTTTGTCATAAATCCTATAAATTTTAATCGTTTTTGACTGGTTTTATGACAAAATTTTAGTTAGATTATTTTTTTTGTTTATAGTTAGATATATGTTATTAGTTAGGTAAATACATTTAATTAATTAAGTATTAGTATGATTTTAATTGATGGTATAATTTTAATTATCAAAATAACTTTATTAGTATAACTCTATCAGTAAAATAAAAGAAAAACACTAATGAAAACACGCCAATGAAAAGAAAAAACTTTAAATCGGTAACTAACATAAGTTGGTACAAAACTACAATTACAATTACAATTATTTTTTTTTCTTTTATATAGAACTTTTTTTTATAATTACAAACCCCACTAAACCATTGAACATCAAAGGTTTGCAGGCACTTTTATTTTGTCATAAATCCTATAAATTTTAATCGTTTTTGACTGGTTTTATGACAAAATTTTAGTTAGATTATTTTTTTGTTTATAGTTAGTTATATGTTATTAGTTAGGTAAATACATTTAATTAATTAAGTATTAGTATGATTTTAATTGACAGTATAATTTTAACTATTAGTACAATTCCATTAGTAAGAGAGAAGAAAAACTTTAAATCGGTAACTAACATAAGTTGGTACAAAACTACAATTACAATTATTTTTTTTTTTCATAAGCATTCTTTTATAAAGGATTTTTTTATAATCAAAACCCCACTAAACGATTAAAAATCAAGGATTTGAAGGTATTTTTAATTTGTTATAAATCCTATAAATTTTAATCGTTTTTGACTGATTTTATAACAAAATTTTAGTTAGATTATTTTTTTGTTTATAGTTCAGTCAGTACTCACTAATTAAAAAAACCACTAGAAAATT
>LJDB01000047.1 GCA_001983455.1 Candidatus Epulonipiscium fishelsonii
CTTATTTGGTAGTTGGCATAATTATATAAATTTTTAGTTTTAAATGCATATTCATCAATAATCTTATATAATTCATTTGACTTTTTTATATGATGTTTTTCTACTCTTAATTCCATTAAGTTTGTCTCCTAATCCAAATTTATGTCGTTTAACACCTCTCTTAATTTATTTATTTTTCTTTTTGAATATAATTTCACACTATAACAATGTAATAAACTAACTATTTCTTCAAATATCTCTTAAATAAATAATAAAATAGTTCAAATCCAATCCTTGATATTCTATCTTTATAAGTTATTACTACTCTTTCTACTTTTCCATTTATTATTTCTTCTAACATCTCAAAAAACTGATTTCTATCTTTAAAACTCATTCCACTTGCAATATCTTGGGATATTTTAGATACTTGATATACATTTGTAGCCGCAAATCTTTTAAGCAATTCGATTTGATTAATTAAATCTTTTTTTACTTATTTGTTGAAACTCTGGCATATAAATACGTTTTTCTTTCTATTCCTTTATTAAATATTTTATAAACATCATCTTTATTATAATCATAAAATCCATTATGCAATTGTTCTACTCTAATTAAACCTGTTTTTACATATTTACTTAAAGTAGGCTAGTTATTCTTAATAACTCTAATACTTATTTTCCTTTCATAAAAATATCCTCCTTTTTCGGATTGTTTCCTATTTCAGAGGACTTAAAACACTTTTTAATATTATTTTTTAATTTTTTTAACAAAGTTATTTATAATGTTGTATTATATAAATATTAGAGTTCATACCCCTTACCTCCTAGTTGTTTTCTTTGGAACTAGCTACGTATTTTTTAGTCAAACGCACTATCATAATTATTGGTACTTTTTCATCTCGAAACGGTATTTCATAAAATCCATCTATGCAAAAGCCTGTGTCAAACGCCACATTAAAAATATCTGCTATTGAGCGATGATAATAGTTTTGCAATGATGGCTGGCCTTTAACAGCAATCCCCTTGTTTATGCAACTTGTAAAGTAATCATCATTTTCATAAGTAAAGCAAGGATGATGCGTAGCAAACACAAATATTCCTTCTTGCTCAAGCATATCATATACAGCTTTAAAAAGAGGTGCTATTTTTGAGATATCCATTATTGCCATATTTGCTACAGCTTTTGTAAACAGTCTATCTCTTTTTAATTTAATTACGTCATCATACTTTGTTGCATCACAAACTATAAACTCGACTTTATCCAAAATATCTTTCCTACGTTTAATAGCCAGCTCTATCATTTTGTTGCTATAATCAAATGCTATCACTTTTGCACCTTGTTTTGCCATTCTTTCTGAATAATTTCCATTACCACAAGCAATATCTAGTACAAAATCATTCTGATTTATATCCATCAATTTTTCTACACTAGGTCTTACTAAATCTCTATGAAAATAATTTGATTCATCTCCCATGTAGTTATCCCAAAATTCAGCATTTAATTCCCAAGCTACTAATCCATTTTCATCAAAATCCATTTCGTTCACCTCTTTTTTCAGATTATCTTTGAGCAGTATATCATATCTAAAATGCACCATTCAAGTGTAAGGTATTTAAAGATTTAATTTTGGCCTTGTCATAATAATCTATTTATAAGATAATAATAGTATTTTAAGATAACACTAAAGGGAGGGCTGAAAGGAATATTAGAAAGTGAATTTCTTTCAGCCCTAAAGTGGCCAGTCTCTTATTCTACAAATATGGCAATCATTTAGGTAAAAAGAGACCATTGACCTCTTATTAATTTGATTTAACTAAGGAAAGAGAAGGTGAAAAATTTGAAAAACTTGGTAAACAAGATTTTTGGTAATCATTCACAACGTGAGTTGAAGAAAATTGAAACAATAGTCCAAAAGATTGAATCATATGATGAACAAATACAGCAATTGACAGATGAACAATTAAAAAATAAAACCGAAGAATTTAAGACACGTTTTGAGCAAGGTGAATCCTTAGATAGTATTTTGCCAGAAGCATATGCAGTCTGTAGAGAGGCAGCTTGGAGAGTTTTAAAAATGAAACACTACCGTGTGCAGTTGATGGGAGGAATAATTCTTCATAATGGCCGTATTGCTGAAATGAGAACAGGAGAAGGTAAAACACTAGTTGCTACTTTGCCATCTTATCTTAATGCACTAACAGGCAAAGGGGTGCATATTGTAACAGTAAATGACTACTTGGCGGCTCGTGACGCAGAAGAAATGGGTCAAGTACACAACTTTTTAGGTTTAAAAGTAGGATGTATAGTAAGTAATATGGATAATAGCAAGAGACGTGAAGCTTATAATTGCGATATTACTTATGGAACGAATAATGAATTTGGGTTTGACTATCTAAGAGATAATATGGTATTGTATGCAGAAGAGATGGTGCAAAGAGACCTAAATTATGCAATCATTGACGAGGTTGACTCAATATTGATTGACGAAGCAAGAACTCCTCTTATAATATCTGGAAGTGGGACAAAGTCAACTCATCTTTATAAAGCAGCTGACATATTTGTTAGGAGACTAAAAAAAGGCCAACTTCTTGGAGAAGAAAACGCAATGAGCACGTTAATGCGTGAAGAGATTGAAGAAGAAGGAGATTTTATTGTTGATGAAAAGCAAAGGTCTGTTACGCTAACAGCGGATGGTGTAAAAAAAGCTGAGCAATATTTTGGTATTGAAAACCTTGCTGACCCTGAAAATATGGAAATTCAGCATCATATTACTATTGCTTTAAAAGCACATAACCTTATGCATTTAGAAAAAGACTATATTGTGGATGAAAAAGGTGAAATTGTTATTGTTGATGAGTTCACTGGGCGACTTATGGATGGGCGTAGATATTCTGATGGACTTCATCAAGCAATTGAAGCAAAAGAAGGTGTTGAAGTTAAGAAAGAAAGTCGTACACTAGCTACTATAACTTATCAAAACTACTTTAATAGGTACGCAAAAAAAGCAGGAATGACAGGGACTGGACAAACGGAGGAAACTGAACTTAGAGATATTTATGGTATGGACGTTATAGTAATTCCTACAAACATGCCAGTTATACGTAATGATAATCCAGATATTGTGTTTAAAACAGAGGCAGCAAAATTTAACGCTGTAATTGAAGACATAAAAAATTCGTATGAAAAGAAACAACCAGTACTAGTTGGGACAGTTACTATTGACACTTCTGAACATTTAAGTAAACTGCTAAAAAAAGAAGGCATTAAGCACAAAGTATTAAATGCGAAGTATCATGCTCAAGAGGCTGAAATTGTGTCAATGGCTGGTAAAAAAGGAGCAATTACTATTGCTACAAATATGGCTGGTAGAGGGACGGACATTAAGCTTGAAGAAGGAGTTCAAGAACTAGGCGGATTAAAAATCATTGGTACAGAACGCCATGAATCAAGACGTATAGACAACCAGCTAAGAGGTCGTTCAGGCCGTCAAGGTGACCCTGGAGAATCAAGATTTTATCTTGCACTTGAAGACAACTTAATGAGATTATTTACACCAGAAGCTACACTAAAAATGTTTGATACGCTAGGACTTCCAGACGATGAACCTATTGAACATAAAATTTTAAGTAAAGCTATACAAAGAGCACAGTCTCGTGTTGAAAATAATCACTATGGAGCACGTAAACACGTTCTTGAATATGACCGTGTTATGAATGAACAACGTGAAGTTATGTATGCTGAACGCTATAAAGTTCTTAAAAACGAAAATTTAAGAGACAACGTATTAATTATGACTAAAAACGTAATAAATCGTGTTGTTGATAATGCAATATCAGGTACAGAAAATCCAAGGGATTGGGATTTACCTATGATGTTTGAGCATTTAAACACTATTATTCCTTTTGGAGAAATTGAAATTAAAGAAGACGAAATCCAAAATTTAAATAGTGACAAATTTAAGGAAATGCTTTATGAAAAAGCTCTTAAATTATATGAGGAAAAAGAAGCCGAGCTTGGCGAACAAATACGTGAAATCGAAAGGGTTATAATGTTAAAAGTAATTGACCAAAAATGGATGGACCATCTTGACAATATGGACCAAATGCGACAAGGAATTAATCTTCAAAGTTATGGTCAACGAAACCCTTTGGTTGAATATAAATTTTTAAGTTATGATATGTTTGAGGAAATGACAGAGAACATACAGCAAGAAACTGTTAAAGGAATTTTCCATGTTCGTATCGCTAACAAAGATATGAAACGTGAAGCAGTAGTTAAGCAGACTACAACAAATCATCAAGACACTAGTCTTGGAAACAAACCTCAAGTAAAAGGACCTACAATTGGACGAAATGATCCCTGTCCATGTGGTAGCGGTAAAAAATACAAAAACTGTTGTGGACAATCATAATGCGATTTGATTAAACAAAATATATACAAAGGCGAACAAATAACTGTTCGCCTGATTAAACAATAAAATAGAAGGACGTGAAAAAATGTTAGAATTAGAGCAACTAAAGCAAACACTAGTTCCTTATGGAAAACAAATTACCGAAATGGGGAACTCACTTTGACGTTGCTAAAATACAATCTCAAATAGTAGAACTAGAACAAAAGTCTAGTGAACCAGATTTTTGGAATGACATGGACAATGCTCAAAAGGTATTGCAAAATTTAAAATCGCTTAAAGACAGTTTGGATAGATACAACAAACTAGTTGGAATGTACGAAGATTCCTTAACCATGATTGATATGGGTATAGAGGAACAGGATGAAGAGATGATGGCAGAAGCTATATCTGAAGCAAATGCATTCAAGGAATACTTTGATGAATTTCGTACCTCTACTTTATTGGATGGTGAGTATGACAAAAATAATGCAATCTTAACCTTACATTCTGGAGCAGGAGGAACAGAAGCATGTGATTGGAACTTAATGCTTTTTAGAATGTATGGCAAATGGGCAGACTCAAAAGGATATAAAGTGCAAGTAATTGATATGCAAGATGGAGATGAAGCAGGAATAAAATCCGTTACCTTACAAATTAATGGAGAAAATGCATATGGATACCTTAAAGCTGAAAAAGGCATTCATAGACTAGTAAGAATTTCGCCTTTTGACTCATCAGGGAGAAGACACACTTCATTTGCTTCTTGTGATGTAATGCCTGAACTTAGTGATGACGTTAAGGTTGATATAAATCCTGAAGATTTAAGGATTGACACATATCGTTCCTCTGGGGCTGGCGGTCAACATGTAAATACTACTGACTCTGCCGTAAGAATTACACACCTTCCAACTGGAATTGTAGTGCAGTGTCAAAACGAACGTTCACAAATTCAAAATAAAGATAAAGCTATGCAAATGTTAAAATCAAAATTGTTTCAAAAAGAACGAGAAGACCAACTAGCTAAACTTGACGGTATTCGTGGTGAGAAAAAAGAAATTGGTTGGGGTAGTCAAATACGCTCATATGTTTTTCATCCATATAATATGGTAAAAGACCACAGGACATCGCAAGAAACAGGGAACACTGGAGCAGTTATGGATGGTGATATTGACAAATTTATTAGTGCATACTTATCTTGGATACATCAGTAATAAGTGGTATAGGGGCGAACTTCGCTCCCAAATCCACCTATTGTTAGGAATAAATTAAGCCTTGTTTAAGCTCCAATTTATTTTTATTTTTCATAAAATATAGTCCAATCAAAAATGTCATAGCTTCTGCAAAAGGAACTACAGCCCAAACGCCATTAACACCAAATATTTTTGGAAGTATAGTTATTCCCATTAGAATAAATATTAATCCACGACTTATTGCAAGCAAAATAGATGAACGAGCATCCCCAATTGAAGTGAAATACCCTGCTGTTATAATGTTAAATCCGTTTAATAAAAGTGCAAATGCATATATTTTTGATCCACTAGTTGCAAACTCTATCATTTCTTGATTTCCATCCGCAAATAGTCCTACTAAAGCTTCTCCAAAAATAGTAAGCACTAGGAATAGTCCTGTACTTATTGTAATTTGGATTAAATATGATAATTTCATTGTTTCAACAACTCTTCCATGATTTTTTGAGCCAAAGTTATAACTTATAATTGATGCTATTCCATCTGATATTCCAAATATTAGCATTAATCCAAATGTAGCTAAATATGAAATTGCTGTAAAACTTGCAACTCCTTCAACCCCTGATATTTCCATAAATGTTATGTTAAACATAAACGTTGCAATGGCTGCGGAAGCTGCCGTAATTCCTTCTGAAGAACCATTGTATAATACAGGTCCTAATATTTTATATTTAAATTTTCCTTTTATCACTCCAATAACACTAGTTGGTTTTAATAAAGGCGGGGCAACTACAGCAAATGCTACAACATATGCAAGTCCTGTTGCAATCCCTGCTCCTGTTGTTCCCATTTCAAATATAGCTAAAAATATGTAATTCAAACTTATATTGACAATTGCACTAATAACGCTTCCTTTTAAGTATAGTTTTGGATTTCCTAAAACCCTATCAACAAACCCGAATAAAAACATCATACTATGAAAAGGAGCAAATAAGGCTATCATTTTTATGTAATTCCCAGAGTGTTGTATTAATTCACCTTCAGCACCTAGAGCTTTAGCTAGGGTAGTATTTCCTACAAATCCTGTTATTCCTATCAAAATTGAAAGTGTTCCTAAAAATATAAATGATGTCTTAAATGTATCTTGTGCATATTCCTCATTTCCAGCTCCCAAACTTCGAGCTATATAACTCATACTACCAATTACAACAATAAATATTATTCCAAAGAGAATTGAAACAAACGGTGCTGCAATATTTATACTTGCCAAGCCTACTTCTCCAATAAATGTACCAACGAATATTCCGTCAATAATCGTTTGTATTCCTGATATAACTAAAGAAATTATACTTGGTATAACAAATTGTATAAATAATTTATTTATTTTAGCCGTACCTAAATCCATATAATCCGCCCTTTCTAGGTTATCATAAAATTGAACTAGTATAACAAAAAAAATTCCACTACTTAGAGTAATGGCGTTGAACTAAAATACATCTTATAAAAACATTGTAGCAAATTCTTAATTAAATTTCAACTATCATTTTAACTACCATTCTTGCTACAGTTGAAACTCATCTTTACACAAGCACCGCCAATACTAGTATTTGAAAAATTAATTTTGCTATTATGCAGTACCACTATCTTTCTAACGATTTTAAGCCCAAGACCATGGTTTGCTTGCAAATTTAAATTTGAAGTATCTGATTTAAGCAATTTAAGTTTATCTTGGGAAAACCCATATCCAGTGTCTTCTATTATTATATGAACTTCTTTCTTCTTATTACATGCCGATATATTAATTGCACATCCGTTGGGGTTATGTTTTAAGGAGTTTCTTATTAAATTTTGAATTAATCTTTTGAACAAATCTGCATCCCCCATTAGGAATATAGGTTTGTCAGGCAGCTGTAGTTCAAATTCATATTTTTCTTCCAAATCACAGTTGATTACATCTGCTAAAACTTCTCTAAGTATAGGTGCAACGGGAAATCGTTTTTTTTCTATATAATTAAAATCCAATTTATTTATTAAGTTTATATCAGCAATGGATTTTTTTATTAATTCACTTTGACTTTTAACAATAGAAAGTTGTTGCTGTTGTAGCTTGGTTAAGGTAGGGTCTTTTTCTAGTGTAGCTGAATATCCCAGAACCATTGAAAGAGGAGTACGTATATCATGTGCAACTCCTGCTATCCATTCTGCTCTTGCAAAATTACGTTCTTGATGCCATCTTTTGCTCATCTTATAACAAAAGTATTAAAGGTATCCTAGTCAAACTTTTTGGTGTCATATTAAGTTGCTGTTTCCATCTTGATAACCTAGGGTAAGCTAATACAAACAGTCCATCATCTCTAGTCCATACATCCACAGGATAATCTTTTAAATACCATCGTGAAAATGACGCAACATCTGTTAAACTATATTTGTCAGGAATATCACTAGGTTTATTATGCGACCACGTGACAACTCCTTGCTTGTTAATAAGTATCGCAAAACTACTATTTTGTTCAAGATGATTTAAGGCTACTGGATTAATGTAATAAGTGTCGCCCAATAAAATTAAATCATCAGAATATGTTGATATTTTTACAACTTTTTCCTTATGATACATCATAGCAAGTATGGCATATAAAGAAATGTTAACTATAATGCTAATAATTATAATATTACATATTAATAGAGATATCCTTGTAATACCTTTATACAAATTGGTCATAGAGTTGTTTCCTTTGCTAGTCTATATCCAAGTCCACGAACTGTTACTAAATACCTTGGTTTTGAAGGGTTATCTTCTATTTTTTCTCTTAACTTACGAATATGAACCATCAGTGTATTTTCATAGCCATAATTTCCATCTTTCCAAACGGCATCACATAAATTATCTATAGTAACAATATTTCCTCTATTGTCTAGTAACTTCTTAAAAATAGCAAATTCCTTAGCAGTTAACTTATCTTGGACATTATTATAAGTTATAATATTTTTGTCCATATCTATAGTGCAGTCTCCCAACTGAATTGTATTTACCTTGTCATGTAATTGATGGTAAGTTCTACGCAGAACACTTTTTATTCTAAGCACAAGCTCTTCCGGCAAAAAAGGTTTAGTTATATAATCGTCAGCTCCAAGGCCAAGTCCTTTTAATCTGTTTTTATCTTCATCACGTGCTGAAACAAATATAATTGGAACACTAGTCATTGTATTAATCTTTGGAAATAAGTTAAATCCATCTATATCTGGCAACATACCATCAAGCAAAATAATATTAGAGTTAAATGTTTTTATGCATACTAACGCTTCTTGACCTGTTAAAGCAGTTTTTATATTGTTAAATCCGTCAAGTTCAAGTATCATTCTAGTCATTTCATTAAGCTTTACTTCATCATCAATAATAAGTATTTTTGCCTCGTGTAAATTATTCATCTTTATCTCACCTTTAATTTCTGTATTTTCTTCTACTTAATAATCATATTTATATTGTTGTTTATATACCAGGATTTTATTCGTGATAGGTGTTATGTTTAAGGTAATCTTAAGGTAGATTTCATTTTACTTTAAGGTAGTAAGCTTATAATAAGTATATATAAAATCGAATTGGAGGCTTACAATGGAATATATTATCCAAACAAATAATTTAATGAAACGCTATGGTGAACAAATTTCAGTGGATAACTTAAATCTTAATATTCCACGTGGTTCTATATATGGGCTTTTAGGACCAAACGGAGCAGGAAAAACAACAACCATGAAAATGCTCTTGGGATTAGTGCATCCAACCAGTGGAGACGTTAGCGTTTTTGGTAAAAATTTTACACCTAAAAATAGATTAGAAATTTTAAAAAATGTAGGCTCTTTGATTGAGTCCCCTAGTTATTATGGACATTTAACCGCAAAAGAAAACCTAGAGATTGCTTGTATGCTAAAAAATATAGACCAGAATGAAATAGATGAAGTTTTAAAGATTGTGCAACTGCAAGGGACGGGAAAAAAAACTGTATCTAAATTTTCATTAGGGATGAAACAACGTCTAGGCATTGCTTGTGCACTACTAGGTAGACCACAAGTTTTAATACTAGATGAACCTACAAACGGGCTTGATCCTGCTGGAATTTTGGAAATTCGAGAGCTTATAAAATCTCTACCAGAAAAGTTTGGTATGACAATACTGATTTCAAGTCATCTATTAAGCGAAATTGATCAAATTGTTGATTATGTTAGCATTATGAGTAACGGAAAAATTCTTTTTCAAGATAGCTTAGATGTTTTGCATCAGCAAAAAGATACTCATCTAAGATTACGCACAACAAATAACAACAAGGTTATAGAGTTGTTCCCTAAATTTAAACTTGAAAATGATTATATTGAAATGCCTTTGCTTTTAGATAAAGATGTAGAAAAACTAAATGTTAAGCTTTTAGAAAATAATATATATATATTACGTATGGAAGAGCAAACCAAAAGTTTAGAAGAAATCTTTTTATCAATAACAAATTCATTAAAAACGGGGAAAGGAGCATAGTCATGTTAAAGGTAGAAATGTTGAAACTTAAGCATAAACACATAGGTCTTATGTTGATTGGATCTATATTTATACAGTTTGTAGTCGCAATTTATGCAGACAATAAAAGTGAAACGAATATTATACAAGGCTATATGATAAGCTTGTATCAATTTGCACAGCTAAATGTTATTATATTCCCTATTATCATTGGTGTTATTATGTCAAATTTGTGTGATATAGAACATAAAGGAAATACTTTCAAACAACTATTTACTATGCAAGAAGTTAAAAAGCTGTTTAATACTAAGTTTATAATAGCAACATCATATTTATTATTAGGTCTTGCATTTCAAATTCTAGGCATTGTTGTTATAGGCCAATATTTAAATTTCGGAGATACATTGCCTGTAAAACAATATATTTTATATTTCATTTCTCAAAGTGCTACAAATGTCTTTGTTATAATTTTAATTCAATCTTTTGCTCTATATTTTTCAAATCAATTTGTTCCTATTGTTTTGGGGATAACAGGTTCATTTTTGGGGCTGATGTCAGGGTTCTTTGGAAAATTAGTTATGATGTTTATACCTACTTCATATTATCAGTTGCTTACAACTGTAAGTATGAAATGGAGCAGAAAACCTAGAACGATAAGTTATACTTTCATTGATTTCCCAGTCTTTAGTTTTATTATAATTATATCATTATCAATTATTACTTTTTTTGTTGGCAGAAGATATTTTAAAAAGAAAGAGGTGTAAACATGTCTGTTGTAAGAGCTGAATATAAAAAACTTAAACGCTCCCCAATATTGATTGCATTTTTAATATTACCTATAATATCAGCAGTTATGGGTACATTTAACTATACTTCAAATATTGACATACTGGATAGTACATGGTATGGTCTATGGACTCAACACACCATCTTCATTGGATATTTTTTCTTTCCAACAATGTTGGGGCTACTTTGTTCATATCAATGGAGAGTTGAACACTTAGGTAATAATTGGAATATTTTAATGACGCAACCTATTTCCAACGTAAAATTATTTACAGGTAAAGTAGTCGTTGCAAGTGTTATTTCTTGCTTAACTTTAGCTTATATAGGCATTTTATATTATATAGCAGGTAAGTTGATCGGTTTTAGTGGATATCCTAAAGAGATATTAGTTTGGTTAATATTTGGAATGATTGGTTCTATTGCAGTAATTACAGTTCAACTTTTAATATCAATGGTAGTCAAAAATTTTGCCATACCCGTAGGCATTGCACTAGGGGGAGGATTTTTAGGACTAATAATGAATAGCATAGGGGGTTGGCAACTATGTCCTTATTCTTTAATTTCCATTGGACTAAATTCTGGTGAATCGGACTTGATACAAAACTATGAAGTTATGTTTCAATACGTTATTTCGGCATTTATATTTATTACTATGTCGGTACTTATCGCTACAACTATTTTAAGCAAGAAAGATGTAAACACTAAATAATAAGAGAGAAAAGTATAAGCAGAGATTAACTTGTGTGTTAACCTCTGCAAAATATGCTTACTTTATACTAGGTTCCAAAATGTAACGGTATTTGCCGATATAATCATTGTAAATAGCATTGTATTTAAAAACCCAGCAAGCCATGCATTGTTTGTTTTCTCAAATAATACTTTCGCATATATTGCTGCAACTATAAGACAAGGAATTGTTGCAAATAGCAAAATTCCATTTAACGCTTGAGCTGGATAAAATGCTACCCCTGTTAAAAAAAGAAATCCATATTGTAATGCTACCCAAATACATAGCCCGCCTACATTAAGCAATAATGCTATTATAATTTCACCTCGTACTTTTCTAGTGTTAGCATTAATGACAATTACATTAATAAAATAAAAGATAAATAAGAAAGGCATATATCTAAGTGCTGTTATTAAATGTTCTATTTTAAAAGTTCTAACTGCCCAAGTCCAAATTCTAAAGTCTACTTTAAATATTGCTTGTATGATAAACAATATAATATAAGCTCCAACAACTGATACTAGTGAAGTTGCAAAACTAGAGATGATTGCGGAAATGTTCCAAGTAAGTCCATAGCTTTGAGCAGTATCTCCTAGCTTAACTTTAAACATACTATATACCATAGCCAAAATAATAGCAGATATGACAGTTGACCCTAGTGCCCAAAATACAATTTGATTTGTTGTTGGTTGATTAAATGTTGGGCCTGTAATTAAGATTTTATCAGACAATTGGAATAATAAAATTCCAGCAATTGATATTATAGCTGTGTACATCATAGCTTTTGCTTGATAAAAACTTTGATTTTTATAGAATTTTATTAGTAACCAAATACTAATAATCAACATAATCCCGCTACCAATAGTCAGTATATTTATTCCAATTTCTTGTCTATCCATCAATACAGGAAATAAAATCACTGGATAAATAAGGCTTATTACTAAAATTAATTTGTCTAGTATTTTTTGACTGTTAGTACTAGGCGGTGAAACAGGTTTCGCTTCATCCGTAATAGCGTTTTTAAAGAATGGCAATTTTAATAATTCTCCTGCAAATGATACAATAAGCAGGAAAAATCCTATCATAGCAATAAAATTGGATAGTTCTTTTAAAATCCAACTTTGACTATTTGGATCTAAGTTTGCATTTACCATATCTTCAGGGATTACTCCTGCAAAAACTGTTTGATAAAACTCAATCATAAGAGCTGTTGTTGAAGCAGAAAAATGGTTCCAAGGATGTATTTCGTTAGGAGTATATATAATACGTTGTCCTGATTGAGATTTACGCACAACATTATTGTCCACTATGACATCTCCTGATTGAACTGAATAAAATTTTCCTGCTGTAGCTTCTTCCGTTCCTAAAAATAATTTGCCAGAAGTTGTTTCCGTAAAATCTTTTCTTGTAACACTACCTTCCGCAATGGGCACATCTGGATTAAAGAAAAATTCATCATATTTTGCAGCAATAATTCCAACTGTCCTGTCTCCAAATGCTGCTTGAATATCTTCTTGTGATGCAACAAATGAAGCATATGAAAAATCTGCTGCTACAGGAAGACCTGCAAATATATTTCTGGTGCCTCGTGTTAATGATGCCATTTCATCCATATACATAGCTAAAATGGTTGAAAATCCTCCCATAGAATGCCCGCTTACTGCAATATATGCGTTGCCAAATTCATCTTTTAATGTATAATCTTGTGATGCCATATAATTTGCTGCATCTAGTTGTGAATAAAGCCAAAATGTAGAGAACTCTTTCCCAGTTTCAATATCTGCTTCCCACCTAGAGTCTCCATGGTCATACATATCAAGTGCCAAGACAATATAGCCTCTTTTAGACATTTCAATTGCTGGAGCATCTTGCATCTCTTTTGTATTTAAATAACCATGAGTTAATACTATAACTGGCCTTTTGCTATCTATATCCATTTCTTTTGGCATATATAGATAGCCACTTAACGTTCCTCGTTCTGTTTCAAATTCAATCTCACTAATATTTACTTTTAGCATTGATGAATGCTGCAAGCTGGCACAACAACTGCCGACTAATATTAATAATAATGCAACGCTGAATAAACTTCTTAAAGTTTTCATTTACCACCTCTTTAAATTTTTATGTAAAACCAACCAATGTATTATAAGCTACATGTATTTAACATCATAAATATGCAAATAACTTATTGCTACATATAAGAAAATTATACCGATTTAATATAACACAGTCAATAAATCTTAGATAGAAATATTTATATAAATACATAAAATAAGCCAGTGCATATGATAGTGCACTGGCTTTCTAATAATTAAATATAGTAGTATTCTTGATGTTATTTTATTGCTCTAGGGTGTTTCTATATATTACCCCATCAATCATAACAAGATTGCATAGTGAAAGCGAACTAAATGGATGCCCATCAAAAATAGCAATATCCGCATCTTTACCAACTTCCAGTGAACCTACTTTATCATCTACACCAAGTAATTTAGCTGGAGCTAACGTAATTGCTTCAAACGCATCTTTCTCTTCCAATCCTCTACGCATTAAATGTCCTATACGTGCTGGAAGCCACGCTGTTTCTGAAGCTGTGTCAGCTGTAATACAAATTGGCACACCAGCTTTTCTTAAAATACCTGCAACTTCAGGAGTTCTTTCATGAAGTTCTTGTTTTGATGGAGCTTTTAAGATTGGGCCAACAACACATACTACTCTTTTTTCAGCAAGTATGTCTGCTATTTTGTAGCCTTCAGTTGCATGTTCAATTGAATAGTCTAGGTTAAACTCTTCAGCAACACGCACGCCTGTCATAATATCATCAGCACGATGTGCATGAATACGTACTTTCATTTCTCCACGAACAACTTTTACCAAAGACTCCATAGCAAAATCAAATTTGGGCTCAGCGCCTTCTTTCAACTTGTCAGAATACACTTTTGCTTCAGCTAAAGTTTTTCTTAAAATCCCAGCAACACCCATGCGTGTCATTGGCATTTTGCCATCTTTGCCATACACTCCTCTAGGGTTTTCTCCTAGTGCCATTTTCATTTGTTCAGTACCTTCAATTATCATTTCAGCTGCTGTTTTGCCTCTTAATTTAAAGGTAATTCCTGTTCCTCCAATAACATTAGCAGATCCAGGCAATGTGCAAACAGTTGTAAATCCTGCATCACGCACTTTATCAATAGCATAATCGTCAGGGTTTAAAGCATCCATCGCACGAACATATGGTGTAATTGGAGAACTCATTTCGTTTCCATCATAAGGCCCTCTAAATGTACCAGGCTCATTAAATGTAGAAATATGAGTATGTGCATCAATAAGCCCTGGCATAACATAATGTTTTGAAGCATCAATAATTTGAGCATCTTCTGGTATTTCAACGTTTGTTCCAATTGCCTTAATTTTTCCTTCTTCAACTAAAATAACGGCATTTTCTAATACCCCATTTGTAATTGTGATAACTGTACCACCTTTTATTGCAATCATTTCCTGTCCTTCTTTCTATAATATTATATATTTAATTTTTTAAAAATTTCTCAAACCACTGGGTAATTTCTTCAAGACGTTTCACACGTGCTTTAGGCCTTCCGCTTCTTGAAAGCTCATGATTTTCACCTTTAATAAGACAAAGCCTAGCTTCAATGCCATGATATTTTAATGCTGTGAACATTTGAAAAGCTTCAGGAGTCCAACATCTATAGTCTTTATCTGAATGTATAAATAAAGTTGGTGTTGTAGCTTTATCAGCATATTTAAGTGGAGAATGCCACCACAACTTGTCATGATTATCCCAAGGTGTAGATTGATTTTGGTCTGCATTAAAGTAATACCCGATGTCAGTTGTACCAAATTTCCCAATAAAGTTTGAAATACTTCTTTGTGTTACAGCACATTTATAACGGTTAGTGTGCCCAATAATCCAGTTTGTCATAAATCCACCGTATGAACCACCAGTAACGCCTACTCTATTTACATCAATTTGAGGATACTTTTCTAATACAGAGTCTGTAAATGCCATAAAATCATCAAAGTCGATTGTTCCGTATTTTCCCCTCAAATTTGCAAACTCATTATCTTTGCCATCACTTCCACGAGGATTACAATAAAATACAAAGTATCCCATGTTTGCCCACAGTTGCATCTCATGATAAAAAACTGTGCCATATGCTGTTTTGGGTCCGCCGTGTATATCTAAAATAGCAGGATATTCTTTATTTGGGTCATAATCCACAGGTTCAAGTATATATCCATCAATTTCAATTCCATCATTATTTATAAATGGAATGTATTTTGGAGTGACTATAGATTTGTTTTTTAATATCTCTTCATTTATAGTAGTTAATTGAACTTCTTGCTGGTTTATTTCATAAATTTCCTGCAATTTTTGTCCACGAAGTCCTACAAAATAAAAATTTGTGCCATCCGTATCAAAACAATCAACAGAACCATTATCCTCACTAATAGTAGTAATTTCACCACTAGGGTTTAGCTTATGAATAAACGAACTTTTTCCTGCTGTTGTAACAAAATAAAAATCATCTCCAACCATTTTTTTACTTTTTACTTTGCCATAACGACAGTCAGAGCCGATTGAATTTCCCCATCCATAATTATGTTCCGCTAAAAGTTCTAGTTTACCGTCTTGTACAAAATAAAAATTGTTGTTTTGAAGAAAACCATACTTTTTCATATCATTCGCTACAATCATTATTTTTTCACCCATAAACTCTGCAGCACTAATATTGTACTTTTCTTCTTGAGCAAACACGACGCTGTTTTCACATTTTTCAATATCATAACATGAAACACTATTAATTAATTCAAATTTATCAGTAAATCGATTAGCAATATATAAAATTTTTCCATCTTTAATTTGAAAATCACTTACCGAAGTGAATTCATCACATAAAGGTGTTAGCTCTTGTGTGCTACGCTTGTATAAATATAACCGATTTCTTTTTTTATTAGTAAATCCTCCACCATTAAACCAAAATGGTATCTCGTCTATTATCTCATATCCTTTACTATCTTTAATTTTTGAAATTGCATCTGTTCTTGCTTCTCCTTTTAGGTTGTTTAAATTAATTCTGTTTGGGTCATATTTCGCTACTAGAACGAACGTGTCTTTATCAATTGATTTAATATTTAATACAGGCATAGGAATACGCATATATTCTTGTGCCTCACCACCGTTTATATAAATATTATAATAGACTGTCCATGTTTCTCCTTCTGATATTCTAGATTTCAGTGCTTCATTTCTCATTGATTGGAACAAAATGTTTGTTTCGTCAAGCCAAATAAAGTTCGACTCTTTATTTAACGCAGTAAGCCTTGAATAACCTTTTGTTTTAGTATCCATAACCCAAATGTTAGATGAATATCCATTATTATTGTAATCAGCATTATGTACTACAAAAGCTAATTTCGCATTATCTTGTGATAAAGTGATATTTGAAATGTAGTTATAACTCAAAAAATCTTTTAACTGTAATTTTTCCATATTTAAATACTCCTTTGGCCAATATAATTATCATACTAGAAATACAAGCGATTAAATATTAATCGCCTTTAAAAGTTACCTATATTTTTGTTCAGTATTTTCAGGTATAAATTTTCCTTTGTTATTCATTCTTATCAAGTAAGTATTTTTTAATATAGTGTGATTTTTGTTTTGAAATATTTTTGCCTTAAAATAAGTTTGCTTTTCCTTTTTCTAATATATGCGTATATTTAATATTTAATCCTATTCCATAAAAATCGTATATAAGCACAAACTTAATCCTATATTTTGGAAACAAAATATATTAACTCAACGTCATAATACAGAGCTTATAACAAAACAAACATTAGTAACTTAATATGTACTTGAATAAGTAATTATGACATAATAATATATTTTGAACAAAAAGTATAATAAAGGGAGGATATTTATGTTTAAAAAAATATTTATAATGATAATGTCATGTGTTTTATTAATAGGCTGCGGTAGTAGTGCAGAGCCAGAGTCAGGGCTATTTATAGAAGAAAGTCTAGCATCTAATATAGCGATGGATAGTGCACCTATGATGGATATGGCATCTATATCTATGAAAAGTGGCGCTGGATCTAATTCCGTTATGCCAGACATGCAATTTCCTAATAGGAAGATAATAAAAAGTGGAAGAGTAAGCATTGAAACTCTAGAGTTTGACAATTCTATAAATTACATATTTGAGGAAGTAGAACAGCTTGGCGGTTTTATAGAATTATATGAAGTTGATGGTAGTGGAGAGCAATATAAAGATTATGATAGTAGCTATAGCAATGCAGCACGTTATGCTACAGTAAAAGCTAGAATTCCTGAAAATATGTTTACACAATTTATAAACACTACAGAAAAGTATGGGATGGTAGTTTATAAATCTATCGAATCTGAAGATATTACTGACCAGTATGTTGATACTGAACTTAGAATAGAAACATTAACTATTCAGCAAGAAAGGCTTACCGAATTGCTTGAAAAGTCAGGTACTCTTACAGAAATCTTTGAAATTGAAAAAGAACTAGCAAATGTGTTATATGAACTAGAGTCATTTCAAGGTACACTAAATCAATATGACAGCCTAGTTGATTTCGCTACAGTTACAATTTATATTGATGAAGTTTATAAATACGAAGAGCAACTTCCAGTACCCAAAACTTTTTCAGAGAGAATTTCAGTTGCTTTTTCAGATATGATAGATAAGTTTATAGAAAATACTCAAAATGCAGTTGTTTTGTTAATATATGGTATCCCACTTATAGTTATAGCTGTTTTAATTTTGGTAATTATTAAAATTATAATAAAAAGTAAGAAAAATAAATAATGAAGTTAGGCTCCGTTATCAATTATGATATGCCTTGAACTCTTTTTGTCAGTATATTAAAATAATTAGCAAAGGTATCTTTCATTATTTTAATATACCTTTTTTATTACAAAAAAAGGAGTAGACAATTATGGTTATATATTTTTCAGGTACTGGGAATAGTTACTGTGTGGCAAAAGAACTAGCAAAAAAACATAACGATAAAGTAGTACCTTTAAAGCATGCAGTTAATGACAATTCTAAACATATAATTTTTGTATTTCCAACCTATGCTGTTGATATACCACCAAATGTTGTAGAATTTATTAAAAACTTTGAATTTAAAAAGAATCAAAAAATTATGGGAGTAAGTGTTTCTGGTGGAAATAACGGAAATTGTGAGCATTCTTTCTTAAAAATCATAGAAGCTAGAAATTTAAAAGTTTCTAAATTTAAAAATATTGTTATGACAGACAATTCTTTTTCAATTATGTTTGGTTCTAAGATAAAAAAAATCGAAGTAGATCTGCAAACAGTAGCACTAGAATTTTGGACAATGAAATATAACAAAAGAAAAGCAAAATACAATATGTTATATAAACTATTTTATAAATTTATGTTTAATCCATTAGGCAAAAAACTACTGAAGAAAAAAGTAATTAATGATAAATGTATTGGATGTAAGAGATGTAAAAAAATTTGCCCCGTAAATAATATTAGGATTATTAATGGTAAAGCAAAAATAGGCAATAACTGTGCGGAATGTTTTGGATGTATTCACTGGTGTCCTAAGCAAGCCATCAAAATCAGCCGAACTATAAAAAGAGCAGATCAATATCATAATAAAAATATTAAAATTACAGAATTTAACAAATAGATAGATTTTTGGTGAGCACGGTGTATGTGTAAGGAAGCACATTGTGCTCTATTAAAGTGCTTCCAATTGAAAAAGTTAAAACGGCTTAAAGTTAAATTGTAATTCCAAATCTTTTGATGAATCTATTTTATATTCATCATGAGTATGTTGACCCCAACTATCATCACCACCAACACCCATTTGCATTTTGTTTATTGTAACAAAAGTTGAAAATGGTCTAGGTAATTCATATTGATGTTTCACAATTTCTAGTTGCTGAGGTACATAATTTCCTACATTAACTTCAAGAGTATCATCAATCTTTTCAAATAGTATTCCTCTACCGTTGGATGTTTCAACCTTTATCCATCGTACTTCAGTACGATTTCCACATTCTTGTGGCACTAGGTATTTAGTTAAATTTTCACTAACTGTTGTTTTATATATACCAATTTTTGAACCTAAATTTCTGTCAATATAATTTTCTTCAGGTCCTTTTCCATAAAAAGTAATTTGTTCAAAGTTTTTAGGCATGCCCATTCTTACACCAAATGCTGGCATCTCAGGCAATCCTTTTATTCCTTTATAAGTCATTTTTATAGTTATAGTTCCTTCTTTATGAATTATATAAGTTATTCTACACGTCGTAGGTGTTGGTAATAACAAGTTAAAATCAATATATACTTGAACAGTGTCCCCTACTTTTTCAGCATCCATTTTTGTATACCTAGCCCATTCACCAGCATAAATCCATGGATAACACCTTTGTTGCATAAGGTTTCCTCTGTCATTATCAGTACTAGCACGCCAAAAACTCGGCACTGGGAAATCTTTTATATATTCCATCCCATCAAGTTCATAGCTAATCAATGACCCCATAATTCTTGAAAACATAATGCTAAAGTTTTCTCCTCTAACTCCAATGTTCATAAGACCCATATGCAAAGACAATTCATTACACATTTTGGATGCAGGTAATCTCCTGAAGTTTCCTTTTTGAATAATATGTTGTGCAAAGGCTATTTCATATCCATGTTTTGTCCAATTAGTATCTTCTTTTAGCTTTAAACTAATATTTAAAATATACTCTTTATCTTTGTTAAAAGGTATATCAAAATTCAAATCAAAAGTTGCTATTTTTTGAGGTTTGCCAAATATTTCAAGTATATTAGCAAAAATTATTTTTCCTTCTTCTAAAATTTCTATTTCAGCTTCAAATTTATTAAGATCAGTAAATAAATAATTATTTTTAATGGTTATACTTTCTGTTCCATCAAATGTGAAATCAACATATTGATAACAATATTTTACTTCTTGAATTTTAGGACTTAATGTTCGATCAGCAAATAATAAGCCATTTCCGCTAAAGTTACCATCATTAGGTTTATCTTCAAAATCCCCACCATATCCTAAAACTTTCTCACCATACTCATTTGTTGTCCAAATTGCTTGATCAACCCAATCCCATATAAATCCGCCTTGATAGTGGGGGTATTTTCTAGTCAATTCTACGTACTCATTAAGGTTTCCGCAGGAATTTCCCATTGCATGAGCATATTCACACAAAATCACTGGTTTATCTTTATGTCCTTCTAAATATTTGACTAAGTTTTTAGGAGAGGTATACATTTGACTTTCTATGTCTGATACATACTCAAATTCTCTATCATGGAAAAATCCTTCATAGTGAATTAGCCTAGTATTATCTTCAGCTCTTAAATAATCTCCCATTATCTTGAAGTTTTCGCCACCATAAGATTCGTTTCCAAGCGACCATATTATTATACTAGTGAAATTTTTATCTCTTTTGAACATAGATGTAACACGTTCCATTACCGCATTTGTCCACTGAGGTAGTCCTTTCGGAATTGCATCTGCATTGTTACCTTCATATTTCCAAGTTCCATGTGTTTCCAAGTTTACTTCATCAATTACATACAAACCAAACTCGTCACACAACTCATAAAATCTAGGCTGATTTGGATAATGTGAAGTTCTAACAGCATTAATATTGTGAAGTTTCATTTGAATAATATCATATATCATATCATCTTCTGAAATACATCTTCCATGCGTTGCATTAAATTCATGTCTATTCGTGCCATTAAATACTATTCTTTGGCCATTGATTTTTATAATACCATTATCTATTTCAACTTTTCTAAAACCAAATTTGTCTGTGATATTCATTATGCTTTGTTCATCTCTAGTTAAACTAATCTCTACATTATACAAATATGGATTTTCACTACTCCAAAGGTTCATATATTCTATTGCTGTTTCAAATTTAACTTTGTAATTTTTTGTTGCATTAAGTTCAAACTTTTGAGCTTTCTGCAATATATAATTGCCGTAATTGTCCTTTAAACTTAATACAATCTCATATTCGCCTTCATTACATTGTGTATAATCAACAACATCGCAGTCTAAAACTAGTGTAGCTTTTGTTAGGCTACTATCAATATCTGCTCTTAAAAAATAGTCCCAAACAAAAACATCTTCAGGCATTGCATACAAAAATACATCTCTAAAAATACCACTAAATCTAAAAAAATCTTGATCTTCTAACCAACTTCCAGTGCTAAACTTTAATACTTGCACTGCTAATTTGTTTTCTCCATCTTTTAGAAAAGGAGTTACATCAAAATCACTTGCTGTAAAACTATCTTCACTATATCCAATAAACTCCCCGTTTAGCCATACATAAAAAGCACTTTCTACACCTTGAAAGCTTAAAAAACATGGTTTACCTTTTAAATGTTCGTCCAAAGTGAAATATTTTACATAACTCGCTACAGGATTAAACATTTTTGGTACTTGAGGAGGCACTATTTCTTCTACTCCATCCCATGGATATGCACGATTTGTATAGTGTGGCTTGTCATAGCCTTCCATTTGGATATGTGCAGGCACTCTAATTTTATCCCAAAATTTGCAATTTACATCTTGATTTTGAAAGTCCTTTGGTGCTAAATCTATATTTTTAGCATAATTAAAATTCCATCTTTCATTTAGATATTGCCTATATTTATATAAACCAAAAAAATTATGAGCGGGACAATTATTTATTTTAACCACTTCAGGTTTGTCAGTATCATACATTAATAAAATCTCCTTTATATTAATTGCACGGACAAACAAGATTCGCCCGTACATAATTTATCATCCTTACTTATGAGCAATACATTCAACTTCCACTAGTACATTTCTAGGCAAAGTTTTTACCGCAACACAAGACCTTGCTGGCTTATTTACAAAATACTTTTCATATACTTTGTTAAATTCAGCAAAGTCACTCATATCACTTAGAAAACATAATGTTTTAATAGCATTTTCAAATTTTGTACCTCCTGCTTCAAGAACAGCTCCAAGATTTTTCATAACTTGTTCAGTTTGTTCAGTGATATTTGTCCCAACAATATCCATAGTTGCTGGATCAAAAGGTACTTGACCAGATGTAAATACTAAATCTCCAAAAGTCATTCCTTGAGAATATGGTCCAATTGCAGCTGGTGCTTTGTCTGTTGAAATTTTCATAATTTTCCTCCAAATTTTTATATTTTAACTAAAGAAATTATCCATTTCCTTAATTTTTATTATATTTGATTTTGCTTTTTAAATCAACAAAAATAAGACTAAATTCAATCCATTATTAACTCAATAAAGTAATATATTACTAATTTTTGGATATAATAAATAACTATATAAACCTTTTCTTTTAAAGCAATTATTTTTTGTGCATAAATATTATTTTTAATGTTTATAATAAATATCTAAAGCAAAAATTGATATAATTTATTTATATTAAGCCCATATCAATTTTCAATAGCTAAAAAGATATAAGATTTTTGTTAAAATAATGACTTAAAAATAAAATAGTAAAAACAATATGATTTTATTTTTATATAATTTTATATAAAAAATGACAAAGCAAAGAAAATATAGTATAATAAGAATATAGTTTCAAAATGCCTTGATTAATATATTGATAAAATGTAATAATATATTATGCTATATATTAAATTTTAAGTTAGTACAGACTATGAATGGGGGAAAATCATGAGTAAAGAAACTTTCACAATTAAAGAAGCCTCCGATTATTTGGATGTAGAGCCTTATTTGATAAGGTATTATGAGAAAGAACTTGCCCTTAATATTTTAAGAAATGCTCAAGGACACAGAGTATTTTCCTTAGACAATATTGAAGTAATTAATTATATTACTGAATTGAGAGATCAAGGTATTGAATTAAAAGCTATAAAAAACGCATTAAAAGGTAAGGATTGCTGTAATATGAAAAATTTAGTTGAAGTTGCTGGAGCAATTTTAAGCGTACCACAAAAACCAGCTCATGGCACTGAGCAAGAGTCTGACTTTGGCACTGATCGAGAACTGAGTAGTGTTGAACAAACTTCTGTTAAAGATGTATCACCAGAAACACAAGACAAACTTAAAAACTTTATTAGCACAGCTATTAAAGAATCTATGAATGAATCTAAAGAAGAAATTACTAATAAAATTAAACAAGAAATTAGTGAAGAAGTATTAGACTTGGTTGATAAAAAAGTTAGTGTTCTTCAAAGTGTAGTTGAAGAAAAAAATGAAAAGTTTGATAATATGGCAAGAGAAGTTCAAAGAATGAAAAGAGATATTGCAAACTTAGAATTGCAACATGTATCAATTAAACCTTCAATTTTTGAGAGACTATTTGGAAAAAAAGACACTAGTACTAAAGTGTCTGATACTCAAAAGGTGCCATTATAACTAACATATATTTTAAAATATATGTTAGTTTTTTATGGTATTAAATACTATAAAAAGCCTTTGATTTTGATAAACACTATACGTCAAATTTCAAATACAACTGCTGTAATCACTACTAGAGTATACGAAGTTATAATTTGGATGAGTCAGTGGTTATTACATCGGTTGAAGTTAAATACTCGTTAACATTATAACCATCTTTGAATGGTATAAATTTGTACAGCCTAGGATGTATAGCTTTTTTTGGGCATTTATAAATACATCCTAGACACATACTACATTTAAACTTGAACTTGGGAGTTGCATTGTCTGATGGAACTATATTTTTCATAGGACAATTTTTCCAACAAATACCACAAGATATACAATCTTTATTAGCCTTTAAATCTATGCCAAACAATGGAGCTAAATATGTTTCTATCTTTCCAACACCTAACAATATTTTGGATTTAATCGGAATATTTATTACATCTACTTTATTGCAAATTATATCACTAGCTAGTTGTGTTATCTTCATATCTGCAGCATCTATAACTTCTCTCCCTTGTTGTCTAGACATTTTATAAATCAAATTAACTGGCATAGCTACAACTCTATTTAATTTAATAGGGATTTTATTTTTATTTGCAATATCAATAAGGGGCTTTGTAGCTGCCTTATTAACCCAATACTCATTGCAACCTACAGCTATAAAACTAACATTTTTTATATTAGTAAGATGTTTTGCAAATTTTATAATTCTATTCGATACCCTAAAAGCAGTTATTGAACACATTAATATCATATGATCACATTCTAAATTCATGTTTTTAGTTATTTTTAATAAATTGATTACTTCTGCCTCTTCTGATCTATTACTTAATTCATTCTTTAAGTATTTTGCTAGATATTCTGTGTTTCCACTGGCACTTAAATATACTATTTTTGTCATTGTTGTCTCCTTTCATTCTTGAAAATGTATGAGGTTAAACTAGTTTAGTGGTCCAATCTTCCACATTCCAAACGTCAGTAATAAATTGTTCATAGAACATAGGTTCATGAGAAACTAAAACAATAGTCCCGTTAAATTCTTTTAGTGCCTTGCATAGTTCATCTTTAGCCATGACATCAAGATGGTTAGTAGGTTCATCAAGCACTAATAAGTTTAATTCACGGTGTAATATTTTACACAATCTAACTTTAGCATTTTCTCCACCAGAAAGAACTTTCATAAGACTAGTGATATGTTCTGTTGTAAGTCCACACTTAGCAAGTTCAGAGCGAACTTCATGATTTGTCATTGACGGATACGCATTCCACATTTCTTCTAGAGCAGTATTGTTGGTATCTTCTATATATTCCTGCTCAAAATAGCCATAGTCAATATTTTCACCATGTTCAACTTTTCCGCTAATTGGAGGAATAATTCCAAGCATTGTTTTTAGCAATGTAGATTTACCTAGTCCATTTACTCCACAAATAGCAATCTTCTTTCCTTTTTCAACTTTAAAATTTAGTGGTCTAGTTAGTGGTTCGTCATAACCAATAACTAAATCTTTTGCTTCTATTAAAAATCGGCTTGGAGATTTTGAGTACCTAAAGTTAAATATAGGCTTGATTTTTTCTTTTGGTCTTTCAAGTATGTCCATCTTGTCAAGTTGTTTCATACGGCTCTTTGCCATACCTGTTGTTGCAACTCGAGCTTTATTTCTTGCAATGAAATCTTCCAGCTTATCAATCTCTTTTTGCTGACGGTCATATGCTTTCTTTTCTTGAACTTTTTTCTGTTCGTATAGTTGTAAGAAATTATCATAATTGCCAACATACCGTGTAAGCTCACAATTTTCCACATGATAAATAATATTACATACAGCGTTAACAAAAGGAATATCATGAGAAACTAATATAAATGTATTTTCATATTCTTGTAAATAGCGTTTAAGCCACTCAATATGATTTTCATCCAGATAATTTGTTGGTTCATCCAAAATAAGTATAGTAGGATTTTGTAGAAGTAACTTTGTAAGTAGAACTTTTGTTCGTTGACCACCACTAAGTTCATTTACTAGTTTATCTAAACCAATATCACTAAGCCCTAGTCCTTGTGCAACTTCTTCAATTTTACTATCTAACATGTAAAATCCACTATTATCAAGGATATTTTGTATCTCAGAAGCATCTTCCATAAGCTTATTAACTTCACTTTCAGAAGCTTCACCCATTTTGTCATACATCGCTATCATCTCTTTTTCAAGCTCAAAAAGCCCCTCAAAAGCCAATCTTAAATTGTCCCTTATAGTAGTACCTGCTTTCAATACTGAATGTTGATCAAGATATCCAACAACAACTCTGTTTGACCACTCCACCTTTCCCTCATCTGGCACTAGTGAACCTGTAATGATGTTTAGAAAGGTAGATTTACCTTCACCATTTGCACCAATTAAAGCTACATGTTCCCCTTTCAATAAACGAAATGATACATTTTCTAAAATTGCACGTGAACCAAATCCATGTGTTACATTTTTTACATTTAAAACACTCATATTAAAACTCCCTTAAAAAAATATTTTCTATCAACATTGTATTATATGGCTAGGTAAAATGATAGGTCAAGGGTGAATCATGTTAATCTTTGACTTATTTTGAATATTTATTAAATATCTGGTTCTATATTTTGTTGAATAACAATAATTTAAATATTGATGTAGCTGATAAGGAAACTTTTAAGACGCAACTAGCAAGTGAATATGAATTATTTGAATAACTAATTCCTACACTAAGATTAGACTTGACCAGTAAAATAAAGAGAAAAGACCTTTGAACTTTTCTCTTTATTTTGGATGAGATATATTTTTTTACTACAGAGATTTGATTATAATTTATACCGTCTATATCTTAGACAGTATGCAGATATGATAATTTAAATCTTATGTCCTCTGTAAAGTCTATTCCAGTCTTACTGATCTGTTTCATAGATGTCTCCTTTTTTTGCTGTCCATGTATAAATTAGAAATAAAATTAATGACTAAATTTTTTTATTTCTTCTACACTCAATTTAAATTTTTCTGCTATTTCATCTATGGGTACATTCATTTCTAAATAGGCTATTATTTGTCCCTCTACTCTACCTTTTTCCATACCTTTTTCCATACCTTTTTCTATACCTTCAAGCAGACCTTCTTCACGACCTTCTTCTCTATCACTTCTTGTCAAAAAACTTGCATAATCCAAATTTGATGTTACCATTTCTTTTATCTCCTTATTGATTTTTAGATACTCACATAGTTTATATACTTCCTTAAATACGTCATCTGATAAATCTAGTTCTCCCTTTAATAGAAAGTCCAACCATATTTGTAACCTATTATTCGTTTTATATTTAGTGCTTTCTCTTAATTTTGGATGTGATATATTTATTAAATATGAATGTCCTAATTCATGCATCTTTAAACTAGCTCTACTTTGTACTCCAAATGCTGTTGTAACTACTTCCACTAACACATCATCCTTAAACTGTGGTACTTGCTTTATAGGTAGCAACCACATAGCTGCTGCCATTCCCGTCTCTTTATGATTTGATGAATCATACGCTAGTTCATTTGCACCTGCTATTAATCCTTTTCCCACTCTAAATATTAAATATTTATCTGCTTTATTTTGCATTTCTAAAGTTGTAGAATTTACCCACTTTTTTTCGAGAGAAACCTTCTTATACGTATACACTCTGCAATCAGACAATATTTCTTGAGTTTTATTTATTATTTGTGCAATAGTATTATTTTTATCTGTTTGTATTGATCGTATTTTTTTAATAGTAGAATACGGCAACAATACAGGTTTTACCTCATCACTAGGGGCTATTTTAATTTTGCGAGGAAGTATACTTCCAAATACATTTATTACATCTTTCACTACTGGAATTGGGTTATAACTTATACCGTCTATATTTTGAACAGTATGCAGACATAATAATTTAAATCTTATGTCCTCTGTAAAGTCTATTCCAGTCTTAATGATCTGTTTCATAGATGTCTCCTTTTTTGCTGTCCATTTATAAATCAGAAATAAAGTACATGTACAATTTATAGATGAATACAGTTATTAAGAAAGGCGAATAACATTCGCCTTTCTATATTGTTTTTTATAGAAAATAATCTACTGCACCTTGAAATATAGGGCAATCTGGATATCTTGGTACATTTTTATAAAGATTATCTCCAAAACGTTCATTATGACCCATTTTTCCAAGTATACGACCATCAGGTGAAGTTACACCTTCAATAGCCATCATTGACGCATTTGGATTAAAGTTTATATTAAGAGTAGGATTTGCATCCCCATCTACATATTGAGTTGCAATTTGACCATTCTCTATTAAATTTTCCAACATATCAGAAGTAGCAATAAATCGTCCTTCACCATGAGAAATTGGCACCGTATGGATTTCGCCTACCTTTGTATGCATAAACCATGGAGAATGATGTGCACAAACCCTAGTGTTTACAAGACGAGATTGATGTCTTGAAATTCTATTAAATGTTAGTGTCGGATTGTTTGCACATGGCTCTACAATTTTTCCAAAAGGTACAAGACCAAGTTTAATTAGTGCTTGGAAACCATTACAAATTCCTAACATTAATCCGTCATTATCGTTTAAGAAAGTGTGGATTGCGTCTTTCATACGTTCATTTCTCAAGAATGCAGTAATAAACTTACCCGAACCATCAGGTTCATCTCCTCCACTAAAGCCTCCTGGCAAGCCAATAATTTGAGACTGTTTAATCTTTTGCTCCATTATTCTAAGAGATTCATTTATTCCAGCAGGAGTAAGATTGTTAATTACAAAAGTATCAATAGTTGCTCCTGCTTTCTCAAAAGAATATGCCAAGTCATACTCACAATTTGTCCCAGGAAAAACAGGTATTAAAACTCTTGGCGAAGCATATTTAACTTTTGATTTAATGTTAGATTTTTTAATGCACCTAATTGTTGGAATAATAATGCGTTCTTCTGGAATACTAGACAAGTATACAGGTTCAAGTGGTTTAATCCATATACTTTTTAATTCTTCAATATCCCACATTTCTGTTATATTTTCAGATGAAATGTTTACTATGATTTCAGCGTTATCAATTGTTTTTCCAATGCATATTCCTACACTAATTTCGTCAACCGCTTCAACAATAATACTGCCATAATTCACTTCAAATAATTCTTTAGCTTCCAAGACATTAATTTTTGCCCCTATATCATTTCCAAAGACCATCTTGGTGACTGCTTCACAAATACCGCCTTTACCTATTGCATAAGCTGAAACAATTTTCTTTTCTTTAATAAGTTCATTGATTACTTTAAAGTTATCAATTAAGTTTGTGACATCAAGAATTCCATCTTCATTACATTTAGTAGATATACTGTAAATATAATTTCCAGACTGTTTAAATTCTGGAGAAACAATATCATTAACATTAGCAACACATAGCGAAAAAGCAATTAGTGTATTTGGAACATGCAAATCCTCAAAAGTCCCTGACATTGAATCCTTACCTCCAATAGCAGGAACGTTAAAATCAAGTTGTGCTCTTAAAGCTCCTAAAAGACTGGCAAAAGGCAACCCCCAGTTCTTTGGATTTGTACCCAATCGTCTAAAGTATTCTTGATAAGATGACCAGCATTTCTCTATATTTCCACCAGTAGCAATAATTTTGGCTAAAGAATGAACTACACTGTAATACGCACCTTCAAATGGTGAATTGTCTGATAGTTCTGGATCAAATCCATATGCTTTTATAGTACAAGTGGTAGTTTCAGCATTTTCAACAGGGATTTTTGCAACCATAGCTTGAGCAGGAGTAAGCTGGTTTTTTCCCCCAAGAGGCATTAAAACTGTTCTTGATCCAATAGTTGAGTCAAATTTTTCAATTAATCCACGTTTTGAACATACATTCAAATCTTTTAATGTTGCTTCAAATTGTTCTCTTAAGTTAGCTGAAATTTCTTTCTTACACTTCATAGAAGGGGTAACTTCCACATCCATATATTTTTTTGCACCATTTGAACTTAGAAAGTCCCTACATAAATCAACAACTTGTTCTCCATTCCAAATCATTTTTAGACGATTTGTACTAGTCACTTTTGCAACTTCAGTAGCTTCAAGATTTTCTTCGTTTGCAAGCTCAATAAATTTTTCAACATTTGATGGGCTTACTACAACTGCCATACGTTCTTGTGACTCACTAATAGCTAGTTCAGTTGCATCAAGTCCTTCATACTTTTTAGGTACTAGGTCTAGGTTTATATCAATACCATCTGCAAGTTCGCCAATTGCAACACTCACTCCACCCGCACCAAAATCGTTACATCTTTTTATAAGTGTAGTAACTTCTTTCTTTCTAAATAACCGTTGAATTTTACGCTCTTCTGGAGCATTGCCCTTTTGTACTTCTGCACCACATTCTGTTAAAGATGCAACTTCATGAGATTTTGATGAGCCAGTTGCACCACCACAACCATCTCGCCCTGTTCTTCCTCCCAATAAAATTATTGCATCTCCATCTTTTGGAGTTTCTCTAACCACATTTTCCGCTGGTGCGGCCCCAATTACTGCTCCAACTTCAAGATGTTTTGCTACATATCCATCATGGTAAATTTCGTCAACCAGGCCTGTTGCCAATCCAACCTGATTACCATACGAGCTATATCCTTCTGAGGCAACGGTCACAATTTTACTTTGAGGCAATTTCCCTTTTAATGTTTCTGAGACAGGTTTAAGTGGATTTCCTGAGCCTGTTATACGCATAGCTTGATATACATAGCTTCTCCCTGAAAGCGGATCACGAATGGCTCCACCAAGACATGTCGCAGACCCTCCAAAAGGCTCTATTTCAGTTGGATGGTTGTGTGTCTCGTTCTTAAACATAACTAGCCATGGTTCTATCTTTCCATTTACATCAACATCAACTTTTACACTACAAGCATTAATTTCTTCAGATTCATCCAACGCTTGCGTCAACCCTTTTGATTTCAGATACTTTACTCCAATACACGCCATATCCATCAATGTAATTGGTTTATCTTTGCCCGCATACAACTCTTCACGTATTTGTAAATATTTATCAAAAGCTTCTTTTATAATATTATTTTCAATTTTTATATTTTCTAAAACAGTTGTAAAAGTTGTATGTCTACAATGATCCGACCAGTATGTGTCAATCATACGAATTTCTGTAATAGATGGATCCCGATTTTCTTTTTTAAAATACTCTTGACAAAACTCTATATCTGCTAAATCCATAGCTAGGGAATATTTTTTCAAAAACTCTTGTAATTGTTCCTTGCTATATGAAGTAAATCCCACAAATCGTTCAATATGAGTGGGTATAGTTATATTACTCTTTAAAGTTTTAGGCACTTCTAAACTGGCTTGCATACTATCAACGGGGTTTATAACATATTTTATAATCTCATCAAATTGTTTATCACTTATGTCTCCCCATAGATATATAATTCTTGCTGTGCGTACCGTTGGGCGTTCTCCTTGTGTAATAAACTGAATACATTGCTCACATGAGTCCGCTCTTTGATCAAATTGGCCAGGTAAATACTGAACACCAAAAATACGCCCGTTATGTTCAGGCAGTTTATCAAAACAATCATCAACTTGTGGTTCTGAAAAAACTGTTGGGATACATTTTTTAAACACATCTTCCGAAATGTTTTCTACCTCATATCGATTATAAATTTGTAAATTTTCTAATTTATCTAAGTTTAAGGCAAGCCTAATGTCTTTTAACATTGTACTGTCTAGATCTGCGAATTCTCTTTTCTTAGTTGAATAAACACTATATACCATCTAAAATTCCTCCGTTTTGTTCCCTATTTTATAATGAATTTGGTTTAAAATCTAGTTTTATCATTTAGTGCTTTTTTTCCAATGTCTTTACGATAGTGCATATCTTTAAAATCAATCTTAGTTACTTTGATATAAGCTTGTTTCAGAGCCTCTTCCAATGTATCAGCTTTAGCACATATTCCTAAGACTCTACCACCATTTGTCACAAAGTTGTTATCCTTTAAAGCTGTTCCAGCATGAATAATTTCATCTTGATCCAGTCCAGATATAATTTCTCCTTTCGTATATGCTTTAGGATACCCTCCAGAAGCAATTATAACACATGCAGCAGATTCATCTTTAATTTCAAGGTCAACCTGATCCAGTCTTTCTTCAATCACTGCCATAAATATCTCAACCAAATCTCCTTTTAAAAGAGGCAGACAAACTTGTGTTTCGGGGTCACCAAAGCGACAATTGTATTCTATTACATATGGTTTGCCATTTGAAATCATTAGTCCAAAGTATAGTGTACCTTTAAACTTTCGACCTTCTTTGTTCATAGCCTTAATAGTAGGTATAAAGATTTTTTCCATACATTCTTTTTCAACTTCAGGAGTATAGTATGGATTTGGTGCAACAACGCCCATACCACCAGTGTTTAAGCCCAAATCACCATCTAAAGCACGTTTATGATCCATAGAGCTTACCATAGGCTTAATTGTTTTTCCATCTGTAAATGATAGTACTGAAACCTCAACCCCTTCTAAAAACTCTTCCAGTACAATTTGATGGCCACTTTTTCCAAAGGCACTGGCAATCATCATTTGTTCAATTGCTTCTAATGCTTCATCTTTATCATTTGCAATAATTACGCCTTTGCCCAGAGCTAACCCATCAGCCTTTATAACTAGTGGAAACTTTTTGTAGTTAACTATATATTCTTTTGCTTTATCATAGTTATCAAAGGTTTCATATTCTGCAGTTGGAATTTTATATTTCTTCATTAAGTCTTTAGCAAATATTTTGCTTCCTTCTATAATAGCGGCTTTTTTATCTGGTCCATATGCTTTAATGCCAGCTTTCTCTAGTGCATCAACCATACCTAAAACTAGCGGATCGTCTGGAGTTACAACAACTAGGTCAATCTTGTTGTCTATGCTAAACTTAACAACTCCTTCTATATCTGTTGCACCAATGTCAACTCCTATTGCTTCTTGGTTTATACCTGCATTGCCAGGTGCCACATATATTTCTGTTTCTATTTTACTTTCCTTAAGTTTCTTTACAATAGCATGTTCACGTCCACCACTACCAATTACTAATATTTTCATTATCTGCTCCTTTTAACTTACAATTTTTGTTCTGTGAATATTGCTTCCACATATTTTACATTGTAAGTTATTTATGTTGTTATGTCAATTAATTGTGTACAACAACAAAAGATTTTCCTCGGCAAATGTTTCGACTATAAAATTTCTATAAAAAAATCCTTCCTAAAATATAGGAAGGCCTAGTATACTTTTCCGTCTTTCATTACAAATATAACATCTTTTAACTTAGTCAAGTCTGACATTAAATCGCCTTTAACAGCAATTATATCAGCTAGATAATTTTTTTCAATTTGTCCTAGGGTATTTCCTTTTTTCAACATTTCTGCACCATTTGAAGTTACTCCTTTTAAGGCATCAATTTTACTTGCTCCTAATTCTAGTGCATATAAAACTTCCTTATAAAGATAAGTATGATAAGCATCTGTACCTAATGTAAATTTTAGTCCTGATTTTATTACGTTGCTCATACAACTCCTGCTATATTCTCTAGTGCGATGCACTTTTTTCACAAAGTCCGGTGGACAAAATGGTTCACGTGTTTCATCCAGTATTATGCCTGACGTTAAGCAAACAGATATGTTATGTTGCTTCATACATTCAATTTCTTTTTGCGTTGCAAAATATGCATGTTCAATGATATTTACACCTTTTTTAACTGCTTGTATAAGCCCTTGGCCTCCAATACAGTGTGCTGTAACAGGAATATTGTTGGCTTTTGCAACTTCTATAACAGCGGATATTTCTTCGTCAGTTAAATTACAAGGAATCGTTTCACCTTCATCCACAATTCCTGGAGTTAAAAACAACTTTAATACTTCAGCTCCACGCTCAAGATTTTCTTTGGCAGTTTTTCCAAACTGGTCTTTACCTTTCATTCCTTCTCCAACATATCCATGGCCACTGGAAGATCTCATGCCAATACTAGCAGTTATTATTCTTGGTCCTAAAATTTCACCTTGTTCAATCATCTGCTTTATAGTATGATCCACAAAATGTTTTTCACCAAGACATCTTGAAGTTGTTACTCCCGAATATAAATCATCCTTCATATTGCGAATACCTCTTTCCAGAAGGATTTCCTTTGGGTCAGCCATAGCGTCTAAATGATTATACTCTCTTGCATCTAGTGAAATATGGTTATGTAAATCAATTAGACCAGGTAAAATAGTTGCATCTCCTAGGTCAATTATTTGGGTTTCTTCCTTGTTGTGATTATGTGTAGGGAGTTTAATAATATCTTTAATAACATTATTTTCTATAATAATGGCTCCATTATTTAATACTTCTAAATCTTTTCCTACTAAAATTCTTTTTGCTTTTAATATCATGTTTTGTACTCCTTTAACATTATATTAAAAAGATAGCGTTTTATTTTCCGCTATCTTTTCCAAATTACATGTCACACATATGATTTGTTTTTATAAATTTCTTTTTTATGATAGGATAAACCACTGAAATCAACGTCAAAATAGCAAATATTATAGTTAGAGGTCTTGTAAACATCATCAAATAATTTCCATCAAACATAACACCTGTAAGCATCAAAGACTCTTCTAACATTGGGCCAAGAAGCAACGCTAGTGCAACTGGTGAAAGAGGAAAATTATTTTTGGTCATAATGTAGCCTATAATTCCTGCTATAAACATAACAATTACATCAAACATATTTTGTTGAATTGAGAAAGAACCCACTATAGATAAAAATATAATTGTAATCGCTAAAATAGTCTTGGGTATCAGCAGAATTTTCCCTGCTATTTTGCAGAAAAAACATCCTATAAAGAATATCAATATGTTGATGATTAAAAATCCGACTAGAAGTGTATATACATCTTCTGCATTTTGAGTAAATAATAGTGGGCCTGGTCTTAATCCATGAATAATCATAGCCCCAAGAAATATTGCTGCAGGAGCACTACCTGGAACAGCCAACGTCAGTAATGGAATTAGTGACCCCCCAGTAACTCCGTTATTTGCTGATTCCGCTGCAATAATTCCTTCAATTGAACCATTGCCAAACTCTTCTGGCTTTTTTGATGCTTTTTTTGCTTCATTATACGCCAAGAAAGATGCAATGTCTGGCCCGGCTGCTGGAATAATTCCAATTACAACGCCAAAAATTGCTGAACGGAAAGAATTAACGGCATTGGAAGTTAAGTCTTTAATGGATATTTTCATTTTATTAACAGAGTTTACCTCAGTTATTTTTCCTAGTGGTTTTTCAAGCATTGCAAATACTTCTGGCATAGAAAACAAACCAATTAATACAGGAACAACAGACAAACCTCCTATTAATTGATACATTCCAAATGTATATCTTGGAAAACCTAACACAGGGTCCTGACCGATTGTTGCAAGCAACAAACTTACTGCACCAACCAGCATTCCTTTAATCATATTTCCTTCTGAAAGCATGCACACAACACTTAGACCAAAAATGGCAATCATTACTTGTTCAGGAGCTCCAACTTCCATCGCTATTAGAGCTAAAACTGGTGCAAATAGTAACAATGCTATTGAACTTATTACTCCACCTATGGTTGATCCCAATGTTGCAAGCATTAATGCTTTTCCTGACTCGCCTCTTGCGGTTAGTGCTCTACCTTCAAATGCAGTTGGTGCAGAAGCAGGAGTTCCTGGAATTCCTAAAAGTACTGCTGGAATGCACCCACCGTATACACCTCCGCAATAAATTCCACTTAAAATCAATAATGCTCCTTGTGGTTGGAGAACATATGAAAACGGAACAAATACGGCAACACCCATAGTTGCTGAAAACCCTGGTAATGCCCCAAAGATAATACCAATGGCAACACCCAATACACACAGCGTTAAATTTATGGGACTAAATGTATTTACCAATCCCATTAAAATATTTTCTAACATTTAAATCCCCCCTCTATATTAAAAATCCTGAAGGCAACATTACCGACAAAACATATGTAAATATTAAATATATACTTGCAGTCAACCCTAGTGCAACTCCTACGTACATTTTTATTGATGTTTCGTTGCACAATTTTAAAGCTGCCAAAATAAATAAAATGCTTGACACTACATATCCCACTATATTAATTAGTACAATATATATTAATGTTAAAATTCCCATCAAAATTACAATGCTCGGAATTTTTCCTAGTTCTTCATTAGTAGTGTTACACTGTTTTTTCAGTTGAATAATACTACTTACAAAGTAAACTACTAATAAAACTAACGTTAAATATAAAACTCCCAAAGGATATGATTTTGCTTCTTGTGGAATACCTAGGGTTTGCAAATAAAATACCACCCATATCATAAACATTACAATAGCAGTTATAATATCTCTCTTTATTTGGTTCATCTTATACACCTCCCACTTCATATGAATACTAGTTGAGGAGCACGTGGATATTAATCAGTGGGCCCCTCTATATTAAAATATAATTACTCAATCATTCCTTTAATTTCTTCATGGTTTTCTAAATAAAAGGTGTCAAATGCTGCTCCATCTAAATATTGAAGAAATACTCCCGCAGCTTCTGCCTCTGCTTGAAATTCAAGGTTATCAAAAGCGGATTTAAACGCAGTGCTTAATGTTGTTTCTACTTCTTCAGGAATTCCTGCTGGAGCAACAATTCCTCTCCACATGGTATGTGTAAAATCAATGCCTTCTTCAATTGCTGTTGGAACATCAGGGCTTAATGAATATCGCTCAGCAGAAGTTATTGCTAGAGGAATTACATTTCCTGCTTCAATTTGAGCTAGTGCTTCAGAGACAAAAGGTACAGCGACCATGCAATCACCAGCTGCAACTGAATTTATAGCGTCCGCACCACTTTGGAACACCATTCTTTTAAAGTTAGTGCCCATTAATTCTTCTAGTGAAATTCTTAGTAAGTCATGACTACTCCACGCTCCACCAATTCCTATCGAGATTGCCTCTGGATTTGCCTTTACTGTTTCTAATAGTTGCTCCATGCTTGTAATTCCCGAATCTTTACTCGCAACAATAATATGTGGGTCTGCTGCATATTGGAAAATTGGTTCAAACGAGTCTATTCCATATGTAATTCCTTGAAATAATAAAGAATCATTTGTATTGGTTGTTCCGATGTATCCAACTTTATACCCATCAGCTTTTGCATTTGCCAATTGAGTTATTCCTATTGTCCCGCTTCCGCCAGTTACATTTGTTATAATAATTCTTTGCCCCAATGCTTCTTCTGCATATTTAGCCAATAGCCTAACAGACACATCGGCTCCTCCGCCTGCTCCAAAGGGTACAATTATTTCAATTGGTTTTGTTGGATAAGTCGCCTCTTCTGACGAACATCCCGTTAAAATTGTTCCTATACTTAGTATTACTCCCATAATTAATTTTTTTTTCATATTTATATCCTCCTATATTAACGTATATATTTTGCAATCTTGCCAAATCCATAATAGCTCCACGCAATTACACCAATAACAAATCCTATTGTAGAAATTGCTGCTGGCAATTCCAAAGCTGGAGTCAATTCATTATTTCTAAGTTGGTTCATCACCATATTAATTCCTTCAATTGAACAAAATATTGCAAAACCCGTACAAATTAAGTGTTGAGTTACTTTAAGAATTTTGTAAGGTACATTATTCGTTTTAGCAAGTAGACTTTCCTCCAACATAGTAATGGATATTAGACTATCAGTTTTGTAAGCAATTGCTGCACCAATGTATATTACATATATAAATATAATTTTTATTAGTTCGTCACTCCAACTAATAGACACATTTGTAAGTCTAGCTACAACAGCAACATTGACTATTATAAGACAAACTATGGCTCCAATCCCAATCATTATAGTAAACAACTTCTCCATAGTATCGCCAATTTTGTTATAAATTGCTTCCATTTCAGTTACCTCCTTTATATTTAAAGATGTGGAGGAACATCCAAGTGTCCCTCTACTATACTATATTTTTGCTACAACCCTAATTTGACCACCATCAGATTTTGGCAGAGTAATTGGCAATGCAATAATTTCAACATATTTATCTGAAATGTTCCACAAGTTTGTAAGGTACTCTATCATTAATATATTATTTTTTAAGATGTACTCATGTGTGGTTAAAAAACATTCACTTTCATCAACATGACGTAATTTTCTGATATCATAGTCTTGTGGAAAATCAAAGCCAACTACTTTTGGGTTTAAACTAGCAATGAATTTTGCACCATCTTCAGTTATATAAGGTGCGTTATCCCAATAATCAGTCGTGTTCCAATCTGTGTTTTGTTCCCAACAAGTCTTAACAATTATAAAGTTGGTGTCTTTTTCATCACCTAGAGCTTCCCTTAAAATTTGTTCCGTTATAGCGTCGTTTGCTTTTACATGACTTACATCTAAAATTAAAGCCTTTCCAATCAATATATCTAATGGAAATTCATCTAGGTGTTTTCCTCCATCAACATAATGTAAAGGGGCATCTATATGAGTATACCAGTGTGATTTTAAATCAAATTGCTTTATATTAAACAAATCACCTTTTTCAAAAGATTTTGCGTCCGAAATTTGTATGGGGTATCTCCAATGAGGCACAATTGGTAAGCTTAAATCAACATACTGCATTTGTTATTCCCCTTTAGCTGCATTTATTTTATCTATAAGCTCATTGCCATATTTCTCAGTAAATATAGTATATGACTCTTTTCCTATTTCTTTAAATTCATCAATATTTGGCTCCATTACAATACTCACACCTGCTTCTTGAAGTGTAACAAGACCGTCTGCTTCCATTTGATTAACTGTATCTCTAGAGGCTTTTGTTGCGTCTAATACCGCCTTATTTAGTGCTTCTTTTTGAGCATCATCAAATTTATCATAAGTCAATTTGCTCATTCCTAGAACCATTGGAGTATACACATGCGCAGTCATTGAAACATGCGGTTGAACTTCATATAATTTTTTGGATACAATTTCAGAAAGTGGATTCTCTTGACCATCAATAACTCCTTGTTGTAAAGAAGTGTATAGCTCAGATGAATCAATAGATGTTGGTAGTGCACCATATGATTCCCATAATGATACTTGAACAGGAGCCGTCAATGTTCTCATTTTTAAGCCTTTTACATCTTCAACATTTACAATTTCTCTATCTTTATTAGATAGTTGTCGAAATCCAATTTCCCAAAAAGATAGTCCAACCATATTTTTCACTTCAAACATACCTAGAAGTTCTTGCCCCACTTCACCATCCACAATTGATCTTGCTTGTTCATAGCTATCAAACATATATGGCAATTCTAAAACTTGGACTTCTGGCACAATAGATGAGAAGTATGAGCTTCCAGCAACACCTATATCAACTGTTCCGTTTTGCAAGCTTTGCACCATACTCTTTGCATCTCCAAGTGCAGTGTCATAATAAGCAGTAGCCTCAATTGTTCCTCCACCATATTCGTTTAATTTTTCTACTAGAGTTTTAACACCTACTCCTGCTGGAGTGTTTTCTGACATTGAGCCTGATACCACACTAATTGAGATTGGTTTTGGTGTTCCGTCTTCGCTTCCTCCGCATCCACTTAATGCTCCCATACATATTACCATTGCTAAACCTAAACTTAATTTCTTTTTCATATTTGGTGTCTCCTTTTTTATTATAATAATGATGGTAAAAACGTTGAAAATCCAGGTAATAATATAATTGCTAAGAGCCCAACTAAAACTGCATATAAAAACGGTACAATGTGGGGCACAATTTTATGTACTGGCCTATCACCTACGGATGAGGCTACAAATAAATTTATTCCAACTGGTGGTGTTATAAGTCCTATGCACAACGCAACAACCATAACTACTCCAAAATGAACTGGGTCAATTTCAAACATTTTTGAGGCTGGAAATAATATTGGTGCAAATATCATTATGGCTGGCACAGGATCCAAGAAACATCCAGCAATTAAAAGCAATATACTAACTGCAAACAAGAAAACTAACGGACTAGAGCTTAAAGATGTAAACCAATTGGCAATAAGTTGAGGAATTTGTTCTTTTGTCAAGACCCATCCAAAAGCTTGTGTGGTTGCGACAATTAATAATACTCCTGCTGTTGTTTTCATTGATTTAAATAAAATGTTAATTAAATTACTAAGCTTTAACTCTTTATATACAAACATTCCTATTATTAAGCTATATAATGTTGCCACTGCCGCAGCTTCCGTTGGACTAAATATTCCTGAATAAATTCCCCCTAGAATAATTAGAGGAGTTAATAGTGCCCAAAATGCACTAATAACTGATCTAAAAATCTCTTTACCAGAATATTTATCTCCTGCTTTAATTCCATTTTTTCTACACATTATTAAAGCTGTTATAGCTACAACTATACCCATAATTATTCCAGGCATAACTCCGCCAATCAGCATATCACCTACAGAGACATCAGTTGCAACTCCATATAAAACCATCAATATACTTGGAGGAATAAGTGGACCAAATATTCCTCCTGTTGCCATAAGAGCACATGTAAAATCTTCATCATACCCTTCTTTAATCATTTGAGGAAAAATAATCGCTCCAATTGCTGCAACGGTGGCTGCTCCCGCACCTGTCATAGCGGCAAAAATCATACTTGCTAAAATTGTTACCAAAGCCAAGCCACCTGGAATAGGCCCAAGAACTTTCTTTGAAAAGTCTACTATTCTTGCTGATATTCCTCCTTGTTCCATCAATGAACCTGCCATCATAAAAAATGGTATTGCTAATAATGTAAATTTGTCTACTCCACTTATCATCTGTTGCACTATAATTATGGCTGGTAAATCTACAAATCCAATTATGTAAATTGTTGCTGCAACCCCTAATGATACTGCTACAGGTATCCCAATTCCCATAAGTACAAAGAATAGGATAATAATTATCATACCTTCCATTCATCCCACCTCATTCAGATAAATTGATTAATATACTTAAAAAATAGTTAAAGTATATTATAATATATTACTAAGCAAAAAATATGCCAACATTTTATTTTTGTTAATTAAGTGCAATTTAGTTATATTAGACATATATGTATTAAAATCAAACAATATAAACTTTATTTTGAAACAATAGTCTATACATATTAAATTTGTATATTATTGTAACAATGTAGAGACTACAAATAGAAATACTTTAGAAGATTATATACATTGAAAAAGAGTCTTGGGATCACATCAGTCACATCAATACCCAAGGCTCTTTTTTTAATGACTTATAGCTTTAAAATTTAGATATCTTATTATTTAAGCTTCATTGGAGGTGGCATACAGTCCGTTTAGAGAGTCTTCAAAGAACTCCTCCAGTCGGTGCTCTAAAGATGGTCTGTTTGATGCTTCGAATGCTTCCACTATCTTTTGTCTGTGAAATATAGCTGACTTTCTGGCTCTTTCACTAATCAAGATCTTTAGGGAAGGCTCTGTCCTTAATAGGATCATCGTCTGCATCAGCTTAAAATAAATTCCATTGCCACAGTTTTGACCCACATATAGGTCCAATGCGTTAAGGTTGCTCAGGAATGTGGATTCTGTTTCGCTGATACTCTCGATTATGACTGTAAGGAGTGCTTTCATGTGCTCGATAATGTTTTTGTTCGCCCTATCAAAGCACTCCAAATATATGGCTGTCTCAATTAATTTTCTGGCAGCGTATATTTCTTCCACGTTGTTTAGTTCTGTGTAATACATCCATGTGATTGTTTTGTCTGGGATTTTAACTTCGCCTGAAGCCACAAATGTTCCGCCACTGGGTTTTATAACTATCATTCCCACAACAGCTAGTGCTCGAAGGGCTTCTCGTATTCTATTTCTAGTTACTTGAAATATCTCTGCTAGTTCACGTTCTGTGGGGAGCTTTTCGCCTGCTTTTAGTTCACCAGAAATTATTTTGGCTGAAAGTTCCTCTATGATTTGTTCTGTGAGTGTAGGCCGTCTTAATGCTTCCATAAGTTACTCCTTTATCTATACCTTTTAATACAGCATTTATATGCTAATATGAATTGTTGCCCAATTAAAGATTTATATACATATGTATAGTAAAAGCCTAGACATTCATTTGTCTAAGCTTTTGTCATAACCCATTTTAAAACCCCATCATCAGATATTTTGCTTATGATTTCTTTATCTTTTAGATAATTGCAAAATGCATAAGTAGTAGCATATATCTGAAACCCTTTTTCGTAGTTAGAATAAAATTCTTTCCACAGTGAGTCTACAAGCTCATTTAAAGAAATGGGGTTATTAAATAGTCCTTTTATGTTGTTTAATAGATCTTCAATAAATTTAAAAGAAGTCTCTATTTCTATAGTAAATTCTGCTTTATCAAGCACGCCTTGGTGAGAAGTACAAACGTAATGGCAATTTAAATCTCTTAGTAAATGCAGTGCATCAATATATTTTTCTAGATCGTTTATTAGAGGGAATACTGCACAACCCGTTTCAAGTTGGCTTCCACAACCCTGAATAGTGTCAGAAGTAAATACTGTGTCGTGTTTTTTACTGTGCAGGATGATTTCGCCTTTTGTATGTGAACCGATGTGAATAGCTTCCAGTTGCCAATTCCCAAGTAAATTTAAAGTTGTTTTTGGATCATCCATAGTCTGATGAACCACTGAGTTTTTGCCACACATCTGTAGGAGTCCGTCTTTATAGGCCTCATCTGGCATCCATATTGGAGCATGAGTGAGGTACATTTCATGATAGTGCTTCTGGTGATCTTCAATCCACTCATAGTCTAATTTATGTGATATAAACTTTATCAGAGGGTTTTTCTGAGATACATAGTAGTTGCCTCCAAAATGGTCGTGATGAGCATGGGTTATAATAACGTTTTCAATGTTGCTGTATGACAAACCATTATCGCTTAAAAATTTATCGATATAAGTTTTTGGAGTATCGGCTACACCGGTATCAATCAGCACTGCTTTATCACCTTCTAGTATTAAATAAAGCGATAGCTGAGCGGTAAGAAACGGAGTGTCAATAACTTTAATTCCCGTTTTGGTTTCAAATATTTTATTTTCCATTAAAGTGGTGTCCCCCTCTGTCGAGTGATTCGTGATATAGCACACCTATAGTACTTTCATAGTGTTTTATGCTATTCATATTTTCCATTAAACTAGCGTCCCCCCACTGTCATTTGATATATAGCAAGCCTCTACCACTTTCATAGTGTTATATGCATCATCCACACTGTTCATATAATGATAAGTTGGGTCTTCCAATTTCTTTAGCAGTCCACCCATTGTGCCAATGAAAGCTTCGGGGAACCAACTTCCAACGATAGGGACTTCTTTCCACTCTTTTTCGGAAGATGTGATGTACTCAAGCTTATCTGGCCTTCCGTGTGGATAATCTAGGATTAAACCTATAGTCAGTCGGATAGCACCTTTTGTACCTTCAATTTTTAGACAAGACTCCTGATAGTCTTTGGCAAAATCGTGCCCGTGATTTGTACTTATATTGGCACGGATTGTATCGCCATAATTTAAAATGATAGTAGAAGCAGTTTGCGTTAGCTCTGGGGCTTTTGGACTCTTCATAGTCTTACACCAAACAGAGGTGGGCTCTCCGAGGATTGAACGCACCGCATCAACGTAGTGGATAGAATGATAGTTGATCTCGCATCTTTCCTTGCTTTGCAAAAATGTCCACAAATGCCAAGGTTGTAATGTCACTACTCTCCAATCCAGGTCATAAATTTCTCCAATCAAGCCATCTTTGATCATTTCATTTAGCTGCAACATATATGGTGATTGTCTAAGCTGAAAATTCACTCCTGCTGTTAAGTTTTTTTCATGACAAATGTCCAAAATCTCCTTTGCTTCCTGTATGCTTTCGCCCATCGGTTTTGCACCAAAACGCCCGATCCGTTTGGCAACTTGCGTAAAATAGTGGCTGTCAAATTTGCAGGCAGCGCAATGTCATAAACACCATTATTTTTTTCACAGTCTTTGATCATTTCGTCCAAATCTTCATATACATTTTCGATATTAAATTGCTTGGCGACTTTATGTGCGGTAGCAACAGTTCGGTTGTATATACCTTTCATTGGATAGCCAGCCAAAATATATGCCGGTGCTTGTGCGTCAACAATAATTTCACCTGCTCCGATTATATATATAGGTCTTGCTTTACAGTCACTTGGCATTGCCGGAACATATTTTAATTCTGATATATGTTTAATCATACGGATAACTCCTCCTATAGGATATATTTATGAGGGCAGCTCGTGCCTCTCCATTTTATAGATTTCAATTGCATTTTGATAAAAAAATAAATCTCTATATGGTTTATTTTCAAAAATTTTAATCATAGCTTCTGTCCAAGCAGGAAAAGAGATGTTTATGTTGCACACGGGAAAATTACTATCGAACATTACTCTGTTCTCGCCAAAATGTTCGATACACCACTCTACTAAAGGAGCGATCTCTTCAACATCAGCACTGGATAATCCTGAAATTTTGCAAACAACATTGCCCAGTGTTCCAAGTTGTTGTATGCCTTCTTTCCACATATCAACTTCTGCTTTCCTAGTTTTATCTTGCTGTGCTGAAACATCAGGCAAACCCATATGGTTTAACACTATTAAAGTATCTTTACATTGCACCGCTAATTCATACAAATCTAGTAATTCTGTTGAACGCATGCAAGCCTCAAAATGTAGTCCCATTTTGCCCAAAGCTTTCACGTTGTTAATAAAGACTGGTTCTAGGCACGTTTTTGGGGGTGCATCAGGCACGTGCAAAATATGTCTTACTCCTGCTGCTCCCGCAATACCAACATAATCTTTTATAAAGTCTTTCATATTTGGATCAAGCAAGTTGGCATATAATATTGCTGCTTTTACAAAGTCTTTCCTGTCTTTTAAAAGTTGTGTGAAATAGTCGTTTTCGGCTTTCTTCTGCTGAGGGATTGTATCAAGCTCGATGTGAACTCCGCCAATAACTTCATATCCCTCTCCTTGCCTTAAGTCTTCAAATTCGCTCAGCAATATTGGCCTATTTAAAATTTCCACTTCTTTTACCCACTCCACTGTAAATTGATTAGAGTCAAATATGTGAAAATGTGCGTCGATTATAAATTGTTTCATACGACATCGCTCCCTGATTAGTCTAGGTGATAGACTTCTTCCATATCAGCCCACCACTCTCCATCTTTTCTTGTTTCCAAAGGAGTTTGAAATGGTTTGACTAGTGCCCACCACTCTTGAGTTTTTGGATCCTGAGCCATCTTTTCCATATCAGCCTCATAGTCATTGCCAACATACTCATAATAACTAAACAAATATCCATCTTTATAGTAAATTGAATAGTTTTGAATGTTGCACGCTTTAATCATAGCATCAATCTGTGGCCACGGATTGGCGTGATGATATTTGTAATCCTCCAACTTGTCTGGCTTTACTTTAATTATCTGACCAAATCTTTTCATAGTAATTCCCTCCGTTTAAATATGAATATAAAGTCCTGCTGAAGTATACCTAAAGTGCACTTAAAATTAAGTTAAAGTCCTGCTGAAATATATCTAAAATACACTTAAAGTAAATATTAACAGATCTAAAGTTAGGTTAAAGTGAACTTAAAGTAAATATTAATAGATCTAAAATGAGGTTAAAGTACACTTAAAGTGAATATTAATAGATCTAAAATGAGGTTAAAGTGCACTTAAAGTGAGTATTAATGTATCTAAAATGAGGTTAAAGTACACTTAAAGTGAATATTAATAGATAAAAATAGTGTTCAGCAGGACTTAAAATATATTTGTTATGCATGTTTTGATGAATTAAATATACCGCTGAAATTTGAGTATATATATATATCCGCTTATGCTGCTGAACGTTTTTGGATACTGTTTATGATAACCGCAAGGAAAATTACAAGCCCTTTAATAACTGTTTGTGTGTATGCCGAAACCCCAAGAAGCACCATCCCATTTCCCAGCCAACAGCAGCAGTTGGGTCACCTGAGCGAACTTTAGCTGTAAGCATAATGCTTGCAACACCGCAAAGGGCGGATGAGATTACAAACACCATAGTCTTAACTTTTTCGACGTTGATACCGGAAAGTCTTGCTGATTCGGCGTTGCTTCCAACGGCATAAATCGAACGCCCAAACTCAGTGTGTTCAAGAATGTAGATAAACACAACGTAGAATACTATCATTATAATAATTAAGTATGGGATTCCCATTATTTCTCCAGTAGCGATAATTCCGAACTCTTCTGGAAGACCAGCCTTTGGGTATCCACCAGTAAGAGTTTGAGCCATACCACGCACCGCTTGCATCAACGCTAGTGTTACCAAAAACGAATGCAGGTTGAGTTTTGCTGTTACCCCACCAGAGATTAGGCCAAATACTCCACCAATTAAAACCATTAATATCATTGCTATAATTATCGGTACTCCACTAGTCATTAACAACGCTCCGCAAACTGAACAAAATGCTACGGTCGATCCCACACTAAGGTCAATGTTCCCACTAATTATAATCATTGTCATCCCAATGGCCACAATCGATTGAATTGACATTTGTTTCAGAATAATCAACATATTACTAGCGGTTAAAAATTTATCACTAAGTAAAGTCAGTACAACACACATAATTATTAGTGCGAAGTACATTATATATTGTGTTAGAAAACTTTTTTTATTCATTATAATCCCCCCCTATAGCTTTCTTGTTGCATAATCTAATAATATTTCTTGTGTTAGGTCTATGTTTGGCATATCGCCCGTTTTTCTTCCTTCTGCTAATGTTATAATTCTGTCTGAAACTTGAAGCAGCTCTGGCAGTTCTGAAGATATAACTATGATGCCGATGCCCTGCTCAGCTAGAGTAGAGATTAGATCATATATTTGATTTTTTGCCCCGATGTCAATCCCTCTAGTTGGTTCATCCATTATCAATATGCGTGGTTTTGTTGCAAGCCACTTGGCTATAACAACTTTTTGCTGATTTCCACCAGACAAGTTTTTGGCTTTTTGGTGTTCATTATGGCATTTGATTTTTAGTGAGGTGATATATTCTCTCATCAAGTCTTCTTCATGTTTTAGGCTTATCTTTAGTCCACGCTTAAGTTCTTTTAAAATTGTCATCCCAAGATTTGTATGTAGCTCCATGTTTAGGAACAGTCCTTCTTCTTTTCTATCCTCTGTGATAAAACCCAGGCCGTGCCTTTTTGCATCCAGCGGAGACTTTATGTCAACTTGTTGGCCTTCTATATACATTTCACCAGAGTCTTTTTTGTCAGCTCCAAACAAGCTTCTCACTAGTTCTGTTCTGCCTGCTCCCGCAAGCCCCGCTATGCCAAGCACTTCCCCTTTGTGCAAGTTAAAATTGATGTCTTTAAATTTAGTGCCCGACGAAAAATCTTTTACCTCTAAGATGACATCTGTTGTGGAGACATTTTTTCTCTGTTCGGTGTGGATGTGTTCCCCGACCATATTTTCAATGATGACTGCTTTTGGAGCATCGATGATGTCCAGTGATTTGATGTATCGACCGTCTCTATAAACTGATACTCTATCAGCTATTACTGGAAGCTCTTCCAGTCTATGAGAAACATATATTATCCCAATCCCTTTTTCTTTTAACGATTTTACAACTTTAAACATGTTTTCAATATCATTATCAGCTAAAGACGCAGTCGGTTCATCCATAATCAGAACTTTTATATCGTTTGATAGAGCCTTTGCAATTTCTACCATCTGCTTCTGAGCAACGCTCAAATTGCCTACTTTAGTTTCGGGTTTTATATCGGTTCCCAACGTATCAAGAATTTTTTGAGCCTCAGTGTTTATCTCTTTCCACTTGATTTTCTCTATGAGACCAAATTTGGCCTTTGGCATCTTTCCAAGATAAATGTTCTCTGCCACTGACAAAGTGTTTATTAAGCTGAACTCTTGATACACCGCACTGATGCCCAACTCACGTGCCTCATATGTAGATTTTACGTCAAGCTCTTTTCCTTCCAGAGTAATTGTTCCTTCATCATTTGAATATGCCCCAGTGATAATTTTAATCAGGGTGCTTTTTCCAGCTCCATTTGCACCAATTAGTGCCAGCACCTCTCCTTTTCGTAGCTCCAAGCTTGCGTCCTCTAGGGCACATATTCCCCCAAATCTTTTGGTAACATGTTCTGCTTTCAATAAAATATCACCCATAAAACCCCCCCTTTAAATCCATGATAGCACCTAGGAAGAACAATGTATGTCTCCCTAGTTCATTGCACTGTGTTTCTTTTTATTCCATAAGACTTTTACGGTCTTCGATATATGCGTTTAGTCCTTCTGCATCATCTTTAATATAAGTCTGTAGTTCGATGCTCATGACTTTCTCTACTTCCTCACCATTAATAAGCTTCACTGCATTGTTGACTGCGTTATACCCAATGTCAAAAGGCTTTTGCGTTGTGATGGCTTGCAGCGTTACACTATCCCCCAGCATTGTTTTTGCTAGGTCGACACTCATGTCCGTCCCCATAATTACAATGTCTTTGTTTCTGATGTTTTGCATATGGGTTGCACATCCAAGCAGAGACGTTTGGTTCCACGCCCAAAAGATGTCGACATCAGGGGTTGCTGTAAGAATTTGTTCAGTGATGTCAAGCCCCTCGTCCTGCATCTCTGCATCTTGTTCTGCCACAATTTCAAGGCCAGCCACGTTTTTGATAGCATCTTTAAATCCGTTGCATCTTTCAACACCAATTTCATAACTACTGTTTCCTAGAATTGCAAGTTTGCATCCATCAGGATAATTTTCTGCTACGTACTCTGCTACATATTCCCCAGTCAATTTTCCAAGGTCATAGTTTGAAACCCCCACGTGACTATCCACCTGGGAATTAACCGTTGTGTTCCAAGTTACAACTGGAATTCCTTCCGCTCTTGCGGATTCAACCGCTGCCGAAGACGCATCTGCCGAAATTGGACATATAGTTATAGCGTCAGCCCCCTGTGCCACAAAAGTCGCTACGTTATCTGACTCTTTTGATATTTCATTGTCAGAGCTAACAATATTTACTTTTACCCCAAGGTCTTCCCCAGCTGCTTCCATCCCCTGCATAATCTCTGCAAACCATTCTCCAGAAGTGTTCATAATAACCGAACCAACTACTAATTTGTCTGGCTCATCACTGCCTCCTCCAGAGCATCCTGTTATAGAACCCAATACCGCCATACTTAGTAACATCGCCAATAATTTCTTTTTCATTTCTATCCCCCCGTTATGTAGAGCAAACACTCGCCTTTTGCAACAAAGCCCCAGTGCCTGCTCTTTATTAATTCCTATCACTAGTTTTTATCAACCTGCAAGAAGAAAACCCAGTGTCTGCTCTTTATTAATATAAAACCCTATCACTAGTTTTTATCAACCTGTAAGAAGAAAACCCAGTGTCTGCTGTTTATTAATTAAAATCTATCATTACTTTTAACATGCTTCCGGCATTGTCAGAAAAATCTTGAAATGCCTTTGGTGCTTCGTCAAAACTATACATATTTGTAATAACATCATCAATTGAAAGAGTTCCATCTAAAAGCATATCAATCGCCTCAACAAAGTCAGCTCTTACAGCATTACGAGAACCAAAGATAGCAAGTTCCTTCTGTTGAATAGTGGTAAAGTTTAGATCCACGTTTTGCTTGCCAACCCCCACTTGTATCATTGTTCCACCAAATGCCGCTGCATCAATACAGTTTTGGAACGTAGAGGGCAAGCCGACAGCTTCAACCACTACGTCATATCCATTTCCATTTGTGATGCGTTTAACTTCTTCGGCAAACGCCTCTGGATTGGTGTTGTGGATTACGTGCTGTATTCCAAATTTCTTAGCATACTCCACCTTTTCTTTCGAAATATCACATATAGTGACTTCTGCACCTTTGCCCAGGGCTGCCACTGCCGCCAAAACACCAATCGTGCCAGCTCCTACAACAAGAACTTTTTCGCCACCTTTAAGGCTCGCTCTTTTTATCCCGTGATAGCTGATGCAAAACGGTTCCACTAGTGCTAACGTTTTTGCTGATAAACCTTTCCCGTCATATATACGCTCTGTCGAAAGTGTGATGTACTGTGAAAACGCCCCTTGACTTCTTTGCACACCCATAGTTTGGTTTTTGGAACAACAATTCACCAGTCCTTTTTTGCAAGAATAACATTCCCCGCAATTAAAGTAGGGATTTGCTGTTACAATCATTCCTTCTTTAAGCCCCTGGTCGTTTTTCCCAACTTTCACAATTTCAGCCGAAAACTCATGTCCAGGTACTGTTGGATACTTGATAAATTTCATTGTTCCTCTAAAGCTGCTTAAATCCGTGCCACAAATTCCTCCATACAACACTTTTAGTAGTGATTCGCCTTCTTTTAGCTCTGGCATTGGAGCGTCCAAAATCACTACGTCTCCAGCACCTCTCATCATGATTTCTTTCATTATCAACTGCCTCCTATTGATTTCTTTTTTCTACACTAATAATGTGTTCGCAAACTAGAGTAAGTTCACCTTTTTGGTTAGTAACTTCAATTTGTTCAGTCACAAATCCTCTGGTTGGATTTTTTGGATTGTCTTTTTTATCTTTTATTTTAACAACAGTGTTTATTGTGTCTCCAATAAACACTGGTTTTATAAACCTCATCCTGTCATATCCATAGGTGAATGCCCTTGGGTTGATGTCCCCACACTGAAGCCCCATACCAATACTAAAAATCATCGTTCCATGTGCAATTCTTTGCCCAAACTCTGTAGTTTTGCAAAATTCAACGTCCAGGTGATGTGGATAAAAATCTCCTGTGTGACCAGCATGAATTACAAAGTCCGTCTCTGTCATCGTCCTTGAGCCACCTTCTCTAACGTGCCCAATTTCAAAGTCTTCATAAAATATGTCTTTAGTCATATCAATTCCTCCATTTATTATTTGGTGTTAAAAGCCTCGTCGCCGTCCTGCTTAATTAATATGACAATGACGGGCTTCTTCTTATAGTGTTATGTTAAATACTTGGCATTATCTTGACCAATCTTTGGTGATGGCTTAGAAGAATAAAATTTTTGCTTATCAATAGTGATTGGGCACCTAAGCACTGTCATTTTTTTACCACTTTGTAACTCAATCTCTTGCAACATTTCTAGGTGTTTAAATGCGTCCGTTTCCAACAACATATCCCATGTGTATACGTTGGAGCACCAAATATCATGTTTTTGCAAAATGTCTAGCCAATATTGAGTGTCTTGTGTTTTTAGGTGATCCGCTAGGATAGCCTTAATTTCGTCTCTTTTTGTAGACCAGGTTGCGGGGTCTGTGTATGCTTCCAGTGCCTTGCACCCAATAAGCTCTCCCAGTTGTGGAATTGGCGTAATTGCTATAGTAATATACCAATCCCTAGTTTTATAAATTCCATAAGGTGCATTTGTATAGAAGTTGGCATTGCTTATTTTGCTTCTTTGGGGGATTTCATTTCCATCGTTAAGAAATGTAGTGAACCCTTCAAATTGCAAATCCATCATAGACTCCATCATACTAATTTGAATATAAGCTCCATCCCCAGTTGCTTCTTTTCTAATAAGCCCCGCAAGCACCCCTTGAACTAGGTGTTGCCCACTAATTAAGTCTGCTATCGATACTCCTGCTGGTGTTGGCAATTGGTCACGGTTTCCGTTTGCCATAGCCATTCCACTAAGAGATTGCACTAGTAAATCTTGCCCTGGTTCACTTGCCCATTCTCCCTCGTGTCCAAACCCAGTAATTTCTCCATATACGATGGCTGGATTAATCATCTTGATGTTTTCATAGTCAATCCCTAGTTTTTTTGCTACGTGAGGTCTAAAATTAACAATCATTACATCTGCATCTTTGATCAGCTGCTTAATTTGCTCTTTCCCATGCTCACTTTTTAAATCGACTGATACATCGTCTTTGTTTCGGTTGATTACATGAAAAAGCGTGCTGTCTCCATCTATAATAAGGTTTGATGAATATAGCGTCCTGCAAATATCCCCTGTTGGTTGCTCTACCTTTATAACTTGTGCACCCAAATCTGCAAGTCGTAAACCTGCTGATGGTCCAGCAAGAAACTGACAAAAATCCAATACTCTAACGCCTTCCAGTGGTCCCATTAGTTTTGACCTCCTTTTTTTAATCCATATTCTTTCATTATTTTCTCAGTATCTTCACCCAAAGCCGGTGCCCACTTGTTGGATTTATACGTTTCTCCATCAACACGGATTGGACACCTTGTAGTTATAATGTCCCTATGGCCAGGCCTCCCAACATTAATTAGCATATCTAAAGATGTAAAAGCAGGATGATTTATCACTTCTTTCCAATTTAGAACTTCTGAACACCAATAATTTACTTCTTTTAATTTTTTAATCCAATTTGCAGTAGTATCAGTATTTAGTTTTTCTTGTATTAATAATTTAATTTCATCTCTTTTTTCAAAGCGACTTTTGTCATCATTATAATTGCTAAGTTCAGGAATTTGTAATACTTCTCCTAGTGTTGCCAAAGAGCCCATAGCTAATGCAATATAACTATCTTTTGTTGTGTATATTCCGTATGGTGCAGGCAAGTATACGTGTGCATTATTTACTTTTGCTCTTTTTGGTAGTGTATAGTTGTCGTTGATATACGTTGCTATAAATTCAAATTGTAAATCTAGGATAGACTCCAATAAGCTTACTTCTACTTTTCCACCTTCGCCTGTTTTAAATCTTCTATATAAGCAAGATAAAATTCCTTGCACAAGATGTATTCCAGAATAAGTGTCTGCCATCGCTAGTGCAATTGGTAACGGCAAATCGTCTTGGCTACCAGTCATCCAAGCAAGACCTGAAAGCGACTGTAACATTAAATCTTGCCCTGGCCTTTTTACCCATGGCCCATCAACTCCATACCCTGAAACTGTTCCATAGACAATCCTTTTATTTATCTTTTTAACTTCATCATATCCAAGACCAAGTTTATCCATAATCCCTGGTCTAAAGTTCTCTATTAAAACATCTGCTTTTTTTATAAGTTGTTTAACTACTTCAACGTCTTCAGGATTTTTTAAATCTGCTGTGAAGCTTTCTTTGTTCCTATTAATAGTGTGAAATAATACTCCATCGTTGTCAGAAACTAGGTTCTTAAACACTAATCGTCTTCCATTATCTCCACCTTGTGGTCTTTCAATTTTTACAACTCTAGCTCCCAAGTCTGCCAATCTCAAAGCAGCTGATGGTCCAGCAAGATATTGTGCAAAGTCCAAAACAAGCATTCCTTCTAATGGTTTCATACAATCCTCCTAGGGTTAAATCAATATAAAAAACTTTTATATTTTAACAGTTTTTGCGACTAGATACTTTGTTTATACATATTTTGCAATTTATTTATAAGCTCATCTACATCTGTTCCATCCATAAGCCATTCTCTAATCATTGGTCCAGCTGTTTCCTGAAATTCTAAATACCCGTCATAACGTGGTCTTAAATACGCATTGTCTAGAGTTTTTAAAGTATTAGCAAAGAAGTTAGACGTTATATAGTTAGCTCCTTCATCTTTCCAAGCTTTTCTATGTCCAGGTTGGCCACCATTCTCTACATAAATAGTACTTTGAATTTCTCCACTTGCACTAAATTTCATATAATCAACTGCTGCCTCTACTTCTTTACAGTTTGATGAAATAGCAAATCCTGCCCCTCCAAGTGTAGTCTTTAACATTTTTCCTTTATATTCCACTACATCAGCAGAAATAATTTTGCTTTCTCCATATCCTCTGCGAGAATAATTTGAATAACCAAAGTCACATGGGCAGTAATACGCTTCATTTTCTTTATCCGCCAACACTTCGTATACGCCTATTGGATTTTTTGTAAATACGCTTTTAGGCAAATAACTAAATAATTCTTTTATTTGAAGCAAGCTTGATTTCATAAGTTCATATGGTGCAATTTCAAATCCATTAAACATCTGTTCTTCCGCTTGCGTTGCACACAACATATAAAACTGCATTAATACACTAGTGCCATTTCCTCCACAAAATACTTTGCCTCTTTTCGCTATTTCCATTACATCGTCCCATGTTTTTGGCACCTTGCCACCATCTTGCTCCATCTTTTCAGGTGAATAAAATGCAATAGGGCAAGCTGCGTCAATTGCTAGGGCGTATTGATGCCCATCGTAGCAATAACTTTGATGTGATTTACCAACAGAATTTTTTGCTTGATCTGCCAAAAATGCTTCATCCACATAATCTTCTAGTTGCAGTAACACTTTACTTTTATTTGCAAATCCCATCCAAGGATGGTCTAATATAATCATATCATATTTTTTAGCTAGTTCATCTATTGGAGCATCTCCAAATTCTTTTAATGATCTTGTGTCCCACTCTATTTTTATATTTGGATTTATCTCCATATATCTTTGAGCCGTTGCTATAATAGAAACTTTTCCTCGGCTATGCCCCCAAGTAATTCCTTTTAATGTTTTCATACTATCGCTCCTTAATTTTAATAGCTTTTCAAGTGGCTAGTAACTCTCAAAATTTGGTACCGCCAATTTTGAGTTTAGTATATCATAGTAGCAAAATATATTCAACATGTTATACTAGACAATGTTAAATAATTTTATTTGTAACCTTTTACCATATATTGGATTTATATACAATATCTAGTAAGATTTTATAGCTATTTTGTTGTGCGTTTATATTTATTGTGTAGTTGACTTTTTTATTTCATGGTGTTATATTATAGCATATAAATCTGGTGGTACCGCTATAATAATGTCTCTAATAAATTTGGTGGTGCCGATATAACAGTACCCACAACAAATATAAAGGAGTTTAACTATGTTAAAAAATATCAAAGACGTAAAACAAAAAAAATTCACTGACTATCCTGAAAGAATTTTACAATTTGGAGAAGGAAACTTTTTGAGAGCTTTCGCTGATTGGATGGTAGAAAAGGCAAATGAAGATGGAGTATACGAAGGAACAATTGTCGCTTGTCAACCTATAAACCAGGGATTGGGAGAAATACTTAACGCTCAAGATTGTATGTATAACGTTTTAATAAGAGGTATGGAAAATCACAAACCAGTTGAACAATTTAAAACTATAAACTCTATATCTCGTTGCATCAATCCATATGAAGACTATGAGGCTTTAATGGAGCTTGCAACAAATCCACAGATTGATGTTATTATTTCAAACACAACTGAGTCAGGAATTGTTTATTCTGAAGGTGATAAACTAGGTGATAAACCGCCGAAATCTTTCCCAGCCAAAGTATGTGCATTTCTATATAATAGATATAAGCATTTTAATGGTGACCCAGACAAAGGAATGCTACTTTTGCCAGTGGAATTAATTGATAACAATGGTGCTATGTTGAAAAAAATAGTTATTCGTTATGCAACAGAATGGAATTTAGGAGATGAATTTATTGACTGGGTAGAAAATTACAATGAATTTGCTAGTACACTAGTGGATAGGATTGTTCCAGGTTATCCAAGAACAGAAATTGACTCAATATATGAAAAGCTAGGATATGAAGATAAACTAGTAGTAACTTGCGAGTCCTTTAATTTATGGGTAATTGAAGCTGACTCTAGATATAAAGATAGACTACCAATCCACAAAACTAGTGCAAACGTAATTTGGACAGATGACGTAACTCCATACAAAAAACGTAAAGTTCGTATACTAAACGGAAGCCACACAGCTGTTGTGCCTTGTGCGTTTATAGCAGGATTTAATACAGTACTAGAGTTTTTTAGAGATGATTTATTTGGTGGGTTTGAAAAAGACTTAATTAGCAAAGAAATTATTCCTGCTACAAATATGTCAAAAGAAGAGTTGGAAAGCTTTGCAGCTTCAGTACTAGAGCGTTTTGATAACCCTTATATTGTGCACAACCTTATTGATATTACACTAAACGACTCCTCTAAGTTTAATGCAAGATGTCTGCCAACAATAATTGATTACTATAACAAATTTAATTCATGCCCAAAACATTTTGCGTTTTCTCTTGCTGGATTTATTCGTTTCTACAAAGTGGAAAATCAAAATGGTGAATTTGTTGGGAAAAGAGATAGCGGAGAGACTTACAAAATTAAAGATGACGCTTCAGTGCTTGAATTTTTTACTGATGTATGGAAAAGTGATAATCTTGAAGAAATTGTGTGTAAATCACTAGCTAATACAAATATTTGGTCACAAAACCTTAATGAACTTGGCGACTTAAAAGAACAAGTACTATTCTTCTTAAATAGTATCAGGAAAAATGGCATGAAAGAAGCTATGAAACAATTCTAATAGAAATCAGGGGCTTATTGCCCCTAAATTTCAGTTTTTATGTGGAAGAACATCTTCAGTGTATGCCCTTAAAACTTCACCCACACTCCAAGCTTGATTAAAACAGCCCTTTCCCTTATTTGCAATATCTCCATCAAAAATTTCTGCAATTCCATTAATACACCCATCATTTAAATGTTGCAAAAATATAAGGCACATTTCTTCAGCTGTTGAGATAGCTTCTTTAGAATAATTATTTACCTTACAATACGCTGTAATAAATCCGCCTATTGGAAAGGCCCACGTTGTACCCATGTGATATGAAGCATCACGGTCATAGTGAGAACCGATGTATTCCTTTACAAATTTTGGGTCATCTGGAGAAAGTGTTCTCAATCCATATACATTATAAAGCTTTTTATATACTATTTGTACAATCTGCTTTTCTTGTTCTTGTGACATCATTCTATACGGCAATGATACAGCCCAAATTTGATTACATCTTATCTCTTCATTGGAAGCATCAATTACATCATATAAACAATGATTTTTCTCATTCCAAAACTTTTCTCTAAAAGATTTCCTCACTTTATCAGACAAGGCAATATACTCGGTACTATCTTTTTTAAAGTGTAGACTTAATTTTTCCATTACACATAGGGCATTATACCAAAGTGCATTTACTTCCACTGGTTTACCGTTTCTTGGAGTCACAACCCAATCCCCTATCATTGCGTCCATCCAAGTTAATTGACAGGTGCCATCACCAGCAATAATAAGCCCATCCGTATCCATCCTAATTGCAAAGTCAGTACCATTTTTATATGCCTGAATAATGTCCTCTAAATGATGGTATAGTTTTTCTCTAACAAATTCATAGTCATTTGTGTGTTTTAAATACATATCTACAGCGTAAAAATACCAAAGTGACCCATCAACAGTATTATACGCCAAATCTCCTACATGCTCTGAAAATAAATTTGGTATAAGTCCATTTTTTACATACATAGCAAACGATTCTAAAACTTCACGTGCGTCATCATAACGCTTTGTGGCTAAAGTTATGCCATTAAAGGCAATCATTGTATCTCTTCCCCAATCAGCAAACCACGGAAATCCTGCTAGTATAGTCTTTAAGTTGGTTGATTTTCTTTGAGAAATAAAATTGTCCGCTGAAAGCACTAGTTTTTGTGCCAGCTCTTCTTCATAACCAGCAATGTCAAGTAGCTTTTCTAGCCTAGTTTTAAATTCCTTTACAATTTCAAAGCCATCTTTATTGTCTAGCTCTTCTATAGTACATTTAAAATAAAACTTCTTTGTTTCATTTGGCTTTAATTTAATACGCACTTCATAAGGTGTAAAATGTGAGTCAAGTCCTGATTTACCATTATCACGTTCATATTTATAGTAATGATTGTCTTCGTATACAAAGTTTGGGGATGTCATAAGGCTGGGTATTAAACGACGGTCTAAATACTCTCCTTCTGACTTGTAAAACTGAATTTGTATATTTGGGTTATGTTTTGGCTTCAATTTTAAGATGTCACCATCGAGTTGCACCTCTAGTCCAATTGTGCTTGGGTGATTAAACCATTCATCCTTTTTATAATTAAATAGGGGTACTACATTTAGTTCAGCTTCATCAATTCCATTTTTTATTTCATAACATACTACTACTGTGTTGCGTTCATATTCCATGCAAATTGTTTTTGTTATCTCTACATCTTCAATCTGATAAACGTATGTTGGCACTCCATCAAATACAAATTTCTTTAAATAGTTATGTCCTGTCTTTGGGTTTGTAATGTATGCTTGTGATGTTAAGTCATAGGATTTGCTACCAATTTGTATCTGCTCTTTGGTACGAGTAAATACTAGCACTCGTTCTGAAGGAGGCTCTAGTGATCCAACAAGATATCCATGGTGAACACGATTTCCTCCTCCCAAAATTGTGCTACAAGAATATCCTCCAATTCCATTGCTTAATAGCCACTCTCTATCATTTCCATATTCCATATCTCTAAAATATTGTGCTCCAAATTCATAATGTACTTTTTTCATGTCATTCCTCCAGTGTTTAATAAAGATATATATAATATATACCTGAAAATAGACCATCGTATAGGGGAAAATTGAGTTATAAACTTTCTTCTTAATATTTTTGTGACATCGAAAATATATTTTAAGTAGGACTTTAATAAGGGGGAATTTTAGTGGATTTAACAGAAGGAAGTATGCTTAAGAAGTTAGTAAAGTTAGCACTACCGATAATGGGAACATCATTTATACAAATGGCGTACAATATGATTGATATGATGTGGATAGGTAGAGTTGGTAGCGATGCTGTAGCAGCAGTTGGTACAGCAGGTTTTTTTACGTGGTTTGCATGGGCGTTAGTATTGCTCTCAAAAATTGGAGGAGAAGTAAAGATAGCACAATCTGTAGGAGAAGGTAATATTGCTAAAATAAAATCATTTGCAGTAAGTTCTCTACAGCTTAATATCGTTGTAGCAATATTATATGGAGCGTTTATAATTATATTACATAAACCTTTAATTGGATTTTTCACTATGACGGATGCTAATATTATACGTATGGCAGAAACATATTTAATTGTAATGGGTGTTGGAATGATTGTTATGTTTATAAATCCAATGTTAACATCAATTTTTACAGGGCTAGGGGATAGCAAAACACCTTTCATAATGAATACAATTGGACTAATATTAAATATAGTCTTAGACCCAATCTTAATATTTGGCCTAGTAGGATTTCCAGAGTTGGGAGTTTTGGGAGCAGCTATTGCAACAGTTTTAGCACAAGTAGTTGTAACAGTTTGTTTTATTATTGCTCTAGCTAAAAGAAAAGAAGAATATTTAAAGTTAAATCTTTTAACTAAGCCTTGCTGGGAAGATATGAAGATTTTGACAAAGATAAGTTTGCCTATAGCAATTCAAAATGCTTTTTTTTCAATGATTGGGATAGTGCTGGGAAGATTTGTTGCATCATGGGGGCCTATTCCTATTGCTGTGCAAAAAGTAGGTACTCAAATTGAGTCAATTTCATGGATGACTGCCGGTGGTATTTCAACTGCATTATCAACGTTTGTTGGTCAAAACTATGGTGCCCAAAAATATGATCGTATCGAAAAAGGTTTACAAATTACAATATTGCTTGCTACATTTGTGGGAATACTAGCAACAGTTTTGTTGATGGGATTTGGAGAAGAAATATTTGCTATGTTTATTCCTGAAGAAGAATCCATTTCACAAGGTGCAAACTACCTATATATTCTTGGATACTCACAAATTCTTATGTGCATTGAAATCACTATAGCAGGACTGTTTAATGGACTGGGAAAAACTTATATTCCTTCCGTTGTTCAAATTGTTATAACTATCTCAAGAATTCCTTTAGCGTACTGGGCATCCAAACCCCAATATTTGGGAATAGACGGAATTTGGTGGATTATTACATTAACAGCTGCTTTAAAAGGCATAATAATGGTAGGACTATATATTTATCTAAAACGACAAGGTAAATTATATGCTTATTAAAAATACAAGAGATAGAAAGGGTTGTAGAATGTTAGATAAATTGAAGCAAATATTGAAAGATAAAGGAATTTACGCTTATATGATTCCTTCAGCGGATTTTCATGGTAGTGAATATGTAGCAGAGTATTTTAGAGAGCGAGAATTTTTATCAAAGTTCACAGGATCCGCAGGGACTATGGTTATTACTCAAGATGAAATGGGGTTGTGGACTGATGGGCGATATTATATTCAAGCAGAACAACAGCTTGAAGGAACGGGAATAACGTTATTTAAAGCAGGCATGGAAGGGGTTCCAACTGTAATTGAATATCTTGCTCAGAATATGCCAAACGATAGCACATTTGCATTTGATGGTAGAGTCATCGGAATGGAAGAGGGCTTAAAACTAGAGAAAAAACTTAAGGATAAAAATATAAAAATACTATACGAAGAAGATTTAGTTGATCAAGTTTGGAATAATAGGCCAAGTTTGCCAAATGAGAAGGCTTATTTACTAGACGTAAAATATAGTGGAAAATCCTTTAGTGATAAATTAAAAGATTTAAGAAAGACTATGGAATATGACGAAGTTACAAGCCATATAATTACTACCTTAGACGATATAGCTTGGTTGTTTAATATGCGTGGCAATGATATAAAGTATAGTCCAGTAGTAATTTGTTACACAGTTATTGAGAAAGACCAAGTAATCTTATTTATAGACGAGACAAAATTAAGTCCAGAAATTAAGCAGGAATTTGCAAAAGAAAATGTATTATATAAACCATATAATGCAATATATGATTATGTTAAAAATTTAAGTGACGCAGTTTTAATTGACCCAACCAAAATTAATTATTCTATTTATAAAAATTTACCTGCATCAACTAAAAAAGTAACAAAACAAAATCCAACTATATTAAGTAAATCTATAAAAAACCCAATTGAAATTGAAAACATTAGAAAGAGCCACTTGAGAGATGGGGTAGCTGTTACAAAATTTATATTTTGGCTAAAAAATAATATAGGAAAGATAGAAATAACCGAAATATCTGCTGCTGAAAAGATGGAAGAATTTAGAAGAGAACAAGAAAATTTTATTGAGCCTAGTTTTGAAACAATTTCAGCTTATGGAGCAAATGCCGTAATGGCTCATTATAGTGCAAAGCCAGATAATTGTGCTACATTGCAACCAAAAGGTTTGTACTTGATTGATTCAGGAGGACAGTATTTTGATGGTACGACTGATATAACTAGAACAATATCTCTAGGAGAAGTACCACAAAAAGCAAAGCAACATTTTACTGCCGTCTTAAGAGGAATGCTAAGCTTATCAAATGCTAAATTTTTAAAAGGTGTAAGAGGAATTAATCTTGATATATTGGCTAGATCACCACTTTGGGAGCTAGGGCTAGACTATAGACATGGTACAGGACATGGAATAGGGTTTCTATTAAATGTACATGAACCTCCAAATGGAATTAGATGGCAAATTGTACCTGAAAGAAATGATAGCTGTAAACTTGAAGTTGGTATGTTAACTTCAAACGAGCCAGCATTTTATGAAGAAGGTTCTCACGGAATTAGGATTGAAAATGAGATTGTTGTTCAAGAGTTCCAAAAAACAGAATATGGCCAATTTTTGCACTTTGAGACTATGACATTTGTACCTATTGATCTAGATGCAATTGAAGCAAAATATATGACTGATCAAGAAAAGGGTTATTTAAATAATTATCACTCAATGGTTTTTGAAAAAATATCACCTTATTTAACAGAAGAAGAATCAATTTGGTTAAAAAATTATACCCGAGAAATCTGATATCATAAGGGCAAATTTGCCCTTTCTTATTATGTCATAAAAAAAATAAAAGTCTGCAATTATCATTTAATTATTTCTGATAAAGGATTTAGAATTTACGTTATTTAATATAATATTATTAATTGTATTACTTTTTTCTGAAATAAAAATTAAATAAGAAATGACATAAGCTTCAAAATATTGTATAGTTAATTTGTAAATAGTAAATAGAGTAAAAGGAAGCGAGGAGTTTAGCATGACATTTACAGAGGAAATGAATAGCCTAGAGGAAGAACTATGTAGTGTTTACAAAGCAAGTGATAATACTATAGATCTGGAGGAAGCAATTAGAAGAAAAGTGGAGTTATTATACAAAGAGTTTGAATCTTATCGAGAAGAAATTAGTAGTGTAAAAAAAGAATTAGATTATATTAGCAACGAAGTAGATATTGCTCGTAAAGAAGCAGTTGCCGCTTATCACCTAGGAATGAAAGAAGGAGAAGTCAAGGGCAAAGTAGAACTATTATATAAAGAGTTTGAATATGAACCCAACAAAATATCTGATAATCTTAAAATAGATATTTTAATTGTAGATAAGATACTTGAAGATATGGAGAAAAACTTTTATTCATAGAGCTCTTAGTATATACAAAATTATCCCTACGGATAAAAATGTCCATAATTGTTTTTTATGATTTTAAAATGTATAATAAGTTTATGAAAAACAATAAAATATTTGGAGGGATAATTTTGCACTATACAGGAGAAGTTTACCGTCACCCAATGGAAGCATATACACCGCTTTTAGAAGTAACAATAGGATGTTCCCACAACAAATGTTCATTTTGCACGATGTATAGAAAAACACCGTTTAAGATGTCACCACTGGAACATATAAAAGAAGACTTAGAGGAACTGAAATCTTACGGAGGACATATAGATAGAATTTACCTAGTAAATGCAGATCCATTTGTATTATCAGCAGAAAAGCTAATTATTATAGGAGAATTAATTAATAGTTACTTCCCAGAGATTAAGACTATAACAGGTTATGCTTCAATAAAAAATATAAAAAATAAATCTGTGGACGATTTAAAAAAAATGCGGGCACTGGGCTTTAATCAATTTCATATCGGACTTGAAACTGCTTATGACCCTGCATTAAAAATGATGAACAAAGGCTTCACCAATGCAGAAGCTTATGAACAGTTGGATAAACTTGAACAAGCTGGAATTGAGTATGATGCACTTTTAATGCTTGGTGTGGCTGGGCGAGATGCTGGAATTGATAATACTAAGGCTACTATTGATTTACTTAGTAGGTACAAACCATATATGATTTCTATCATGCCAACATCAGTGACACCAGGGAGTGAACTAGAGGAAATTTGTAATAGCGGAGATTACGTTGAACTTACGGAGAGAGAAATGTTGCTGGAAGAAATTAAATTTTTAGAGGCGTTGGATGTTGATGATGATTGCTTTTTCTTTGGCAGTCATAACTTTAATCTTGTTCCAGTAAGTGGCGAAATGAAAGATAGAAACATTATGATATATAAGCTAAAGTTTGCACTTAAAACGTTATCCCCTAAAATTTTAGATAGCACAAAACCAAGGGGATCAATTTAATATCAAAAGGGCGATCACTTACATCAACGTGCATCGCCCTTAAGATTTCCCTTAATTTTGAGGGAATTTTTTTCTATTTAATAGCTAGTAATATTATAATTGCACCAGAAACACCTAGGCAAACCCAAGAACCATAATTTAGTAGGCATAACACTAGGTGTGGCAATGCAGAAACTACCACAAGCAAAATTAACTTTATACAATTATTTTGTGTAAAAGATTTGGTAATAGCAAAATATAATATTACTGCGAATACTATTATTGAAAAGGCCACAAATCCCAAAGCATAATATGCAATTGGAGTTGCTGATAACGGATATAATGCCACAAAGCTAAGTACCGCAAAAATTACTGATACCCATAATGGATATTTTTTAATCATACTGATTTCCTCCTTAAAAAAATACATACATATATATATATGTTCATAAATACTTAGTTATGTGCATTTAGTTATTATTGTAGGGAGGGATAGTATCATGATATCTTTTGAAAAACTAGAAAGAGGAAATTTCAATATGTATTCACTTGATAAATTCAATCGTTATCAAGAAACACTAGTTAATTTGAGGTTTGTAAATGGTAGTTATGTATATGTGGATGAACCTTTTGTTGAAACATGGGATGCTACGCAACTACGTGAAAAAGCCCAAAACGTCTTAAATGCAATTGAAATAGGGTGCATAGGGTTTATTGCAAAATATAACAACCAAGTAGTCGGATTTGCATATTTGGGACACAAAATTTTAGGCAGTGAAAAACAATATATCGATTTAATAATGTTTCACGTATCAAATGAGTTTAGAAACAAAGGAATTGGAAAAATAATGTTTAAGCTTATATGTGATGAAGCACGAAAGTTGCCAGTAAAGAAAATATATATTTCTGCTAACTCTGCAAAAGAAACTCAAGAGGCGTACAGAGCACTAGGGTGTATTTTTGCTTCAGAAATTCAAGAAGAAATTGCAATTCATGAACCTCTTGACATTCAACTAGAGTATATTTTATAAACATAGTAAATCTTTAGTAGTAATGAATTTAATTGCCTTGATATTTTTGTATCCAAGTGCTAAAATAAAGATAAAAGACCTGTAGCCTTTTATCTTTATCACGAATAAATATATTAGGGCTTTTATCTTTAGCGAAAGGAATATTTTATGCGTATTTTAAAAAAGATATTGGCTTTGTTTATAACAACTACTCTTGTAGGGTGTACAACAACAAATGATCCTGCTTTGCAAGAAACTTCAACAGAATTTAAAAAAAATGAAGTAATTATTGCAAATATGGCTGAAACAGATAATGGTTGGGACCCAATTCATGGTTGGGGTCAACATGAGCCACCTCTTATACAAAGTAAACTAGTCACGGTTTCTAGTTCAGGAAAACTTGTTGGGGACCTTGCAACAAATTTTGAAGCAAATGAAGACAACTCTATTTGGAGATTTAAGTTAAGAGATGATGTAAAATTTAGTGATGGAGAAGCTTTTACATCAGAAGATGTTGAATTTACAATGAATGCAATTAAAGAAATCTCAACAGACGTAGATTTATCTATGGTTGAAAAAATTGAAGTTGTAAATGAATATGAAATAGTTTTCTATCTTACATACCCCTCATCAACTTTTATATACCATGTTGCAACAATACCAATTGTACCAGCTCATGCATACGATGAAAACTATCGATACAATCCAATTGGAACAGGCCCTTATAAAATGGTTCAGCTGGATATAGGTCAGCAGAAAATTCTTGAGCTCAACGAATTTTACTATGGGGAAAAGCCAACCATTGAAAGATTAACTTTTGTATTTATGAACCCATCGACTGCTTTAGCTGCTGTGCAAGCAGGCAAAGTTGATATAGCAATAGCGGATATAACAACAGCAACAACCCCTGTAGAAGGTTATGATATGATGCAGTTTAAAACAATCGAAAACATTGGAATTAGCATGCCTTTTGTGCCCGAACAAGATGAGCTAAACCAGCAAGGATATAAAGTTGGGAATGACGTAACAAGCGATATTGCTATAAGAAAAGCGTTAAGTATTGCTGTTGATAGAGATGACTTTGCGTCAAATGTATTAAGTGGATTTGGTATTCCGTCGTTTTCTTTGTGCAACGGAATGGAATGGGATAATCCCGATGTGGTATTTGAAGATGGTAAAGTGAATGAGGCCAAAAGACTACTTGAAACAGCTGGATGGATTGACAAGGATGGAGATGGAACTAGGGAAAAAGATGGGTTAAGAGCAAGTTTTAACGTAATTTATCCAGCTGAAATAACAGTAAGGCAGCTTACCGCAGTTGCATTTTCTGAAATTGGCAAAGAGATTGGCATTGAGATAAAACCGACAGGGATGTCTTGGGATGACGTTTTTGAAAACTGGTATTCTAATGCAAATGTATTATTAGTGGGAGACCCTACTCCAAATGAGTTATATGTCTATAATACTAATAAAAACTTAGGCGAAAGTTATCCAAACATGTATTACTACTCAAATGATACTGTTGAACATTATATGGATATGGCCACACTAGCTCCAACGGTTGAAGAAGCAAATGAATATTGGAAAAAATCTATTTGGGATGGGCAAACAGGAAGCTCTATGCTTGGAGACTGTCCTGTAGTTTGGTTAGCCACACTTGACCATATGTATTTTGTAAGCCAAGACCTAGATGTCGGAGAACATGAACTACATTCACACTCTAGTTCTGGAATGCAGATACTAAATAATGTTGTTGAATGGAAATTTAAATGAGAAAAGAAATATAGGTGAAAAGATGAACCGAATATTTAAGAGAAGTAATGTAGTATTTCTAGGTAAAACATTGCTTAGACTTCTAGTACTATTAATAGCATTAAGTGTAGCAACTTTTACCTTGATTTCATTTTCGCCGATTGACCCAATTGAAGCATATGCAACAGGCAATTTATCAATGAGTGTCGAACAAAAAATCTTGCTGGAGCAAAAATGGGGGCTAAATGATCCACCAGTAATAAGATATTTTAAATGGGTAGGAAGACTGCTGCAAGGGGACTTTGGTACTTCAATTATTTATAATATACCTGTAATAAATGTTATTGCGGACAAAGTATTTTTGTCACTAGCACTAATGGCAACAGCTTGGGTGCTTTCGGGTATAATAGGTTTTTTGTTAGGAATTATTGCTGCATTAAGCAAAGGAAAATTAGCGGATAAATTGATTAAACTATGGTGTTTGATATTGGCATCATCACCAACTTTTTGGCTAGGCATTTTGATGATAATGTTTTTTTGTGTAAAATTGGGGTGGTTTCCAATAGGTTTTGCTGTTCCCATTGGCATAGACAGCAAAGAAGTAACTTTATGGGACAATATTTACCATATGATTTTGCCAGCCATAACATTATCGCTTACAGGAGTATCAAACATAACTTTACATACAAGAGAGAAGTTAATACAAGTATTGAGTAGTGACTTTGCATTATTTGCTTTTGCTAAAGGTCAAACCAAAATAAAGTTTGTAAGAAAACACGGCGTGCGAAATATTATTTTGCCTGCAATAACTGTTCATTTTGCAACTTTATCAGAGCTGTTTGGAGGGTCAATATTAGCAGAAACAGTATTTTCATATCCTGGACTTGGCAATGTGGCAATTGAAGCAGGCCTTCGTGGGGATATGCCACTACTTATGGCGATAACACTTTTTAGCGGTATATTTGTGTTTTTAGGGAATTTCACTGCAAATTTGCTTTATAAAGTTGTTGATCCCAGAATAGGAGTCGCAAATGAATAGACGAAAAAGTATAATAATAATTTTATTCTTGTGCATATCCATATTAATATTACTAGCAACAGCAGGTATATATATAACAGAAGAGCATTATGCAGTAAATTTTGCAAATAAAAACAGTCCCCCTTCATTTGATCATATTTTTGGCACTGACTTTATGGGCAGAGACATGTTTTATAGAACTCTAGAAGGAATATCTATCAGTATGTGGATTGGCATTTTGGCAACAGCTGTATCTTCTATTATGGCCTTGATAATTGGTTTTTTTGCTGGGATGCTGGGAAAAAAAATAGATGCATTTATAACATGGACAATTGACCTGTTGATGAGTATCCCTCATTTATTATTACTAGTTTTAATTTGTATTGCAACAGGCGGGGGAACTAAAGGTATAACTGTTGCAATAATGTTGACTCATTGGACAATACTAGCAAGGATAGTGCGGACTGAAGTAATGGTAATAAAAACATCAGAATATATACAAACAAGCAAAAGAATGGGAAAATCTTCACTTTTTATTACAATCAAACATATTATGCCTCACATTATACCTCAACTTATTATTGGCTCAATATTATTGTTTCCTCATGCAATTATGCATGAAGCATCTATCACTTTTTTAGGATTTGGCATACCAAAAGAAATACCCGCAATAGGAGCGATACTATCAGAGTCAATGAATTATTTAACTAGTGGAATGTGGTGGCTAAGTGTTTTGCCAGGACTTACTTTACTTTTTGTGGTTATATTGTTTGAAGTTGTGGGAGATAATCTTCAGCGACTTATAGATCCAACTAGTGTTCAAGAATAGGGGAAATGTATGCTATTTGTAAAAAATTTATCACTTTCATTTAAAATGTATACTAAGGGGTTTAAACAAAGAAATGTAGAAACTATAAAAGATATAAGTTTAAGTGTAAACGAAGGAGAAGTTGTCGCTATTATTGGCTCAAGCGGAAGTGGTAAAAGCTTGTTGGCTCATGCGATATTTGGCATATTGCCAAACAATGCTACAGTAAACGGAGAAATGTATTTTAATAACAAGCTTATGACGCAAGAATATATCAAAAGTATTAGGGGAAGAGAAATAGCACTAGTGCCTCAATCTGTTACATATTTTGACCAGCTTATGCCTATATCCAAACAAATCGTAGGGGATAACGTGAGCCAAGAAGCTCAAAGAAAAGCTTTTGAAAGATATGGCTTAACTGTGGAAGACGAAAAGCTTTATCCGTATGAACTCTCTGGAGGAATGGCACGCCGAGCACTAATTTCAACTGCTGTCGCTAGTGGTGCAAAATTAATTGTTGCAGACGAACCAACTCCAGGGCTTTCAGAAGACTTGTCTAAAGAAGTTTTACAAAATTTTAAAGAACTTGCCGATGAGGGATGTGGCGTTTTGCTGATTACTCATGATATAGACCTTGCGTTGCAATTTTCTAATAGAATTTATATTTTCTATGATGGTAGGGTGATCGACCATATTAAAACAGAAGATTTTTTGGCAGGAAATATAACTGAAGAATATACTAGAGCCTTATATTATGCACTTCCGCAAAACGGATTTAATGTTTAAAAAAACTGAAAGCAGGAATGTTATGCTATTAAAAGCAAAAAATATTACATTTGGGTATCCCAACAAAAAAAATATTTTAAGCAATGTAAATTTTCAAATGACTAGTGGAGAAATAGTAGGCTTGTTGGCTCCATCAGGATATGGAAAAACCACGTTTTCAAATATATTAGCAGGAAATTTAAATCCAGCTTCAGGCAAAATCTACATTGATGAACAAATGTATCAAGCATCTAAATTTAAAGGATTTTATCCAATTCAAATTGTGGGGCAGCATCCTGAGAAGTCGCTCAACCCACGTTGGACAGTAGAGAAATCCTTAAACGAAGCTTATACGCCAAGCTTAGAATTAAGAAAACAATTTGGAATTGAAGATAAATGGCTTACAAGATGGCCCAATGAACTTTCTGGCGGAGAGCTTCAAAGATTTTGCATTTTGAGACTGTTAGCACCTGGCCTTAAATTTTTAATATTAGATGAAATAAGTACTATGCTAGATGCCATAACGCAAGCTCAAATTTGGCACAACTTATTAGATATAGCTCATAAACGCAACCTAGGGCTAATTGTTATTTCCCACAATAAGGCACTGATAGAAAAGGTTTGTACACGAACTGTAGCCCTTACTCTTTTATAATAGGAGCGAATATTGTTCGCCCCTATTTTTATATATTTTTAGTGAACTCTAGAGCTCGTTTGGTTATTTCTTCAAATTCACCTGCACTAGTAAGTTTGCTGTTTACAAGGTTACCACCTATGCCAACTCCTGCAATGCCTAAGTCTAGGAAACTTTTTATATTTGTTTTATCAATTCCACCCACTGCCATAAATTTAATATGATTAAGTGGCCCCATTAATGCAGCTATATATGCTTTTCCTAGTGTTCCTGCTGGAAATAATTTTATAATATCAGCACCATATTTAATTGCGTCCACTGCCTCAGATGGTGTTAAAGCCCCAGGAATAGAAATAGCACCCATTTTCTTTGTCATCTCTATTACTTCTTTATCCACGTTTGGAGAGATAATATATTCTGCTCCATTTTCAATTGCTTGCCCCACACTTTTTGGTGTAAGCACAGTTCCTGCTCCAAGCAGAATTTCTTCCCCAAAATGCTCTTTGACTTTTTTTAAAGATGTAAGGGTTTCTTTATATTTGTTTTCATCTTTTTGGTCAAATGTTATTTCTACAGCTTTTATTCCACCTTGTTTAAGTGCCTCAACAGTTTGAATAATATCTTTTTCAGATACGCCTCTTACAATTGCAATTATTTTTTGCTCTAATAAAGTTTCTATTTGCATATGAATTCTCCCGTCTTTTTTATATTTAACTAAAACTCCCACCTTTATTATAGATGGGAGTAGCTTTTAATCTCTCAATTTTGCTCCAAAAGATGTTTCAAGGCCATTTACTATTTTTGCCATGACTTCTTGAACTTCTTCATCTGTAAGAGTTTTCTCATTTGACCTAAACACTAGGTTATAAGCAACTGATTTGTGATCTTCTTCAATTTGCTGTCCTTTATATACATCAAATAATTCTATGCTTTCAAGGAACTGACCACCTCTTTTCTGGATCAATTTTTCTATATCACCAACTAAAATGTTATCCATAACAAGCATTGCTATGTCTCTAGATATACTTGGGAACTTTGGAGTTGGTTTAAATGTTACTTCTGTTTTTGTATTTTCAACTAGTGCATCTATATCAATTTCCATAACATAAGCTCTAACACCAATGCCATAATTTTTCAAAACTCGTGGATGTACTTCACCTAGGAAGCCAATATAGTTTTGATCAATTTTTACACTTGCACATCTGCCAGAGTGCATAAAATGTAAGTTGGTACTTGGCAAATATTCCTGTGAAGTTATTTTTAGCTCTGTAAATATAGTTTCCAATGTAGCCTTTAATGTGAAAAAGTCAACGTCTTTTCCATACATACCAATAGTCAATTTTTCTATCTCTTTAGGCAATTCATTATCATATTGCTTTTCAAATATTTTGCCAATTTCATAGACACGTACATTTTCATTTCGTTTATTATAGTTAGTGCTTAAAATGTTTAGAATACCATTTAAGGTAGTAGTTCTAAGAATGCTAAAATCTTCCCCTAGTGGATTTGAAATTTTAAGGCATTCTCTAAGCACAGATTCTTGATCTATATTAAGTTTATCAAAAACTTTAGGACTTTCAATAGTATAAGTTAAGACTCCAAAAAGTCCATTCATAGACATAATTTTGTCTAATTTTTCAATAACTAGTTGTCTAAATGATTTTACTCCTACAGTTGGCCTTGCTTGCTCAAGTGTTACAGGAACTTTGTCATATCCATATATCCTTACAATTTCCTCTGATAAATCGGCCATCATAGTTATGTCTGGTCTATAGGTTGGAATAACAACAGATTTTTCCTTAGTATCCACTCCAAATTTAAGACGTTTAAAAATGTCAGTCATTTCTTCTTCACAAAGATTTAATCCTAAAAATGAATTAATCCACTCTATATCATATTTAATCTTTAATGAGTAACGTACTCTTGGATAAATGTCCACCAAGCCAGAAACAACTTCACCTGCTTCTACCATATTTACAAGTTGGCAAGCTCTTCCCAGTGCTTTTTCAACTATATTTGGATCAATACCTTTAACAAATTTCTTAGATGAATCACTTATAATACCAAGTTTTTTAGAAGTTTGCCTAATGTTATATCCATTAAAGTTTGCACATTCAAAAACAATGGTAGTAGTTTCTTCTGTTACTTTTGAGGATTCGCCACCCATAACTCCTCCAACTGATAAAACTTTTTCATTATCAGCAACAACTATCATTGTTTTATCAAGAGTTATCTCGTCACCCATAAGAGTCACCAATTTTTCACCATCTCTAGCGTTTCTTATATGAAGGTGATTTCCAGCAATTTTATCATAATCAAAAGCATGCATTGGTTGACCATATTCAACTAATACAAAATTTGTAATATCAACAATATTGTTAATTGGTCGTAATCCTGCTGAAATTAGTCTATCTTGAAGCCACTTTGGAGAAGGCCCTACTTTGACATTTCTCAAAACTTTTGTTGCAAACCGTGGACAAAGAGTTTCATTATGAATTGTTACCTTTATTGGTTTTGAAGAATCTCTGAGTTCTTCCACAACAATTTTAGGTGTTGTAAGCGGAACATCAAATGTTGCACTTACTTCTCTTGCAATCCCTAAAATACTAAAACAATCTGAACGATTAGAAGTAATCTCAAATTCAATAACTTGTTCTCCAAGTCCAAAATATGATTTTACACATGAACCTAACTCTAGCTGAGTACTAAAAATATAAATTCCATTGTCTGGTGCATCTGGAAACTGTTCACGTGTAAGACCCAGCTCTTCAATCGAGCATAACATTCCATTTGATTCAACCCCCCTAAGATTTCCTTTTTTTATTACTACTCCATTTGCAAGAGTTGCACCATCCAAAGCAACAGGAACAATATCATCAACTTGGACATTTGTTGCCGCTGTTACAATTTGTATAGGCTCATTTGAACCAATGTCAACTCTTAAGACTCTAAGTCTATCTGCATCAGGATGTTTTTCTTCTCCAATTATCTTTCCAACTACAACTTTTGTAATTTCTTTTCCACTTTCTTCTACTTTTTCAACTTTTGATCCAGACATAGTCATGCCATCCATAAAAGTTTTCAAATCCATATCTATTGGCACATATTGTCTAAGCCATGTCATTGGTACATTCATTATCTTTCTCCCTTTCAACCTAAATTCAATCTAAAATTGATTTAAAAATCTTATATCATTTTCATAAAATAAACGTATATCATTTATATTATATTTAAGCATTGTAAGACGCTCAACACCCATACCAAAAGCAAATCCTTGATAAATTGATGGGTCAATGCCTGACATTTCAAGCACTTTTGGGTGAACCATTCCACATCCAAGAACTTCAATCCAACCCTCACCTTTACATATGGAGCAACCTTCGCCTTGGCACATAATGCATGTTACGTCAACCTCTGCACTGGGTTCAGTAAATGGAAAATAGTGTGGTCTAAATTTAACTTCAACTTTATCTCCAAAAAACCTTTTTGCAAATTCTGCTAAAACTCCTTTTAAATCTCCAAATGTAATATTTTTGTCTATTACAAGTCCTTCAATTTGATGAAATACGGGAGAGTGTGTTGCATCTACTTCATCAGAACGATATACTTTTCCAGGAGCTACAATTCTAATTGGCAATGGCTTTGTTTCCATTGTATGCACTTGCACAGGTGATGTTGCTGTACGTAATACTATGTTTTCTGTTATATAAAATGTGTCTTGTTCATCACGTGCTGCATGGTCTTTTCCAAGATTTAGTGCGTCAAAATTATAATAATCCGTCTCAACTTCTCTTCCTTCGGCAATTTCATATCCCATGCCCATAAAGATACGTTTAATTTCTTCTAAAGTTTGCTCTAGTGGATGCATATGACCCATAACAACTTTTTTCGTAGGCATTGTAACATCAATAACCTCGTCTTGCAAGCTTTTATTTTCCTCTTCCAACTCAAGCTGAACTTTCTTAAACTGAATTGCTCTTTCAAGAGTTCCTCGGATTTCATTGGCCATTTGTCCAACAATAGGTCTTTCTTCCGTGCTCAAATTTTTCATACTTTTAAGCACTAGCGTAAGTTCGCCCTTTTTCCCGAGATATTTTACTCTTAAATCATCAAGTGTTTTCAAATCCTCCGCATTAGTAATTTCTTCTAATGCAATAACTTTTATATTTTCTAAGTTTTCATTCATGAGTATTATACCTAGTCCTTTCTAAACTAAAATAAGCCTGTTCTAAGTATACCCAAATTACGATTATTTTTATCAACTTTTTCACTTTTTTCATATACTAAATAAGAACTTAAATTTTTTGTAATTATACGTAAGTTAGGTGAAGAATTTTTTTAGAATTTTTGTTACTTTCAGAAATATAACGTAGTATTTATAAAACTATATAAAACCAGTTAGGAGGGAATTTTTTATGAATGTAATTTTATGGGGAATATTATTACCTTTTGGAGTAAGCAGCATTTGCTTACTAATACTTTATTTTAACACTAAAGATGTAGGAGCTTTATTGAAAGGTGTTATTATAACAGCATATTTAATTTTAACTATACTTTTAATATTTTTAATTTCTCACGTTCATTCTACAAATACAGAAATGATAACACAAACCGAAGAACCAACTCATATAACAGTGAAAATATCCTCACATAAGTTATAATTATACCCTGGAACCATTAACAAAATAGGATCAAAATACATAAGATATAGTAAGATATACATTAAGAAATTGTTCAATTTCTTCCAATTAAGGGGGTATTATTATGCGATGTGAAAATTGCAATAGAGTAATAGATGATGATTTAGATGAGTGCCCCAAATGTGGAGCTAGTATAAGCAAGTTAAAATCTAGCGTCAGCCTTAGTGATAAAGGTGGATTTTTGTGGGGAATGTTAGGATTTTTCTTACCTTGCCTGATATCTATAATTCTATATTTTATTATTCTAGATACCAAGCCTACAAATGCAAAAGCATTGTTGATAGGTATTATTTTAAATATTGTTTCAAGTATAATAATTATCTTTTATAGTGGTCTTTTTATATTTTTCATAAATACAGGCACTATAAGCCTAATAGTATAGGATGCCCGTTACAACGGGTATCCTATTTAAGTTCTATCCGAAAATTTGTACTAATAACATATTTACCCATTCTGCAGGTGTATTTCCTGTAAAATATAAAACTACTCCAGAACAAACAATATATCCTATAACAACTAGCAATACCTGTTTTAAATAATTAATCATAATATTTTCCTCGCTTTCATTTTTTATGTAAAATAGGGATAGTCTACCTTTTTTGGCTAAGCTATCCCTATTTAGACAACTTATTTAATTTACTGCAAATTGACTTTTTCCAACAGTATAAATATCAACGATATTTTGAGCTGCCATAAAGCCCATTTTACTACTAGCTTCATGTGTAGTGGCTCCTATATGAGGAGTAATTATACAATATAAGATTTATTTCCTCCTAAATCCATTCTGTGTCAGTTACTCCACGCATAAATGAGGGAGCTTATATCTAATCTACACGTAGTATAGCAACTTTTTCTTAAAGCCTCCTACCTCAAGCGATTGATACAATAGGCTTATTGACTAAAACCCTACAAAACAACATATAGTTAAACTGCTTTATATGGTAGCCTATCTTCCCATTCCTTGTACATTTATTGTATTCTATCATCATTTGATTTATAACTACAATTTTTATAATTAAACTATCTTTACCTGCAAATTTGACAAGTGCCTTTGCTACATTATGATTTACATTTGTAACGAAACTGTTCTCTTATCCAGATATTTTTTTTAGTTTAAGTTTAGCAGATTTAGTGCAAACTTCTTGTGAAAATCTCCTTTTTTATCTACTATTTTATAAGTATGTGCACCAAAATAATCTCTCATTGTTTGAATTAAGTTTATGTTCATGCGAGCTTTTCGACAACAATCATATATAACAATGTAGATAAATAAGCTGGTGCCACAAGTCCTAATTAACACAAAAACAGGAGCATATTTAAATACATATACAATATGCTCCCATACATACCAATTTATTTCACTAGTGCAACAGCTTCAGCTGTTAATTTTGCAATTTCATCAAATTTGTGTGCTGTAATTAAAGTGTCTTTTACCATCCAGCTTCCACCACAAGCAACAATTTTTGGATTTGCAAGATATTCTTTAATATTATTTGGTCCAATTCCACCTGTAGGCATGAACTTAACATCTACAAAAGGTCCACCCAGTGCAGATATAGTTTTTAATCCACCATAATTTTCTGCTGGGAAGAATTTCACTACTTTAAGTCCACATTTTAACACTTGCATAATCTCACTCGGAGTGCAAGCACCTGGGAATATAGGAATGTCATTTGCAATAGCAAAATCAACCACTTCTTTATCAAACCCTGGTGAAACAATAAATTTCGCCCCTGCTTCTTTTGCTTGTTTTGCTTGTTCAAGAGTTATAACTGTTCCTGCTCCAACTGTCATTTCAGGAATTTTTGACATAGCTTTAATTGACTCATAAGCTGCTGCTGTTCTAAAAGTTACTTCCGCAATTGGAAGTCCACCAGCAATCAAAGCGTTTGCCAAAGGTACTGCATCCTCCACATTGTCTAGTTTTACAACAGGTACAATTTTAAGTTTTGATACTAATTCATTAATATTCATTTGTTATTCTCCTCTGGTTTTATAATAAATTATGACAAAAATGTTGGTAAGAACATTGTAAATCCTGAAATAAAGGTTACAAGTAATAAACATAAAATCATAACTAATATAAATGGTACTATACCTTTAGTCACAGTTTCAAGGGGCTCTTCACCAACTCTAGCTGCAACAAACAAATTTATTCCTAAAGGAGGTGTGATAAATCCGATTGCCAAGTTAACAACCATAATTAAACCAAAATGAATAGAATCTAATCCAACTGATTTTGCAATTGGTAGTAAGATTGGTGCTAAAACTAGGATTACTGGAGTTGTGTCCATAAAGCATCCAACAAGCAGCAACAATACATTTAATATACGTTTTGAAACTTCTTCCAGTCCCCATAAGCTCTCCTATTAAAATAAATAGTGGAATAGCCATAATTGGAAAAGAGTCAGCTCCAGTAAATAAAGCTTGTGTAACATAAGTTGGGGAAAGTCCTCTAGTAAATTGAATTCCTAATAAACATGATAGACCAATTGCAACTCCAACAGGTACACTTAAAATTTTCATGTCACCCTCCTGCATTAATAAACACTATTTCTATATAAGAAACAATACCTTTATGTACAATTATTTCAGTGTATAAAAATTAAATTTGCAATTATTTTAGGGATGTTTTATTTTTTTGGTTATTTTAAAGTAATTGATGATTTAAATTAATCAAAATGTTGAATAGTCACTTTGATGTACATGTAAAATACACTAAATATCATAGTGTATTTTTAGATAAGATTTTTCATATAAAGATTAATTATAGATCTACTTATTTGATATATTTAAAGATTGAGCTTGTGCATTTGGATGAAGTTCATCTTCATAAAACATATTATTATCGCCATGTCTATTAATAGTAGCAATTATTTCTATAAGCTTGCTAAAATGATTACTATACGTTTTAAAGAACTCTGTCTAAAATGATCACTATGCATTTTGAATGAATCTGCCATACTAGACATGTAGAAAGCACTATTATGTGCACCATTTCTTAAGCTGTAGCCATGCTCTTTACCAATGTTTCTAAGATATTCATGTGTTTTCACAGTGTTTTGATAGTCAACCATTATATCTTGAAGACCACAATCAACATAAAAATCATATTTTGCCATTTGCTCAGGAGTTAAAGATTTAAGCATATTTAATGTTGTATCATTTAAAGCACCCATGTGACTTGCAATAGAAGAATATAAGTCAGGATTAGCTATGCCAAGCTTCATAGCACCACCTCCACCCATAGATATACCAGTTATACCACGAAATTCAGCTTGATTTATTGTACGATATTTATTTTCTATTTCATGTCTTATTTCATCTGTAATATGAGATGCCCAAGGACCAGTTGAATTATGATTAGCAGGGTCATATTCTGTGTCATCATATCCACTTGTTTTACCAGAGTCAGGCATTACAACAATCATTTCCATCAAATTGTTATTAGTCATTTGATCATCCAGAAAATCTTCAATTTTATCCACTTTAAGAAATGACTCACTGCTTGAATTTATCCCATGCAATAAGTAAACTACAGGATAGTGCTTATCTGTATTTTCATAGTATGATGGAGGTAAATAAACACTATATTTCATTTCAAGAGGATTGCCACTTGCATCTTTAAATAAATTTGAATTGTACGTTGCAGTATAACAATGGCTCATATTGCCTTGTTCCTTTAAAGTGCCATTGTTTTCCGTAAAATATTGAGTAATGTGACCTTCAAAAATAATTTCGCCTAGAGAATTGGTTATTTTGCGAGTTGCTTCATAACTATAAGTTCCATTGTCATCAAGCCAATAACTAGGGTTTGTATCTGCAACAGTTAAGTCTGTACTAGATTTGCTTTTAAAGTCTGAAACGTATGCATCTTTATCAGTGTAATTTGCATTATAATTATCCATTACAGTTTTAGCAAAAGCACTAGAATTAGAAGTTTCGATTGCATCTTTTTGCTTATTTATTACGTCCTCAAATACTGGGTCATTTATATTATTTGTTGGCAATCCTTTTACTTCCCTAACAGCTAACTCATTGCCACAAATAGCATATTCATATCCAGAGTAAAACCCACCATTTCCGTTATTATTGAAAAGTCTAATTGCAATTTCATTCGTTCCACCTTCATTTAAAATATCTGAAGGGATAGAATATTCTCTGTTAACTTCCCAATAAGATTTTTCAAACAAGATTTGAGTGGCATCTGTACTATCTTTATAATTATATTTGAAACCACCACTTTCACTATTGTTTAACATAGGCGTTCCATTCTTATCCATAAAACCACTTGAAGCTACTAAGTGACCATTTATATAGACTACGTCTGCGTCATCTATAATTCCTAATAGTAAAGTTACATTTTCATCATCTGTAAAATTTTCAGGAAGTGTAAATTCTGTAGCAACCCAAGCCTCAGACCAATTTTTAAATAAAGAAGAACCATCTTCTTTGGTTAAAGGTAAAAGTCCTCCATCATTACCATCTGCTGGCATATCAACAACTGGCCAAGTAGTAAAAAGTTCACTGTTTGGTAATAACGCAAGATTTAAGTCTTCTGTTACAATTTCGCATTTTTGATAAGGAAGATATTGAAACATTTGATTGTATGTACGGTATTCTTTAAAGTACCAAGGATTTTCATCTAACTTTACAAATTTAGAAGCGTCGTTTAATAAATCAGAAGTTCCTTCCAAACCATAAACTGTAGCAGTATTAAAAATACTAAGACTTATAGTGCTTAAAAATAAAAATGATAAAGCTTTTTTCATAACATATACTCCTTTTCGCAATATTAATTTGGTATAAAATAATATATATATACATTAAATAGCTATTATATATCTGTTTTGGCATATATAAAATTAGTTGCATCTCTATCTTTATCATTCCCAATTGTTATCTACTTCTGGAGAAATAGTTTCTTTTTCTTTATTCAACATATTCTTTAATAAAAATTTTTGAAGCTTTATTAGATTGAAAACTTGCAATCCATTAAGTTTAATTGTAAATAATTATGAAAAAAAACTCCTCCAAGAGTAAATTATTGCTAAATAGCAAAATAAATTTTATCAATAATTTTGTGCAGTACAAGTATAAGTATATAACAAAATTATGAAACATTAATAAAATTAATAATAAACAAAAAAAAGGCTTTTCAAAGCTGGTAAATAGTGGTATACTGATACAAATGAAATTGATAAGGGGGATGACAGAAAAGACGAAACTGTTTTACTTAAAACAAAATTATTAACAGCAAATAAATTATCAATATTAACATCTAGTAATTTTGTTACAGAGAGCCTATTTTACAATAAACCAATCGAAATTTACAAATCTACTTGAAGCTACATCGAAATCTATTAAAGAAAAGATATTACGAACTTGTTTATAATTTTAAACTTTACTTGATTAAAAATGTATTTTACTAAAGTATTCTTTTTATTTAATATTTTAGATTAAATCTTATTTAAATTTCAATATTTCGTGGAGATTATAATCAATTCATAGCAATATATCTTAAAAAAAATAGATAGTAATCTAAACGCATTCTAAAAAATATCTTAAAATTAAATTAAAATGATAATCCTCTATTAATGCCATATAATACCCCGCTATACCACCGTTTAAAATAGAAATTTATAAGTACTTTGAGATATAGAAAAAATGGATATATAATCTTATACTCAGTCATGTTTATAAAGTATTTAAATTAGTCTATTAAAAATTGATCTAAAAGAAATAATTTTCTAAAAGTAAACAAACTATTAATTCGCCTTGTTGTAAATATATTACATCACAACTATTTTCGACTCATACTTTAAAATACTTCGTTACAAATATGGAAAAGAGCAGTCAAAACATAGGTTAATATCAATAAATGATGAAGTTTGTATTGAGTTAGTTACTAAATAACAAATTGGATGCATGATAAAAGTATAAGTACAGTCCAAAATACAAAATGAAACAATATCTTATTAACTTATAGAAATAACTTCAATCTAATTAGATTAAAATTTTTACAGACTGTGGATATAATTAGAATATTATTTTAAAAATTGAGAACGCTACACAAATTTACATTAAGAACGGTGGAATATAAAAATCTTATTTATAATCTATTGACAATTTTATAATCAAAAAATGATAATTTAGAAGTAATATAATTTAATCAAATGCATTTCATGTAGGTAAGAGTTTTCGTAATTTTGCAAAAGATAGATTATTATTCTACAGAAAGCTTAATATAAAATGTAAATGTAGTAAATAATTATAAATGTATACATCCAGAAGCATACTTAACAACCCCTAAAATTTATTTATTGCCTATAAATATAAAAGAACCACCTATTGTAAATATTAGTATGATATGAAGCAGTTTATTGAGAGTATTAAGTCAGAACCAAAATGAAAACTCTATAAATAATAATTTTTCTAGAGAATTTAAAAAATCGGTCAATATCTAACAACTAATGCATTGTTGAAAATGACACTATTAAATTTAATATAATTAAAACAGGTTCTAACTTGCTAATTGAGAAATCTAATACAATTAAATATTTAACCAAAGTAATCTACTATTTTTAGTTAAATACAAACTAAAGAAGAAAAGACTCATAATCTTTTTTTCTTAGTTTGTATAATGAATTAGTGAGAATGTAGATCTAGCTACAGGCTATAGACAATTGTCTATGGTCTAGTTTTTTTTGCAACAATATAATACGTGTTTATGTCTACTGCAAATTGATCTAAACTTATTTTGAATTGTAGTTTTCAATAATAAATTTATTAATGCCCAAAGCAATTGGAGCAATAATATCGTTATCTTGAGGCCGTATTTTTATATTTTGCCATATATTATGAAGCTCATATTCAACCAAATGAGCCCTTAGATAATCACAAAACCTGCTTGAATTAAATAAATCTCCTATAATTACAACATTTTTTGTATCAATGATAGCTATCATATTAATTAAAGCTATAGCAAAGTAAGAAGATATTTTTTTAAATAGTTTATTAAAGCTGAACCTCCCACCCCTTTAATTGTGATTGGAGGTTGTCGTTCAATTAGAAACGCTACTTTCTAACCAGTTCTCTTATGAACTTCTTTATATTTCTATAAAGCACAGACTAT
>LJDB01000048.1 GCA_001983455.1 Candidatus Epulonipiscium fishelsonii
ATACAGTTGTCAGACCATTCAGTGTGTCTTAAGACACAGTTAGTAACAAGCCCTTAAAGGGCAAGTACAAACCACCCGTTAGACGGGTGGTTTTGATTAGATATAGGTGTATGATTTAATGTAATGTGAAAAAAACAATTAGCTGAGTAGTCGCGAAAAATAAGTAGTAGAGCAGATGCGAAAGAATAAGTAGCAGACCCTTAACAACCACAAAAAAATTAAATTATTAATACTATTATTGATTTTAAAGCAACAAATGAAGTGCCTTAGGGAAAGCCCTATATAAATATAATACTGTTTATAATCTCTTAAAAAAAACTTAAATCCTGGATAATAAACATAACTGTTAATTTATCCTACCATAGTATTGCCTTATTAATCATCATACATTCGAGATTATAAACAGGTTATGTAAAGAATAGTAAAAAGAAAAATCAAATTTTGCACTCAGTATCCTTATCCTAAACAAAATCAAATGTTACACTTAGCATCCTCCTCCTAAACAAAATCAAACTTTACACTTAGCATCTTTATCCTAAACAAAATCAAACTTTACACTTAGTATTCTCATCCTAAACAAAATCAAATGTTACACTTATCCTCATCCCAAACAAAATCAAATTTTATACTTAGTTCCTCCTTCTAAACAAAATCAAACTTTGCACTTATCATCAATATAAGAGCAAAAGCTCAGTTAATAATTTATGAATAAAGAACATTTTTTTGGACAAATTATGTCTCGATAAATTTATTTCGATTAAATAGAGATAAAAATTAAAAATTTACCAGTTTTAGTTGCATAAATATTCATTATACTATATTGGACTATATACCAAAAATAACATAAAAAGCCAAATATTTGTGTGTGTCCCTACTTGGACCTGTGACTGATGCACTAGTGAAATAAGCTATAAATTTGACAAAATTTTAATCTCATTTTCAAGCCTATAGGAATTTGCATCAAAATAAGTTTGGTGTACATAAAATCGTTGTAGTTCTAAGAGGAGCTGTTGTACTTAAAAAATAGTACGACAGCCCCTTTGTATTATATATTTAAATATTCAGAAATAACCTTTACGACTAGGTTGTGGTCATCGATTTGAGCAAGACCTGAAACTGTTATAACGCCAATCACTCCTGTGTTTCTTAAAATTATAGGGAAAGCTCCTCCATAGGGTGAGTAATCTTTTGAAGATAAGCAATACTTATCCTCAATCGTACTATTTTGCAATTTTAATTTAGTTCCTATGTACAGTGAGCTTTTATAAAAATGAGAGACTACGTTTTTTTTCCTTCTTACCCATTCATCATTATCAACAGATGTATTGTCAAATGAAAAGTGAAATAGCTGTTGGTTAAACCTAGAAATGTCTATAGTTATTTTTTCTCCCAACAGCTTTCCTTCTTCCACAAGCCTAAGACCTAATTCTAAGGTAGTATTACTATTAAAGTTATCAAAGATTAGTGTTTCTTCTTGATGTGTAATTGCTTTCAATAAGTTTTCCATCGTTGTTCCTCCAATTTATTATTATTATAAAATTATATCACAATTTAATGGGAATAGTTAAATATAAAATTAAACAAAAATTATAATCTATGTAAGTAAAAAAGATAACCCTTAATAATATATCTATATATTATTTTTACAAAAACAATACAAACAAATTATAAATAATATAAAAGAATTTAAAAACGATAAAAATAATATTGACAATGCTATTTTTATATACTACTATATTTATAGTGTGTTTTTAATAAATTGCAAAGGAGATAAAAAATGCTTAAAATTCTATTAACAGGTGGGGAAGGTTTCTTTGGCACTAGATTTAAAAAATTCTATCAACATCAATATGAAGTTTTAACACTAGACAAAAACGAGCTAGACATAACAAATAATGATGATGTTGATAAAGCATTTCAAATATTTAAACCAAACTATGTTATTCATGCTGCTGCTATTGCTTTAACAGACTTTTGTAACAAAAATCCGGATATTGCTTATAAAGTAAATGTAGAAGGAGCTTTGAATGTTGCCAATGCATGCAAAAAATATAATTCCAAATTGGTTTTTATTAGCACAGAACAAGTTTTTAATGGAAATATAGAGTCTGGTCCGTATGATGAATTACATCCAGCCAATCCAGACACTATGTACGGAAAAAATAAATTAGAAGCCGAAAATCTAATTAAAGATATTTTAGAAGAATTATGGATAGTTAGATTTACTTGGCAATTTGGCATTCCTGAATGTAACTGTAATATGGCTGCAAATATTCTGTGGGAAGTAATGACTTGCTTGATGAAAGGTGATAAAATTGTTGCTTCACCGAATGAATATAGAGGAATGGGATATATAAATGAGCTTATAGAGAACTTTGAAAAAATATGGAGCTTGCCATACGACACATATCACCTAGGGAGTCCAAATGATATGAGCAGATATGACGTTGTTGAACATATTTTAACTGAGATGGGACTTAAAGATAGAATTCCTGATGTATTAGTTAAAGACAGTGAAAAATATAAAGACCACCCTAGAGATGCAAGAATTGATGTATCAAAAGCTATTAGTCATGGTTTAAAATTTTCTAATACAAAAGATGCTTTGTCTAAATGTATAAAAGAATATAACTTAAAAATTAAATAAGAAAAAAAGCTCAAAACGCTTTTTTCCTTATCATGAATAATTGTAGGGGGTTTTGTATGAGCGATTTAATCGTTAAGGATTTAGTATGCTTAAAATTGAAAGCATCTGATAAAACGGATGCAATTAGACAAATGGCAAAGTTGATTGAAAAACAAGGGCGTTTAGAGTCTTATGAAGAGTATGTAAAATCTGTTTTAGATAGAGAAAATGAATTTAGCACAAATATGGGCATGGGAATTGCTATTCCACATGGAAAGTCTGCTAGTGTTAAAGTTCCTACAGTAGCTTTTGCAAAAGTAAAAAAAGCGATGGATTGGGGAGAAGACGACGATCCAATCAATATGATATTTCTCTTAGCTGTGCCTGGAAATGATGAAACAAATGCAAATGAACATTTAAGAATTTTGGCAGCATTATCTAGGAAATTAATTCATGATGAATTTAGAGAATCGTTATTAAAAGCTAAAAATGAAAATACAATCGTTAGCATTATATCTTCTGTACTATAAAAGAACTATAAAAATTTAAAGGAGTGTTTTATATGAAAATGGTCGCAGTTACATCTTGCCCATCTGGGGTTGCACACACTTATTTATCAGCAGAATCGTTAGCAGTTGCTGCTAAAAAGAACGGTATTGAAATAAAAGTTGAAACGCAAGGCTCAATTGGAATTGAAAATGAACTAACTGCAGAAGAAATAGTAGCTGCAGATATTGTAATTTTAACTAACGCTGTCGCAATTAAAAATGAAGAAAGATTTAAAGGAAAGCCAATAGTTAGAGTAAGCGTTGGAGATTGTATAAAAAAAGGCGATGCTATTATGAGAAATATTAAAAAGAAACTTGAAAAGTAATAGAAAAGTAAATACATTAAGAGGGGGGAACATTATGAAAGAACTACTAGGGATTTTAAAAGATACTAGGCGACACTTGATGTCTGGTGTGTCATATATGATACCGTTTGTTGTTGGCGGAGGGATATTACTAGCTTTATCTGTTGTATTCTATGGTCAAGGTGCAGTTCCAGATGCTACAACACATCAGTTTTTATATGAATTATTTAATATTGGAGCAAAAGGATTTTCTTTAATGATTCCAATTATGGCAGGATACATAGGCTTTTCAATCGCTGATAGACCAGCAATCGCTCCTGCTGCAATTGGGGCTGCCGTTGGAGATGCCATGGGGGCGGGATTTCTTGGTGGATTAGTAGCTGGTTTCTTAGGTGGGATAGTTGTTTATTACTTAAAAAAAATTAAGCTACCAAAAAGCTTGAAATCTCTACTGACTATTATCATTATCCCAGTGGTTGGTACATTTATTGTTGCTGGTTCAATGCAATGGGTTCTTGGAGGTCCAATTGCTGCAGCTACATTGTTCTTAACAGACTTTTTGGCTTCATTAAGCTCAGGAAGTATTGTAATTTTAGCAATTGTTATGGGTTGTATGATTGCCTTTGATATGGGTGGCCCAGTAAATAAAGTTGCTTACGCATTTGCTATTATGAGTGTTTCTAACGGAAACTATAACATAGCTGGAATTTCTGCAATTTGTGTTGCTATACCATCTCTTGCTGTTGGAATTGCTACATTTATGGCTCCAAAGAAATTTAAAGAAGAAGAATTAGAAGCAGGTAAAGCAGGATTTTTAATGGGGCTTATTGGTATAACAGAAGGAGCCATTCCATTTGCAGCAGCAGATCCACTAAAAGTAATTCCTGCTAACATGATTGGCTCTGCTGTTGGTGGTAGCATTGCAGCATTACTTGGAGTAACAACCACTGTTGCTTGGGGAGGAATTATTGTTTTACCAGCATCTACAAATATTATAGGTTTTCTTATTGCTTTAGCAGTTGGAAGCATAGTTGCAGCAGTAATTATGGTATCATTAAAAAAAGAAGTTGCATTTGAGGAAGAAGAAGACTTTGATGATGACATTGAACTAGAAATAGAATTTATTTAGTAAAGAAGAAGACTATACTGTAGTCTTCTTTTTAATATTGGAGGAAATATGATGAATTTAGGAATTGTAGGCACAGGAAATATAGTCAAAGAATGTTTAAACGCCATCTCTGAAATTAATGAAATTATATGCACAAGCATTATTTGCAGAGAACAAAGTATCCAACAAGCTAATTTGTTAGCTACAAAATATAATATTACTAGTGTTTATACAGACTATGATGAATTTTTAAATAGCCCAGATATCGACTTCGTATATATAGGTATAATTAACAACCTGCACTATGAATATACAAAGAAAGCTTTATTAAAAGGCAAACATGTAATATGCGAAAAACCTTTTACTACTTCATACAACGAATTGTTAGAACTTGCTGAGATAGCTAAACAAAATAATCTATTCTTGTTTGAAGCAGTAACTTTCATACATTCTGATAACTTTAAATTTATAGAAAGCAACATTTCTAAAATTGGCCCAATTAAATTAATTCAATGTAACTACTCCCAATATTCCAGTAGGTATGATAAATATTTGGAAAATATAGTGTTACCTGCATTTGACCCTAAATTTGCTGGGGGTGCATTATATGATATTAATATATACAATCTTCATTTCATAGTCTATTTATTTGGAATGCCTAGAAAAATGTTTTATCACAAAAATGTAGGGTTTAATAGTATTGATACGTCTGGAATAGCAGTATTGGAATACAATAAATTTTATGCATCAGCTATTGGAGCAAAAGATTCAAATAGTCCTGGTTTTGCTATTATACAGGGAGAGCTAGGCTATATTAAAGTAAATGGACCGGTCAATGTTTGTCCAGAAGTAGAAATTGTTACAAAAAATAATATAGAAAAATTTAGCATTAACAATTTTTCAAGTCGTATGTGCGATGAGCTCTATAATTTTAATCAAATGTTTAAACAGTCTAATTTAGAAGAATGTTATAGACTTTTAAACCATTCCTTAAATGTAATGAAAGTTGTAGATGTTTTAAAAGTCTAGTTTGGTAAGGGCGAGCAGTACGTATCGTCCGCCAAAATTAATGGAATTCATTTTATCCTAGAACAAATAGATCTGTTGCTCAGATAACTTTCTACATATATCTTCAGAAGGTTCTGAATCTGTAATAATGCCAAATACTCCTTTAAATGTGGCAAATTTATAGTTGCCTTGTGTATAAAACTTTTTTTGTTCCATAACTAAAAAGGCTTTTTTACTAGACTCTAAAATAGCCTTTTTAGTTATACCATCTTCCAATTCAAATGTTGTTAAATCATCTGTTTCAAGACTAACTCCACAGTTGCCAATAAAAGATTTATCGAAAATATATTTTTTTATTAAATCAATTGTAGGAGAACCAATAAATCCATGCAAATTTTTGTTGTAAACTCCAGATGTAGCGACCAATGTAATATTATTGTTGCTATGTGCAAGGATTGTCATGATTTCCAGCATATTTGTCACCACTGTAATTTTTTTTGAGCTTTCAACAAGCAACCTTGCAAGTAATATATTAATCGTTGACATATCTAAAAATATAGTGTCACGTTCTTCAAGCAGATTTAATGCTTTGCTCGCAATAATTTGTTTTGTTTCAATGTCTGCCTTTTCACGTTCTGAAATATCATAAATAGATATTTTTTTTTCGATTGGTAGTGCTCCTCCATAAGTTCGTTGTAAATTACCAGCTATTTCTAATTGTTTTAAATCTTTACGTATGCAATCTTTAGTAACATTGAATGTTTCACTCAGCTCATTAACATTTACTTTACCGTTAATTTCCAATAATTCTAATATTTTAGCTAACCTTTCTTCTGTAAACATTGCATATCTCCTCTCCAATATTATAGTTAGGTTATCAAAAATAATAAAAAGATTAAAATCTATTAAAATTTTTATTAAATTTTGTATATTAGTCACTATTGATTAAATAGCTACTCTAATTGGGTGT
>LJDB01000049.1 GCA_001983455.1 Candidatus Epulonipiscium fishelsonii
AAATATTTTTATCAGATATGCAATACCTGCCACGTTGGGAATGATAGCTATGACATCGGCCCAAATTATTGATAGAATATTTGTCGGGAGATTTGTTGGCCCAAATGCATTGGCAGATAAGAGCTTGGCTATGCATTTAAATGGTTTTGTTTGGGGCATTGGAATGAATTGCAGTTGGAGGTTTGCAACACTGGCTAATATTAAAAGGAGAGGGAAATATAAGTTAAAGCATCAATTACTATTCAATATAACGGTTTCTTATTGCTATAAATTCTTTTATATCCACTCAGATATTTCTTTTATTTTCCAAAAAAATATAGCAAGTATATTGGGAGCAGATAAGCACTCATGCCGATGTTGTATCTTATATTTTTATTTCAGGTCTATTTTTTTCCCTTTTTTAATAAATGTAGCACTAGATATGTTTCTGAGAAACGATGGATTTCCTAATTTTCCTATAATATGTGTGGGAAGTGGATCAATATTAAATGTAATTTTTTAGATTATATGTTCATTGCTGTTAGAATGGGGTATTGCGGGTGCTGCAATGGCAACAGGAGAATGGCAATTGCTACCAATGCTGGCAATGGGAATATTTATTATAAAGAAATCAACGTGGAAATTTGTAAAACCTACATATAAAGTAGAAGATATATAATATATTATTTTTTTAACGGTTCATCAGAGATGTTTAGCAATATTTGTATAGGTATATGGGTTTTTGTTTTTAATATAATCATTAAAAGAAATTTTGGTACAAAAGGGATAACTGCATATACAATATCAATATATAATAACCATTGCAATTGCATAATTTTATATGGGATTGCAAACACAATAGCACCAGGGGTAAGTTTTTAGAGGAAAAGGAGATAAGAACAGAGTGTATGTTATTTTAGAAATATTGGTGCTAACAAATTTATTAATAGGGATATTTTTATGTGTAATATATTATTCTTATTTGGATAAGTTAGCATAAATTTGTGTTGGAGAAAATGAAGTAATTAGAGAACTAGAGCGGTTAGAAAAAATGTTTGCAGCGGTATCTCTGACTATAGCAGGAGTAAACATAGTCGCTTCAATGTATTATACATCTATTAATCAGCCTTTAATTTCTGTAATAATAGCAATTAGTAGAAGTTTAGTCATGTTAATTGTAGGATTATATTTGTTCTTCCACATTATGGGGCAAGATGGCATTTGGGCATCTTTTATTTTTGCAGATGAGTAACAACTTTATTAAGTCTTATATATTATTTTAAAAAACGTCCATACTAAATTTTAGCATTCCATACGGATATTGTATACATTTCTGCGAAAAGAAAGAGATAGGATCATATATGGATTAAATATTAGAAACGTATAAATATTGGGTTAAAGAGTGTAACGCTTGCAATAATGCTAGTGGAGTTGTTAGGTGCTAGTGGAGGAAAGGACTCATCTCAACAGTAATTGCACTATGCAAATAAGCATTGGGTGCAGAAAATTTTAGCTGTTTTAATGCTCCTTGTAGCTCATTAATAACAGATATGGAATGCAAAAAACTCGTAACGAATACTTGTGGAGTTGAACTCCTAGTTATACTTGTTGAACACACTTTTAATGCAATGACAGGAAATATAAACCCACTAGTAGCTGAATGATTTAGCTATTGCACAAATATTAAGCCTCGTTTGGATGACAACATTATATTCTATTGCTCAAACAAAAAATTACTTAGTTGCTGGAACCGATAATCTTAGCGAAATGGTAATGGGCAACTTTACAAAATGGGGTGACGGAGCTTATGATTTTAATCCACTAGGTGATTTAACTATGCACGAAGTTTTAGGCTTTGGTAGAGCTTTGGGCGCGCCTTCTCACCTATTTTAGAAAAACCACCTTCAGCTGGACTTTGGGAAGGTCAAACAGATGAACAAGAAATGGGTGTTACTTATAGAGAAATTGGAATATATTTTAAAACAGGAATAACCTCCTTCTGCTCTCGAGTGATCATCTTAAGAATAAATAAGAACACTAATCAAAAGAGAGATGCCTTATATTTTTAAATCATTTAACATAAATATGTGAGGGTGAACACAATGGTTCGCTCTCACATTTTTATATTGAGCTATCTCCATTGTTCCTATATAGTTCTTAAATATCTCTATCGCCTACTTTAAAATATATTTGATTACTTACATAATATGAATTTGTAATTTTTGTTCTACAATATATAATACATAATAACTCTTTAAGATTATCTGTTATAATAAAGCTGTTTCAAAACTTTCACATTCTCTAGTGTACAACAAATTTTTGCAAATTTTACACACAAATTACAACATAGTAACAACTATTGCCACAAATTTATTTGTTGTTTATACTAAATTTATTAAATGAAAAACATTTTCTCTTACTATAAAAAACACATCTTGGGGGAAATCGTATGAGAAAAAAATTTTCGCTTTTATTTTAGCAATGGTTCTTTCAGCAACTCCTGATGGCGGCATCTACAAATAGCTTAACAAAATTAGTTAGTGTCATTGAAGGTACGACTATTTCGTATGATGCAACAAAAGTAGATAGAATTGTATATATTACACACATACTGTTCCAGATTCTGAAATCAGGATAGAGACAAGATGGGGTCTTTGAGACGACCAAGTTTTTTACATAAATGCAGTAGATAGTATTTTTGAAAAGCCAGCTTATGCTTCTTGGGCTTTGGGGGCAGATGTTTATAAATATAGAAATAATATATATGATACACAACAACTCAATTGACGATTTTTTAATCGATACATATAAATATTCAATTAGATGGATAAATGATTCTCTACTTGAAGAGTTACTTTAAAGGCACGAAACACTTTTTATTCTTCCTTTAATTGTAAAAGCAACAACAGAAATGCCAATGTTACAAATATTGGAAACAAGTACAATTTTAACAGGTGGAAACATTAGGTTAACAAATAAACCGCTTCTTAAATATGGCATTCAAGCTAGGGTGTAAAAGATAGTACAATTCTTCCTACAGACGGATATGGTTCATTGGGGATTATTCACTTCAAAGAAAATTTAGTTACTGCTTTATCTGAAAAAACAATTAAATTAGAGCTTGAACCAATCAGGCCCCTAGAGTTTTTTAGAAACCAACAATACCACAATGATGATTTATTTTTTAGTGAGAAGAGGTTATAGTTCTTCTATCAAAGACGATACTCCTTAGTTTATTATATAGATGAAATAGACAACCAAATTGCATATATTCAAATTCCTGAACTTAAAGCTGAGAGTGGCTCCCGAACTTGAAATATTGGTAATATTAGGGTGAAAGCACAAGGACAAGGTTGTGCAACTTGGGGATGTTAGATTGGAGAGTTCAACTGTAAAAGGAGTATAAAACTATGACCTAAAACAGAAGTTAAATCCTATATAACTTACTTTAGCTCAGGTGTTCAAGAAGGCAAAGTTACGGTGTCAAACACCAACTCTATTGGTTGTTGCAGGTTTAACAAATTTGATATAGTATGTAACAATAGAAGACCTAACAGGTGAAATATTAACAGGAAAGAGAAATATTTATCTTTTCTGGCAGAAGGCGCACGCTTTTTAACCGGTGAAAAAGAAATTGAAATTGAAATTTGAAGAAGAACAATAGAAAAAAGAAATTAAAACATAGATGTTACTTTAGCAAACTTTAAACACCAAACTGGATATTATAAAATTATATCACAAAGCAGAGACTTTGACAAAGACATAGTAACAATTAGGGCGTTCTGTGCCTCGGGTTAAAATTGATACTTTGAATATTTTCTTAGAAAGAGATACAAAAAACCTGAACCAGCAGATGATTGTTATCAATGAAAAACTGGACACAATTCTTAAAAAAGGAAAAGTTATAGCTATTAAAATAGAAGACTTGGCCATTAAAGATATGGACATAGAAACAAAGGGAATTGAAATAGACTATAAAGTTAAAAATGGTGTACTGTTAATGGAAGTTACTAAGCAATCTAAAGAAAAAGGACAAATAGAGTTATCGAAAATATAAAATTTGATATATCACGTCCTGGGTATTGGTGTAATTATGAGCTTATTTGGAGAGGAAATGCACTATCTAATCAATCATAAGAATCATTTTGAGGATTACTTTTTGAGATAGAAGATTGTACAAGTGTGTCAACCTAGATATGTGAACATACAAGTTATTTTCAACCTAGATATGGATATGCAAGTTAAGTGATACAACCTATAACCTGTTAAAAACACTACCAATTTACAACCACAAATTAATATAGATGTGTTACTAAAGATAAAGAAAAACAAGTTCATAAATTTTCTACTAAAGAAGAACTCAAAGGTTAATATATATTCTACTAAAGTGGAACTATCAAAGGTTTATTTAAAAATTCTACTAAAGAAGAACCATCAAAGGAATATATAAACTACTAAAGAAGAACTATCAAAGTTTATAATATAAATTCTACTAGAATAGAACCATCGAAAGTTAACATAAATTCTACTAAAGAAGAACCATCAAGTGTTAATAAATTCTACTAAAGAAGAAAAACCAGATAGGTTAATAGATATCATCAAAATGTCAGAGAAATTACAGCTACAGTTAATACCGCAACAGGTATGGCTATTAAATGGCAAAATTATGCATCTTGATGGCACACCTTTTATCACTGAATCAAAAATGTTTCAATGATGGGTTCGAGAGACATAACAAACTTCTTACATATTAAAGATATCTTTTTTAATAACGGAATTATTAGTTTATAACAAAGAGGTGATTTAATTGAACTACAAAGGAAAAGCAATATTAATTAAAAATGGGGAAAGAATATTAATGGATGAAAAAGTACTTATAATTAATGGCAGAACTTATGCCCCAGTTAAATTTATTGGTGATGCAGTAGATTTTGATATAACTGTAAATGGACAAATTACTACATTCTCCAAGTAATAAGAGAAAAAGCAAGAGACCACTGGTCTATCTTGCTTTTTTGTTCGTGAACGGATTTAGTCACGTTGTTCCTAAATCCGTTATTTTGTAACCTACCTACATTTCTTCGTCAACATCTTCTGGTTCAACAGGAGTCAACTCATAAAAACTATCTGGTTCAAGTTTTGGTTAAAATATATATTCTTTATCAAGATCTTTGTCAATTTAACGATTTATAACTATGATTAAGACAGTGCAGTTATTGGGCAAGCAAGACACATTCCAGGAGCACCTGATAATCCTCCTCCAATTGTAACACTCTATAATCCACAAAATGGAGTTATCCCTAATGAATCCCCTAATATCTTTGGTCCCATATACAATCCCAAATTTTTGCAATATATGTATAAATATTGCTATTGCGCAACTGCTGGTAGTATTCCTTCAAACAAAGTTATAAACAGAAGGTACCGCTCCGATATTTTTGGCCCAAAATAAGGTATCATGTTTAAAACTCCAACAATTACGGAAATTAATAATGCATATGGATTTTTTAGTACAGATAATCCAATAAAGCACAGGACCAATTATTTTAGAATCTATGGATTTTCCAACAAAAAATTTGATCATCATTTCATGACTCTTTCTATACAAAAGTCAATAAATTTTTTAGCTCGGTGGTTTTAATAACCAATAGATTAATCTTTTTGCACCATTTGCAAAGCTTTCTTTTTGTCCTAAAATATATATTGCAATCATGAAAGCGATAACCCAATCCAACAATATATTTGTGAAACTAATTGTTCCTGAAACCAAAGTGTTTAAAATTGTGTTTAATGATTCAAACCCAAAATCAAAAATTTGGCTGATATTTAGTGTATCAAAAGTTTTAGTTATTACACATCAGATGATTACGGAAAAATTTGTACTGATATATAATATTAGGTCAATTAAATGCATACTCAACAAACATCCATATACATTTCTGAATTATGCTATATAGAAATTAGATTTCATAATTTCAGGTATATAATAAAAACTATACATAAAATAAAAGTTCCAAATAGCAGAAAGTATACTAGTGATATTGATATTGAACGTGATCTTTTTAATTGTTTCCTACTTTTTAAAAAAATATGCCTTAAATATTTTTTCTCAAAAATAACCATCTGGATTCATTAAATAAGTATTTATAAATATCCAAGAACAATTGGTTCAAAGATGACTAGCCAAGATAACTTTATATTTAAAATATATGGTAATGTTATCTGTACTTGATGATATATTGTATGCTAAAATACTTACAATCACAACAAATATGGTATAAAAAGCAATTTTCAAGAGTAGTTGTAGTCAAAATTTTTTCAAATTAAAACCCTCCTAATCTGTATTTTAAAAATTATTTTAATATAGAAGACATAACAGCTACCAATGACTCTCCTGAGCAAGAACATACGACATCTGATGCCTCTGCCCCAGACATG
>LJDB01000050.1 GCA_001983455.1 Candidatus Epulonipiscium fishelsonii
ATAACTTCTAAGCTTGCAAATCATAAGGAAATTAGTGGAGACAATAAAGAATTTCTAAAGCTTGTAAATAGTAAGGTTGATGAATTTAATGAGAAGAAGAACTCTACTTTAAAAAATAAACAAGAAAAGGGGAAAGGCTTAGACAAAGAACATAAACCAAATGAATATTTTGGAGTTAATCATAAATATTTAGGTTATAATTTTTTGGAATTTTTATGTCAAAGCGGAGAAGATTATAAAAATTTAATGGCACAAGTAGCTCAACAAACTCTCAAAATATTAGACCAAAATTGGAAATCATTTTTTGAAAGTATAAAAGATTGGAGCAAAAATAAAAATAAATATACAGGCAAGCCAAGCTTACCAAAGTATAAGCATAAAACTAAAGGAAGATTTAATATTTGCTTTACAAACCAAAATTGTAAGTTAGAAAATGGATATATTAAATTTCCAAAATGTTTTAACCAATTTAAGTTAAAAACTAAAATAAATAACGGATTACAGCAAGTTAGAATAATTCCAAAAAATAATAAATATATAATAGAAATAATTTATAAGATAGAAGAACCCTCTTTAAAAGAAGATAATAAAAAATATTTAAGTATAGATATTGGAGTAGATAACTTATTAGCCATAACTACAAACATTGGAACAAAACCAATTATAATAAATGGTAAAGGTCTAAAATCAATAAATAAATAAATACTATAATAAGAAAAAATCATATTATCAAGAAATCGCAAAAAGAATGAATAATAAACATAATACTAAAAGGTTAACAGGAATTACAAATAAAAGAAATAACCAAATAGAAAATATGATGCATAAAGCTAGTAGAAAAGTTATAAATATTGCTCTAAAAAATGATGTTTCAGTAATTGTAATAGGAAATAATAAAGATTGGAAACGAGAAAGCCAACTAAGTAAAGCAGTTAACCAATCATTTGTAGGAATTCCGCATATTAATAGAAAAGATAGAATATAAAGCTAACAATGTTGGAATAAAAGTAATCTTAATAGAAGAATCTTTTACCAGTGGAACATCATTCTTAGATAATGAAATGCCTACTAAAGAAAATTATAATAAGGCAAGAAGAATATATAGAGGTTTATTTAAATCAAACAATGGGATAAAAATAAATGCAGATGTAAATGCTTCATATCAAATACTGAAAAAAGTATTCCCTAAAGCATATGCAGAGGGGATATGTGGTGTAGGGTTACACCCAATTAGAGTAGCTATTTAATCAATAGTGACTAATATACAAAATTTAATAAAAATTTTAATAGATTTTAATCTTTTTATTATTTTTGATAACCTGATTTAGAAGCCAAAACACTAGTTGAAAACGGACTAAGCAATGTATCTTATGAAGGGATTATAGAAGGATATTTTAATGTTGATACGATGTCCGATAAAATTTTAGAAAAATTCAATGCATATAAATCACTAGTAACTAAAAAGGAATTAACTGATGCCGAAGTTGTAGAAATATCTAAATTAGAAGTTCAACTCAATAATATTCCAGATTTCTTATCTTTGGATATGGCAACAGAGTACAAGAGATTGAAACTAGAGTTTAGATTAAGGGGGTAAAGAAAAAGCTTAGACATAAATATATCTAAGCTTTTTCAATATAAAACGTTATGATTTCTTTATCCTTCTTATGAATGGCCAAAATAGCGTTAATATAGTCATAATAAAGAAGAAAATGGAAATAGGTGATTGAACAAAAGTGTTCCAAGCACCGCCAGACATTAATAGAGCCCTCTTAAAATGACTCTCAGCCAAAGGTCCAAGAATTAGACCTAATACCGCAGGTGAAGTTGGAACGTCTAGTTTATTTAAAAAGTATCCCACTATGCCAAAGGCTGTCATCACTCCAACGTCAAACAAGTTCATGTTTATAGCGTAAGAGCCTACTACACATAAAATCATAATAATAGGCGTTAAAACTGTTTTAGGTATAGCTAAAATTTTAGTAAACAACTTAATACAAGATAGTCCCATTATAAGCATCACTATGTTAGCTAAAATTAATCCGCTAAATATTGTGTACATCAAAACTTTATTTTCGCTAAATAGCATTGGTCCAGGTTGTAAGCCTTGAATAGTCAGTGCCCCAATCATAATAGCAGCTGTAGCATCTCCAGGAATACCTAGTGTTAGCATCGGTATCATTGCCCCACCTGTAACTCCATTGTTTCCACCTTCAGCAGCCGCAATTGCATCAGGAATACCTGTGCCAAATTTTTCGGGATATTTGGAAAATCTTTTAGCTTCATTATATGAAACAAAAGCTCCAATATCAGCACCTGCCCCAGGGACAATTCCAATAAATGTTCCTAAAAGACCAGAGAAAGGTGCAACTTTTAAGATAGTCTTCAAATCATTCATTGTAGGTAATGCACGGTCAATTTTTTGTTCAACGTTATCGTTTTTTCTAATTTCTTCAACGCTAATGAACGCTTGTGACATAGCAAAAAGCCCAATCATTACAGGGATAAATGAAACACCTGAAAGCAAGTTTACATTTCCGTTTGTAAAACGAGTGTATCCTGTAATATTATCCATTCCTACCATTGCTACCAATAACCCAATGCATCCACAAAGCAATCCCTTTGCCATAGAGTTACCCGATACACTAGAGATTATAGATAGTCCAAACACTGCCAGCATAAAAAATTCTGGTGAACTAAATTTTAAAGCCAAGTTTGCAAGTTGTGGTGATATTAACATTAATAATATGCAACTTATAATTCCTCCAATAAATGATGAAACTGTTGCAATTCCAAGTGCACGGCCACCTTCTCCTCTTTGAGAAAAGGCGTATCCATCAAGAGCAGTTGCAGCTGATGCTGGAGTTCCAGGGGTTTTTAATAAAATAGCTGAAACAGAGCCCCCGTAAATTGCTCCAATGTATATTCCTAGTAATAACAACATACCAGCCGAAGCTTCCATCCCAAATGTTATTGGCAAAAGTAAGGCCACTCCCATTGTAGCCGTCAGCCCTGGAAGTGCCCCAATGCATATTCCACTACCAACACCCAAAATAATATACATTATAATTTCAGGATTAAATACCGCAGTTAATACTTCTGTAACCATTATATCCTCCTCCTTATTATATTAAGATTGATTCGCAGGAGTACTTCTTGTGCTCTCATATGTACTGTGTTTCACTAGTTATATTAAAATTCCAAAATTCATTGGCACATTCAAAAATTCACTAAATACAAGATATACTAGGCCAACAAATACTACTGAAATAACTGCGTTCTTAATAGGGCTCCCTTTTTGAAACCATTGCACCATAAGCGTCATAAAAATAACTGATGTAACAACAAATCCAACTTGACCCAATATAACAATGTATGCAACAACCGCTATCATACTTATATATGCCTCAATTGCTCCACTATTTTTCCAAGGAATTTTAATGTCTTCCATTTTTAGACTACTAAAAATGATAGCAACACATGCCGCTAACATTAAAATTGAAATTATTATTGGAAATACCCCTGGTCCAGGAACTCCATCTTTGCCCGCTGGAAATGTTAAAGCAACAGATATTACATATATTGAAATAGCAGAACATATTCCAGAAAGTATAAAGTTTGCTTTTTTCATGTTTTCACCACCTGTTTATTATTGTCCTAATCCTAGTGCAGGAATTAGTTCTCCAAACAATTCATATTCACTTGCTAGTTGTGCTTTGAAAGTTTCTCCATCAGCTACATCAATATTTAAATTATTGTTGTTCATAAATTCAACAAATCCTGGTGCTGTTGCTGCTTCAGCAAAAATTTCTGATACTTTGCTTACAATTCCTGGGTCAGTTTCAGCAGGAACTGCAAGACCTCTCCATGTACCAATTGAAACGTCGTAGCCTTCTTCGATTGCTGTTGGAACATCTGGCAAGTTTTCTAGTCTTTCTGGTGCAAGAACAGCTAGGACTTTAAAATCTCCAGAATTTACTTGAGCAGATACTTCTGCATACGAAACGGAAACAGCATCGATATGTCCGCCTAGTAAAGACGTTATAGCAGGAGCCGCTCCATCAAATGGAATATGAGTAAATTCAACACCTGCTTCTTGTGCAAGTCCAGCTGCAGCCAAGTGCCAAATTGCTCCTACACCAGAGTTACCAATTTGAATTTCCTCAGTTTTGGCCACTTCCAATAGGTCATCTAACGTATTGTATGGAGAGTCTGTTGGCACAGTAATTGCAGAATAATCAGCGTTTAGCCTAAGTACTGGTTCAAACATATCATGGGATAAACTAACTTCACTAGTGTGAGGTACCGTTACAAGTTCAACTGTAATCATAGTGACTACACTACCATCTTTAGCTGAGTTTGCTCCTCCAATCATGCCAACTGCCCCAGAGCCTCCAGCCTTATTTTCAACTGCAATTCCTTCTGTAAAACTTTCTTTTGCCGCATCTGCGATAGCTCTCGCACACAAGTCTGTTCCGCCACCTGCTGCAAATGGTACAATTAAACTTACTGATTTGTCTGGATATGTTTCAGCAGTGGTTTCTCCTCCACTACAACCAATAAGTCCCAAACATAAAGATAAACATAGTGTTTTAGCTAAAAATTTCATAAAATTCCCCCTTAATTATGCAGGACATAAAATCTTATTGTCCAATAATATTATTTTATTCAATAAAATAATATAGAGAACAAGGTATTTAAAATTTTTCAATATAACGGATAACAGATTTACTCACGTTGTTCCTAAATCCGTTATCACGAATAAGAACACGAATGTTATAATTGTTTTTGCAATATATTTTAAGGAGGGGGAGTGTAAAATTAAAGAGGTTCATACACATATGGTTTTTCAATATTAAGTTGAACATAGAACACTAGATGGGGAATATATTATCAAGAAAGTTAGGAGATGATTCTATGAAAATCGTAGAAACACCTTGGAATGTAGCATATAAGTTTTTATTGTTTATATTTGGCATGCCGTTTTTTTCAGTAGGCTTAATAATGCTAATTATATTCGAAGAAAGTGAGGCACTCATATTAAATGGTGTTTTATGGATAGTTTTAGCTGTCGGATTTAAAATTAAAAACATTTATAATGAACGTGAACTTGAAAGATTTAAAAAAGAAGACCTTTGTTATGAGGGTACAATGATAAATATAATTCCTTCGCATTGGGTTAGGATTGGAAATTACATAACAGCATGTGTCGAATGTAGTTATAAGACTGACAAAGGTGATTGTGTAGTTAAGAGTGGATATTATCTCTTATCTCCTTTTGATACAAAAGAAAATTTATGCCCAAAAATATATGTCAATAGAGATAATTTTGACGAGTCTATTGTTGAGCTTTTCAGAAGAGATAATTAATCTGATATAACGATTAAATTCCCCTGTTTTATAAATATTCGTACATTCGTATTGGATATACAAAAAATTCCTAGCAAAATACAATCAACTAGCTTATAATATTTAAATCAAGCAAGTTAATATATGTAACGAAGGAGAATGTATTTATGGGATATTATATAATAATAGATAGTGGAACAACAAACACTAGGATAAAACTTTTAGATGAACAAGCCAATATATTATATACTTATTCAGACAAAGTTGGAGTAAAAAATACAGCCGTTGATGGAAATAACAACGCTCTTAAAGATACTGTTGCTAAAGGCATTAAACATGTTATGGATAAGAACAATCTAACCAATGCTGACATAATAAAAATTGGGGCATCTGGAATGATTACTTCAGACCTTGGATTATGCGAAGTTCCTCATCAAGAAGCACCTGTTGGAATTGAAGACTTGCGAAATGGTTCAAAAACTATCATATTAAAGGATATAACAGATTTGCCGATAACGTTCATTTCAGGAGTTAAAAATAACGTCAGTGAAGTAACGTTGGATAATGTTCAAATGATGGATATTATGAGAGGCGAAGAAGTAGAAACAATTGCAATGTTGCAAGAACTTGAAAAAGATAGAGAATATCTTTTCATTTTACCAGGTTCACATACTAAATTTATTAAAATAAATGATAAAGGCCAAATTGCTGGTTGTGTTACTACGCTTGCGGGAGAACTGCTGGAAGTAATTACGCAAAATACAATCTTATCAGCAGCCGTAGATAAAAAATTCTTGAGTCCCGACTTATATAATGAAAAAATACTATTAAAAGGATATGAAAATTCTAAAGAAGTAGGGATGACTAGAGCTCTATTTTCTACTAGAATTTTAAACCGATTTGTTACTTCTGATGCAGCTGATTGTGCAAACTATTTATTAGGCATTGTATTAGCTAGTGATTTGGGAACAATTAAAAGTAGTAAAGTTTTGGACGTGTCTTCACATACAACAGTGGTTGTTGCTGGAAAAGAACCTTTGAAAAAAGCTATAATTTATTTACTTAAACAAGAAGGCTATTTTGATAATATAATTGAGTTAGAAAACTTTGACGATGCAAATATGTCGGCTAAAGGCGTATTTCATTTAATAAAAAATTAATTTTACAGCAAAAAGAAGCCTAAAGCAATTTCTTTAGAGCTAATTAATAGAAGAGTCTGTTTATAATCTCTCATTATTATTAAAAATCTATGTAATAGTGAATATAATCAAATACTATATTTACTATTTGTTATGTATGTGGGATAATTAACAAATGTTGAATGCTATTAACAAGAGCTTAGAACTTGTTGTTTATTATCCAAATATTAAGTTTTGTATAGAGATTATAAACAGTATTATTCTAGTTTATAACTACCACGGCCATGGTCTTCTATTGCTCAAATGATAGGACAAGACCTTGGGTCTTTCCTTATCATAAATTATATTAATAAATTTAAAGTTTTTTTATTTTTAGTATGGTTTCATTTGGCTTCATATGTCTTCTGTCATATATATATTGTGGCTACTGTTTATATTGGTATAAGCAACATAACTTTAGAGTAAGTTTATATAAGCCGGCTTGTACTTCCATTAATTAAATTATATACTGCTTTAAAATGAAATGCTATTGACAAAATAGCCTAGTATAAAAATTTCACTAGTGCATTGTTGCTATATTCAAATTTTATCTATACGGAATATCAGATTATGTCTAGTAACTTTATATGTCAACTACTTTGTACATAAAAAATTAGGAGGACTAACTTTGAAATACTATATTACATCAATAGTAATAATAAATTGTGTTATAATGGGCATAGTTGACGCAATAATTACACCACAATATTTTATAAAATCCTTTATTAAGGTATTGCTTTTTACCATAGTACCGCTTATTTTCTATGTCAAAAGTAAAGATACTAGTTTAAAAACTATGTTTACTCCAAAAAAGAACGGGATAATAACCTCTTTAGTTATAGGGGTTATTATATTTGTTGCAATTATAGCATCATATTTTGGGTTTAAAAATATATTTGACTTTAGCAACATAACGGCATCTTTAACACAAGACATAGGTGTAAACCTAGATAATTTTATACTTGTCTTTTTATATATCAACTTTATTAATTCCTTCTTGGAAGAATTCTTCTTTAGAGGTTTTGCGTTTTTAACTTTAAAAAGATATACTACAAAAAAATTTAGCTATGTGTTTAGTTCACTGACTTTTTCCTTATATCATATAGCTATGATATTTACGTGGGTGTCACCTGTTCTTGTGACTCTTGCTGTTGTAGGATTATTTATAGGTGGAGTAATATTTGACTATATAAATGATAGGTATGAAAATATATATGCTTCGTGGATTATTCATATGTTTGCAAATTTAGGTATAAATACAGTAGGCTTCATATTGTTTACGGGGTGATTTTGCGTAATTAATTGATATTATGAATAATTAGATGTGCTACAAATCGAAATTTATTAAAAATTAAGTGTCTCTTAGAGCCTAGTGCATATGCATTGGGCTCTTTTACATGAATATCGTGTCAATTATACTTATGCTAATTATGATATTTATTTTTTGGATATGAATAAATATTTAAAATTTATACAATATCATTAAATTTTTGATTAACAACTATTGACATTAGGTAAATTTTTGTATATCATGTTTTATATACATTACATAATCAATACTAATTTTAGTCAAATATTAAAATAAAAAAAGAATAGAGAGGCTATATTCATGAAATTTAAAAAAATTATTACTACATTACTAATCTCTAGTATGTCTGTGTTGGCATTTGCAGGATGTTCTAGTGAAGAAACTGATACATCTTCTGCTGAAACAGATGTACCAGCAGAAGCAATAGTAATTCAAATAGGATTTGAAAATTCGATGTCAGAACCAATTAGTCAAGGACTTGTTGAATGGCAAAGGCTTGTGAATGAACAAAGCAATGGAGCTTTGCAAATTGAATTATTCCCTGATTCACAACTTGGTTCAAAAAACGAATTAATAGATTCAATGCTTCTTAGTGAGCCTGTGATGACTCTTGCTGACGGAGCTTTTTATGCTGATTATGGGGTAAAAGACTTTGGGATTGTATTTGCACCATTTTTGTTTGACAATTGGGAGCAATGTTGGACATTAATTGAATCAGACTGGTATAAAGAGCAAAGTACGTTGCTTGAAGAGAAAGGATTAAAAATAGTATCTTCAAACTGGGTATATGGTGATAGACATACAATTACTGTTGATCCTGTTAATACAGTGGCAGATCTAGAAGGAATGAAAATTCGTGTGCCAAGCAACCAAATTCAATCTATTGGCTTGGATGTGTTAGGGGCAACCTCCACTGGAATGGCTTTTAATGATGTATATCAAGCTATCCAAACTCAAACTATTGACGGGGCAGAAAATTCATTATCAGGACTATATGGTAGAAAGCTACATGAAGTTGCTCCATATCTTATTCTTGATGCACATGTTAAAAACTTTACAACTTGGGTTATGTCTGCTGATTTCTTCAATTCATTGCCTGAAGATTTACAAACTATACTAGTGGAAACAGGAAAACAAGCAGGGATTTATAACAATGGATTACAAGAAACTGCTGATGTGGAATATTTACAAAAGTTGATTGATGAAGGCGTGACTGTAACAGAAATGACACCAGAGATTACCGCTGAATTTAAAGCGAAAGCAGAAGCTTTTTATGACCATGCGGATACATTTGGCTGGTCTGAAGGGTTATATGATACTGTGAAAGCAGCAATGGGAGAATAATTTTTATATGGGCGAACTTTTAAACTGTTCGTCCATTATGTTTTTTATATAACTATAGTATGAAGGGGGAAATTGTGTGAATAAATTTATGAAATGCTTTATTAATTTAGATGTTATTATTGCAAGCATTATGCTAGTTGCTTTAATTTTTCTTACTTTTCTTGGGGTAATCACACGTTATGTTATGTCACAGCCATTAACATGGATGGAAGAAGTTCAGATGTTTTGTTTGATATGGATTGTATTTGGGGCAGGAGGGGCCGCTTTTCGATATGGTAATCATGTAGCTATTGAGATGGTAGTCGAGCTTTTTCCTAAAAAAGTACAACGATATATAGAGGTTTTAGTGAGTATTATAGTAATCCTTACACTGTTATATTTACTATATCAAAGCTTTGGGTTCATATCTATTTTTGTAAAAAGTGGTCGTTCAACAAGTATGCTAGAAATTCCGTTTAGCTTAATCTATTCTATTGCACCAATTTCTTTTGTACTTATGATTTTAAACCATATTTATGTGTTTAAAAATAACTTTTTTTCTAAAGAAGGAGGCGATAACTAGTGAATAATGTAATCTTACTATGCTCAATAATAATGTTAGTACTTCTTTTTCTAAAAGTTCCTGTGTTTATTTCTGTTTTGGGAGCTTCTGCATTATATTTCTTGTTAAATCCAAATGTTAATGCCGTTGTATTTGCACAGCAAGCTATTACAGGGGTTGAAAGTTTATCTCTTTTGGCAATTCCTTTTTTTGTTTGTGCTGGTATATTCATGAATTATACTGGGGTTACAGGACGCATTATGAGCTTTTGTGAAATCTTGACAGGGCGAATGAACGGTGGTCTTGCACAAGTAAATATTCTTTTGTCTACTTTGATGGGTGGTTTGTCTGGTTCAAATCTTGCGGATGCTGCTATGCAATCCAAAATGCTAGTTCCTCAAATGGAAAAAAAGGGATTTTCTAAAGAGTTTTCAACAGTTGTGACTGCAACTTCTTCAATGATTACACCACTAATTCCTCCTGGCATTGCAATGATAATTTATGGTTCTATTGCAAATGTCTCTATTGGAAAGCTTTTTGTAGCGGGAATTGGTATTGGAACTTTATTGTGTGGCTCATTAATGATAATGGTATCAGTCATTTCCAAAAAAAGAGGATATTTACCAATTAGAACAGAAAAAATTAAAAAGGTCGAAGCTTTAAGTACATTGAAGGCGGCAGCTTTGCCTTTGTGCCTACCTATAATTATCATTGGGGGAATTAGACTAGGAATTTTTACGGCTACTGAAGCAGGCTCCATTGCAGTAATTTACGCTTTGTTACTAGGGGCATTCTATAAAGAACTTAGACTAAATGACATCGTAACAGGACTAAGAGAAACAGTGAATACAACGGCATCTATTATGTTGATTGTATCAGCTGCTAGTGTTTTCTCTTGGATTTTAACTAAAGAACGTATCCCTCAACAATTAACAGAGTGGATTGTAACAGCTATTGATAATAAGTTTATATTTTTAATTATAGTAAACGTATTTTTGCTAGTGGTGGGAATGTTTATTGAAGGAAATGCATCAATGATAGTGCTAGTGCCTTTACTTGCTCCTGTAGCTGCAGCATATGGAATAAACGAGTTTCAATTTGCTATGATTTATATCTTCAACAATGCAATTGGAGCAATTTCACCTCCGATGGGTACTCTTATGTTTGTTACATGTGGCATCACAAAATGTAAGACTAAAGACTTTATAAAAGAAGCACTACCTTTTTATGCTTTATTATTAATCAACTTGTTAATCATTACATATGTGCCTTTTGTTTCAACAATATTAATCGATATATTCTATTAAAAAGATAAGGGGAAAAGTTCAAACGGCTTTTCCCCTTATCTTCTCCTTATAAATTTGTAAATTAAATAGTAACATAACTAAGCATACATTCATAATATAGAATTACATCACAAATTTACTAAATATTTCAAAAAATCTTTGATTTTCCTTTTGTTGGTAATTTGATATCCTGAATTTATAAGTAATGAAAAGACTTTTAACATTTTATATTTATCATAAATTTAAATAAGGTAGGTAAAAAGATGGTAAAATTTAAATTGATGATGATTTTAAGTAGTGTTATGCTATTGATGGTAGGTTGTAATAATGCTAATAACAATGGATTAATAGATATTAAACTTGCGGAAGTAACTCATTCAATATTTTATGCACCACAATATGTAGCTATAGAAAATGGATATTTTGCAGAAGAAGGACTTGAAATTGACCTTGTTGGGGCACAAGGAGCAGATTTAACGATGGCGGCTCTTCTTGCTGGTGATGTTCAAATAGGTCTTATGGGTCCAGAGGCATCAATTTATGTATATAATCAAGGAAGTAAAAACTTAGCTGTTTCATTTGCACAATTAACACAAAAAGATGGTAGTTTTCTAGTTGGACGTGAACCTGACCCAAATTTTGACTTCAGTGATTTAGCTGGAAAAGAAATTCTTGGAGGTCGTGCTGGAGGAGTTCCTCTTATGACCTTAGAATATGTTATAAAAGAAAATGGTGTTGAAGTTGGAAATAAAGAAAATCAAGCAAACGTTAGAACCGATGTAGAATTTAGTGCCATGGCTGGAGCTTTTATTGCTGGTGAAGGAGAATATGTAACACTTTTTGAGCCAACACCAACAGCTATGGAAAATGAAGGTACTGGTTATATTTTAGCATCAGTTGGGGAAGAGTCTGGGTTGCTTCCTTACACTGCTTATTCTGCACTAGACAGTTATATTTCTGAAAATGAAGACATAATTCAAGGATTTACAAACGCAGTCTATAAAGGTCAACAATTTGTACGTGAACAAAGTGCTCAAACTATAGCAGAAATAATAGCCCCACATTTTACAGAACTTGAACTGGATGATTTGACAACTGTGGTACAAAGATATCAGGACATTGAAGCATGGAGTGAAACTCCATATTTGACAGAAGAATCTTTTAATAAATTAATGAGCATCATGGAAATTGGTGGAGAACTTGAACAAGAAGCAGACTATAATGCAATCGTAAATAATAAATTTGCTACAGAAGCTATATCAGGTGATTTTCAGTAATTTAAAAAGTAGGTTTTAGATAGCGTCCCTGTCTAGCCTGCTTTTTTTAGTGTTGTGGAGAATGATAAAAATTTTTTTGACTTTTAATCATTCTCTTGAATAACTAAGATAAATTTTAATTATACAATTAATTCTACTTCAGGGGTAACCAGGATTTTTACATGTTTTTTCTTTGCTGGCCCAGTTAACGTATCAAATCCTTCGGATGCAAGATCATTTAAATGTATTTTTTTAGTAACTAATCCACCAGTAACAATTTTCCCTTCGCTAATTAATGAAATAACGTCTGGAAAATCATTGCCATGGTAGCAAATTGTGCCTACAATATTTTTTTCAGTGAAAACAACCATATTCATGTTAAAGCTTACATTTTCTTCCCATATGCTTGTATTTACTAAATATCCAGTAGATTTTATGGAAGTCAAAAGCAAATCAAAGCAAAGTTGAGAACCAGTAGTTTCAAATGATACATCTGCCATCTCACCATTTGTCATTTTTTTAATTTCTGCAACAACATCAACTTTATAAGGGTCTAACACCGTTACACCCTCATTTCGGGCATATTCTTGACGTATAGATTCTCTTTGAATAACAAAAATTTTGCTTGCACCCATTGCTTTTAAAACTTTAATTGTTGCAAGACCTATAGTGCCTGCACCTGAAACAATAGCAACCTGACCAGATTTAAAATGGCCTTTCTCTAGTGAATGATACGCAACAGCCAACGGTTCAACTAGTGCTCCATCTTCAAATGACATACTATCAGGTAATTTATGAATTTTATCTGCTCTAAAGCTTGTATACTCAGAAAAGCCGCCTCCAAAACCACTAAGACCTTGGAAACCAAGTTTTTCGCAAGCGTTAGGAGAACCTTCACGGCATGCTCTACACTCTCCACAAAAAATTACAGGTTCAACACAAACACGGTCACCAACTTTTATATTTTTAACATCACTACCTATTTCGGCAACAACGCCAGAATATTCATGTCCTAATATTAAAGGGGCAACTTCTCCAGTAATTGGATGAGGATTTTTTGAAGGAATATTAATTGGCCCAGCTACATATTCATGCAAATCACTACCGCATATTCCACACCATTTAACTTGTACTAAAGCCTCATTTGGCTTTAACTCTGGGTTGTCAATTTCATCGATTTTAATATCTTTAATTCCATGCCATCTTGCTGATTTCACAATAAAACACCCCTTTTTAATTTATATTGATGCTAAGCTAACACTCTATAATAAAGAAGCTAGTTTTAAATCCTAGGTTCTTTATTATGAGCGAAAAGTATTTATAATAAAATCTTAATTTTTTTGCGAATTTATAGTTATCTCATAAGATAGTCTACAACTTTCTTCAAGTTCTTCTATTTTTGAAAAAGTATCCATCAAATTTATACCACCTACAATAGGACCATTGTTTGATAATAAAAATCCATCACTGTTAGCAATATTTTTTTCAAAATTTTTGAAAAGCTCCTCTGAACCTGGTGGTGCGTAAGGAATAACACCTATTGTACCCAGCTTCATTTTCAAATAAGGAGTATATTCTGGCACACAATCAAATTTGTTCTCGTGGTTTCTGCAAGACCATAGTGTACTATAAAAGCTGTTAGTATGAATGATTGAATCTATTTCACTAGATTTGTTATAAAAAATAATATGAAGCTTTGCATTCTCGGGTGGTTTAACTCCACCAATATGAGTTCCATTTAAATCTAATATAGAAAAGTCATCTTTTGCAAGAATTCCAAAACATGTATTATTTCCGTTAATATAAATTTTGTTTTCATCTTTAAAGCTTATATGTGCACGTGAGCCACTTGCCTTTCCTCTATTAAATAAACTTTGTGCAATCCATATAGCTTGTGTCATTTTATTCATTTTTTGTCCTCCCTTATTCATGATAACGGATTTTGTCGCATTGTTCCTAAATCCGTTATTTAATTTTCAATATATGAAGAAATACTAAAGGTCTTTCAATTCATTTTAAAATTTTTCAATTTCTTTAATTTTTCTCCACAAAGTGCTTCTGCTTATACCTAACATTTTCGCCGCTAGTGTCTTATTATTATTAGCTTTTTCTAAAGCTTCTAAAATCGCTTCTGTTGTTCTGTCTCCAACATTTAAAAAATCTGGGTTTAATAAGCTTTTAGGCGAAGTATTTTGATTAGGTATATTTATAACATCTAACATTTTGTTAGCTATATTAGTATGCTTCAAAAAATCATTTTTAGTAATATATTTATTTTCATTTAAAACAGCCAATCTCTCACAGATATTTTTCAACTCTCTTATATTGCCAGGCCAATTATATTTTAGAAAAGCTTCTTTGGCTACATTATCTAGTTTAAAAGGAGCCTTTGATAACTTATTACAAAATTTTTCAATATAAAACTCTGTGAGTAACAAAATATCGGTACCTCTTTCTCTTAAAGGTGGAATTCTTAGGTCTAATATATTTAATCTATAAAGTAAATCACGTCTAAATTGGCCTAATTCAATTTTTTTATATAAGTTTGCATTTGTAGCCGCAATAATACGCACATCAATGTTTATAACTTTACTATCTCCTACACGGCGGATTTCTTTTTCTTCTAAAACTCTTAACAGCTTCGATTGCAAATTCAATGAAACCTCATTTATTTCATCTAAAAAGATAGTGCCAGTATGTGCCAATTCAAATAGTCCTATCTTTCCACCTTTTAATGCTCCAGTAAATGCTCCTTCAACATATCCAAAAAGTTCTGTTTCCAAAAGATTTTCTGGCAAAGCAGCACAATTTACTGCTACGAATGGCCCTTTTTTTCTGTTGCTTGCACTATGAATGCTTTGGGCAAATAATTCTTTTCCAGTTCCTGTTTCACCAAAAATTAGAATGTTTGATTTTGCTTGACTATATTTATATGCATCATTTATAGCTTGCTTAATAGCATAGCTTTCGCCAATTATGCTTTCAAAGGTATATTTTGATATTAATCCTTTTTTATATAGGGTTTTTCTGATTTCACCTTCGACTTCTTGAATCTTAGTTATTTGCTGAAAAAGTTTTATTGCTCCCTTTATTTTACCTTTTATTTTTATTGGAATGCTATTTATAGTTAATAATGAACCTGCATATTGTTGGATTATATTATTTTTAGCATTAGTCGTATTCATTATGTCCCTTAAGTTTTGGTCTAGAATTATTTCCTCAATATCCATTCCGATAACATCTAAACTTGGTGCAATGTTTAGTATTTTTTTTGCAAGTTTATTTATAGTAGTAATCTTTCTATATTCATTAATTGAAAGGACCGCTTCTGTTGAATAATCTAAGATAGTTCTTAGAAGATTTGCTCTATTTTGTTCTTCGTTAATTATTTTAGCTGTGTTTATTGCCTCTATAACTGTTTTCTCTACTGTTTCTTTATTCGTTTTTATAAATATAGTGCTTAAACCCATTGATGTTGCTATTTTACAAGCAGTTAAACCTCCAACAACAACGGGTATTTCTTTTTGTTTAACTAGTTCAATTTTTTTCTTTGCTTCTGCATCGTTTTTAATATCAAAACATTCAATGCTTAAAGTGCTAATTTCATCTAATTCACGAATAGATGCAATCATGTCTTTCCATCCAACAACTGCAACTTTGTCTGGATTATACTTTTTCTTTGCATCGCTTATTCCTTTAATTAATTCATATCCCGTTACACTAATTTCTATTAAGTGTTTATCGGGATATACTTTTTTTAATGTTGCATAAGTTATCCCTCTGGCTATTACTAAATCATATACATCCAAATTTAAAGCCATCGTTTCTTTAACACCTATTACGTGAGTTGTTTCCATTACAATTTGTGTATTCTGATGCTTTCGTATTACTTCATCTACTTCTATTTGAATAGCATCATATGGTACAATAAATAAAACTCTAAACACTTACATAACTCCTCTTTTTATCGAATTTGGTATGCCTAACTCTTCTCTGTATTTTACGACAGTTCTTCTTGAAATATATATTTCTAAAAGCTGTAGTTCTTCTTTTATTTTGCTATCACTCAAAGGTTTCTCCATATTTTCCCCTTGAATTAGTTTTTTTATTTCTTGTTTAATATTTTCTTTACTTCTATCTCCTACAATATGATTTTTATGTGTTGTTCCACTAACTAAAAAATATTTTAAACTATATATGCCATGTCTACAACTCAAATATTTTGTATTTAATGCTCTGCTAATTGTGGATTGATGTACACCAGTCGCATTAGCGATATATTGTAAATTTAATGGCACCAAATTGATGGGATCACCTGTTCTGAAAAATTGATATTGGGTATTTACAATGATTTGTGCTACTTTTTGTAAAGTTTTTCTTCTCTCCTCAATACCTTTTATTATACTTTGTGCTTTGTTATATTTTTCTTTAATATAATTTTGGATTTCTGTATCATTAGTTTTAATTTTACTCCAATAATTGTTTATTACTACTTTAGGGATATAACTATCATTTAAAATAACTTCATACTCATTTTTATTAAACTCAACTAAGATGTCTGGAATAATATAATTTTGCTGGTTTAAGCCAAACCCATTTGCTGGCTTTGGATTTAAAGCTCTAATTTCCTTAAAGTAATTTTTAACCTCTTCCTTAGTTAAATTTAATTCTTTAGCTACCTTATTAAAGTTGCCTTTACTTAGATCTTCTAAATATTCATTTATAATTATTTCAAATATAAAAGTATACTTTTTTGACATCTTTAACTGAATTATAAGACTTTCTTTAAAATCTCTTGCACCAATTCCATGTGGATTAAGAGATTGAATATACTCTCTAAATTCAATAATTTTATTTTCATCTAATCCGACTATACTTGATATTTCTTCATTGGTTTCTTTTAAGTAGCCATTCTTATCTAGTAATTCAATCATAGATACAAGAGCTATATATTCAGCATTTGTAAAAAACTTAATTTCTATTTGAGATTTCAAATAATCTTCAAGTTTTTCTCCCTTATAAATATTTACATTCAATGGATCAAATTTATTTTCTAAAGAACTTAAGTAAAATTTTGGACTGTTTATATATTGAATAGGATTTTCATCAACTTCAATTGCGGGACATTCTTCAATTTCCTTCAAAATATAAGTTTCCAATTCATGATTATTCATTGATAAAATATTTAAAGACTGCTGTAAGGTTTGAGTAATACTAGTTTTTTGTTCTGTCATTATATAATTATTCATTTTATATTCCCCCTTTTTGTATAGCTATTATATCATAGTAATTTATAATAGTTTATACCTTTATTGAATTTTTAACATTATGAATAAATACAGAATAGATTTTTTGGCAACTTTATACAGCATTGTCGGACATAATTTATAAATTAATTTGTATAACAAAATTTTTAGAAAATAATGGAATAGACTTTGAAAATCTGGCAATAATATAATTGGTGTAGAAAATGCTTGTGTTTTAGTATCTTTTATGCTAAGATGTTAACTTGTAATATCCTTGCTCTATTTTGTTAAATAGGGCCAATAGTCCAAAAGGAGGTGTCGTGATGAGAAAATATGAATTAGCACTTGTATTAGTTGCAAATTTAGGTGAAGAAGATAAATTATCAGAACTTGGAAAAATTAAAGAAATAATTGCTCGCTTTGGTGGTCAAATTACTAACGTTGATGATTGGGGCAAAAGAAAACTTGCTTATGAAATTAAAAAAGTTCAAAAATATAAAGAAGGTTTTTACTACTTTATACATTTTGATGCTGCAACTTCTGTACCAGCTGAACTTGAAAGTAGACTTCGTATTACGGAAAGAGTTCTTAGGTATTTAGTTATCAGTCTTGAAGATAAATAATTAATTACTAAATATAAATATGTAATGATATTATTTTTATGAAAAAAATAGTATCTGTAAAAATAATATAGGAAGGAGGGATAAAGAATGAATAAAGTTATACTAATGGGAAGACTTACCCGAGATCCCGAAGTGCGTTATACACAATCTGCAACACCAATGGCAGTAACTAGATATGCACTAGCAGTAAGAAGAACCTATGTACGTGAAGGAGAACCAGAGGCAGACTTTTTTAATATAGTTGCATTTGGTAAGCCAGGAGAATTTGCAGAGAAGTATTTTAAAAAAGGGCAAATGGTTGCTATCAGTGGGAGATTACAACAAAGAAGTTGGGATGATCCACAAAAAGGAAAACAATATATGACGGAAGTTATAGTTGAAGATCAATATTTTGCAGAGAGTAAAGCCACTTTTGAGGCAAACAGGACAAATGACCCGTACATCTCTCCTTCTAATGATATTGGAATTACTCCAAAAAATAATAATATTGGAATTGGTCCAGTTATGGATGAAGAGGAAGACTTACCCTTTTAAACAATGTGGCAGTTTTTAAAATATAAGATGACTGTAGTCATCAGTGCCAAAAAACCTGTAATACTTTAATTAGAATAAGTTTAGTTGTAAAAGGAAGTTCAGTGTAAAAGGAGGACTTGAATAATGGCAATGCAAAGAAGACGTAATCGTAGACGTCGTAAAATTAACCAATTTGCAGGAGATAACATTAAAAAAATCAATTATAAAGATATAAATACTCTTAAAAAATTTATTTCTGAAAGAGGAAAAATTCTTCCAAGAAGAATTACTGGTAACTCTGCAAAAGCACAACGTAAGTTAACAATAGCAATTAAACGTGCAAGACATATAGCACTTTTACCATATACGCAAGATTAAACTGCAGAATAATAAATATGAATAAAGAATAGTGAAGTAAGACCTTGGGCTTTTCTTCATTATATGATATGAAAAAAAGCACTGTCAATTTTGATAGTGCTTTTTGTAGTCCTTGGGCTTATTACAATTTTGGCAATGTGAAGGGATTATTACGGGGTTATGAAAAGATGAAAATCATGGTATAATAGTAAAGTGAATTAGGGAGGAGTTTATAATGGATAATAAAATTAAAGATTTAATAGTTGCGTTTTTTCTAAGTATGACATATATAATATTAGGTGCATTAAATGTGTATTCAATGACATTTTTAGCATTCATTCCAATACTAGTTTTACCAATCGTTATATATGGGATAAAAAAGTCTGATAAAAATATTGATTTTATTTTATATAGCACTATTATATTATGCATCGCTCTTGGTGGAAACAGTTTGGAAGCAATAATTTTTACTTTTACAATACTTTTACCATCATATATTATTATAGCTGGATATCATAAAAATATTTCGTTGCCACATCATTTTATATATTTGACTTTAGCGATATGGGTAGGCACATTTATTTGCTTTAATTTTTTAACGTTAGTCGGAATAGATTATATACAAATATATTTTAATTTTTTGGAGCAATATTTAGAACAATATAAAGACACTGCCTTAAATATTACTTTTGAAACAATTGAATTTATGAAGTCAATTTATTTTGCAATGTTCTTTTTAGTAAGTATGTGGGTTTCAACTATTTGTTTATGTATTATAAAATTTACATTTAAAATTAGAAAATGGAACTTTCCAAAATTTAATCAATTATTAGATTTTAAATTATCTCAAATTTCTATTTTAGTTTTTTTATTAATTTTGATGTTACTACAAACCAATAAAAATTCTGTAACCGAAGTTGTAGGGGTAAATGCTACTATAATATTTGTTAGTCTATACCAACTAATAGGCTTTTTTTCAATATTGTCAGTTGCCAGGAAATCTAAGAAACTAAAAGATGCAAAAGTTATAACTGCACCAAAATACTTATTAATTATTATAATAATTGTAGTTATAATATTTACACCCTACACATTGGTATCCATCGGAATAATAGATACGATAATTAATTATAGAAAAGTAAAATTTGTTGTTTAGTTAATTGTATAAGGAAGGTATGAATATGGATACAAATAAAAGAGTTGAACGATTAATTAGCTTTGGATTAATTCTTCTAGCATTCTTTATAATACAAGTAATAGCTTCTACGGTATGGGGGGGATACTATAGTATAATTACGTCATTAGTATTCCTAGGAGGAATATTATATATAAATGATTCCAAGAAAACTATAAATGCACAACAAAACAACACTACGTTAGAAATGATCGATTTAATAAAACAAGACTTATTTACTGAAGAAAAATTACCAATACTTATATTAGATAAATCAGGCTCTATTAAATGGTTAAATAATGCTTTTACTAAATATGTGAAAAATGAAGATCTGTTGGGAAAAAATATAAGAAGCTTGATATCTAATTTCCAATTTGAGGAATTACCAAAAATAAATGAAATGTTTGAAAAACAAGTAATAATTGATGAAAAAATTTATGAAATGGTAATAAATAGAATTTACGAGGATGGTCTATACTTTAATTATGGAGTTTACTTTTTGGATAAAACAGAATATGTAAATTGTAGTAAAGGTTTAGAGGAACAGAAAGTTATTGTAGGATATATGAATATCGATAATTTTGATGAAGTTATGCAAACTGTTGAGGAAGTGAGACGGCCAACTTTAGAGGCAGTTATAAGTAAAAGAATAGTTAATTGGTTTAAAGACCTAGACATTGTTATTACTAAATATGATAAGAGCAAATATATATTTTTATTTAAGATGAAAGACCTTAGTATAATGGATAATAAAAAATTTGATCTGCTAGATGATTTAAGGAATATCAAAGTAGGGAATACTTTACCTATAACAGCAAGTATAGGTATTGGCCAAAATAAGTTTGGCCTAATAAATTCTCAAGAAGATGCAATGTTAGCCTTGGATTTGGCTTTGGGACGAGGAGGAGACCAGGCCATTATAAAAAGCGGAAGTAAGTATAAATTTTATGGAGGAAAAACAAGAGAAGTAGAAAAAACGACTAAAGTCAAATCTCGTATAAAAGCCTATGAATTCAAAGCCATATTAAATGAATCCTCTAATGTTTATATTATAGGGCATAAAAATATGGACATGGATTGTCTAGGAGCGGCAATAGGAGTTGCTCGTGCAAGCATGTTATCTGATAAAAAAGTTAACATTGTACTTGATAAGCCTTCTATGGGCATTCAATCTTTATATGAACGTATGATGAAATCTGAAGAGTATAAAGATATTTTTATAACAAAAGAAACTGCTTTAAAGGAAATCACAAAAGAAACTTTAGTGGTCATTGTAGATGTTCACAGAAAGAGTTATTTAGAAGTTCCAGAATTATTAGACAAGGCAGAAAAAGTTGTTATATTTGATCACCATAGAAAAAACACTGATTTTATTGATGATGCGATTTTAAGTTATATTGAGCCATATGTATCTTCTACTTGTGAAATGATAACAGAAATATTATACTATATTGGGGATAAAGTTAAACTTACAGAACTTGAAGCGGATGCACTTTTAGCTGGAATAACTATGGATACTAAAAATTTTGTTTCTAAAACAGGAGTTAGAACTTTTGAAGCAGCAGCAGTCCTTAGAAGAGCAGGCGCAAATAGTACACGTGTGCGACTGTTGTTTCAAGATGATATGGAAACATATCAAATAAGAGCACAGAGTATTAAAAATGCTGAGCTTTGGCAAAATAATATGGCGATAGCATCTGTGGAGTCAGATCATCCAAATGCAAATATAATTGCGGCACAAGTTGCAGATGAATTGCTAAATATAAAAGGAATTGAAGCTTCCTTTGTATTTTCAATTAGACCTGACCACTTGATTATAAGTGCAAGATCTCTAGAAAATTTTAATGTACAACGTATTATGGAATTACTTGGTGGTGGAGGGCATAGAACAATTGCCGGAGCCCAAATGGATAAAACAGAATTTGAAGAAGGAAAAGCTAAATTAAAAAATTCAATAGAAAAATATCTGGAGGAAATCAAATGAAAGTAATATTAACAGAAGACGTAAAAAATTTAGGAAAAAAAGGTGACGTGTTAGAAGTAAAGGATGGGTATGCAAAAAATGCTCTATTCCCTAAAAAATTAGCAGTTGAAGCAACCCCTGCAGCTATTAACAAAAGAAAGCTTGAACAAAAAGCTGAGGATAAGAAAAAGCAAGAAGACCTTGACAATGCAACAAAAATAAAAGAAGTTATAAATGATAAAAAAATAACTATTCCTATAAAAACAGGTGAAGGTGGAAAAGTTTTTGGATCTGTTACAACTAAAGAAATTGCTGATAGCATCAAAGATGTTTTTAATATAATTGTAGATAAGAAAAAAATTCAACTTAGTAATCCAATAAAAGCAATAGGAGCAATGAATGTTACTATAAAATTACATCCACAAATAGTAGCACAAATAGTAGTTGAAACAACTGGGATGTAGATAACAAGGAGATAAATTTTGGAAGAAATACATTCAATGAGGGTGCCTCCCCATAGCATCGAAGCAGAACAATCTGTTTTAGGGTCTATGATAATGGATTATGACGCTATTATAATAGCGAGCGAAACACTAAGTGAATCAGATTTTTATAGACCAGATCATCAAAAAATTTACAATGCAATTATTGATTTACATGCAAATAATAAGCCAGTTGATTTAGTAACAATTCAAGATAAACTGAAAGAATTAGGTGTATTAGAAAAAGCTGGAGGACATTCATACTTAGGCGAATTAGGTATGAATGTGCCAACTTCGGCTCACATAAAACAATATGCACAAATAGTAAAAGATAAATCGAACTTAAGAAAAATTATTAAAGCTAGTCAGAATATTGTTGCTAAAGGTTATGAAGCACAAGATTCAGTTAATGATATTTTAGAGTTTGCTGAACAACAAATATTTGACATAAGTCAAGCTAGAAAAACAAATGAATTTTCACATATAAATCAAATAATCATAGATTCTATAAAAAAACTAGAAGAAGCTCATTTCTCAAAAGGAGGAGTGACTGGTATATCAACAGGATTTAATGATTTAGATTATAAAATAGCAGGTATGCAACCATCTGATTTAATTTTAGTTGCAGCACGGCCCTCAATGGGAAAAACAGCGTTTGCTTTAAATATTATCCAAAATGCAGCTATTGTACATAAAAAGAAAGTAGCAGTATTTAGTTTAGAAATGGCAAAAGATCAATTGGTAAACCGTATGATTTGTTCGGAGGCTATGGTAGATTCACAAAAAGTACGAACAGGAGGCTTAGAACAAAATGATTGGGCTAAGATAGCAACTGTTATTCCTACTATAACGGCTGCAGATATTTTTATTGATGACACTGCAGGAATATCTGTAATGGAAATGAGGGCTAAATGTAGACGGCTTAAAATAGAAAAGGGACTTGACTTGATTATGATAGATTATCTACAACTAATGTCAGGACATTCTAAGGCAGAGTCAAGACAACAAGAAATATCTGCAATATCACGTGCATTAAAATCATTGGCACGTGAAATGAATGTCCCAGTTATTGCACTATCACAACTTTCACGCGCTTGTGAAACACGTTCAGATCATAGGCCAATGCTTTCGGATTTGAGAGAATCTGGAGCAATTGAGCAAGATGCTGATTTAGTAATGTTTTTATATAGAGATGAATATTACCACCCTGAAACGGAAAAAAAACGTATAGGTGAAGTAATTATAGCAAAACAACGTAATGGACCAACAGGAACAGTTGAACTTACATGGCTTAGTGAGCATACAAAATTTGTATCAGCAGATTATTACAGTACAACAGCGAAAAATTAGCTACTTTATATAGGTTAATTTATATAAGGTAGCTAGTTATATTGCTACATAGGTTATAAACTAAATTTTAAGTCATACAATAAACATACATAACTATAAATTATAAAGGAGAAAATATGAGCCAGAAAAAAAATATAACTATGAGAGATTTAGCTAAAGAATTAAATATTAGTACTGTTACGGTATCCAAAGCACTAGGTGACAAAGAAGGAGTTGGAGATGAGCTAAAAAATAAAATAAAACTATTAGCAAAAGAAAGGGGCTATAAACATAATTCTATAGCAAAAAGCATGAAAGAAGGTTGTACATACAATATAGGTGTAATTGCCTGCGACCAATTTATCTCAGACAATGACAACTGTTTTTATTGGAAGATATATCAAAAGCTTACACATTATTTAGCAAAACAAAACTATACGGGTATACTAGAGATTATATATCTTGAGCAAGAAAGCAATAAAGAAATGCCAAATATGATTATGAACAATAAAGTGGATGGAATTATTATTTTAGGACAAATTAACGAAGAATATATTTCGGCCATTATACGTGAAGAAATACCTATACTATTTTTAGATTTTTATAATAACAATTTTGAAATGGATTCAATAATTAGTGATAATTTTTATGGGGGATATATCGCAACTAATTATTTAATTTCAAGAGGGTGCAAAACTATTGGGTTTGTAGGAAATATATATAGTACTAGTAGCATATTAGATAGATATTTGGGTTGCCAGAAGAGTTTGATTGAAAATCAAATGGAGCTTAATCTAAATTGGATAATTAGCGATAGAACTAATATAAGGGAGGAGTATTGTAAGTTCACTTTACCAGACGTATTACCAGAAGCATTTGTTTGTAATTGTGATGAAGTAGCGTTTTATTTTATTCAAGAGTTGAACAAGATAGGTTTATCAGTCCCTGAAGATATTTCTATAGTTAGTTTTGATAACTTTATTTATTCTACTCTATCAAAACCTAAAATTACTACAATTGAAGTAAACATAGATTTTATGTGTGAATTTGCAGTAAATAATATAATAAAAAAGATTAAAGGCAAGGATTATAGTAAAGGAAGAAATATAGTTAATAGTAACTTAATAATAAGGGATAGTGTGAAGTAGAGGTGAACATATATGTTCGCCTTATTTTTTTGAGAGAAATTACCTTTGTATATTTTACTATATAAGAACAAATATAATATGCACATTGTATAATAAAAAATTATAGTAGTAGTATTATTTGAATGAATTTAAAATTATGTTGCGATATAAATTTACATTAATTACAAAATGTGATATACTTATTTAATTAAACGATAAGTTTTCTTAAATTTGCATCAGAGAAAATAGACAAGAATACTAGAAGAATACAAAAAATACCAGAAGAAAATAAAAAACTAATTTGAAGGAGGGTAACATGCTTAGAGAAATTAAAAAATATAGATGGATGTATTTTTTGCTAATTCCAGGAATTATTTTCTTTTTTGTTTTTAAGTATATTCCTATGTATGGGCTAAAAATTGCTTTTTTAGATTATAACCAATATGCCCCTGATAAAAGTACATTTGTTGGGTTTGCACATTTTATTGAATTATTTCAAAAAGATGCATTTCTTGATGTATTACAAAACACTATTATAATCAGCTTGCTGAAATTAATTATTGGGTTTCCAATACCAATTATTTTGGCACTAATGCTAAATGAAATAAGCAACTTATTGTTTAAAAAAGTATCACAAACTTTACTATACTTACCACACTTTATTTCTTGGGTTATTATGGCTGGAATTATAGGAGCCTTACTTGATCCAACAAATGGAGCTATTACCCAGTGGTTGCAGGCTCTTACTGGAGAGAAGATAATGGTTATGACTGACCCAGACTATTTTGTACCTATGCTTGTAATTTCTGATATTTACAAAGGAATGGGATGGGGAACAATTATATATTTTGCTGCAATTAGTGGGGTAGATGCAGAACTTTATGAAGCAGCGTGGATTGATGGTGCTGGAAGATTTAAGCAAGTAATGAATATTACACTACCTTCAATTATGCCAACCATTGTTATTGTCTTTATTTTAAACTGTGGAAACATTCTTAATGCAGGATTTGATCAGATATTTATGATGTATTCCACGTTTGTATACGATGTTGCTGATATTATTGATACTTATGTTTATAGAATGGGGATTGTAAATAGCGATTATGCATTTAGTACAGCAGCAGGTATGTTTAAGTCAGTGGTAGCACTTATTATGATTACGGTTGTCAACGAAGTTGCTAAGAAATTAGGAAATGAAGGACTATGGTAGGAATGGAGGTAAAGTATGGCTAATAACAAAATAAAACAAAGTACAGGTGAAAAAGTATTTACAGTATTTAATTATATGTTTTTTATAATTTTATCACTAGTTATGATTTATCCATTTTGGCATGTAGTAATGAGCTCTTTAAGTTCTGCAGATGCAGCAATGCAAGGAGGAATATTTTTATGGCCACGTGAATTTACGATAGATACATATGAACAAGTGTTCAAAAATCGTTCTATTTTCACAGGATATGTGACAACACTAATGGTAACTGTTGTAGGAACAGTTTTAGGAACGTTCTTTACAGCAACAACAGCATATGCACTATCAAAAAAAGAAATGCCATTTAGTGGAATTTTTCTTTTCCTAGTAGTATTTACAATGCTTTTTAGTGGTGGAATGATACCTAACTATTTATTAATAAAAGATTTAGGCTTAATTAACAATAGATGGTCACTTATTTTACCAGGATTAATTAGTGCATATAACGTTATTATAATGAAAAGTTATTTTCAAAGCATCCCATCCAGTTTAGAGGAATCTGCTAAGATAGATGGTGCAAACGAAGTTATTATATTCTTAAAAATTATTCTGCCACTTTCTAAGGCAACAGTGGCAACTATTGCGTTGTTTATGGCTGTTGGATATTGGAATGATTATTTTAGTACAGTGCTTTATATTAATGACCAAGATAAATGGGCACTGCAGGCAGTTTTACGCTATATGTTAACAAACACAAATCAAGCTATGCAAAATGCTGGAGTTAGTGTGGTAGCAGCAACAAATGTCACTGCAACGACTATAAAATCAGCATCAATAGTAGTGGCTACTGTACCCATTTTGATCGTGTATCCTTTTGTACAAAAGTATTTTGTTAAGGGAGTCATGATTGGTGGAGTTAAAGGATAAATTAATTTTTATATTTAGGGGGATTTAGATTATGAATAAAAAATTTGCTTTAGTACTAGCAGGAATTATGTCTTTATCAGTATTTGCAGGATGTTCATCAAGTTCAGATGAAGCTTCCACACCAGCAACACCAGAGGAAAAAGTAGCTCAGCAACAAGAGGTTATTGATGCACCACCAATTGACGTTCTAAACCAAGAGGAAAAAATGTCTATGTCAATTGTAACAATGCAAGGGCATGCACAGCCAGATAGCAAAACAGAACAATGGCTTGAGGAACGTTATAATCTTGATATAGACATAGTTGTTCTTCCAGGATGGTCTGATGGAGTTGCTAAAGTAGGGCTTCTTATGGCGGATGCAGAGCAACGACCAGATATTGTATGGTGGTGGGGAATGGACCAAGATTTCCAAAAATGGATTGAAGCAGGAATTGTTGTTGATGTAGCTCCATATGCTGAGAAATATACAGTTATGAAAGACTACTATAATAAACAAAATCCTGAAACTTGGTTTTTTGCAAGCCAAGACGATGGTTCAATGTACCGTATTCCTGGTGACGTTGGAGAACCTAGTTCAGAAACTTTAATGATCCGTAAAGACTGGCTTGATAACCTAGGATTACCAATTCCTACTACTCTTGATGAGTTAAATGATGTGCTTTATGCATTTACATTTGATGACCCTGATGGAAATGGCGTTGATGATACATTTGGACTTGGTGGAGATGGTTATGATATCCGTTCGTTCTGGCCATGGATACAAGGTTCTGGTGATGGATATGGCGATGGAACAGGTGAAGGGTATTTCTGGATTGACAATGATGGCGAGTTTATCTATGCTTTAACTTCAGATGATGCAAAAATCTGGATAGAACGTATTTCTAAACTATATGCAGATGGTGTAATTACTACAAATATTATTACAGATACGGATAGATTTGAAGAGATTGCTAAAGGTGGATTTGGTGTATTCCATGGATGGATTAACCATAATAATCCAAATGATACTTCTATGCGTTCTTTCTATGCATCAAATCTTGATGCCCAGTGGATTCCAATTGATATGGTTGCAGGAGATAACGGAAATCCTCAATATCGCCCAGCTCCTGCTGCAGCATGGTGTTACTTTGCAATTACTGATGCTTGTGAAGATCCAGAAAGAGCATATGCACTTTGGGATGATGTGTCAAAACCAGAAAACTATGTTCAAAAACGCTTTGGAATTGAAGGAGAAGATTGGATCAAAAATGAAGATGGCACGTATGAACTTATTGTAAACGAAAATCCAAATAGAAATGAAGAAGAAAATATTGGTATTGCATTGTTTAAAGATTTGTTTGCAAGAAAAGATGAATATAACATTGAAAACATTGCAACTACTTCTGATTTATACAAAAAAGCTTTAGATGGCTCTCAAGATATAAGAGTTCACAAAGTACAACATAAAGATATTTCAAAATACCCAGTGTGGCTTGATAAGTCAGTTGATTTAACAGATACTGCTCTTGAATATATGTGGGCATTTATAGCTGGAACAAAATCTATGGATGAGTGGGACCAATATATTGAAGAAATGAATTCGCTTGGTTTAGCAGAAGTTCTTGAGGAACTTTCAACAGTTTATCCTGAGCAACAAGCAGCTTATGAGAAATACCTTTCAACACTAGAGTAATATTATGTGAGGGAGCACTAGGGAGTGCTCCTTTTTCCTATTTTATAATTTATGATAACGGATTTAAATCTGTTATTTGACCTTGCTTATAAAGTGCAATCATGGCATTTACAGCTTGCTCTGCAGTTGGATAAGCTGGGATACCATTTTCACGTAATTTCAATATAGCTTCGTGGCATTCTTTTCCGCCTTGGCACTCCATAATAAATGGTTTTCCAAGATGTTTATACGTTTTCCAAAGTTCAATAGCAACATCAGTAACCGCTGGAACATTTGTAACTGCTGTTGGGCATATTGAACCAAGCAACCCATGAACATTTGGATCTCTCATAGCTTGAGTAAATGCTCCTTTATATTGAGTTGGTGATGCTGTTCCAGAAATATCAACAGGATTAAGAGGAGAACCAAACATTGGCATATAAGCTTTTATTCTTTGAGATAAGCCTTCTGAAATTTCTTTTAATTCATGTAGAGGCACGCCACATCTTTCAAAATGGTCACAACTTAACAGTCCTGAGCCTCCTCCATTTGTTATCATTACAATGTTATCGCCTTTTAATTTTGGCATAAGTCCAAGTGCTAATGAAACATCTAAAAATTCTTGCCAAGTAGTGGCACGAATTACGCCAGCTTCTTTAAACAAATCATCATAAAATGCATCGTTGGTGCCTGTGTTTTCAGATGCAGTATGTGCAAAAGCTGCTTTTTCACCAATTTTTGAACCTCCAACTTTAATTGTAACAATTGGTTTTTGAACTTTTTTACAGCTATCCAAAAATGCTTCTGGACAGTCTAGTCCTTCAATATATAAAGATATACATTTTGTATGTTCATCTTTATTTGCATATTCAATAAACTCACAAAAATCTACGTCTGCTTTATTTCCAAGACCTACAAAAAAACTCATTCCAAATTTATCTTTTTGAGAAGTTCCAAGAGCTGCAAGTAAATTTGCCCCTGATTGAGATATCATAGCTACTGGTCCTTTAATAGGTAGATACGGAATAAATCCACAATTGAAGTTTAAATATGGGCTTCCCATACCAACAAGGTTTGGTCCAATTAAAGGTAGTTCATTGTCACGACAATATTGAGTAAGTTGATTTTGCAAGTCACCACGTCCTATTTCTTTAAAAGCACTAGTTGCAATAACTACTATTTTAACTTTTTTTGCAACACAATCTTCTAAAACGGATTTTACTATATGGGCAGGTACTGCCACAAAAACTAGGTCTACATCATCTTCAATATGTTTAACGGTAGGGTACGCTTTTAATCCAAAAACTTTATCCGCTCTTGGGTTTACAGGATAGATTTTTCCTTGATATCCCCAATTGTAAAGTCCTTCAATAACTTTATAGCCAACTTTTGTAGAATATCTGCTTGCACCAACCACTGCAATTGATCTAGGGCTAAGTGCATATTTTAAATTGTCAACCACATAATCACGTGCTTTTGAAATTACCATAATATTACTCCTCCTCTATGCTCACTTTGCAACATTTATAATCTGGTGCAGTTCTGTCTTGCAAGAAATCATCTGTAAATACACATTCTTCCCAAAATCCATTTTGTTCATCTAATCGTGCAACCCAACGGCGAAATTGTCTTTTGGAGCTTGCTTCTTTGATGTCTTCAATTTCAGCTATGCTTTCAAGATCTATTTTAAGTTTTTCAACGTCACATAGTTCTTCAAATGCACATAACATAATATCATAGAAAGAATCAGAAAATTCCCATATATCACAGTAATTGTCGTTATAGGAAAGCATGTCTACAATTTGTGCTTTTCTATAGCAAGGAACGTTTTGGAATAACCTTACTAGATACATTTTTTTAGTTAGTCCTAACTTCATGTAATTTACAAAAATCATAGGTACTATAAATCTTCTATTATCACAAATTTCACTAAAATCTTTTTTCATCTGGTCTGCATCTAATCCGGAAAGATTTGCTAAAACATCATAATCCAGCATATCTGATACACTAGTGGTTCCATTAATCGCTTTTATAATATTTAGATCAGTAGCATCCAGCTTGTCTTGAATATTCACTAGTTTATCAAGTTGTTCTTGTGGCCAAATAAATTTTCTATACCCATCTCCAGGAGCGTCCCACATATTTACGTTTGATTCACGAACATCCCTACGAATTGGACAAAGATGCACATATTCCACTTCTTTCATATTTTTAAATGGACCAATAACATCTGTTAATAAGTTATCTAAAACTCTCATATGGTTACCATTAAAATAGTCAAAATCTCCTTCAGCTTCATACCCAGTACAAATATCATCTTTGTTTTGGAACCAATTTGATAGTTTTTCCTTAACACTTGGATCTGTACCTTCTTTAAATTTTACAACCCAATAGTAAAGTCCCCAGCCATAAACTGCAACAGCAGGATTCATAACAAACATTATAAGATGTTCATCATACATACGTTTCAGTCTTTTCTTAGCTTCATCTGTAGAGATACCAACTTCTTCAGAGATATATTTTAAGTTAAATACCGCTGGATATGTTTGATAAAATGATTTAGCCACATTATAAGCACTAAATTCTTTGCTATCTAATCCCACAACTCCAGGCTCACTAAAACCTATTCCTCTTGGTGCAAAAAAGTAATCTTTCATCCATGCTTGATGTTCATCAGAACCTAATAAATATTGTTTGTCTGACATAAAAAAACTCCTTTCAATTGTGTATAATTAAGACTTCACAATTATTGTACTATTAAGAATATAAACAAGTCAATAATATTTCTGTAGCATTGTTTGCTTCTAGACGAAAAAAGAGACTGAATTATTTATCAGTCCGTTAAGTGGTTTTATTGGGTTTCGTTAAATGTTTATATTTTCTTTAGTAATAAATGGTTAAAATACGCAATTTTAATAAATTCTTCTCTTTCTAGTAAAACATTTTCGATCCAAAACATATTATCAAGCCAATTTTCTGACTGCTGAATTTGTGCATCGTGTAGGCTGGCAATTGCACGTACTCCATAAGTTTCTGCAAGTGATACTTTATTTTTACTCCATTTCAATAAATCGTCATTTCGATAATATTTAATATTTCCAAATGCACTAGAATAAGAAGGTTCTCCTTTGAGTAAGTTAGCCACTTCAACCATATCATAATCTTGCACAATTGCTTGGACAATTCTCCCTGTTCTATTATGCCTCACAACAGAAAGAGTCCCATCTTTTTTTAAGACCCTAATTAATTCACTAAGAATTTGAGTTTGTTCTGAAACAAATTCAAGTACCAAATGGCAAATTACTAGATCAAATGTTTCGTCCGCAACATCTTTAAGTTCTGATAATCCTCCCTGAATTTGTTTATAGTGATATTCTTTCTCCGATGCTTCTATCATTGTTGGATCAAGTTCAATAGCTGTAACATCATTATTCTTAGCTAAATGATTTGAAGTAAACCCAAAACCACTTCCAAAATCTAAAATCTTTTTGTTTTGTATATTTCCTAGTTGCTTCCATACAGTTTGATAAAATAGTTTACCTAGTGGTGAAACTGTATAATCATAATATAACTTCATATTCTCATCCATATTTTACCTCCGTTTTATAAAAATATACAAAGTGAATTATAACACAAATATCTGGTGATGAAAATATTAAAAAATATTTCCTGTTACTTTATGTATAATTTGTGTGGATAAATAGTATTCGCTTCCTATCATTAGTGCAGATATGAGAACACATTATACTGCCTATTTTTTCAATTATCTAAAGTATAGTACTATACTTTAGATAATGATTGTGGATTATATAAAGATATACAAATATTGTAGATATTACAACAAAGTCTAAAAGCCTAGTGCATACCATATAGATATAAAGTAATGTTATGTCTAATATTTTAAAGAGGGTGCAAAATGAATCAACAAAATGATTTAATCCATGGAAGAATTACCTCTTCCTTAATAAAGTTTACTATGCCTATACTATTTGCCTTGTTTTTGCAAACAATGTATGGAATGGTAGACCTTCTTATTGTTGGAAATTTTGGAATAGTAGCAGATGTATCTGGTGTATCCACAGGCAGTCAACTTATGACCTTAATAACATCAATATGTACGGGTCTTGCAACAGGAGCAACTATATTAATTGGCCAAAAGATCGGGTCTGGAAAAGATAAAGAAGTTCCTGCTATTATACAAGGAACAACGATTATATTTGCAATTGTTTCTATACTTGCAATGGCAGGAATACTAGTATTCATTGATCAAATAGTACTATGGCTAAATACACCAATGGATGCAATAAATCAAACAACAAGTTATTTATTTATATGTGCAATTGGCATACCGATGATATTTTCTTATAATGTATTGGGGAGTATATTTCGTGGATTAGGAGATTCAAAAACTCCATTAACGGCTGTTGGAATTGCCTGCATTATAAATATATTATTTGACTTAATTCTTATTGCAGGCTTTGATATGGGTGCATCGGGTGCTGCTATTGCAACAGTGTTCGCTCAAATATTTAGTGTAATAGTTTGTATCATAATAATAAAAAAACGTAAAATACTTAATTTTGAAAATTATTCAAAACAGACCTTATATTATGCTAAAGATATACTTAAATTAGGAATACCTGTTGCACTACAAAGTGGACTAATAAGTATCTCTTTTTTAACGATTACAGTCATAGTCAATCAATTTGGCATAATTTTTTCAGCTTCTGTTGGGCTTGTGGAAAAGCTAACAGGAATTATAATGCTAGTGCCTATAGCCTTTATGCAGTCATTATCGGTATTTGTGGCTCAAAACTATGGTGCACAGCAATATGATAGAATAAAAAAAGGATTGATAATAAGTTTTAGTATATCTTGTGTTTTTGGAATGATTATGGCGTACATAGGATTTTTCCATGGAGAAATGCTTACCAACATTTTTAGTAATGACAAAGAAGTGATAGCAGCAGGAGCAATCTATTTAAAAGCCTATGCAATTGACACTTTATTAGTGCCTTGCGTTTTCTGCTTATCAGGATACTTTAATGGTTGTGGAAAAACTTTTTTCGTTATGATACAAGGGATATTTGGCTCAGTTGTGCTTCGTATACCATTTATACTTTTATTTAGTCTAGTTGAACCTGTATCGCTTTTTAACATTGGTCTTGCTATACCCATTTCAACTGCAATACAAATTGTTATTTGTGTAATATATTATTTAAAATCTCCCATGGTTAAATTAGAACCAAATTCACCATGTCTTGATATTTAAAGAAAGGAGAAAAGACCTTTAGTCTTTTCTCCTTTCTAGTTTTATAGATTGCGAATAACTTTACATGGATTTCCTACTGCAACAACATTATCAGGAATATCTTTTGATACAACACTACCTGCTCCAATAACAACATTTTTGCCTATATTTACTCCTGGGCAAACAATGGTGCCTCCACCAATCCAAGTATTATCTCCAATTGTTATTGGATATCCCATTTCTAAACCAGAAATTCTTTTCATAGCATCAATTGGGTGAGTTGCGGTATAAAGTTGAACATTTGGAGCAAACATTACATTTTCACCAATAGTTATAGTGTTAACATCAAGAAATATACAATTATGGTTGGCATAGAAGTTTTTTCCAAGGTTAACATTATATCCATAATCAACCCACAATGTCGGGTCAATATTAAAGCTTTCACTAGTTTGAAATAATTCTTGTAAAATTTTTAGACGGCCTTCATAATCAGTAACATCTATTGTATTAAACTTTTGACAAAGTTTCTTAGCATGAATTCTATCTCTTATTAGTTCAGGATCAGCTGCGTCGTAAGGTTCACCTGCTAACATTTTTTCTTTTTCAGTCATATGTTTGTCTTCTTTCCTTCTATAATTATTAATTTAATTTAAATTTAATTCAAATAGTTCTTTATAAATTGAAAAGTCATCAGTGATGTCTGAAGTACACATCCAGTTATAAGTTTCCACAAGCTCCATAAATTCAAGCCAAGCTTTAATAGGGTTATCCATGTCTGTAACCATATCAAGATTATCTCTTAAATGTGTTGGCCATTCCATAATAATAATTATTCTGATATTTTCACCATAATTATATTGTTCTTGATGATATATTATGCCATCAGCAATTATAATAGGTTCATCATATTCATCTTTTGTATTAAGAAATATTTGCTTGCCAAAGTTCGTCATTACTTTGTGCAAATTTTCTGGCTTAACTTCAATCATACTGATTCCATATAATGGATATTGAGCATTAATAAACATTTTTTGAGCAAAAACTCTATGCCATCTAATCCCATCAATTATTTTATGTGGATTACGAATTCTTGGTGGTTGAAACAAAGTTAGAATACCACCAAGAGCAATTAATTTAGTAAGAAATTTCATCTATTTACCTCCTAATAATTAGAATAATAAAAGCTCCTATTATTCTCGGTAAATATGTAGATTTATATACGAAAGTACTAATTAAATATTTTGTTTGTGATAAGAGCAACGAATAGAATTGCTAGTTATTTGATTCAATAATTTCTTTTAGCTCAATGTTTCTATTTCTAAACCTAACATTGCTTCTCTCACCTTTCAAATGAATAGCTTTTGACGGGCAATGGTGTACACAAGCAAAGCAAGAAATACATTTATTATTTAAAGCTATTTTTCCATTCTCCTTGTCTATCTCTATATTATCTACAGGACATACACGTGTACAAACTCCACATTGAGTGCATTTGTCCTCTACCGTCATAAAATTCTTGATACCCGCACCGATTATATTTCCATGCAATGTTTCCTTAGAAGCTTTTTTGGCTTCATTTAGTGTACGATTGGTAGCTATTTTTCCAATCATAGAACTTGTTGGTATGAATTCTTTTGAGTTTGCAATATCACTCTTAACAACTTCCAATTGCTTTTCAATTTGTTTCTTATGCTCCGTATCAATCTGTTTTTGCATATTAAAACCAGGTAGCCAATTGTCCACCATCTTGACAGTATTAATATAAGAAAAGTTTAAATCTGCTTCTTTAGCAATGCTACATAGATGGTCTGTAGCTGCACCATTAAATATTCCATAGCTCATAACTGCAAACAGATATTCACAGTTAAAAGTTGATTTTTTCAAAAATTCTTCTATGTATGGAGGGACGGTTATTGCATATATAGGAAATACAACGCCAATTTTTTCGTCAGTAAATTCAAAGTTTTCTCCTTTCATTATTTTAGGTATAGAGTGTAATTCTCCACCAATTGATTTTGCGATATATAAATTGTTGCCTGTAGCTGTAAAATAAAATATCTTCATAAATTTGAATCCTTTCTTCATATAAAATGTAGGCAAAGAGCCCACCAACATTGTATCATAAAAATTGGCATAAAAAAAGCTATTACAATTATAATAGCTTTTTTACTCAGAAATTATCCGTTATTTAAAGACTTAACATCATAGCAGAAAAAGATGCTTGAACTTGAGCATAAGCTTCTTCTACAGTTTTGGGTTTTACATTAGCCCAAGACAACAGTCCACTTTCCCAAGTTGGTCAAACCTGGTTCCACTCCATCATTCTAGGCTGTGGTATAGCTTGATTATAAGACTCTATTATTGCAGATATAATTTTTTTATCTATTTCAGGTAATTCTGTTGATTGATAATGTTCTACTGGTACATTTTCTAATATTTTACCAGTTGCTTCAAACAAACTTTGAGCATACTCAGGATTAACGATTTCTTTAATTAACTCTTGTGCTAGTTCCACTTTTGCAGGATCTTCTTCAATTCTAGCATTTGCAACAAGTCCCCATCCACTTTTCCAATGTTTTAGAGGAGTTCCATTTATTGTTACAGCACTAAGAGGTAAAATATCAAGGTCTTGACCACCATTTGTTTTTTCATCCATTGCAACCATTACCCAAGGCCCATCAATGCGAAGTGACGTTGGTCCTCCAGAAACAAAGGATACATCACGATATCCCCAAATAGCTTCATAGTCCCAAAGATCTGTAGCTAGTTCATTATGAGATTTCCAATATTCAAACATAGTGCTAAATAAATCTTGTTGAGCTTGAGTTAGATCAGAGAAGTCTTTTGTTAAGTCACTAAAAAATTCTCCATTTTCATTAATATCAAGTAAAGTTAAATCTACAGCATTTGTAAACGCTACGCCATAATATGCTCCTGTTATAGCAGTTAACATATCTGTAGGTGCAAGGTCACTAAATTCTATTGGTTGAGTTAGATCTATTCCATTAGCCTTAGCATTTGCCGTATTTGCAAAAATTGCTACTGTTTCAATGTTTAATGGAAATCCAACATAATCTTCCTCTATTAAAAAAGCAGTACTAAGTCCACTTTCAAAATTATCCCATCCACCTAAACTTTCTGCCATAGCGGGTGCATCAAGACTTGCTAACATACCATTAAACCAAAACTTTGCACTGCATCTCCTGCTGCTGCAAATACATCTGGAATATCTTCGTTTGACATATCTGTTGAACCAATTAATTCATATATGTCAAAGCTACCTATTTCCATAGGTATAATTTCTGCATTTGGATTTCCTTCAAGAACTCTTTCTATTGCCTTTTCATAGTGAGGTAGCCAGCCTTCTTCAACCTGTACGGTGATTGATGTTTTTATATCATTTTCACTAGTACTAGCAGTTGCTATATCTTCATTTTCTCCTGAACAGCCCACTAGTTGTGTTGAAATTAATAATGCCCCCATTAAATATTTAAATTTTTTCATCTTTTCCCCCTAAAATATTTTATAACGAGAGTTTTAATATAATAAAAACTGTTCGATATAATTTGACCAAGTTGTTTCTGAATGCGTATCTCCAACACCAATATTCAAATATATATTTCGTATTGGAACACCTAGCTTAAGTAATGTTTGGTAATATAAAATTGTATCATTTACATATTTTTGTGCTAAAGTAGCATCGTTTGGCATGTGGCCTTCTGCTGTTCCCACATGTATAAAGTATTTCATAGTTTCATTTGGATGAGTTGATTTTAAGTAGTCAATCCACTCTCCCTTTTGATATACCCAAGATGCAATCGAAAATACACCAGCTTTTTCAAACATGTCTGGATATCTTGAAACAATAAAAGCAGTCACTAGTCCACCCATAGAGCTTCCTATAATAGATGATTTTTTCGGTATAGTTCTATAATTACTATTAATAAAAGGCATTAGCTTTTCTACAAAAAAATCTGCATACTCAAAAGCCTTTCCTCCAAATTTATGTGTTTCAAATCCATTATCATAGCTGTTTACAAAAGGTAAATATTCCATCGAACGTTCCTCACCCGCATTGTCAATAGCCACAATGATCATTCCATCCGTTTTATTTTCTCTTTCCATCCTAGTAATAGTATCAAGGACTTCAAAGCTACCTGTTCCGAAAGGTGTTTTTCCAAAAAATACTGCTTTTCCATCATGAAAATATACCACAGGGTAATTTTTGGTACAATTATCATAATTATTTGGCAAATATACCCTTACAGTTCTTGTAACCGCCTTTTCTAAGTATGGCGTATCTATTGTATGTTCTTCCATTCTCCACATAAAAATTATCTCCTCGTTATAAAGTCATAAAATTCTTTATTTGTGCAATACCAAATGTCATCACGACCAGCCAACATTTTAGCACAATTTTCTATATGTTCCCAATTGTTATCCACATCAAATTCATAGCTGTGGCCCCATATATAAAACAAAGCTAGTTCTTCACTTTTTAGATTTATATATTTTTCTATTAAGTTATAGATATCTTCATGATTATGATGACATGTTGGTTGCCATCTATACCAATCACTAGGGATTTCAAATTGCAGTGTAGGTTCAACTACTCGACCATAGTCTATATTACATTTTTTCATAATGCTTATACTTTCATTGTCAACTTTACCGAAAGAGTATGCCATACCTGTAATATTTCTGTTAAATAACTTTTCCAAATCACGCTTATCCTCAGATATTTCATATTCTTTTTCGCTTGTTGATAATTCTGGCAATGTTTTATGCATTAACCCATGACAAGCAACTTCATGGCTTGCATAAATATTTTTAGCTTCTTCAGAAGATAATCTTTTTATGATTACACCATTTTTTTCCCAATAGTCTTCTTGGTCTAGTAAACCATAATTTAAATTAAAAGTTGACTTTAAACCATATTTATTAAAAATTGCCACTAGTTGCTTATCTTGTTCAACTCCATCATCATAACTGAATGTTAATGCTTTTGTAGCACCATTTGGATATTTTATCATATTAAATTTCTATTCCTTCCTTTTGCAATGTTTCTTTTAATACTTTAGACATAATATTATATCCTAGATAATTTGGATGAGTTCCATCTACTGTAAAAGGAGTTTCTTCCTTTAATAATGCATTAAAATAGTCCACATAAATATGTCCATATTCACTAGCCATAGTTTTTAATACTCTATTTAATTCAAGTTCAAACTTTCGTCTAGTTTGCTCAGTTTCATTTACTTCAAAACTAGGATTTGGTATTAAAGAACATATAGCCAGCAAAATATTTCTTTCTTTTGCACTAGTTATAATTTTTAAAATATTATCCGTTACTTCCTTCATAATGCTTTCATATTCTCTGCCTTTTGATTGTTGAAAGAAGTTAGGCATAATTTCATAAAAATCATTTATCCCTAGTAAGATAACACAACATCGTGGACATAGTTGTAACACATCCGCTTCAAACCTTCTTAGTGCATATTTAGTCTTATCTCCTGCTATACCTCTATTAATTATCAAGTTTTTTCTATTAAAGCAGGCATTCAATTCCCACTGTTGTGTAATTGAGTCTCCAAAAAACACATAGTCTACTTTTGAGCTATTTTTTAATATCAATTCATTTTTAACATCATAGTCACTTCTTAAATTATCTGCTAGTGCTACTTCTGAGAAATACCCTGGTTTTATCATCTGTTTCCTCCTAAAGCAATATATATAATTATTACTTAAGCTAAGTGTAATATAAAAATAACCTCAAGTCAATACTTCTATATTACTGATTTGCTTTCATTTAGTACATTTAAACAATGAATTTAATTTTATTGTTATGAATATAAAATGCATAAGATGTATAAATATACATTTTAGAGTAATACCACTCCTATAGGACAGAGTTTACTAGAGTAAAGGAATATATTAGAGCATTTTGCCAGTTGTATTTTGTTGTATAATGAAAACCCCAGGCTAGGCCTGGGGTTCAAAAAAGCTTATAGCTTTAAGTATATTATGTAAGCCTCCGAGGGAATAATTTTAATGGTCTGGCAACCAAAACCCGAGGAGGCATCCAAAATGGACAAGAATAGTTTAACACACACTAAATGGAATTGCAAATATCATATTGTGTTTGCACCAAAATATAGAAGACAAATAATATATGGTAAGATTAAAGTTGATATAGGAAGGATACTAAGGCAGTTATGCGAGTACAAAGGAATTGAAATAATTGAGGCAAGTATATGTTCAGACCACATACACATGTTAATTAGTATTCCACCTAAGTATAGTGTATCTCAAATAATGGGATATTTAAAAGGAAAAAGTGCTTTAATGATATTTGATAGGCATGCGAATTTAAAATATAAGTATGGAAATAGGCAGTTTTGGTGCAAAGGATATTATGTAGATACTGTAGGTAGGAATAAAAAGGCAATATAAGAATATATAAAAAACCAGTTGCAAGATGATATTGTAGGAGATCAGATAAGTATAAAAGAATACATTGACCCGTTTACGGGTGAAACAGTAAAAGGACGCAAATAAAATAACCCCCTTTAGGGGTAGCGTGAAAAAATATACAGTTGTCAGACCATTCAGTGTGTCTTAAGACACAGTTAGTAACAAGCCCTTAAAGGGCAAGTACAAACCACCCGTTAGACGGGTGGTTTTGATTATACATCTGTTATTTCTGTATATTTAAAATATACTTTTGCAAATTTTTGTGTAAATCTATATTTAAGTCCTTGGTTTTTATTTCTTCAATAAAATCTAGCATAATCTTTGTGTCAATATTATTGTCTGATAAATCGAACATTCTAAGCCATAACAATTTAAAGTATATGCTTTTTTGTGTTTCCCACAAATCAAAGTTAGTTACATTTCTTGCTATTTTATCCAACACACTATTTAGGACTATTTTTAATTCTTCAATAATATTATCATACAATAATTGTACAGAATTTATCTCTACAAAAGTATTAGCAAATTTTATAAGTAACTCATCCAATATTATTGATGTTTCTTTTTCTCCAATTATTTTTTTCAGTTTAGATGTATTGAGATTATAACTCATTCTTTTTTTATAAAACTCTAAAAAATTTTCTAGATCAGATGTATTGTTTTCGGGCTCAATATAAAACAATATTCTAAAAAATAAATTCCACTGAAACTCTTTATTAAGTACACTCTGGATATGATTACCTATAATTAAAGTAAATTCATCTTTAAATGCCAGTTTTCTTTCGAATGCTAAAACTTTATTAAAATTAATTTCGGATTCATCAATTGCATTTAATCTATTTAAAATTGCAACTAATAAAGCATTGTAATGAATATTGCTATTGGGACTTACATCTCGTAAAATGTATTTAACTAGTGTATCACATGACTTCCTAAAATCGACCAATAGTCCAATATCTTTTTTCATTCTTTCTGCAAATAAATCATATATAATTTTAGATAACAAAGTCTCTACTTGATTGTTTCTTATATCCAAAGTAGTACTTTTAAATCTTTCAAATTGGTTTGAGATAAGGAGCAATTGCTGGTCAATTGTACTTAGACTATTTTTTATTGAACGCATAATATCTTTATAAAACCTGTCTGCAACTATATAATTATAATTTTTATAGATTACCTTGTGTTCAATCTCGCTCCAAAATATATTTACTAAAGATTTAATTTGTATCTCAAAATTTATGATTTGCTCTTTAAACAGATACTTGCCATCAATTCGATACATTTTTATACCATTTTTCTGCTCTTTTGGTTGTTTAGTTGTTATTTCTAAAAACATATTATTTCCGTTTTTATTATAAGAATATCCAATATACTTGTCATGGGCACTATTAAAATGGGCTTTGATTAACTTATAAATTATTAATTCATCTTCAATAAATCTACACTCAATACGAATGCCGACTAGATCTGAAAGTTTTTCATATAATGTTTCTACAGTTTTATATTTGCTATAATAATCATATCGTAATATTTTTTCTTTTAAACTACTACGAGATTTTACTCGTGTATTTATATTTAGGTATCCTTCTATATTGCCATCTAAAACCGTCTTAAAATATTCTTCTATTTCTTTGCTTGCAATCTCCACTTCTTCTCTCATAGCATCTAATTTGTCAAGTACTTCGTCAACAAATCCAAATATCTGTAGTTCCATAAAAATTTCCTTTCTATTTACTTATCCATTTTAAAACATCCCTATATACAAGATGCTTTCTTTGTTCATTTAAAATTTCATGTCTCATGTTTTTATATATTTTCATTTCCACATCCAAAATATCAGCTTCTTTAAAAAGCTGATATACCTTCCGTACACCTTTGCCATATTGGCCAACAGTATCCTGCTCACCAGAAATAATATATACTGGTAAGTTTTTTCTTGTTTTAAGTATATTATTTGGTTCAGAAATGTATTTTACACCTTTAAATAGTTCTTTAAATGCATTTGTTGTAAAAATTTTTGGACCAAGAGATTCTCGTCTATTTTTTTCTCTTTCCTCAGCACTACTTGTAAGCCACGACAAAATATCTTTTTCAGATAGAAAAGGTAGGTTAAATTGACCAAACACTATTGCCTCAAGAAATTTATTTCCCTTTTTAGAATATCCCACTTTTTGAAATATAGATGATAGTGAAATAATTGTATTCACTGTTAAAGGAGTTGCGTATCCTGTGCCAACTAATATCAATTTATCAATTAGTTCACTATAATTTATAGCAAAATATCTTGCAACAAATGAACCCATACTATGTCCTAATAAAGTTAGCTTTTGTTTTGGATATTCTTTTCTAATATACTTGTTTATAGCTAAAACATCTCTCACAAGGTTTAAAAATCCTTCGCCTTCACCAAAATCCACTAGCTTACCCACTTTGCGTGTATGCTCTCCATGCCCACGTTGATTATGTGCAAATACTATATATCCTCTACTTGCTAAAAATCTGGCAAAATGATCGTACCTTTTAGCGTGTTCGAAGGCCCCATGTACAATATGAACAACTCCTTTTACATCTGTATTTTCCATTTCCCATTTATATAATATAATAGATTTTTTATCTTTTGGATTGATGATATGCATTTTTGTAATTTCCATATTTACCACCTCAAACCATTTATATTTATTATATGTGTATTATAACATTTTTTTACTGTTTACTCTATGTTTTTTATGAATAATTAAAGATGGTATTTTAGTCAACAAATAATACTAGTATAGTATACAAGGAATAACATTGTAATAATTTGGAAATGATAATCATGAAACTAAATATTGGAGGGAAACTCTATGGAAAAAATCAGATTTGGAATGATTGGTTCAGGATGGCGTGCGGAGTTTTTTATTAGGATAGCAAAAGCACTGCCAGATATTTTTGAGCTTAGTGCAGTTATGATTAGAGACAAAGAAAAAGGTATGAAGTATGCTAAGGAATTTGATATTAACGTTGTACAAACTATTGAAGAAGTTGAACAAACAAAAGTTGATTTTATTGTTATTAGTGTAAATCGTACAGTTACAATGGACTACCTACAGAAACTATTTAAAATGGGTATACCCGTATTATGTGAAACTCCCCCAGCAGATAGTATTGAAAAACTGGACAAACTTTGGGAGCTTTATAAACAGCATAATGCTAAAATCCAAGTGGCTGAACAATATTTTGCTCAACCTCTATATGCGGCGTGGCTAAAAGCTATTGAAGATGGTATGATTGGAGAAATACAAAATATTAACATTTCATCTTTACATGCTTACCATGGAGTAAGTATTATAAGTAGAGTTTTAGGATGTGAATTTGTAAACTGTACTATTTCTGGCAAGAAGTTCTGGTTTGAAGCCACAGAGACTTATGGTCGAGATGGGATGGTTTTTGATGGTGAAGTTAAAAAATTCCCACGTGATAGGGTGACCTTAGAGTTTGAAAATGGTAAAGTTGCATTCTTTGACTTTGCAGGCGTACAATATCACTCATTTATCAGAACACGTCAGCTGAATATACAAGGTACCCGAGGAGAAATTGACGATATGACTATCCGATATATAACCAAAGACGGGAATATACCTGTAACTCAAGAACTAAGAAGAATTGATTTTGGAGCTTACAACAATCAAGAGTGGGCACACTATGGAATTATGCTTGGAGAAAAATTTCTTTATAAATCACCATTCAAATTCCCTAGGCTTAATGATGATGAAATAGCAATCGCTACTTGTATGTATAAAATGAAGGATTATATTAATAAAGGAATAGAATTTTATCCTTTAAAAGATGCTCTTCAAGATACGTATATTGGATTTAAAATAGATGAAGCAGTGCAAGAAAATAAGCCTATAAAAACAACAACCCAAATTTGGAACCAATAACAGATAATTAACCACCATGATATTTGGAATCAATAACGGATAACAGATTTATAAGAGTAAACATTGTTTACTCTTATAATAACAGTAATGAAAGAAGAGATAAAAAAGATGAATGAAGCAAGAGCCTACGTAGATGGCAGTTTTAATAAAGTAACTAAGGAATTTTCATATGGAGCCGTGATATTTTGGCAAGATAATGAATATAAGTTTGGAGAAAAATTTAATGATACAGAATTAGCCCAAATGCATAATGTAGCTGGAGAAATAGCAGGTTCGTGCAAAGCTATGAAATTTGCAATAGAACATAACATATCTAAGTTGATAATTTATCATGACTATGAAGGAATTTCCAAATGGGCGACAGGAGCTTGGAAAGCAAATAAGTATGGTACAAAAGCTTACAAAAAGTTTAGTGAAGAAGTAAGAAAGAAAGTAATACTTGAATTTGTGAAAGTAAAAGGTCATAGTGGAGACAAGTATAATGACCTAGCAGATAGGTTGGCAGCTCAAGCTATGAATTCTAAGCAAGTTTCTGAGGTAAATTTTTTTGACGTATAAAAATGGCGAACATTGTTCGCCTGAAACAACCTCTTAAATTAATTCTAGTATATTGCAATTATGTGTAGGCCGATGTATAATTATATAGTATATTTAAAATATATGTAAGGTTATGTATAATTATTAAGATACTTAAGGAAGGAGTAAGAAATTAAGATGGGGGTAAAATGTTATGGAAAAATTTAAAAATTCTAAGTTAATATTTAAAATAGTATGTATACTTGCAATATCAGTACTCATTACTATTATAACAATAAGTGCCATAGTTATAAATCAAGCTACAATTCTTAGTAAAGAAACTATTCATTCAATGTTACAAACGAAATCTGAACTCAAAGCAAACCAAGTTAACACTGTATTAGGAGATGGTTTTTCGATAATAGGTGATTTGCAAGAGTATTTAGAGTCATATTTTGAAGAAAAAACTTCGTTAAAAAATAAGGATGAAGGTAAACTAGAAAAAAGCAAGGTTTATCCAATGCTTCTACCAAAAGCTAATATCATTGTAGAAAGTTACATATTAAATACAGGCTGGTCTGCAGTAAAAAATAATGAAAGTATTTCTGGGTTAAGATTATATTTTGAGCCGTATGTAATTGATGATAAACGTGAAATATACGGTATGGAAATTTATGATCAAAATGCACAAGACAGCTCTGCAATTGCAGTACAAAATTATGATCAATATGCATCACAAGAATATTATAATATAGTAAAAAATACTCACAAACCCTATATATCAACTCCAGAGTTTAAAAATGGGAAAGCAATATTTTACATATCATATCCAATACTACTAAACAATGAATTTAAAGGGGTTGTTGTCATTGACCTTTTAACATCAAGCTTTGATAATGTTATTGACTCTAAAAATGAGTATGAAACTTTAACGGCATCATTACTTAATGAAAATCTGGATATAATTTATAACGCAGAGTATCCTGAAAGAATAAATATGAACATGAGTGCAGTAGTTAAAGCTAAATCTATAGAAGAGTGGAAAAATTTAGCTAAATTCAAAAAACCATTTTCAATTGCTACAGATGAACAAGACAATAACAAATTTGAAAGATATTTGTATCCAATCAATGTGGCAGACCAAATTTGGTGGGCACAAGTTGGTGTAGAAAAGGGAGAGTTGTATGAAAGTGTATATGCATTAACTTTTATTGTAAGTTTAATTGCAGTTATGACGGTTTTAATGTTAATCTTTGTTATAACAAAAATATTATCAAAATTTTTAAAGCCTTTGGATAATGTTGTATTAGCAGCTCAAAAAATTTCAAATGGAGATTTGGATATTTGTTTAGAATTGCCTTATAAAGATGAAATTGGAACTTTAGGGACAGCATTTGTAAATATGGCAAATGTTTTAAACTGCATTATTTCGGATATAGAAGCAGTTTTAGCATCTATGTCAGATGGAGATTTTGTAATTTCGACAAATAGTCAAACTGCTTATATAGGTGAATTTGCTCCAATAAGACAATCAATAGCACAAATTAGTGATAAATTAAGTGAAACTTTATATAACATTGATAGATCATCAAAAGAAGTAAATGCAGGTGCAGAAGATATTGCAAAAGCTGCTTCTGAGTTAGCATATGGTTCAAGCGAACAAGGAAATATAATTAATGAATTTATTAAAACAACAGACAAAATAAGCAAAAACATAAATAATTCAATTGAGCAAATTGAAGAAACTAGTGCAATTTCAGTTGAGGCCAAAATTAAAGCTAATGAAGGATCTCAAGCTATGAAAGATATGTTAGCTTCGATGGAAGACATAAATAAATCCAGTGTTACAATATCTTCAATTCTTGAAACTGTTGAAACCATTGCACGACAAACAAACTTGTTAGCATTAAATGCTGCAATTGAAGCATCAAGAGCGGGTGAGAGTGGAAAAGGCTTTGCTGTTGTTGCAAATGAGATTAGAGATTTGGCGACAAGAAGCAGTGAAACAGTTAAAGAGATTGATGTGATAATAAAAGAAAGTATACAAAGTATCATTCAAGGAAGACAAATAGCAAATAGTACAGCGGAAAGTTTAAATGATATTTTAGATACTATTAGAAAAACTGCAGATATTTCCAATAATTTATTAAAGACTAGTGCATTACAAAAAGTAAGCCTTAAAAATTTATTAGATGGAACTCAAAAAATTTCGAGTGTAGTGCAATCGAATGTCGCAGCTTCACAACAAAGTGCTGCTGTAAGCGAAGAATTAGCTGCTCAAGCACAAAATTTAGCAGGAATGATGGACTATTTTAAAGTAAAATAGATTGGAGGAAATATATATGGATAAATTCAAAAATAGTAAGTTGTCATTTAAAATATTAGTTGTCATTGTATTATCATTGATACTTATTTTGTTACCATTAAGTTCAATTGTTGTTGGACAAGTAACTTTTTATGTAACTAATGATATAAATGCTATGTTCAATGCAAAGACTGAACTTAATGTAAGCAAAGTTAAAGCTATTATGGGAGATTCTTTTACAATATTAGGAGATTTGCAAAATTACTTAGAAGATTACATAGCAGATTATTCAGATGCACCAAGAACAACAAATGGAGCTCTTGATGTAGAATTGGAAACCAGTAGAATATATAACGCTCCTATTGTAGAAAAAAATACAGAATTGGAAAACTACATTTTAAGTACAGCTTGGTCAGCTTTAAAAAACAATGTAAGTATAATAGGATTTAATGTATTTTTTGAACCCTATGCATTTGACCCACTTACCAAAATATATGGGTTTGAGTCATATGATGAAAATGCCATAAATGAAACAGTTATACCTAATACAGATTACAATCAATATTCAAACAAAGAATATTACATAATTCCAAAAGAAACAAAAGATATATATATAACCTCTCCAAAAATTAAGGATAATGGAAATACTACGTTTTTTATATCTTATCCGATAATCCAAAATAATGAATTTAAGGGAATTATAGCGGTAGAGTTTCTGGCAGAAAGTTTTAACCAAATAAATTTAAATGAAGATAATTATCCAACACTAAACACTTCTATTTTAGATGAAAACTTTAATATTATTTACAACGGAGAAAGTAGTCAATATTTAAATATGAATATGTCGGATTTTTTAAATTCTAAAGATAGATTAGAGTGGAATAACTTAGCAGAAAAAAATCAATATTTTGAAATTATAACACAATCTGCTGATGGAACAAACTATCAACGATATTTATCTCCAATTAGAATGGGGGATAGATTATGGTGGGTTCATCTTTATGTTACAGTAAATGATTTATATGATACCATATATCAGCTAACAACTTTGATTTTAGGAATTTTAACTATATCACTAGGAATGTTGGTACTAATTACAATGAGAACTCTGAAAGTAACTTTAGCTCCAATAGATCAATTGCTAGTTGCTGCAAACAACATGGCAGATGGAAATTTAAATGTTTATTTAAATTGTCCTTATAATGATGAAATTGGACAATTGGGTGCAGTATTTATGAATATGTCTACTATATTAAATAATATTATTCATGACATAGAAGTAATTTTATCAAACATGGCACATGGAGATTTTACATCTTGTAGTGACATGAAAGCTAATTATGTAGGCACATTTAGCCCAATAAAACAATCTTTAATTCAGATTAATAAAAAACTAAGTCAAACATTATCAGATATTAGCCATTCTGCAAGAGAATTAAATATTGGAGCAGAAGATATTGCAAAATCAGCTATTGAGTTGGCAGAAGGAACAACTGAACAAAATGAAATAATCCGTGAATTTATGGATATTACTGATGAAATTAGTAAAAACATTAAGACAACGATAGATCAAGCTGAAGAAACAAGCCTAATTTCAAAAGCAGCAAAATTGAAAGCTAATGAAGGTTCTATTGCCATGAAAAAAATGCTGGACTCAATGAATGAAATTGATAACTCAACTAGAACCATTTCTATTGTGCTGAATACTATTCAAAATATAGCTACACAAACAAACTTACTAGCGTTAAATGCTGCTATTGAAGCCGCTAGAGCAGGAGGAGAGTTTGAAGAAGGGTTTGCGGTTGTTGCAAATGAAATTCGTGATTTAGCAACAAGAAGTAGTGCAACAGTAAAAGAAATTGAAGATATACTAAAAACAAGTATAGATGATATTTCAAAGGGTCAAGATATGGCAAAAATTACAGCTGATAGTTTAAAAGAAATAATAACTGCCATTGATAAAAATACTGAAAATGCAAATAACTTATTAGTAAGTAGTGATTTACAAAAAGAAAGTCTGGAGGATTTATTAAAAGACACTGAAAAAATATCTGATGTTATTCAATCAAATGCAGCAACATCAGAGCAAAGTGCTGCTATTAGTCAACAACTTGCAGCTCAAGCAGAACATTTAGCAAATTTAATGGAATATTTTAAAACTAAATAATAGGAAAAGACCTTTAGCCTTTCCCTATTATCATGAATAATGAGAAAGGGAAAAAGCCATTTTAGCTTTTTCCCTTTCTTTAACTCTCACAGTAATTATATTGTATCTATTAAATCACCTATATATGATCTCAAAATATCTTCTTGTTCTTTTGTGATTTCAGGATAAACATAATTTTCTATACGTTTTCTAGCCAATTTTAAAGCATTTTCTTCTACACTTGGAGACCCAATGTTTACATATGAAGCATATCCCATCTTATTAAATAATACTGGTGTATATAAATGTTCACGGAAGTTCTCTAACGTATGATCACAATCTAAAAATTGTCCACCTGGTCCTGCTTCAATAATATTTTGTAATTCTTCCTTTATAGTTTCATCATCAACTAAAATTTCTTTACCTTTAACCATATATCTGAACATTTCTATATTTTGTTCATCTAGTATAAATTTAGCATAACTTAACATGTTAAATGAATCCATAAGTCCACAAGAGTGAAGTATAAAATTACTTGTTGACATTATCGCTGGTAATAAAGTAATTGTGGATTCCACCCCATTTTGCCAATTAATTGCTTTAGCATCTGCAAGTGAGCCTCCTGTACGGCAAGGTATATTATAATATCTACACATTGCAGCACTTCCAAATATAAACATACTTGTTTCTGCTGAACCAATAGCTGGAGATGCATGACGCAAATCACAACCTCCAGTTGTATTTCCATAAAGAATCTCTGCACCTGGTTTTAATAATTGTGCATATACTATTCCTGCTAAAACTTGTGCATTATCTATCACTAAAGTTCCAAATACTGATACAGGACTGGTAGCTCCTGGCTGAGAACAACAAGCAACCATTATAGGTTGATTACGTTCTACACAAATTTTTAAAGCATCCAGCATAGTTTTATCATATTTACAAGGTGAAATAACACTTATAATACCAATAATGACATTATCTTCTCTTCCAATAAATTTTTGAGTCATTTCAATACTGTTTATTGTATCTTGCACAGAAGTTGTAAGTCCTATCATAGGCTTATCTGAATATTTTAAACAAACAGCCATTTGATAATCACGCACTATTTCTCTAGGTATATCTGATGGTTCTATAAGATTTGGATTCATTATATCAATAAGGGTACTATTATGATGCAACTTTTGAAAGTTTAAAAAATCAATAGCTAAGTTTCGATGTATGCCATGTTCATCTAAAACATTTAATGCCCCTGATTCTGGAGCAATAATTTGATTATCCCCTCCCACAGTTATTTTTTTGCCATTTCGACCATAAACTTCAAAAGATGATGGGCAAGTTTTAAGAGCATCATTAACTAATTTAGATGGCATTTTAACTACATTTCCCTCAACTATTGCTCCAGCTTTTTTAAATACTTCTAGTGCATAATCATCATCAAAAAAGCAACCCATTTCTTCTAATACTTTCAGTGACATCTCATGAATTCTTTCGCATTCTTGTTTTGAAAAATAATTTCCTTTTAAATTCATATTTACATTCTCCATTTCTATTTTATAATAATTAGTGGCATAAGGAAAACTCCCGATCTTGGGAGTTCCTCTTATAAGTATGTCTACTATACATCAAATTTAACCGGTTCAATACCTTCAATTTCTTTAGCTTCTTTATAATTTTTGTTTATAAAAAATCTTAAAAATCCACCTACTGAAAGTAAAACTATAACTACAATTGGGAAACCAACTAAAAGTTTAATAGCTTTAGCTCCGTCTAATCCGCCTTGTAAAAGGAATAATATTGCAATTCCTCCCATTAAAATTCCCCAAAAAATTTGAATCATTTTTGGTGCTTCTATACTATCATCTGCATCTTTTAAGCTCATTTTTGAAACTGTTGAAGTTACTGCATTTGCTAGTGTAACAAATGAAATCATAACTGTAAGCATCATAACTGCTTTGGTGATCATTGGAAGTGGCAAGCTATCAAATAATGTAAGCATTACACCTTCAGTTCCTTGTGTTAAAATAACATTATTTAAATCTATTGCTCCTGTCATTTGAACATGACCTGCTAATCCTCCAAAAAACCAACACCATGCCATACCAAAAAGTCCTGGTGCAACCATATTAACTAAAACAAATTCTTTCAAAGTTCTTCCTTTTGCAAGCCTTGCCAAGAAAAACGCTGTTGTTGGAGCAAAAATAAAATAATCCATATACCATAAATAATTCCACCAAACTGCCCATTTTTCACCACCTGGAGTTATTGCCTCAGTAAATGAAATATTTTTAAAGAAATTGGCAAACATAGAACCTGTTGCTTCTACTCCAAAATTAATTGAAAATACGGTAGGTCCAAATATAACTACAAATAATAGCATTGCTATAAAAAGTTTAGCATTGTTATCTCCAAGCCATTGAATACCTTTTTTTAGCCCCGAAATACTTGAAAGAGTATATACTGCTGTTATTACTATTGTTATCATAATCCAAGATGCCGTATTTGATGGAATACCAAATACTTGTTGCAATCCATTTGCTATTTGTAATATACCATATCCAAATGATCCAGCTACTCCTCCTACAATTGCAAAAGTTACTAATCCATCAATTATACTACGGTATTTATAAACTTTTTTTCCAAATGCAGGATATAACATTGATGTAATTGAAAATGGTTGATTTAAATTGTGAAATACATACGCTGCTACAATTCCAGCTGCTACATAAATTCCATATAAAGTTATTGCCCAATGCATCATTGTTTGTTCCATTGCCCAAACCATAGTTTCATATTCACCTGATGCAAGACCTAGCCCTGAAGCAGGACGATACATATATTCAATTATTTCGGCTGGTGGAAAGAATACTATACCCATTCCCATTCCTGCACATAGTGCCATAGCCCACCATGTAAATGTTTTAAATTCTGGTTTAGCATCCGCACCTCCAAGCTTTATTTTACCAAATTTTGAAAATGCAAAATATAGTGAAAAGAAAGTACAAAATAATGTTCCTAAGTTCAATAACCAGCCAAAACTATCACACAGCCAATTTATAGTGTCATTTAGTATAGTGGCAAATTGGGGGCTGATTTGACTAAAAACAAATATCAATAAAAATGTTATGGCTGACATACCAATAACAATAAAATCATATTTTGGTTTCATAATATGTCCTCCTTAGTTTTCTAAAGATCTTTGCAAAATTTCAACTTCTCCTGTATCTCCATTAATTCTAATTAAATCACCGTTTTTAATAAACTCACATGGGTCAACATCTTTAAAATCAGCTACTGCAGGAGAACCAACAACAACTGTTGCCACTCCAGCTCTTGAATCCATCTTGCTAAATACCCAGCCTGCTGGTTTAAATCCAGAACGCATTGCAGAATGAAAATGACAAGACCAGCCATTAGAACCTTTGCTACAAGGTAAAACTAAAATTCTACCATTTATATTTACACCTTCTTGAGAATGACCTTTTTCAATTATTTGTCCTGTTGTATCACTTATACCAGACCAGCCTTGGATGCTTTCTGGACAAACTAATGCAATACCTTCTACTATTCCTGAAAAAGCTCCTCTTCCAACTATTTTTTCCATTTTTATTTCCCTCCCCATTTGCCATTAATACCTGCATCAATACATGTGTACATATCACCGTAATAAACTGGTACTCCTGTTTGTAAATCAGAACGAATATAATGTGCTTGTTTAGCTCCATCAGATACAAAACCTATTGCATGCTCAAAGTTCTTTTTACCCATAACAAGCGGGCAACCACTAGTCATTACATCCCCACCAGCTTCTTTTATTATATCTACGTAGCCATTTTGAACAGCCATTTCTTTAATTGAATAGTCAGTCCATACAAAAAAGTCAATACCTTCTTTTATTTTTTTACCTTTTATGTAGTTTGCAACATCTCTTACCTCTTCAAGAGTATAGTGAGGGCAACCAAGTGCTATAATATTTATTTCCGCTTCACCTTCGTCACATAGCATTCGTAGTGATTTATTGTAATCTTCTTGAGTTATAGTAAATACTTTTTCTGGTTCTTTTCCACCCAAAGCAATTTCAAGTGTTGGAGCTTCTGGAGTTACGTCTACTATATGGCACATTTCTGCTCCACTAGTTGTTGCCATTGATGCAAAACATTGTTTTAATTTAATAATAGTCGGTCTTTTAAAATCTCCTACAAGAGCTGGAATTGCATGTGGAGGTAACATTCTACCGACAGTATACCCTACTACGTCCCACTCTGTTGCTGTATCCAATTTGCATTCTATGTTATATACAACATTAGCCTTTCTATTTTCTAAAATGTGATTTCCCCATTTTGGAGTTCTTCCACAAACTGCACTCCAAGCAGCAGCTTCAATTCCATCTGAATTACCACAAGCTCCAAATACTGAATTACACATAAGCACATTGCTTGATTCAGTTGTAACAAAATGTTCTCCTTTTAATGGTATCCATCCACCAAAATATGGTGTACAACTTCCCACAATAGAAACACCAGCTTCTTTTGTAATATCTAAATATTCTCTGTTTTTATCAAATAATTCCTTAGTCAAATGAAGTGGTTCATATTGGTAATGGTCACAAGGAGCAACACATGTTTGGCAAAAACATCCTTCTGCAAATTCGCCCATCTTAATAGTTTCATCACTACATAAATACATTTTGGAAAAAACTTCATCGTAATTTTTTCCATTTGTTGTTTCCAAATAAGGATGTGCTCCAAAATATAAGGTAGCTTTAGTTACTTCACATAACTCTTCTGCTCCTAAAGCGATGCCATATTCAACAACCTTTTTAAGTGCAGCTTTTTTAAATTCTCCATACTTTCCATTTAACATGTCTTGTTCATATTGTGTTAAGTTCATATTTTCCCTCCAGTTTTTATAAGTGTAAATTTTTATACTTATAATTTTTTTGTGAATTATATTTTTTTATAAACATAAATTTATTATATCATAATTGTGATAAATTGCAAGTTGAAAATAGTGTATGATTGAGTGAAAATATACTAGATATTTTGTGGTTCTTTTTTATACATTTACTAAACATATATTTTTGGCTTTTCACAATTTATTTTTTTCATAATTATAAAATTTTATTTGTTGCATTTATTAACATTGTATTTTTATTTTTATAATGATATAATTATAAATATAAATTTTAATTATAAATAGGAGGTTCCATCATCCTATGGATATGCAAATAGGAAGCAAAATAAAAAATTTAAGGCTATCTCAAAATTTAACATTACAAGAATTAGCGGATAAAACTGAACTTTCGGTTGGTTACCTAAGTTTAGTTGAAAGAGGTAAAACAAGTTTAACAATTATTAACTTGCAAAAAATTTGTAATGCTCTTAACATTACTATGAGTGAACTTTTATTAAGTACAGAGCAAGATATTCTTTTAGTAAGAGAAAAAGATCGGAAATTAATTTACGAAGAAGAAGGTGTATGTTACGAAGCTATGACATCAGGAAATCGAAGTTTAACAGGTATTTGTATGATAGTATCAGATTACAATACCCATGTTTCAAATATGCATGTTTCTGATGAAATTGGTACTATAATAAACGGAAGTATGATTGTTGTATTTGATAATAATGAATATGAACTTTTTGAAGGTGATACCCTATTTATACCGGCTCATACAAATCACAGTTTCAGAAAAACCAGCCGAAAAGAATGTGTATCATATTGGACATATAATATTAGAAGAAGGGATTAAATTATGAAAAAAGAAAAATTTAGCACGATTAAAGCACCAATCCCCCCTGGTAATATTGCTCAAGCAACTATTATATCAGTTGGAGAAGACAAGATTGCCTATCTGTCTGGACAAATTTCTCAAGATAAAGAAGGAAAAATTATAAATACTTCAGTGGAAGAGCAAACTACAATTATTTTGGATAATATTAAAATTATTGTAGAAGAATTAGGGGCAACAATGGATGATATATATAAATGTACATGTTATGTATCATCTATGGGTAGAGTTTTTGATGAGTTTAACAAAGTATACCAAAATTATTTTTCATTTGAAAACCCACCTGTTAGATGTACTGTTTCAGCAGGCGTATGGGGCAATTTAGATGTAGAAATTGCTTGCGAATTAATTTTACCATAATACTTATATTCCTCGATTTTTAGAGGGATATAAGTATAATAATTCTATTATATGATTATTTGCTGTGTTGCTTCTTTTCCGTCATATCGATGTACTTCTCTTATTACAGAACCATCTGGTTTGGTGTAATCAATAATATAAATTTGATTTAATTCAAGGTTCATCGGATAATTATCAACTGGAAGAACATTACCTGTTGTTTGGTTGTTATAAAAATCTTCAAAAGCATCTGTTAACTTCCAAAACTCTCTATGAGAAAAGTCTGTAAAAACTGATGGTAGATCTTGGTTTCCAAAATATTCTGCCACTAATGATAGGTCTTGGTTTCCAAAATATTCTGCCTCATATTCTTTTCCGTTAATTATGAGCTTGTCAATTTTTATAGGAACAATCTCTTTTGCAAGATAGCTTAAGTCTTCTGCTACTATATTGTCTTTATAATAATCAACAAGTTGTGTAGCCATATTAGCTGTGTTCTCAGTAATATAAAAATCCAAGTTCGCATGCATCGAGCCAAAAATTCCCATTATATCTTGGTTTTCAAGTTTATCAAATTCACGTTTAAAATTTTCTGCGAGCATATTTTCTCTGTACTCAAAATCATTTTTAGCATAAAATTTCTCACCTTGTTTAATAGCTTCTTCTGTCAAATCAAATACTTGTGTATTTTGTAAGTTATTTTCAGTAAGATAATTCAAATATCTATTACCCATTGACTTATATAAATGACCTACATCAATACCATGAAAAATTGTTTGAGGGCATTCTTGCTTTATCTTTATGAAAAATTCTTTGGTTTCAGGTGTATCCATATCTGAACCGTGTATATCAGTAAATATCTCATCAAGAATATCATTATTGTCCGCATTCATCCATAAGTTTAAATATTCAGCCGCGTAAAAAGGTAATTCAACAAATAAATGTCGCATGTTATTTTCGTGATAATATCTGTTCCACAATTCAAACTCCTCTTCTAGTATCATCGGAACTCCATGTTGTTCTCCATATATATAGGCTGTACCTATAGAATTGGTATTTAAATCTTCACTTTTAGAACAAGATGTCAGTACAAACATTGTTAGCACTATGCTACCAACAAGTAAAATTGAAATTATCTTTTTCATATCAGACTCCTCCTAAATTATATTAGACTTACTTAAAACTAGAAGTGTATATCAAAATAAATGGGCCATTAGGCCCTCAATCTATTTGACGATGTTTATTATTTTTGATGTTAAAGTATATAAGAATGGCAACGATTACACTAACAATAGCAATTATTCGAGTATCATGCATTAACAAGCCAATACCTGAAAGTCCAAAGACTCCACTAATTCCATACAGGGTAACAACCGCTCCTTTGTGACTGTATCCCTTATCTACAAGTCTATGATGTAGATGGCCTCTATCTGGAGACATAATTGGTTTTCCAGCTATTAATCTTCTTATTATGGCAAAGGTAGTGTCAAAGATAGGTAACCCAAGAACTAAGACTGAAACTAGAATTGCAGTTATTGTATAAGTTTTTAATAGTCCTAAGATAGAAACTATTGATAGCATAAATCCTAAAAATGTTGACCCTGTATCTCCCATAAATATTGAAGCAGGATTAAAATTATATGGTAAAAAGCCAAGAGTAGCACCTGTTAAAATTACTGTTAAAAATACAGCAATAGGATGACCACTATAGATTGCAAGCACCATTAAGCATATTGATGCAATTGAAGAAACTCCCGCTGCCAATCCATCAAGCCCATCAATTAGATTTACTGCATTGGTAATACCTACAATCCACAAAATCGTTACTGGTATAGAAAAAATACTTAAAAACTTTAAATCTTCAATAAACGGAATGGCTATAAAGTCAATACGAATTCCACAACGTATAACAATGATGGATGCTATTATTTGTATAGTCATTTTAAATTTGGAATTTAATTCACAGATATCATCAAAAAAGCCCAACAAAACTATAAGACTTCCGCCTATTACAATTCCTAAAATTTGTTTAGAGTGCAAAAACTCAAACTGTTTGTAAAGAATAAGTAAAGTAAATATAAAGCTCGCAAAAATTGCTATTCCACCCATTCGAGGAATAGGTTGTTCATGCATATCACGTGAACGTGGTTGAGCAATAGCCCCAACTTTAAAAGCTATCTTTTTTGCAATAGGCGTTGAAAGAAATGCTATTAAAAATGATAGTCCAAACGCTAATACATACAATCCTACTAAATTCACAAGAGTGCCTCCTCTGTTATTTATAATAATGATGCAAAATAAATCTCTTTTATCATTATTTAAGATAAGAAAAAAAGGAAAACAAAAATATAGCCTTTATTTAGTCGATAATCCATTAAAATCTAATTGAATCATCAATGACTAAATTCTAAAAAATTTTTTTGCAACTATTGAATATACTTTCCAACAGTTGACAATAATTAAAATAGCTCTAAATTACACTTTAAATGTTTTTTAATTTTTTTATAATTAGAAAAGTAAGGCTATAAGCTCTTATGTTTTATGGATATAACTATGGAGTATTGCTTAGTCTTACAAATATAAGTATAATTTTTAAACTTTTTACAACCTTCCTGATTTTTATGTTGGGGAGGTTTTGATAGACTTTACAGTTAATATATACCGAATTATGTAAAAGAATACATAATTTTGTTTTGGATAAAAATGTCAATACATTTTAATCAAGACAAAACTATATTATTAAAAAGAAAGGTATATTTAGGTAAAGAAGAATACTCCAAAGAGTTATTCTTCTTTATTCATGATAACGGATTTAGGAACAGCGTGACTAAATCTGTTATTTATGATAATTAAACATAATATCACTATTTTGTACCAAAAAGCCTATCTCCTGCATCTCCAAGTCCAGGGACAATATATCCATGGTCATTAAGCCTTTCGTCAAGAGCGGCTATATAAATTTCAATGTCAGGATGTGCATTTTGCAATTTTTTGAGTCCTTCTGGGGCAGCAATAATACACAAGAAACATATGTCTTTTGCTCCCCTATCTTTTACAAATTGAATTGCAGCAACAGCAGAACCTCCAGTAGCTAACATTGGATCTAAAACATAAAATTTACGATGTTGAATACTATCTGGAAGTTTACAATAGTATTCAACAGGCTCTAAAGTTTTTGGGTCACGATACAAGCCTATATGACCAACTTTGGCAGTTGGAACTAAATCTAATATTCCATCAACCATACCAAGCCCAGCACGCAGAATAGGTACAATGCTCAAGGTTTTTCCAGAGATACGTCTTCCAATTGTTGGCCCAATAGGAGTTTCAATTTCATAATTTTCAAGGGGCAAATCACGTGTTGACTCAAAACACATAAGTTGAGAAATTTCTCTGGTTAGTTCTCTAAATTCCTTTGAGCCTGTTTCTACTGAACGTAAATGTGAAACTTTGTGTTGAATTAAAGGATGATCCATAATAAATACTTTACTCATAAAAGTCCTCCAGTTGTTATAATTAATATATGCATAACAATTTGTGATTGTTACACTTTACTTAACAATTTATAATATTATATCCAGCAGATTTTTCAAGTCTATTCATAATTGCTTCTCCAATTCCTTCTTGAGAAAAAGATAAAGAGTAAATTTTTTCTACTCCTAAATCATCAAACTTACGCAATATTTCAAAAAAACTGCTTGCTATCTCCCCAAGATTATTTTGGCTACCTACACTTAAAGTAGTTACATTTGCAAAATTATGCAAAGTTTCATCTGTAGCTAAAACTCCAACATATTTGTTTTTTGATAAATCTTGTTCGATTAGGTTTTTTATAGTTTCGATATAGTTTTTTCCTTGCACAATTTGAACCTGTGCATTTGGAGAATAGTGGGTATATTTCATACCTGGTGAAATGGGTTTTTCTTGGTGAAAAATTGAAGTATTTTTAATTGCTGGAACAATCTGTTGAAGCATGCTTTCTGTAACAAACCCTGGTCTTAAAATGGTCAAAGTTGCAACGTCAACAACGGTAGATTCAATTCCTATATCACATTTTCCACCATCAATTACTCCATCTATTTTTCCGCTTAAATCTTCCATTACTCTTTTTGCTAGAGTTGGGCTGGGTTTTCCAGAGCTATTTGCACTGGGAGCAGCCAACGGAAATTTGCAGTTCTCTATAATTTTTCTCATAATTGGATGAGATGGAAATCGTACTGCAACTGTTGGCAAACCAGCTGTAATTATTTTTGGAACTTTTTCTGTGGCTGGAAAAATTAATGTGAGTGGCCCAGGCCAAAATGCATCCATCAATTTTTGAGCTTCATCAGAAATTGATAAAACAATATCATCCAGCATATCTAGTGATGAAATATGCAAAATAAGAGGATTATCACTTGGACGGCCTTTTGCCTTAAATATATTAGAAACTGCAACTTCATTAAATCCATTTCCAGCAAGGCCATATACAGTTTCCGTTGGAATTGCTATTAATCCTCCATTCTTTAGTATCATGGTAATTTCATAAAAATTATAAGGTGCATCAAACATTAATGTTTTCATGTAGAATTACTCCTGCTTAATCATTTTTCAAAATTATCTTGATTATTATAACATACCTTTTAATTTAATGTAATATGACATAACCTGAACGTAGCAAATTTAGGGTACCGTGTGTGAAAGGTTTTGTAAAATTAAATATATTATATGTACTATCGTTAAATTGTATTCTATAGTTGGTTAATATTGTAAAGATTGCAAATTAAGTTGCTTCGAGGTTTGTATAAAAAATAAATTGTTTTAAAAAAAAATTAATGATATAATAATTTAAAATACAAATATATTATTTTTATTCACTAATACTATTTTTGAGAGGAGCTATAACATGATTAAGTTGAATGCACATATGCATGGAAAATATGTTAATCTTAACTCAGTTAAAGATGAGGCATTTTCCAGTGGTATGTTAGGAAAAGGTGTAGCTATTATACCAAAATTTGGAGTGGTATTTGCACCAGCAAATGCAACCATAGCAACTATATTTGACACATTGCATGCGATTACAATGGTTACAGAGGATGGAATGGAAATTCTAATTCATGTTGGTATGGACACAGTAAAGTTGAAGGGAGAACACTTTGAGGCACTGGTAAAAGAAGGAGAAAAAGTTGAAGCAGGGCAACCAATATTAAGGTTTGATTTGGTAAAAATTAAAGAGTTGGGTTATGACTTAATAACACCAATGATAATTACAAATTCAGATGATTTTGAAGAAATAAAATTTATTGATAACCTAGATAAAGTTGCCAAAGATAATATTTTAATAGAAGTAGCAGTTAAAAGTAACAGTCTTCCAACTGTTGAAGAAAATAAAAGTGATAAAAAACCTAAGCAAAATAAAGACAGTAAAGCCTTAAAATGGTTTCAAGCATTTGGCCGAAGCTTAATGGTGCCAATTGCAACCATTGCAGCTGTTGGTATTTTATATGGGTTTACAGCAGCACTAAGCCGTCCGCAAGTTCAAGCATTACTACCATTTCTGGAGAACGAATATATTTACTATGTATTGTTTTTAATTAGAGAAATAAGTGGGCAGGTATTTGGTTTAATTCCAGTATTATTTGCTATTTCAATATCATTTGGGCTTGCTAAAAGAGAAAAAGAAATAGCAGCAATGGCCGGATTTGTAACTTATTATGTAATGTTATTTAGTGCATCATACATGATTAAATCTGGATTGTTTGAGTTTGGAAATGTAGGGTTAGGAAATGCACTTGGAATTAGTGGAACAATTGAGATGGGTGCAGTCGGCGGTATGGTAGCTGGTATTTTGGCATCAAAACTACATAATAAATATTATAATATATCTTTACCTGTAGCAATAGCTTTCTTTGGAGGAAAAAGATTTGTTTCCATTGCGGTTATTGTATGTGGAACAATATTAGGCCAAATTTTACCATTTATTTGGATGCCAATTTCATCATTAATTAACGCTATTGGTATGGCAATTGCTGGAGCAGGAAATTTTGGAGTCTTTATTTATGGTATGCTTGAAAGACTTTTGGTTCCAACAGGGTTGCACCATATTTTAAATGGAATATTTAGAACAACCGCAGCTGGTGGAGTATACGAAGGTGTTGAAGGAGTGTGGAACATATTCTTCCAATTCTTTGGAACAGTTGATATTGAAGTATTAAAACCATTTACAGCATTTATGGCACAAGGAAAAATTCCGTTTATGGTATTTGGGTTGCCTGCTGCTGCATTGGGTATTTATCATGCAACACCTAAAGATAAAAGAAAAGCAGTAGGTCCACTATTGATTGCTGGTGCATTAGCTTCATTTACAACAGGTATTACTGAACCAATTGAGTTTTCATTCTTATTTATAGCTCCATTTTTGTTTGTAATGCATTCCATATTGGTAGGGATTTCATTCTTTTTGATGGCTATATTAGAAGTGGGAATTGGAAATACACAAGGCGGAATAATTGACCTTTTTGTGTATGGTTTCCTAGTGCCAAATTCAAACTGGACTTATGCAGTTTATGTAGGAATTGGATATGCAATTATTTATTACACTATGTTTAGATGGTATTTCAAAAAAAATGGTCTTGTAGTTGAAGCTTCTGAGGAAGACGAAATTGAAGAAAAAAGTTCAGGCAATCAAAAATCTCAAACTATTCTTCAAGGACTAGGAGGCAGAGACAATATTGTTGAAATAAATAACTGTTTTACTAGGTTAAGAGTAGATGTTAAAGATGTTAACAAAATTGATGAAGCTTTATTAAAAACTACAGGCTCCATTGGAATTAACAAAACATCTCAAACCCATGTGCAAATAATATATGGGCCAAAAGTTGATGTCATTGCTTCTGATCTAAAAACAATCATTTAGAAATGCTTTCATAGACATATAATACAGACTTGCTAAGTTAAAAAAATTAGCTTAGCAAGATCTATAATACAAAAAGGAGCTTATATTATGATTAAAATGTTTGCCTTTGACTTGGATGGAACGTTATTAAAGTCAGATCAATCTATTGATGTAGACACATTAAACTTATTGAAAAAGTTATCAAAAGAAGGAAGAAAAATAGTTTTAGCAACAGGAAGAAACTTTAGTATGGTAGAAGGTATAGTATTAGAAAACGAACTAGAGTGTGATTTAATTTTAAATAGTGGCCATGAAATATTAGTTGATGACCAGAAAATATATTATCCATTTGAGTGGGAAGTGCTTGAGAAAGTTTTAAATATTTTAATAGAAAATGATGTTTACATGGCTATTTATGGTAGAGATCAAAAAAAATATAGTTTTCTATCCGCTCAGCAATATTATGATGAACATATCAGATTATCTAGAGCAGTTAGAGGAGACAGAATAAATAAATTTATGCACACCCCACTGTTCAAATATGAAAGCTATACGGAAAACTTGATTACACTAAATACAAAATCAGATTTTAAATCAGTCAATATTTTAAAGATTGATGCTAAAACTTTAGATAAAGATAATCATACAAAGTCAATACAGCAACTAAGTCAAATTCCTAATATAGAACTTAGCTCATCTTTTGAATCTTATATAGAGGTTACTCAAAACAACAGCAACAAAGCTACAGCGTTGTTACAACTAGCAAAACAGTATGATATTCAACTAGACGAAATATGTGCATTTGGAGATAGTTCTAATGATATAGAAATGTTAAAGACTGTACCACATTCCTACGCAATGGGCAATGCATCTAATGAGGCAAAAAAAGTGGCTAAATATGTGACTGATACCAATGAAAATCAAGGTATATATAAAGCATTATGTGAAATTTTAGAGGAGGAACAAAAAAATGAAAGATAGAATATTGAAATTATATCCAACGGCTGATTACACTAGGTTTGAAAATTTAATTAATTATTGGAAACAAAAACAGTTTGAAAAAGTAAATAAAGTAGATGAGCAAACAATTTATATGATTACATACGGAGATAGCATATACAAAGAAGGAAAACCATCAGCAATAACTCTAAAAAACTTTATGGATAAGTATTTAAAAGGAATTATAACAGACATCCATTTGCTTCCTATGTTTGAATACACTAGTGATGACGGTTTTTCTGTCGTTGATTACAATAAAATTGACCCAAATATTGGAGATTGGGACGATATTAAAAGTTTAAGCCAAGACTACAGGCTAATGTATGATTTTGTAGCAAATCATGTTTCTCAATCAAATGATATATTTAAGAAATTCTTGTCTAATGAGCCCGAGTATAAAGACTTTTTTATCGAGTTTGATGAAGACTTTGATTATAGTAAAGTTGTACGCCCCCGTACTTCACCTTTGTTTCATGACTATGAGAATAATCACAAAGTTCTAAGCACCTTTAGCAAAGATCAAGTCGACTTAAATTTTTGCAGTTATGATGTGTTTCTATATACGACTGATATTTTGCTGTCATATGCATACAACGGGGCTACATCTATAAGACTTGACGCAATAGGATTTATATGGAAAGAAAGTGGCACTGGATGTATGCATTTGCCACAAGCACATGAAATCATTAAATTATGGCGATTAATCTTGGACGATATTAAACCAAATACTCAGATTATTACAGAAACTAATGTTCCTCATATTGAAAATATAAGTTATTTTGGTGATAATGATGAAGCCAATATGGTCTATCAATTTGCACTACCCCCACTTGTTCTTCATACGTTTATTAATGGAGATGCTACCAAGTTATCTGAGTGGGCAAAAACCATACATCCAATTAGTGATACAGCAACTTATTTTAATTTTCTTAGTTCACATGATGGAATTGGTCTTCGTCCAACGGAAGGTATATTGACTGATGAAGAAAGGATAGTACTAGTTAATAGGGTAGAAAAAAATGGTGGTAAAGTTTCCTATAAGCAAAATGTAGATGGAACCCAATCTGTTTACGAATTAAATATCAACTACCATGACGCTTTGGTAGACAATTCATATGATGTTGAAACACAAATAAAGATGATTAAAGCTGCAAATTCCATTTTGCTATCTGTAATTGGGGTGCCCGCAATTTATTATAACACCTTGTTGGGCTCAAGGAATGATTATAAAGGACTAGAGGAATCTGGTATTAATAGACGAATTAACAGAGAAAAATTTGACTATGATAATTTGGTAACCCAATTAGAACAAGATACCCGAAGGAACACTATATTTAATGAGCTTTGCAAAATGATTCAAGAAAGAAAAAAATATCCTGAATTTAACCCATACGAACAACAAATTATACTTAATATAGACCCTAGAGTGTTTTGCTTGTTAAGAGGAGATGACTCTAAAGTATTATTCATAGTAAATGTTACAAATAGCGTAGTTGATTACACTGAAGAAGCACTATCACCATATGAATTTAAATGGATTAGATTAGACTAAGCTAAAGGCGAACACATATGTTCGCCTAATTGATGTATCCATCGTATAATCTAATTTTCTTAAAAATACCATTTACTTTGTGTATCAAATAAATGCTTATATTCACCATCTTTAGAAATAAGCTCACTATGTGTACCCATTTCAACAATGTTACCTTCTTTCATAACTATAATTGCATCAGCTATCTTAGCTAAACCTAGTCTGTGGGTGATAATGATAGCTGTTTTTTCAGTGCATAACTTAGAAAAAGTATTGTATAGATTAAATTCTTCAAGTGGGTCAATTGCAGATGTGGGCTCATCTAAAATAATAAAATCATACTCTCTATAAATACCTCTTGCAATAGCAATTCTTTGCCATTGCCCTCCGGATAACTCTATGCCATCAAATTCACGTCCTATAAATGTATCTAACCCATTTACTAATTTATCGCTTGAGAGTGTTATGCCTATTTGGTTGCATATATTATGTACTTCATCATAATCTATATTTTTAGAAATATCAGCGATGCAAATATTTTCTTTTAAAGTCATTTGATATTTACAAAATTTTTGAAAAACTGCTGAATAATTGCGAGAATCTATATCACACATAGAAATATCATTTACTAAGATTTGACCTCTAGTGGGAGGGTATAGTCCTAATAATATTTTCGCTAAGGTGCTTTTTCCACTTCCATTCTCTCCTACAATTGCAATTGTTTTATTATCTGTTAAAGATAGATTAATATTTTTTAATACTTCTTTTTCAGAACAAGGGTATTTAAAACTCACATCTTGTAACTTAATATTTCTAGTGTCTTGGTAAATTTTACTATCAGATTTTTTATCCTCAAATATAAACGAAATATAGTTATCTACTGTTCCCATAGTTTCAGCAGCCCAGCCAATTCTTTCTGAAATTATATCGCTCATAAAAGTAAACACCATACTTATTGATGCTAATACAGCTGAAAATGCTCCTACAGTTATTTCTTGTTTTAAAACTAACTTGACTAGCATAAATAAAATAACTCCATATCCCAATATAGTAATAACCCCTACAATAAGTCGAATTAAATTTTTCTTTAATTGTGCTTTTAATACTAGCATATTTAATTTTTTTAAACTAGAAAAATATAATTGATTAAAATAATGAGTTGCTCCTAAGATACGTGTTTCCCTAGTGTCTATTATACAACTTTCATAATACTCACATTCACGTCTCATTGGAGTGGAAGTCTCTTCTAAATTTTTAAAACCTTTAGTCTCTATAATATTAGAGATGAAGCAGGGAATAAAAATAGCTAAAACACTAACAGATAGCAGAGGACTTAATGTATAAAGATATCCACTAGTTAAGATGAAGTAAGTAGAATAGAAAAATATTGTATCAATAAGTATTACACTAGCACCAAATGCAAAGTTTCCCCCATTTATAGCTTTATTAATTTTCTCTAGTTCATCTATATCCTCAAAACTTAGAGAACTCATAGTATCTATTTTTTTAAATAATCTTAAGTTGATATGTTTTTTGGTTTTAATATACAATATCTCTGAATAGCATGTATCTACTCCTTGCAAAATTTGCCCGATGCAATAAATCAATATCATTCCTAATAAAATCACTAGACAATTACTAATATTTTCGGTATTTTCGGATACTCGTTGGGCTGAATCAAAAAAAGTTTGTAAAAGCACAATTTGAAGCGTCCAAGATACTCCATATAAAAAGGCAAATAAAGATTTAAGGAGCATTCGCCATGGTTCAAAGCGAAACATTAGTATAGTACTTTTTATACTATATGAAATAAATTTCCAAAAGTTTTCCATATATATCTCCTTTTTTAGTACCAAGATTTCTGCGTATTAAACATTACACTGTATATACCATCTTTAATATTCATCAGCTCATTATGACTACCCGATTCTGCAATTTTTCCGTTATGTATTACCAAAATTTCATCAGACATCTTAGCAGCTCCCAGCCTATGAGTTATGTAAATAGTAAATCTATCTTTATTTAATGTATGGAACATTTCATATACCTTACTCTCTGCTATTGGGTCGAGTGCTGCTGTTGGTTCATCTAGTATATTAATTGGAGCGTTAGAATATAATAGTCGTCCAATAGCAATTCTTTGCCATTGTCCACCTGAAATATCTATACTATCTTGTTTTAATTTTCCAAGGTGGGTATCACTATTATTTTTTAGAGTAGCTATAAAGTCTGTCAAGCCTACATCTTGTACTATTTTTTCAAATTTTCCATTATTATAAATCAGATTATTTCCCAACGTAATATTTTCTTTTAAAGATATTTGATAAGTAGCAAAATCTTGAAAAACAACAGCAATAATTGATTTTAACATAGAATAATCATATGTCTTAATATCTTTGTTATTAATAAAAATTTCTCCGTTGTACTCATCATACATGCCTAATATGAGCTTTATAATAGTAGATTTGCCTGCACCATTTACCCCCACTAAAGCATAAGTTTTGTTACTATACATTACAAATGAACAATTGTATAGTATATAGTTTTCTGTATTAGGATACTTAAAAGATACATTTCTAAATTCAATAGACTGAAAAACAAATTTATTTTCTTTGTTGGGTATAACACAAGCATCTGTTTTTGAACTAAGAGAAAAAAACAAGTTTAGGTCCTTCAGATATTCTTTTGTTCTGGCATTATCTCCTATGATATATGGCAATTGCCATCCAATAAGTTGCATAAGATTAATCACTCCATTAACAAGAGCTATAAAAATACCAATGCTCATAGCACCATTATGTAACGATGGTAATAACATTGCTATAATTAATCCACTTACCACAATAGTAACCACCGAACCAGTTTTTAGATTTGAAAAAACTCTAGTAAAAATTTTGGCTTCCATAGCAAATGATTCATCATTTAAATCGTTATATCTCTGTTGCAATTTTTTGCTATATCCAAAAAGTTTTCTTTCGTTTGCAAACGTTCTATCCATCAAGATATGAGCTATATTATTATATTTGCGTTGAATTGCTTTTGCATTTTTTTCCAGAGTGTAATTTTGTATTCCTAATTTTTGAGCAGTTATAAGAAAAGGCACACTTACTAGTAAAAGAATAACTCCTCCCCATAAAGTATCACTCATAATAATTATTAGAATAGACATTAGGCTAATAAGCAAACTAGTAAATGATAAAGCATTATCAAAGGCTGTTTTAATTTGAGTGGTTGTATCTGTGCAAACTCTATTAATCAAATCTTGAGTATCAGAATTTTCAACATGTTTATACTCCAAAGTCGACCTTTTTTCAAGAATAATAGATTGTATTATAAGAGTTAGTTTATTTTTAGCGATAAGATTAATTATATTAGAAATCGCAGGTAATAAGTTTTGAAGAATAATATATCCTACAATTAATAAAATAGGTAAGCCTATTTCATTAATATTTCTTCTGCCATTAAATATATCTAATGCACAATCAATAAAATACGCAGTAGCTAATGTTTGATAAGCTAACATCAAGCCATTCACTAGAGTATATACAATAATAAAAAATGATTCTAAAGGAACATATTTTATCGGCATTAGGATTAAATCTAGGTAAATATATTTGTGTTTTTTCATAAAATCTCCTTACTTTTTATCCGATTGTTGTGATTTGCTTGTATAATCTTATTCAAGGTTTTAACTAAATATAACTATTGATGCTGGTTAAATATTTTAGTAATTCAATATGAAGGGCTATGTAATTGTGTACATAAATTGCACATCTATGCATAAGCATGCATTTTTGAATAATGCTAATTATGCTGGATATAATTCACTAGTCAGAAGAAATATACTAGGGTATTTTGCCAATTGTATTTTGTTCGATATAGGTATATACTTTAATAGTTAACCCATGTGAAAAAACAAGTAGCAGATTACTCACGAACATTAAGTAGCCAAGAGGTGAAAAAATAAGTAGTAGAGCAGCCGTGAAGCAATAAGTAACACCTGGTTAACAACCCTAATACAACAGTCACGTTGTTCTTAAATCCGTTATCACGAACAAGAAAAACTAAAAGTGCTTTTTCTGCTATCACGAATTAAAAAAATTTAAAAAGTAAGCTATGTTTTAAACTAAAGCGAAAATTACGGCCTTAGTTTAATTCAATATAAATACTGTTTATAATCTCTACAAGAAATTTAAATCTTTGATATTTATCCTAAATATAGTGTTACCTTATTAATAATCGTACATTTGAGATTATAAACAGATTATGTAAAAAATTTAAATTGTAAGTAAATTGTTCACGATAAGTAGCAACAAGGCCCATAAACCTAAAGCAATTAATTGTAAACCTCTAGTATAGTTAATAATAACCTTTTTAACCAGAATTTATATCCTACATATAATTAGAACTTCCCTTCAAATTTCATATCTTACACCTAATTAGAACTTCTCTTCAGAATTCGTATCATAAATAAGAAAAATAGACCTGTAGCTATTTCTCCTGCTCACTTATTATCCGTTATTTGCATAAATATTCATTGCACTAATAAATATTACCACAAAAAGCCAAGCGTTTGTACGCATCTGGAATTTCGAGGAATATACTAGTAAGGGATGTATAGTTATTTTTTTAATTTACCAGACGTACTAGTCAAATATTTTATTACTAATCTCCCTTAGACCATCGCCTATGAATATTATTCATAATAAAGATAAGAAAATTGCCTTTAATAGTAATATAAAAAATGTAATTAACTAGCACAAGACGTTATATTTCTTAATATATAAAGATTGTACATCAAAAAGTGAGAATGTGGATAGCTGATATTCAATCAATTAAATAAGTTAATATATAATACATCTAGATATTTAAATATTATATTTCTTGATATATAAATATTGTACATCAAAAAGTGAGAATGTGGATAGCTGGTATTCAATCAATTAAATAAGTTAATATATCGTATATCTAGATGTTTAAATATTATATTTATTAATGTATAAAGATTGTACATCAGAAAGTAGAGATGTGGACAGCTAATGTTCAATCAATTAAAGAAATTAATATATCGTACATCTAGATATTTAAATATTATATTTCTTGATGTATAAAGATTGTACATCAGAGAGTGGAGATATGGACAGCTAGTATTCATTCAATTAAAGAAGTTAATATATCGTATATCTAGATGTTTAAATATTAGATTTATTAATATATAAAGATTGTACATCAGAAAGTGGAGATGTGGATGCGGATATCCACTTAATTAAAGAAGTT
>LJDB01000051.1 GCA_001983455.1 Candidatus Epulonipiscium fishelsonii
ATTTTTTTAATTTACCAGACGTACTAGTCAAATATTTTATACTAATCTCCCTTAGACCATCACCTATGAATATTATTCATAATAAAGATAAGAAAATCGCCTTTAATAGTAATATAAAAAATGCAATTAACTAGCACAAGACGTAAAACATACTATTGTTTATATCTTTTGTGCCAACTACAATTTTATAAATTATAGATTTAAAACAGATATTATAACTAAAAATAAAACTATTTTTAAGTAAATATAACAAAATTTTTATATTTATTAACACAATATATTGAAAATAACTAAATAGCATGTTACTATTAAAACAGAACTAATAATTATATTAGACAATACTTTAATTACATATTAAATTACACAAGCAAAAATTCTACATATTTATAGGAGGAAATTTAAAATGAAAAAATTTTTTAGCATGTTTTTAATTTCAACAATGGCGTTAAGTTTCGTAGGCTGTGGCGGTGCTGAGGAGCCAAAACTATCTGGTGGAGGAGTTTGGGAAGAAGAAGTTGAATTGCCAACAATTGGTATTTGCGTATATAAATACGATGATAACTTTATGTCATATACTCGTCAAGCAATTGAAAAAGCAGCAGAAGGCAAAGCAGAACTTATAATGAATGACTCCCAAAATGATCAAGCTAAACAAAATGATCAAATTGATACGATGATTGCAAAAGGGGTAGACTCTTTAATGATTAATCTTGTTGATCCAGGAGCGGCTCCTGCTGTTGTTGAAAAAGCAAAAAATGCGGGCATTCCAATTGTTCTATTTAATAAAGAATATCAAGATGGTACTCATAACTTGGATTATGATAAAGTTTGGTATGTTGGTACAACATCAGCAGAATCAGGAATTATTCAAGGAAATGTTGTTCTTGATGGTTGGAATGCAAATCCAAGTTGGGACAGAAATGGTGACGGAAAAATGCAATATGTAATGCTTATGGGTGAACCAGGGCATCCTGATGCTGAAGCAAGAACAGAATGGGTTGTAAAAACTATTGAAGAAGCAGGCATTCCAACAGAAGAACTAGGAACCCAAACAGCTATGTGGGATGCTGCACAAGCTAAAAATATGATGGAAACTTGGCTTGCAGCAAATGGAGATAATATCGAAATAGTTCTTTCAAACAATGATGGAATGGCAATGGGTGCAATTGAAGCACTTAAATCAGAAGGATACTTTACAGATGACAAATATATGCCAGTTGTGGGTATTGATGCATTGCCTGAAGCATTAGTATTAATTCAAAATGGTCAGCTAATGGGTACTGTATTAAATGACCCACTAGGTCAAGGAAAAGCTTCTCTTGAATTAGCAATCAATGCTGCTATGGGAAAAGATGTTCTTGAAGGAACAGAATGGATTCTTGATGAAACTAAAGCAGTTCGTGTACCTTATGTTGGTATTACAACTGAAAATATTGCAGTTGCTGAAGAAGCATACGGAATATAGTCTACAGATGAACGATATTTGTATATAACATAAATATATTAGGGGCGAACCTCTGTGTTCGCCTTTTTCTAGTAATAAATCAAATAAAAGCGTGGTGAGAAGATGTTAAATAATGAATATGTACTTGAAATGATAGATATAGTAAAAGATTTTCCAGGAGTTAGGGCTCTGAACAAAGCTCAGTTAAAACTCCGCCCTGGAACAGTGCACGCATTGATGGGAGAAAATGGAGCTGGAAAATCTACTTTAATGAAATGTTTATTTGGAATTTACATTGAAGATGAAGGAGAAATATTTCTTGATGGAAAAAAAATTCACTTTAATAATCCAAAGCAAGCTTTGGAAAGTGGAGTATCAATGGTGCATCAAGAGCTTAATCAAGTTAAAGAAACTAGAGTTATGGACAATATTTGGCTTGGAAGATTTCCTGCCAAAGGGTTGTTAGTAGATCATAAAAAAATGTATAAAGATACAAAAGCTATTTTGGACGATTTAGGAATATCAATTGATCCAAAAGAAAAAGTTGAAGATATTCCACTTTCAGAATGCCAAATGCTTGAAATTGCAAAAGCAGTTTCGTATGATGCAAAAATAATTGTTATGGATGAGCCAACATCATCTCTTACAGAAAGAGAGGTTGACCATCTATTTAGAATTATAAACCGCCTAAGAGATAAAGGATGTGCAATTGTATATATTTCGCATAAAATGGAAGAAATTTTAGCAATATCTGATGAAGTCACCATAATGCGTGATGGTCAATGGGTTGCTACTCATTTTGCAAAAGATTTAACTACCGAAAAAATAATCAATCTTATGGTTGGTCGTGATTTAACAGACCGATTCCCTCCAAAAACAAATACTCCTGGTGATATTATTTTAGATGTACAAGATTTAACTACCTATTATGCTCCACAAGTTCAAAGTGCATCATTTTATTTACGTAAAGGTGAAGTTCTTGGAATTGCTGGTCTTGTTGGATCAAGAAGAACAGAGCTTGTTGAAGCCTTATTTGGTGTTAGGAAAAAAGCAAGTGGTACAATACTTTTTCATGGAAAACAAATACAAAATAAATATCCACGTGAAGCTATAAAAAATGGATTTGCACTACTTACAGAAGATAGACGTAAAAGTGGAATATTTGGAGTATTAAGTATAAGGTTTAATGCTAAAATTGCTAACATAAAATCTTATACAAATTCCCTAGGGCTACTAAAAAGAAAAAAAATTACTAAAGATGTAAAATGGGTAATTGATAGTATGAGAGTAAAGACTCCTTCTGAAAAAACTCAAATTCGCTCTCTTTCTGGTGGAAATCAACAAAAAGTAATATTAGGAAGATGGTTACTTACTGAGCCAGAAATTTTGTTACTAGACGAACCAACTAGAGGTATAGATGTTGGTGCGAAATATGAGATTTATCAGTTAATTGGGGATCTAGCAAATCGTGACAAAGGTGTTATAGTAATTTCATCAGAGATGCCTGAACTTATTGGTATAACAGATAGAATATTGGTTATGAGCAATGGAAAAGTTGCTGGTATTGTAGATACAAAAACAACTTCTCAAGAAGAAATTATGACTTTGGCAGCAAAATATTTATAGAAACAAAAGGGGGACTAAAATGGAAAAGAAAAATTCAATTGGACAATTTATGTTCAATAATGCAATATATTTTGTACTAGTAGCCATAATTGGCTTTATAATCTTTATGGATGATAGTTTTGTATCTCCAAGAAATCTTCAGTTTATTCTTACTCAAGCATCTACTCGTCTTATTCTAGCAATTGGAGTTGCAGGATTATTAATACTTGCGGGAACAGACTTATCAGTTGGGCGTATGGTTGGGCTTTCAGCTGTTGTGACGGCTTCACTACTACAAGCGTCTGATTATGCAAGAAGGATTTATCCTGAGCTTCCAAGCGGACCACTAATGATAGTTGTTACATTAATTATCGTAGTAATTATTGTTGGAATGTTATCCGCTGTCAATGGAGTAATCATCGCAAAATTTAATGTAACACCATTTATTGCTACATTGGGTATGCAACTTGTAATATATGGTATAAACTCACTTTACTTTGATGCTGTTGGAGGATCTCCAATCGCAGGATTAGATCCAATGTACACCAAATTTGCTCAAGGCAGCATAGCTTTAACTGAAGAGTTTCAGCTTTCATATCTAGTTATTTATGCAACAATTGTAACCTTTGTGATGTGGGTTATTTGGAACAAAACTAAACTTGGAAAAAATATGTTTGCTGTTGGGGGGAATAGAGAAGCAGCAGAAGTTTCAGGTGTTAATGTTGGAAAAACAATCATCATGATTTCAATTATTGCAGGTATGTTATATGGATTTGCAGGATTTTTGGAACTTGCTCGTACAGGAAGTGCAACAAATAACTTTGGTAATGGCTATGAACTTGATGCTATTGCAGCTTGCGTTGTTGGTGGAGTTTCATTTAATGGTGGAGTTGGTAGTATTGGTGGAATAATTACAGGAGTACTAATTTTCCAAGTTATTAACTATGGCTTTGCTTACATAAATATTAGTCCATATATTCAATATATTATTAAAGGTCTTATAATTATCATTGCTGTTGCAATTGATACACAAAAATATGTTAAAAAGAAATAATAAAGTAATGTATTTCAAGTTTTGTCATTCTTTTTAATATTAAAGACTAGTTAGTTTGTCTATCCACACTAATTAGTCTTCTTTTTTATCTCTTTTTATAAAACCGAAAACATGATATAATTAGGCTGATGATACAATTGCATTAAAAACCCATTTGTATAATTAAATTAAGAGAAGAATATCTGTAAGGCTAAGTAATCTTAGTATTTTTTAATTGCTTTAAGCTCATCCATTTTTAGATGTGCTGGGGTAAATCTATCTAAGAAAGGTTTTGAAAAAATGAATAAATACAAAGGTTTGTTAGGACTTATTATCGTTACCGTTTTGTGGGGCGGAGGATTTGTTGCTGCTGATATTGCTTTAAATTCAATAACACCTTTTCAGATTATGACAAGTCGATTTGGAATTGCATCCATTATTTTATTTTTTGTAGCAAAAAAAGATTTAAAAACTATTACTAAGAATGAAATAAAATGTGGAATTTTATTAGGATCATTTTTATTTGCAGCATTTTCTTTGCAAACAGTTGGATTGCAATTTACAACTCCATCAAAAAATGCATTTTTAACTTCAATATATGTAGCTATAGTTCCTTTTATTTCATACATATTTCTAAAGAAAAAAACTAGTATAGCAAATATCATTGGTGTAATTCTTGTTACAGTTGGAGCAGGTATTTTATCATTACAATCAAACTTTTCGATAGGTGTTGGAGATAGTCTTAGTATAATAGGTGCATTTTGTTATGCTTTTCAAATATTTTTTACAGGAGAATTTGTAAATAAAATTAGGCCATCCATTTTAAACTTCATACAAATGGTAACTTCATTTACACTATCTTTTATTAGCTTAGGACTTACAAGGGAATATGTAAATTTTAGTCCTTCAACTGAAAGCTTAACTGCAATACTATATCTTGGTCTAATTAGTACGACATTGTGTTATTTTCTTCAAACTTATTCACAACAATTTGTTGAGGAAACTCAAGTGGCTATTATTCTTTCAATGGAATCAGTATTTGGAACAATTTTTGCTGCAATTATATTAAATGATTTAATTACAACAAGAATGTTAATTGGATCTAGTTGTATTTTTATCGGAGTTATTATATCACAGCTAAAATTACATAGGGGGCAAAATAGGTTTATAAGGGATAGTCGATGACTATCCCTTATATTTAAAGTGTTTTGCATAAGTTACAATCTTTATTCATTTTGTTAAAGAAAGCAAAATTCATTGCAAGTGTTATCCAAAAGAATGGAGCTGTCGAAGCATTGCTATCATATGCTAACGCACAAATAAAATATCCGACATGAGAAAGGAACAATGCTACTGATATATCATAGTACGGACTTAATTTAGCCACTTTATCAAGGAATAGCAATTTTAGCCCTTGTATGCCATAATAACCAAAAAGTACTAATAAACAACCTAGTGATAACAGTCCAGTATTAATTCCAATTTGTAAATACATATTATGAGGCGTATTTAATATTAAGGAAACCTTCCCATGATAATTTAATTTTCCAGCAAAATCATTTTGTGGAATATATAAAGCAGTGGTGTCTGGACCAGTACCAAAAAGTCCACCAATTTTTAACAACGGAATTGACTTTCTCCATATATATCCACGTCCAGTAGCTATATGCTGATGATTTTCAAATCCTATTCCAGAATTATCATTAATAACACTTAAGTGATATCCATTTATACCTAGAGCCATCAACTTATTTTCAGAAGTCATTTCAAAATACACTGGCTCATCATATCCCAAATCTACTAGTAAATAGTTTCCGTCACATGTAAGTTTAATAGGTTCAAATTCATCTTTAAAAACTAATGTATTTTGAACAACTTCAAAGTTAATTGATTTATTTTGCATTGAAGCAACTTGAACTGTACCAAGATTTAAAGGATAGCTTGCCATAATAGCAAAAGTATCTTCTTCATTTTCAACAAAAAGAACATTGTTCTCTAGTCTTAATTCTGTTACAGGATATGCAGCGTGGCCGATATTTTGTAAGCTATCTCCCAAAAATACATTAAATAGAATATTTCCAGAAGCATAATTGACAATCACAAAAGTTAATCCTAATATAAGTCCAAGACCCAACACATACTTTATACCTTTTACTATCTGTTTATAATATAAAATTATCTCTAGGATGGCAATTACTATTAATGCATAAAATCCAGTTGTTGACCTAGTGAAGAAAAAGCTCATCATTAAACAAATAAATAATATAGAATATGCTATTTTTGTTTTACCCGTATTTTGCTTAATTTTCATAACATTTATAGGTATAAGCATCAGCAAAAATAAAGATGCATAGTTTGGATTAAAAAATGTTAAAGAAATCTGTTTTGAAAAAGTAGCCTGAATAAGTGTAGATAAATATATCCAATATTCTCGTGGTGTTATTAAATATTGAATAATTTCCATTTGAGTAATACTTGCATAGAAGAATTCTACTATGCCCATTACACTTAAACCTACCAACATAATATCTATTCCTTTTATTAATGTGTTTGAGTAAAAATCATCTTGAAAATAATATAGTCCTGCTAAAAATATAAACCCATAACTTAGAAGCATAAAAACGTTCTCATATGAACCTGGTGCTCCCAATATTCCTAAAATCATATTATTTGATAACAAAAATGATATCCCTACACAAATTATGTACCCAACAATTGGCCCTATAATTAATTTATTCTTTTCAGGTAGCTTTAAATTATGTACATCTATAAATTTTTTTCCAGCCAATATTATTAATAAAGAGAACGTGCATAACTTTAGGATTACTCCTTTATAAAACAAAGTAAAATCATCAGTCTTATTTCCTTGAGTTGCAAATGCTGTGTCTAATGGGTAATTTAATACATCAACATGCAAATATAAAACAAACGGTAAAATAACCAATGCAATAAAAAATATTGCAACTACAACATGCTTTTCTTTAATAGAAATCATTTGTTCACCTCAGCTTAATTTAAATTTTAATATAACAGTTCAAAAAATTTTTTTCTTAATTAGTTATACTATATTAGTTATACTATTTTTTTCAACAATTTGCAACTACTAACTAGACCTTCTATAATTAAAATTACTGATTTGCTCGACTAAACCGTAAAAATATAGTAAGCTATAATAATAAATATATAATATGAGTCAAGGAGGAAACTATTTTGAAAAAAAACCTAACTTCATTATTATTAACTATGTTGATGACAAGTCAAATTGTTGCCTTAGAGTCAAAAGACTTTAATAAAGATGGGACAATAAACCAACAAGATATTGCTTCTGTTATTGAAAATTTGAATACTACCGAAGAAATATATGATGTTGATAGTAGTGGAAACGTAGGAATATTTGATTTGGCACAAACTTATTGGGGAACCAAAATTAATATTGATGATTTTGATGGCGACATAAAAACAGCGTCTACAGTTTATAATATAATCGATCAAATAGATAATTTATTTATAGACAAAACCTATACAAGTGTAGATGTAAATACTAAAATTAGTGAAGTTAATATCCTTATGACCCAATTAAAAAATCTTGAACTTAAAGGAAATTTTGAAACTTTTCTTCAAGAACTGCAAATAATAAAAGATTTGCTTGAAACAGGAAATAGCAATTTAATTGGGCATTTATTAACTGTAAATCAAGAAAGACAATTTTCTGATAACTTGGAAGGAATGTTGTCTGATTTGCAACCAATTGGAGCAGTTGGCATGTATGGCGAAGAAGTAGTTATATATGTTGAAGCAGATTCCAGCAAAGGATTACCTGAACTTATATTTTCACAGTATTATGGAGATCCTGAAAAATACTATGAAAGTATTAAGCTTAGAGAGGGAAGAAATATTATTAGTGTACCTATTATAGAAGATAGTGGAAACAAAGGCGGTTCAATTTATGTTAAATATGATGAAATGCTACAAAAGGATATTAAACTTCATATTGCAAATGCCATCAGTATTCCAATGTTGGACCTTGAAATAATTGATGAAAATATAAAAGATGAAATAGAAAAATATATTAGAAAATTAAGGGAATATGTAGAGCAATTAGACAATAAAAACTTAAAGTATAATCCTTTAAATTCCACTGAGATTGGAACTTCAAAAATACTAGTTTCTATACCAGCAAGTCAATTTCTGTCAGCGTTGGGCGATGAGGATATTACTTCTCAAGTTGATAAACTATACGAGACCTTACAAGCTTGGGATAATGTCATGGATGAGTATTATTCAAAATTTGGAATAGTAGGTACAGATGTTCCTACGAAGCGTTTAAATATTCGATATATGGAAAATGACTCAACAGTTTCAGAATATATAGGTATTTCATTTGATACAGTTCCAATGCTTATAACTGAAACAATAAATGGTACAAATGAGTACTTGAGTTGGATTTTGCAATTTCTTACATAACAAATTCCTGCTATAACTTCATGATAAAAAATGTTAAAAATTTCAAACTCAGCAGTATAAAATCTGTTTTAAATGTTAAAATATAATAATAGAGGTTAGACTGTTAACCTTCCTTATATTTTATCAGATGATAGGGAACATTATCAGTCAGCATTGTTTGACTAGAAAGATTTATAGACAGGTACTTGGTTGAATAAAAAACGAAAGAAAGGAACAAAACAATGAAAAAATTACTATTCTTAACAATTTTAGCAGGATGCCTAGTTGGATGCAGTGGTATGACAACCATAGACGACGAAGAAAATCTGTTTAGAGATGAAACTGGAATACCTTATCAAACTGAAACGGAAGAAATCATAACACAAGACACGGTGTAAAGTAATTACATTTTATACTAAAAGGAAGGTAGGGCAAATATCTACTTTCCTTTCAAAGAATAAAAATTATGTTGATGGAGGACTTTTATGAAATTTGTTAGTTTAAAAAATGGCGTTGAAATGCCTATGCTTGGTTTTGGAACATATTTAGCTAAGGATGGTAGTGAAACCACAAATGCTGTAAAAGAAGCTTTGAAAGTAGGATATAGACATATAGATTGTGCTAAAATTTATCAAAACGAAAAAAGTGTTGGCAAAGGAATTAAAGAAAGTAAAGTATCACGTGAAGAGATATTTTTAGTCAGTAAAGTTTGGAATACTGACCAAGGATATGACTCCACAAAAAAAGCATTTAAAGAATCTCTAAAAAAATTGGGTACAGATTATCTAGACCTTTATTTAATTCACTGGCCAAAACCTCTTAGCTCCGAAACTTGGAAAGCTATGGAGGAACTTTATGATGAAGGAAAAGTTAAAGCTATTGGAGTGTCCAATTTTACAGAACAACAGCTTAGAGATTTAATGAAAGATTGCAACATTATGCCAATGATAAATCAAATTGAATTTAGCCCAAGGCTTACTCAAAATGAACTTTGTAGTTTTTGTAAAAATAACAATATTCAAGTAGAAGCTTGGTCTCCACTAATGCAAGGAAAAGTATTTGAAATAGAACTATTGCAAGAGCTTGCTCAAAAATATAACAAAACTATTGCTCAAATAGTATTAAGATGGAATGTTCAAATGGATGTTGTAACTATTCCTAAATCTGTCACTCCTGAAAGGATTGCACAAAACTTTGATATATTTGACTTTGAAATATCTAAAGATGATATGCACAGAATTTGTTTACTAAATGTTGGCTACAGAACTGGCCCAGATCCTAATAATTTTGATTTTTAATGAAACTTACAAAAAAGAGCGATATTATTTGCTCTTTTTTTCTGCTTTCTCATATTGAAATCTAGCATACTATTTTAACTATAAACATATTTATATTATAATCCGTTCACACTACACATTTTTAGTATATATTTAAACTCTCTACTCCAGCTTAAAATATTAATAGATTTTGAGGTAAAATTATGATAATAAAAGAAAAGGCATTTTATAAGTCTTTGATATCCATTGCATTGCCAATCGCCATTCAAAATTTAATTGGTACAGCAGTCAGTATTGCAGATACAGTTATGTTAGGGCAACTTGGTGAAGTTGAGCTTAGTGCAGCAGCTATAAGTAGTCATTTGTTTTTCATATTCCTAGTAGTTAACTTTGGAATAGCAGGAGGTTCAAACGTTTTAATTTCACAATACTATGGAAAAGGTGATATTCCATCAATACATAAAATATTATGCCAAATGTATAAACTCAGTGCCATAATATCACTAGTATTTAGTTCAATAGCAATATTAATTCCAGAAGTCTTTTTAAGCATATTTACAACAGATTTGGAGGTAACAGCTACAGGTGTCCCCTATCTCAGAATAGTAGGAGCAGGATACATATTCTATTCAATTACCAATTGTACAGTTCTTGCATATCGTTCAGTGCAGTCAGTGAAAATTTCTATGGTAATTTATTCAGTTTCACTAGTGGTTAATATATTGTTTAATTACATATTTATATTTGGTAAATTTGGTGCACCAGAGCTTGGTGTAATAGGAGCAGCAATTGCAACCCTAATAGCTAGAATAACTGAATTTATCATAGTTATTATATACCTAAAATATTTTGATAAAAAGATAAGAATAAATCGCAACACATTTAGAAAAGTAGATGCCGTAATGAAAAAAGACTACATAAAAACTACAACTCCAGTAATAATAAATGAATTTATATGGTCAATGGGTAGTGCAAGCATATCTATAATAATTGGTAGATTGGGGACAGAAATAGTGGCAGCAAACAGCATATCAAACGTAGTTAGTCAGTTTATGACTATATTTGTATATGCACTATCCAGTTCAACTTCTGTTATAATAGGTAATTCAATTGGCGAGGAAAATTATAAACGAACGAAAGAAATAGCAGTAACCATATTATTATGTGTTACTGCATTGGGAATAGCATCAGGAATATTAGTTTATAACATACGGGGATTTGTAGTGGATTTTTATAACGTAACGGATAGCACTAAATCAATAGCTATGACAATAATGGGTATAAACTCATTTATAATAGTATTTCAAGTATTAGCGAACACTATACTTGTAGGAATGCTCCGAGCAGGAGGGGATTCAAAATTTGTACTAGTAAATGATGTAATCTTTATGTGGTGTATAGCTATCCCTTTTGGATTTCTAGCAGCGTTCTTGTGGCAATTACCCATATTTTTAGTCTTTATTATAATCCGTATAGATGAAATTTTAAAAGTGCTAGTTAGCTTAATTAGACTGCTACGCTTCAAATGGATAAATAATTTAACACGATAAAGAGTTCCACTTATTTAAGTGGGATTTTTTCTTATCTTAAGATAAAACCTTCCATTAATACTTCCTTATCATCCTTTATAAAATAAATTTTACAATCTAGCAGATCCCCATTTACATTGTATTCATATACCATATAGTCAGATAATTTCCCATTAACATAACGACTATCTTTTAATAGCTTTCCATTTATATTATATTCATATATGTAACATGCCTTTAGATTTCCTTTGCTACAATATAAATTTTCTTTTATCCTATTATTCTTCTCATCATATTCGTATGTTTCATAGCTAAATATCTCCCCATTTTTATAATAATTTTCTCTTATTAAATTACCATTTTTATCATACTCATACTCATAATTGTTCTCTATATTATTTACCACTGTTTTAGTCTTAGTTTCTTCTATTAAAGTTAATTCTGTGGCATAGCTAAAGTTAATCCCTAGTATTATGCCACTAAAAAAAGCCATTGCTACTATTTTTTTTAATACTCTTATTTTTTTCATATGATTTATTTATAAGTGTTTTATACCTATTTCTCCTTTTTCATTTTAAATTAATTGCATTAATAAATTTATGTACAACCATCTTATTATATCATATTAAATTATAAAAACAATTTCTTTATTTACACTACTATCAATGTAAATAACTACATATCTTAATAATATTCGTAAAATACTCCTTTTAGCTTATTGAATCTGTTTTATACATCATAGCTGTAATCTATTATGCTATACAAATATTCCAGATTATTTTTCTCTGTACAAAATAAATTCATGTAATTTGCTATAAGTATTTTTCTCTCTTTACAATTTTTTCATTTTCATTTAATTTTACCCATAAATTTACACACAATTATTTTATTATATCACATTCAAAAAAAAAAACAATTTCTTTTTTACACTACCATTGATGGAATAGCCATTTTATTCTATTCCATATTATCCCTTTTAATATAATCAAAAGATATGATATAATATGAAATATAATAAATTTGAGCAACATAAATTTATTTATAAAAAGTTTTAGTAGAAATGGAGAATAATATGGGATATGAAGTAAGACCACAAAAATTACGAATACCATCAGGTTGGAATATATCTTATAGTAGCTTTAGCAACATAAATTTACAGGATTACATTGATGAGCCTGACAATCGAGAGATTTGGCTTTTTGAAGGTAACGAAGATATTTTTCAAATACAAAAGGATAATATACTAATAGATTTGGGTTGGTACCCAATGTATGATCCAGAAGGTACATATAGAATTGAAGTTGTAAAGAATTTAGACTGGATTAAATCAGAATGTACATTTAGCGACCAAGATAAAGACAAAATAGTGAATAAAATTGAGGAATATTTATTTTACTACTCCCCCTATCAACCATTAGAATTAAAGCTTGAACCTATACCAGCTTGGGTTGGTTGGGAAGTTAAGTATAATAGATTTTTTGAATTCAATGAAGCAAACGAACATATGGCTTTGCTTTACTTATCTGATAAATTACTACTTTTAGAAAATAGCTATCATAAAGCTAAAATCGAATTAGGTTGGTTTCCAAAACATTCTCCTTATGGAATATATAGATTAAGCATATTTTGGGCAGAACAAGAATGGTGGTTTGACAGCTTAGATAAAGAAGAGATAATAGACCATTTAGAAGAAATAATGTTAAGCTATAGTTATGTTCACAATCAAAGTTCTGGATTTTGTACCAAACGAAACAATGAACTAAGTTTATCTCTAAATAACACTCGAACAAAAATATCTGGGTACGAACAATAAGAAAAGGCCAAAGGTCTTTTCTTACTATTGCTATTATAAATTTAAATATTTATACGGAACAGACTTGGTAAGCCACACATTATTGTCAGCCAGAAAAAACTCATATCCATCAACAACCATCTGCTTACAATCTATTTTGTACACTATAGGAGTTCCGTGCCTTTGACCAACATTCACAGCCGTGGTGAATGCAGATGAAAGATGTACATATTGTCTATTTTTTGGAATTAAGCCAAGTTTTTGAATAGACTCTTTAAATTTGGTAGCACTCCCATGAAACAATGTGTCTGGTGGGATTTGCGAAGTTAATCCTAAATCTATATTAATAGAGTGTCCCTGATTAGCACGGATTAAAGTTTTGTCTTCATTAAAACTATATCTTTTTTTATAATTTGTTTCCACGATATATTCTAATCTGTCTACTGTTAAAATATCACCTTTTAGTCTATTTACACTTATAATTAATTCCTCTACATCCGCCCAGCCATTTTCATCAAGTGTTATATTTATTGATTGAGGACTGTGACGTAATATGTAGCTTAAAAACTTTCCTATTTCAAAATCAGTCATTTATATCAACCTTTCAGACAAACTTTTTCTATTAATACAATAGGGTATGGACAAAGACTATTTATCCATACCCTTATAATTATCTATTTAATAAATTCTTAAACATATTTTTTATACGTTTAATTTCTTTAGGTGTTATTTTAGAAGATTTGATATTTAATTTGTCTTCCAATTCTTCAATTTTAAATTTGGCAAAAGCTTCATTTCTGACTTCATCTTGATATTGTCTATAGAACGATAAAGCTTCATTATAATCTCCAGCCTTCTCAGCTACAAAAGCTTTTACCATCAGTTCTTCTACACACACACTGCACTGCGTACACGGAATGCATAAACAAGTATTGTTAAATCGATCTACATATTTATAAAAGTCTTCATGATCTGCATAAAAATGTGCTTCTACAAAAGAAAATATGTGTATTTTAGCTTCACAGCTGTCAAATTTATTTTCTATACTACCATATTCTTCAATTGTTGTTTCACAATACATTTTCAAAACTTTTTTTGCATTATCAAAATCCTTAACCATATAATAAGCACAAGTTAAATTATTTAATGCCAGCAACTTCTGTAAATTATTTGGAGCAGTCTTGTAAGCCTTAGTATATGCCTCAATTGAAGTCTCAAAATCACCAAGAGAAAAATACATTCCCCCAAGCGTTCTTTGAGCCAAATCTTGTTTATTGGATATTTTAATAACCTTTTGCATTATTTTTTTAGCATTATCCATATCACCTTGTGCTAGGTATATATCAAAAATATCTGCTAAGTTAAATAATGTTGTAACAAGATTATTCTCTACCTTAATTTCTTGGTCCAAATAATGAATTGCTAAGTCAAGCTCATTTTTTTGTTTATAACAACTGGACAATGTGCTATATGCTTGTGCATGGTGTGTTTTGTCTGGAAGCCATATCACCTTTAATGCATATTCTATTGCTTGCTTATAATTTTTTAGTAATTTGTAAGCAGTTGTAAGTTTTATCATAGCTTCTGCATAATCTTCTGCAGAAAGATCTTTTTTAAGTTGAATAGCTTTTTCAAGATAAATAACAACATTTGTCCAGTCGTTACCTAGTTCATAAATTCTTCCTAATACTAAATTTGAGTATGCTGATTTCATTAGCTCATCAAATTTTTTACCAAATTTTATAGCATTTAAATAATCCTCTTGATTAGTAGTTTGTTTAAATTTATCTATATATGAATTTTGTAACCAAAATATAGCTATAACATCTTCAGAATCAATTTCAATTATTTTTTCAGCAGTTTTAATTATTTTCATGTCGTCATCTAACTCTACATAACAATCCACTAATTGATGCATAATATTTATATTATCTGGTATAAATTCTAGGCTTTTTTCAAGGAAACTAACAGCCTCTTCATATTGCTTTTCTTTTTGTAAAGCAAATCCCATAAGTTGATTTGCAATATACATATCATATTCATCAGTTAAGCTATTCATACATTGTTGTAAAAATTTTAACACTTTATCATAATCATCTACATAATAATAAGCGTGTGCCATTGTAAAATAAACTTGATTTATATCTTTTAAATCATTGTTTGCCGTTTCATTATTCTCTACTACTTCAATTATTTCTGATAAAACATTAATTACATGTCTAATTTGGTCTTCATCTTTTTCATCCTCTGAAAGTAATATTACTTTTGCTTTAAGAAAGTCAAGTTCCAAACTCTCAATTTCATATGCATTAACCCAGCTTAAAACATGTTCTGTCAAGTCTTTATCCTCAACTTCTATACACATTTCTAGGGCAAGTATATGTCCATAGGGGTTTTCAGGAGAATACTTAACTAATTTCATATAACTTTCTAGTACCAAATTTATATTCTTTAATTTATTAGCAACGTCTATTCTCATTTTATATAAATCTAATTTATCATCGTCTTCGGATAGTTCACCCTCAAGATAATCACATAGCTCTATACATTTTGCGTACTCTTCCAGCTTATAGTGAATTTTTATACTATCAATTATATATTGCAATTTTTTTCCATTAATTTCTATCGCCTTATTTATATAGTCTAAAGCTAATAGCAGTTCATCCGACTTACCTTCACTTTCATTATAAATAATCATCGCAAGTTTCTTATAATACAGGTCAATTTTATCAAATTGAGTGGCTTCCTCACAAGCCTTAATATATTTTAAAGTATAGTCTTTCGATTTTTCAATATCTACATGATATAAATCACTTAAAAGCTTATAATACTGTATCAAATTGACATTATCTTTATTTATACTCTCAGCTATTTTAATTCCTGCTTCAAACTTATATCTTTGCAAATATAACGTAGCTAAGTGCATTTTGATGTTGTCATCTTCAGGGTTTTTTTCCATTTCTTCCTTAACTTGTGGAATTAAGTTATCTAATATTTCATGAAACATTTTAATGAAATTTTCATCATTATCTATATTGGAATATATATTTTTTAGTTTACTCATTATCTTATACGCTTCTTCATATCTTTCTTTAGACAAATGAAAGGAAGCCAATGTTATATTCATACCGTAATGTTCAGGTTCTTGATTTAATACCATGTCACACTCCTGGATAAATTGGTCATAATTGTTTTTATGTAAAGATATTAAAGCCAAGTTATATTGCACATGTAAAATGTGAAAAAATTTATCCCTTAAAAGTTGCTCAGCTTTATTAGCTTTCTCTGCATCTCCTATATTTGTGAAATGTATCATCTTGTTTATTTCCCCAGTAGGATAGATGATGCCACTGTTTTCCAATATATCCATGGCTTCATCCAAACATTCTCCATTACCCAATTTTATCAATGCTCCAATGTATGCATCATAATCAGCTGTAGGAGCTCCTTCAAATAAACTATAATTCCAATTATTATTATTAATAGCATTAAGCACAAACTCTATAAACTTACTATCAAATATTTCAAATAATTCCTCTTTGTCGTCAGTAATATTAAATGTATCATCAAGTTGTTTCCATATATAAGTTGGTAATCTAAAGTGTGACATAGCGTACACTAAAAAGGCCTCACGTGTCATATCACATTTGTCCAAGTCAGTGCATACTTCGTCTTGCAACAATATTTTCCACTCATCAGCCGAAATCCTTCTTGGAAAATGGTTATACACTTCATCCACCTTTTGTATCCACTTACCAATTTCAGGGTCCTCAATATAATATCCATCTTCAGTATCTTCTTCAATATTATTAGATTT
>LJDB01000052.1 GCA_001983455.1 Candidatus Epulonipiscium fishelsonii
AAATCTCACTGGAATCATCGACTATGAATATTATTTATAATAAAAATAAGAAAATCGCCTTTAATAGTACTATAAAAAATGCAATGAACTAGCACAAGATGTTACATTGATTTTATTAAATTTATAATACCACCATGTTCCAAAATGTTCATAGCATATTCAGATATAACTTCACAACTAATCATTTTGCCAGTATCAATGTTTTTAATAGTGGAATTTTCCAAATTTATTTCAAGAAGATGCCCTTCACCTATGATATCTTCAACATTATCCGCTACTATTAAGGGAATTCCCATATTAATTGCATTTCTATAAAATATTCTACCGAAAGATTTGGCAATAATAGCACCTGCACCAATAGTTTTTAATGAAATAGCTGCATGTTCACGACTTGAACCACATCCAAAATTCTCTAGTGCTATTATAATGCCACCTTCTATAAATTCTTTAGCAAACTCAGCTCTAGCACCCTCAAGGCAATGTGAAGCAATAGCTTTATGATCGGTAAGCTCTAGGTATTGTCCTGGACAAATTTGGTCTGTATCTATATTTTTGCCAAATGCGTAACTTTTTCCTTTAATTATTTTATCCATCTTTTACACCTCCATATATTTTCTTGGATCTGCAAGTTTACCTTCAATTGCACTAGCCGCCACAACAGCAGGGGACGCAAGGTATATTTTTGCATGAGTTGCTCCCATTCGGCCAGGGAAGTTTCTACTAGCTGAAGATACGCATGCTTCTCCGTCTGTAAGTATTCCTTGGTGTGTTCCAAGACAAGCGGCACATCCTGGAGTTACAAAAGTCGCTCCTGCTTCAACTAGTGCTGACATATATCCTTTCTTTATTGCCTCTTGCAAAACTTTTTTAGATGCTGGGACAACTAGCATACGAGTACCTTTTTTTACTTTTTTTCCTGATAAAATTTTAGCAGCTATTTCAAGATCTTCTATTCTTCCTCCTGTGCAAGTCCCTAAAAATGCCTGATTTATTTGTGTGCCAATATATGCTTCTAATTCATCTACATTATCAACACTAAACGGAACAGCTATTGTGGGCTGAATGTCAGATACATCAAAGGTAACTACTTCCTCATATTCGTACCCTTCATCTGTTTCATATACTGTGAAATCTGTTACACCAACATTTGCTAGATAGTCCAAAGTTACTTTATCTGGCTGAATATAAGAAGCTTTTGCACCCATTTCTGTAGTCATATTACAAATTGAAAGTCTTTCAGACATGCTTAATTCTGATATTAAAGAACCACTAAACTCCACAGCTTTGTAAACTGCATAATCAGCACCTAATTTTCCAATTACATAAAGAATAATATCTTTAGCATAGACTCCTTTGGCCAATTTTCCATTTAATTCAATTTTAACTATTTTTGGAACTCTAAACCAAAGTTTGCCAGTTTTCATAATGATTGCATGATCTGTCGCTCCAACTCCAGTAGAAAAAGCTCCAAATGCACCATGCATTGTTGTATGAGAATCTGTTATGACTATTATAGTTCCTGGTTTTGAAAGGCCTTTGTCAACTAAGACTTGATGGCACACACCTTCGTCTATATCCATCAGTTTTTCAATGCCTTGTTTAGTTGCAAACTCTCTAAATTCCTTTTGGTTTTGGGCTTGTTTTTTAGATGACGCAGGAGAATAGTGATCCATAAAGAATACTATATTATCTGGATTAGTTACTTGTTCTCCCCCCATTTCATAAAATGAATATACTGATTGCAAATACAAATCGTTTGCTCCAGCTATATCTATATTACAATTTAATATTTCTCCTGTTTGCAAAGTATCTACACCTGCATGACTCGCTAGTATTTTTTCTAATGCGTGCAATATAAACCCTCCCTAATTATCATTTAAAAACTTTTTTACATATTCTAAAACAATTTCTGGCTGTTCTTCCGGTACAAAATGACCACAGTTTTCAACTGCATAACCTGTTACATTGTTGCAAGTCTTTTCCCAACCAGCTTTTACATCCCATAAATTGCCCACTATTCCATTTGCACCCCATAATGCCAATATAGGTATATCGATTTTTTTTGTTCTATCAACATCATTATGAATGCGATCTATACTAGCAGAAGCTTTATAATCTTCACATATACCATGAATTGTTTTAGGGTCTGCAAAGTGTCTAGTATATTCATCCAATATATCTTGTGAAAAATTGCCTCTAGCAGTTGGCCCAATCTTCTTGGTTAAATTAAACTCTATAAATTTTTTTGGGTCTTTGGCAAGCAACACTTCAGGAAAGTCTCCTGGCTGAATGTAGAAAAACCAGTGCCAATATTTATTAGCAAACTCTTTTGTGGTTTTATCATACATATCATCAGTTGGCAATATATCCATAAAGGTGCAAGTCAAAATATTTTCTGGGTGGTCAAGTATTAATCTATGGGCAACTCTTGAACCTCTGTCATGACTTATAATGTGAAATTTATTAAATCCAAGTTCTAACATAACTTTTAACTGGTCATTTCCCATTACTCTTTTAGAATAGTTAGAGTGATCTTTCTCACCTTTTGGCTTGGAGCTTTCTCCATATCCTCTTAAATCTGTCATAACTATGTTATAGTTATCTTTTAAACAAGGGGCAATAAATCGCCATATCAAGTAATTTTCTGGATGGCCATGAAGAAACAATATAGCTTCTTTTCCTTGACCACCTGTTACTGTATGAATTTTAATATCTTTTTCTACCTCAATAAATTTTTTTTCAAATCCTGGGTAGTATTTTTGCATATACATGTTTGTCACCTCTTGATTACTGATATAAAATATCTCACTAGAAAATATAGGGTATTAGTTCACCTTATGAATTTTGATCTAATATCCCTAGTGTTAATGCAAATAATATAGTTCTTTCTTTTAGTGAAGAGATTTTCAGCCTTTCATTAAGTGTATGGATGTCTTCCATATATGGACCCATACCGTCAACTGTAGGACATTCGTGCAGTGCAATTAAACAAGCATCTCCACTTCCTGGGGATAATTGCTCAGGATAATCCACTCCCATAATTTTTCCTGCTTTTTTAACTATTTCATAAATAGCTATATTTTTTTCATTTCTATCCATGGCAGGATGTAAAGCTTCAACTTTCACAGAAATTGTACATCCATCCACAAATGGAATGCCTTCTGTTATATCTTTTAAATGTTGCTTAAACATCTCAAAACCTTTGTCACTTTGTATAGAAGCCACTATTCTGGCATTTGCACCTTCAGAGATGGACGGTGTAGAAGATAATGAACCAGCATCATATATGATATTTTCATAATCAGAATAATCATATAGTCTATTTATTTGTTTTACCAATTCTTTGGATGCACTTCTACCTTTTTTCCATCCAATAGCACCATGTGCAGGTATACCCTTAATGTTAATATTATAAATACCGATTCCTTTTCGTTGGACAATAATACCGTTATTATCTCTTGAAGGTTCAAATACAAATGCCATATCTGCATCCTTACATTCTTCTTCAAATATTACTTTTGCAGTAGGAGATCCAATTTCTTCATCACAATTATAAATCATTACAATTTCTTTATTTGGAAGCATATTAAGCTCTTGCATTATTCGTACAGAGTAAATTGAGGATACAAGACCCGATTTGCAATCTGATATACCTACTCCATAAGCCCACTCGCCCTCTACTCTAAAAGGATTTTTATTTATATCACCTACTTTAAAGCCAACAAAAGTATCCATATGGGCCGATACAATTATTTTTCCATTAGGATTATCAGGTTTAATTCTAGCCACAATATTACTACCCAAACCTTCATTATAACGAATGCTTACATCAACATCAAATTTGTTTAGCATTTCCTTTACTATCTCGACAGATTGTTCAATACCTTTTTCGTACCTAGCTGGGCAATCAATATTACAAAACTTCTCTAACATTTCCATTTGTTCATCAAAATATTTACAACTCAATTGGCGGATATTTTCTAAAATTTTAACCACGTCCTTTTTTAAATTTTAATTCAATATTTATTATATCACAATCAAAGTTTTATGTACAATCTTTTTACATGAATAAAACCTACAAAAGAAACCTCCACTTATGTTGAAGTGGAGGTTTTATGTCGTTAAAAATCAAAATTTATGAAGCAATCAATTCTGATTGTATTTACGGTAATATAAAAAAAAGATTGAACAGAGCTTATCCCAATTTCTTAGGAGCAAGATCGTCAGATAATAAATTTATTCAATTGACTTTTTAGATTTTCTGCCTCACCAGCTAACTCTTGGCTAATTGCTACATTTTCTTCTGAAATAGCAGAGCTTCCTTCAACTTTATTAGATAAATTACTAGTTCCATCAACTAGTTTTTCTATAAATGTTTTTTGAGTTTCACTATTTAATTTAATTATACTCGCTGCTTTGGAAGTTTTTTCAATTGAATCAATTATTTCATTAAATGCCGTAGCAGTTAAATCTACCATTTGTTCACCTTTTTGTACACTTTGTAAACTTGATAAAATCATATCGTTAACTTCATTAACTATTTCGCTTGTTTTATTTGCCAAATCTCTAACTTCACTTGCTACAACAGCAAATCCTTTGCCAGCTTCTCCAACACGTGCAGACTCAATAGCAGCATTTAAAGCTAATATATTTGTTTGTTGAGATAAACCATCAATAATCATAATAACTTCAGATATTCTTTTAGTAGTAGAGCTGATATTTTTCATAGAAATTACCATATCTCTCATGGATTCTTTTCCAATTTCAGCTTTATCATTCATTTCGTTAATAATTTTATCTGTTTGAGAAACAGCTTCAATGTTTTCTGCAATATTTTCTGTAATTTCTTGAGTACTATGTTTAAACTCGTCTAATAAAGACACTTGTTCCATTGCATATTGAGCAAGATGTTCAGCTGAAGTTGCAATCTCCATTGCACCATGACTAACTTCATTAGCAGACATAGTAGTATTTTTTAATAATCCTTTTAGTGACATTGATATATTTTTCATAGAAGTTTGCATAGGTTTAAAGTCACCAATATATTCTTGCGTAGGTTCAAAAGAAAAATCACCTGCAGCAAATTCACTTAACATATAAGATATATCATCAATATAATTTTTAAGTACTCTTGAAATTGTTTCTACCGAATTTGTAAGTGTATCTATTTCCTCAGAATCTCTTGGAATATTTGATACATCAATATTTAAGTTACCATCTTGTATGCTTTTTAATATATTTGCAATGTTATTAATTGGTCTAATATATTTTTTGTTAAATAAGCTAATACTTACCCATAACAATATAAATGCACTTATTATAATTATAACTAATTTAAATATTTCCAAACAAATTTCGTATGTAACATGTCTTGTTGGATAACTTGAAATTATGTTCCAATTTGTATTTTCTACTGGGGACATTGTGCTATACACTCTATCTCCCATTGCTGTAGTCGAAATATGTATTGTATATGGATCTGCATTTAATAAGTCGTCATATTTGCCACCTAATCCTTCCACAGTATTAAATCCTTCTTGAGTTGGATTGAAGTCTGTAATCGGATGGATTAAAACTTCTGCATTATCATTAACTATACAAATAAAACTGCCATCATCTTTAGAATACTCACTTATTATCTGTGAAATATCATCTAATCCGAACTCACAACTTAATACACCTAGTATATTTCCTCGCTTATCTTTAACTGTCCTTGAAATAGTTATATTCATGGAATTTGTTCCTAAAGAATAATACGGATTACCAATAGTAGCTTTTCCATTATTTGCAACTGCAATTTTATACCAATTTCTTTCATAAACCACATAATCTGAAGGCAAATTAACGTTATTATCTGTACTAACCAAATTAGTATTTGTTTCCCTACCAACAACTATAGAGGTTAAAGAATTGCTCTTTGCTCCTTTCAGTTGAGCTTGAAGATATAATTTAAATTCTTGATTATCTTGTGGAATACCATTAAATTCTAAACCAGTTACTATTGTATCCACTAATGCAACCTTTCCTTCTAGCCATTTTTCAAATTTTTCAACACTATTTTGTGCTGTCATACTTACGTAACTTTCAGCTTCTTGTTGCAACAAGCTGCTTACATTTATAAGTTCTAAGCAACTTATTATAATCAAAATAATCCCCATCAAAATGCTAAAAATTATTTGGATTTTTTTTGATAACATTTGTTTCATAAAAGCTTTCCTTTCTATGTATATTTTCATTATATATATCGTACATAATATCAAATTACAGTACGTTTTTATACTTGTCAAAAATAACCATATTAATTTATCACTTAAATTAATATTATTTCTATAAATATATTGATTTTATAAAAATGAACTGGTAATATAATATAATACAATATAATATAATATAGTTTTTATTATTTTTGGTATATTTTAAATTAAAATTAATAAGGGGGAATCATATTATGAGAAAATATTTTGCTTTAATTGCTATAACTTGTTTAACGAGCAGTCTGTTTGTTGGTTGTTCAGGAGAAGAAAAAGTTTCGTCAAATGGTGTTACGGAAATCACTATTCCACATTATAAAGTTGGTCAAAATGTAGGGGCAAAGTTTTTTGTGCCACAAGTGGAAAGGTTTAATACATTGCATGCAGATAAGTATAAAATTAATATTGAAGAATTGCCTCAAGATGGATACAATGATAAAATTAAGCAACTAGCTCAACAAAACAAATTGCCAGCACTAGTTGAAGCTGGCGACACAGATTGGATAAATAGTTACATAATTCCAAATAAAAAATACTATGATTTATCTGATTTCATTTCTTCAAACGAACATATAAGCAATGTTGTAATTGAAGAGTCTTTGCAATATAATACCCAAGAAGATGGATCGGTTTCAACGTTTCCACGCACATCTAGTAGACCAATTGGCCTGTTTTACAATTCCACATTATATACACCAGAAAAACCTATAAGAGATATGTCTGTAGATGAATTTGTTCAAAGCTTAGGAGATAATAAACTTGCATTTATCACAGGAGAAAATGCTTGGACCACCATGTTATTTTACACTAGTTTAATTGCAAATGAAGAAGGCGGTGTTGAGTTATTAAATTCTGGGGCAAAAGATAAAATTACAGACTTTAATAATGATATATTTATAAATGCTACTACTAAATTACAAGAAATTGCTATGAGTAATGGTAGTTCTAATATGCTTGGTGCTGCTTATGCAGATGCAGCTAATTCATTTATGAGTAAAAATTCAGCGATTATTTTTAATGGAAGTTGGATGGGTTCAGATTTTGAACAAGGCAGTGAGGATAAATGGAGTAATGGATTTGATGGAACACAAGTTGTTAGTGATATATATCCAGGGAATGTTGCAATTGATACTATTCAAGCAATTGGATGGTGGATACCAGATGGATTGCCTGAAGATGAACTTGAAGTTGCCCTTGCATTCTTGGAGTTTATAAATACACCTGAAGAGCTTGAAGCATACGTATTGCAAGAAGGCGGAGTATTGCCTAATTTAGAAATGTCTGAAGCATTTAAAGAAAAACAAAAAGAACGAGTGTTGATTAATCAATTAAATTCATCTGTTACTTCTGAAACACATATCGTTCCTACTTTTGAGTATATTGTACATAACTCTATTTCACAAGAAGAGTTTGGCAAATTACTACCGAAATTGTTTGATGGGTCAATTACACCAGAGGAATTTTGTGCAACACTAACTGAAAAAGCACAAAGTATTGAATAAAAAGATTTCTGTTTATTAGGAGAGCATCGGAGCACTCTTTTAAAATATTAATTTAAGGGAGGAGTTAAATGTCTAAAAATCGTAACTTAAAATGGATCTATTTATTTTTAGCACCATCAATTATTATATTTGCAATGTTTTATCTTGTGCCAATTATAACCTTATTTTCAACAAGCCTAACTAAATGGGATGGATTTAATGAACCAAAATTTATTGGCCTTGATAATTATATAAAGTTGTTTACACAAGATAGTTTTCTTATTTCACTCAAAAACTTAGCTTATTGGGGAATAATAGCCGGAACATTACATGTTGGATTTGCAGTGCTTATAGCATTTTTACTACATAAGAAACCCTTTGGATGGAAGTTTGTTAGAAGTGTATATATGATACCAAACATAATTTCAGTGGCAGCTTGGGCAATGATTTATAGATTTTTCTTTAACAATGACTTTGGAATCTTAAATAATTTAATAAGAAAGCTTAATCCTGATTTTAATGTAAATTGGTTTTTTGAGTCACCATTTGCATTTTGGGCTATAACATTAACATGGTTATTTTACGGTGTAATTGTGACTTTAATTGTGTTTAATGAGCTTATGTCAATTTCACCAGACATACACGAAGCAGCCAAAATTGATGGAGCGAATGAATGGCAAATAACAACCAAAATAAATTTGCCTTTATGTAAGAATGCAATTGCAACTGGGATAATTCTTTCCATCACGTCACGAATTGCTATGTATGAAACAATTGCACTAACCACAAGAGGCGGCCCTGGGGATGACACAATGAATATACCAATCATACTAGTAAATGCAATTAACGATATGAATTATGGCTATGCAAACGCTTCCGCTGTTATGATGTTTTTATTTGGTATAATGGTATTGGTTATAATCAACAAACTTTTTGGCATTAATAAAGAGCACTAACAAGAAGGGGGAAAAAATTTGAAAAAGATTAGTATGTATGCAACGTTACTATTTGTAGTAATTATCTCAATTTTTCCCATAATATGGGTAATTATTTCTTCGTTTAAAACGAATGCGGAAATATTAAATAATCCTTTTTCGCTACCGACTTCTATAAATTTTAATGCTTATATAGAAGTATTTGAACAATATGACATGATGTTATATACTTGGAACTCTTTCATAATATCTACAATAGCTTCTTTAATAGCTTTATTATGCTTTGCAATGGGAGCATATGTTATTGCTAAATATAATTTTAAAGGAAAAAATTTATTCTATGCTTTATTTACTTTAACTTTATTAGTCCCAGGACACACAAAAGCACAACCAATTTTTTCTTTAATTATGAATTTAGATTTATATGACAAAAAATCAGGATTAATCTTAGTTTATATTTCAGCAGGAATGGCTATATCAATGTTTATTTTAAGAAACACATTTTTGAGTATACCAAAAGAACTAAATGAAGCTGCCGAGATAGATGGTGCAAGCTTTCTTAGAATATTTTTTACTATAAACTTACCTTTAGCCAAACCAGGGCTTGCAACTGCAGGCATTCTTATGTTTCTTAATAATTGGAATGAATATTTTTATGCTATGCTTTTGACTTCTTCAAATAGCAATAGAACTTTACCTTTGGCTCTAGGTTTCTTTAATGAATCTTTTTCGTATGACTATACTAAAATGTTTGCTGCCTTGACTATCGCCATTGTGCCTGGTATATTAATATATTCTTTTGCACAAGAACAAGTTCAGCAAAGTGTTGCAGCTACAGGTATTAAAGGATAGTATAGGCGAAGCTATATGTTCGCCTATTTCAAACATTTTAATACTAGTATATAAATGTGGTAATAGATTTTGCTTTAATATTTGTTGCAAATATTGAATCTGTCACCACATCTTTTACATTTAAAGGTATTTCATTTTCAGTTGTATTAAGCACAACTACAACAACCTCATCTTTTGGTGTCAAAAAAGTATTTATAGTTAAATCAGATGTATATTTGCTATGTGCAATACGCTTTGAACCAGCAGGAACATATTTACTTAAATGTCCAATAAAATAGTATGGCGGTTGATATATTAATTTTTGGTTTATAGTATCACACATAATTGGAGCACTACAAAAGTTACTTACATGGTTTGGTCCTCCAGTTTCATCAAGCAGTAGATTCCAATCAATATATTGGTTTAATCCATGATTAATATTTCCCATAATATCATGGGCATAGCATTCTCCAAATTCCCATGGCCCCTCTATAGCTGTACATTTTCCATTTGAAGCACTGTTTGCTTTCATAGCCATTGTAGTTGCTGTTGTTGTAAGTTCTACACAACCTTCAGCAAATATAAGTTCTTTGCTAGGGAAAAATTCTCTGCACAAACTGAGGTTTTCAAAATGGTCTCCCGAGTACCAATGAAAAGCAATTCCATACACTGCTTCATTTGCTTTTGGATCAGACAAAATATATTTTGCTCTTTGAAAAGCATACTCTTTATTATGATCCCAAATAACAATCTTTGTGTCTAGGTTTGCATTTTTTAGTGCAGGATATAAATAATCTCTAATAAACACTTTTTCCTCTTCATCATTATAAATACAAGATTCCCAAGTTTGCACGGCATGTGGTTCATTTTGTGTTGTAATCATATCGATTTCGATACCTTCTTTTTTATAGGCTTGAATATATTTTACAAAGTATTTGGCCCAAACTTCATAGTACTCAGTTTTAAGTTTACCTCCTTTTAGCATATTGTTATTTGTTTTAAGCCAAGCTGGAGGACTCCAAGGAGATGCCAACAAAGATATTTTTTCGCCTTTAAAGTTCAATGCCTCTTTTATAAAAGGAATTACATAGTCTTTATCACAATCAAGACTAAATGTTTCTAAGTTAACATCACCTTCTTTGTCACAATAAGCATAGTTGCCAAAAGAAAAGTCACAACTATTAATATGGGTTCGTCCAATCGTATATTTCAAGCCTGTTTTGCCAAAATAGCTTTCCATTATTTCTTTTTGAATATCTTTATTCATTCTGCTATAGGTATAAGCTGAAGCTTGCGTGAATGTTCCTCCAAAACCTTTAATTTCTTGATAAGCAATGTCTCTAAAAACTACTAGTAATTCCATCTCTTTACCTTGAGCACCTTCATGCATCTCAATGGATGATTTACAGAACCATTTTTTTGTTTCTTTATCTGAGCTAATAACTTTAACTGTTTTCATAACAAATTCCCTTCTTTCGTGTCAATTTCTAAAACCGTGTCTTCTTTTTGAAGTGTTAAATCTAAAATACTAGTTTGTTGTTCTAAGTCTGGATTTTTAATTCGACTAATTAAAGTAGAGGCTAATTTTTCTCCAAGTTCATATATTGGTTGACGAATTGTTGTTAATCTTGGAATTGAAACTTGATTTAAATAAACTCCATCAAATCCTATAATTGCCAGTTCTTGCGGAATTCTAATATTATTTCTCTTTGCACCCTCAATTATACCTAGTCCTATTAAATCTGTTGAACAAACAACGGCATCGGGCTTATATTTCCACATATCATTAAATACATTTTGTCCAGCTTCAATGGTATTATTTGTACAAAAGATCATTTCTTTTTTTATAACTATTTTGTTATCTTTTAATGCTTTTATATATCCATCAATACGTTCTTGGCAAAACGGTTCATCTTCATCAATGGCTATAAAAGCAATATTTTTATATTTGTTTTGAATTAAATAATTGGTGGCTAGGTATGTTCCTTGATGATTATTGATATCAACATAATCAACATTTTGTTCTGTTTTACCAAATAATACTGTTGGTATATCAATTTTTTTAAACATTTCTATGTCATCGCCTTGACTTAAGCCTATTACAATCATTCCGTCACAATTATAAAACTTATCATAGCCATGTTTAATTATTGCAGAGTAATTATTTTTGCTTAAATAGTCTATAATACTTGATATTAAATATACAAAATAAATATCTGTGCCACTTAACTTATTGTAAATAACAACTTGAATAATTCCAGTCTTTTGATTTACTAATGCTCGAGCAGCTTGATTTGGCCGATAATTTAATCTCTCCATTTCCTCATAAATTTTTACTAGTAAATCTTTGTTTACTCTTTTTGGATCATTTATCGCTCTTGAAACAGTCATAGCTGAAATGTTAAGCGATTTAGCAACATCTTTTAGTGTAGTCATTTCTAATCCCTTTCTTATATATATTTTATAATTCATGATACTTAAAAAAGTTCAAAAGTTAAAGTCTTTTTTTATTTAAAAATAGTTTACACAAAAACAGAGCCCCTATAGGCCCTATTTTATGTTGATTGCATCTTGCAATTTTTCTATTTGCATTATTAAATCATTATTTATACCAAGATTTTCTTCAGAAGTTGCCACATTTAAATCCGTAATATCTGAAAGTTGACGTGTACCCCTATTTAGTTGCTCCAAAGAAGACTTCTGATGATTACTATTTTCAAGTAACACTTTGCTCATTTCAGCAGTGTCATTAATACTATTTACAATATTTGTTAATGCAATATCTGTATCTTTTACTATGTTTTGCCCTTTTTCAACTGTTTCCAAACAGCTTTTTATAATTGTTTCAATCTCTCTTACTGTTTCAGAACTTTTTGTTGCCAAATCTCTGATTTCATTTGAAACGACAGCAAATCCTTTTCCTGCTTCACCAGCACGTGCAGATTCAATGGCAGCATTTAGTGCTAGTAAATTAGTTTGACTTGCAATGTTCTCAATGATTTTAATTACCTCAGCAATGCTATTACTAGACGTATTAATATCATTCATAGTAGAAATTAAGCTTTGCATATAATTTGTACCAATACCTGCTCTTTCTTTTGTAGTATTAGAAATTTTATTTGTATCAATGATGTTCGTAATATTATTTTCCAATCCAATGGATATTTCATTAATAGAACTAATGAATTCTTGAATTAGTCCAGCTTGATCAACCGCACTCGAAGATAAACTAGTTGCACTTTGACTTACAGAATTTGAAATTTTCAAGAAATTCTCTAATCCTTCAGAGATATTTTCAATTAATCTATCTTGCGTTTTTAAAGAGTTCATTGCGTGATTAAATTGAGAAATGTCTTGAATTATTTCAAGATATCCTATTCTTTGGCCATTTAAGTTAGTTATGTAAGATAAATCTACTTGAAAGTCTTTATTACCAGATGAAAACCTAGTTCGATTTTTTCCTTTTAATAAGCAATTAATTCCACAATTTTGCGTCCCACAAATCTCAGCCCCCCAATTTTTACAAGAATTACCTTTAACATCTTTTAGGGATTTACCTATCATGGTTTCAACTGATTTGTTTATAAAAGTCCAATTTTTATTCATATCTGTTGCAGATATTGGAAAGGGTAAAGCATTAAGAATATCTAAATATTGTTGGGCCTTAATTTTTTCTTTGGAAAACTTATTTATTAAAATTCCTATAATACTTAATAAAACGATAATTACTAAACATAAAATTATTTCCATTTATTACCTCCTTTTATTATTTGTACCCCATCCAGCTTATTTAATTCTCGATAATAAGAAAAGACTGTTTATCTTTTCTTATTATCATTAAATCAATATATTAAATTTTAATTTAATTATATATTATATAATATATAATGTAAATAATATTTTATCAAATAAGTTAATATAGTCAAAATAATCAAAATTGACTTGTTGAGCAAATATTAAAAATCAGCTTTTCCTACTGTTCTTGGAAATGGAATTACGTCTCTTATATTTGTTATTCCTGTCAAATACATTACTAGTCTTTCAAATCCAAGTCCAAATCCAGCATGGCGAGTTCCTCCAAATTTCCTTAAATTTAAATACCACCAATAATCATCTTCGTTTAAACCAAATTCAGCCAATCGAGATTGTAATACATCTAAACGTTCTTCTCTTTGACTGCCTCCAATTAACTCTCCAATTGCAGGCACTAGTAAATCCATAGCCGCCACAGTTTTTTTATCATCGTTTAATCTCATATAAAAAGCTTTGATCTCTTTTGGATAGTCTATTACAAATACTGGTCTTTTAAAATATTCTTGACTTAAAAACTTCTCATGTTCAGTTTGTAAATCACACCCCCAATACACTGGGTATTCAAAACTTTTACCTGATTTTTCTAAAATTTCAATAGCTTCGGTATATGTCACCCTACCAAAGTCTGCATTCATGTCATTATTCAATGTTTGTAAAATGCCTTTAGACACAAAACTGTCAAAGAATTTTATTTCTTCAGGAGCATTTTCTAAAACATAATTTATAATAAACTTTAACATATCTTCTGCCAAGTTCATGTCATCGTTTAAATCTGCAAAGGCAATTTCTGGTTCAATCATCCAAAATTCAGCTGCATGACGAGGAGTATTTGAGTTTTCAGCTCTAAATGTTGGGCCAAAAGTATATGCATCTTTAAATGCTAACGCAAATGTTTCAGCAGAAAGCTGACCACTAACTGTAAGAGAAGCCATTTTTCCAAAGAAATCTTCTTTAAAGTCTATTTCACCATCTTCTTTAAATTTTGGTTTTTTTAGATCTAGTGTTGTAACTGTAAACATTTCACCAGCACCTTCACAATCACTAGCTGTTATAATTGGTGTATGTGCATATACAAAGTTTCTCTCCTGAAAAAATTTGTGTATGGCATATGCTGCAAGAGACCGCACTCTAAATACCGCAGAAAAAGTGTTTGTTCTAGGACGTAAATAAGCTATTTCTCTTAAAAATTCCATAGAGTGTCTTTTTTTCTGTAGTGGATAATCTGGTGGGCATTCTCCTTCAACTTCAATACTAGTAGCTTTTATTTCAAAAGGTTGTTTTTGGTTTGGAGTCAAAATCAATGTACCTTCAATTATTAAAGCTGTACCAACACCAACTTTTGTGATTTCTTTAAAGTTTTCTATACTATCATCAAAAACTATTTGTACACCCTTAAAAAATGTACCATCATTTAAATCAATAAATCCAAAAGTCTTGCTATCTCTTAGTGACCTAACCCATCCTCCAATTGTTACTTTTTCATTTGTAAATTGTTCTGTATCTTTGTAAATTTTTCTAACTGAAATCATTATTATTTCCCTTCTTTTCTATAGTATAAATTTTGTCCTAACAGTTACCAATACATATTTGATACAAACAAATTGCACTAGCAATGGATACATTTAATGATTCAAGATTATTTTGCATTTGTATTTTAATCTTTTTATCCGCCAATTCTTTCGTTTGTTCTGTGACACCATTTGCTTCATTTCCAACAACAAGAGCTACACCTTTATTAAATTCACAATTTTGCAGATAAGTATCTGTTTGTAAATCTGTTACACAAATTGTAATGTCTTTTTGTTTAAGCTGGTGTATACAATCACTTATATTTATATTCGTAAAAATAGGTAGTTCCACTCCCATAGTTGCTCTTACTACTTTTGGATTATATAAATCAACGCAACTACTAGATAAAAATATTGCTTCAACGCCAAATCCATATGCTGTTCTTATAAGTGTACCCAAATTTCCAGCATCTTGAACATTTTCAACGACTAAAAATATTGAATTTTTTTTATATTTAAGTTTATCTAAAGAGTATTGTTCTTTATAAACAACTGCCATGATCCCCTGTGGAGTTTTGGTATCTGATATAAAAGAAAATACATTTTCACTAACTTCTATCCACTGAGTTTCTTCTTTACAAAATGCATCTTTATTTATATTTCTAGTTGCAATAAATGTTTGTACTTTTTTATGTTTTAAGTCACTAACTGCACGAATACCCTCAACAATAAAGAGACCTTGTTGGTCTCTGGCTGACTTTTTTTCTTGTAACAGTCTAATATTTTTTATTATTGGATTCTTAGTACTTAATATCGTTTTATCTTCCATATCTTTTTGCCTCAATATTTTGTAGCTGACGGTTTGAGCCAACAACTATTATTAAGTCATCAGCATTTAGTACACAATCAGGCTTTGGAGATATATCAATGTGGGTACTTGATTGAACTGCAATTATATTAATTCCATATTTATTTCGTAGGTCAACTTCTTTTATCGTACGATTTTGCCATTCTTTTAAAATTGGAATTTCAACAATACTATAGTCTGGAGAAAGCTGTATATATTCTAATATATTTCCTGAAATTAAGTTATTACCAAGTCTATGTCCCATTTCTTTTTCAGGTTGCACTACTCTATCTGCACCAATTTTTTTTAATACTCTTTCATGTAAATCCCCAGTTGCTTTTGCAACTACATATGGCATTTCTAGTTCTTTTAAAATTAAAGTAGTCATTATGCTTGCTTGAATATCTCTACCTATAGAAACAATAGCCACATCAAAGTTCCTAATCCCTAGTGATTTCATTACATCAATATCTGCTGTATCTGCTTGTACTGCATGTGTTACAACAGAAGATATTTCTTGCACTTTTTCTTCTGATGAATCAATAACCATAACTTCATATCCAGCATCGGACAAAGTTGTAGCCATACTTATTCCAAATCTTCCTAATCCACATACTACAAATTGTTTCATTTTCATCTTAAATTAGCAAGGATACTCCCTCTTCTATAAGTGGGAGAGGAATTGCTTCCTATATTCCTTGCATCCTCCTTTCTGTTAATAAACATCTTCTTATATTTAATAAATGCAACTTATTATAGTTTGCACTTTTGTGTATACTTGTTCCATCTAATTTTCGCAAATCGAAATATCCAGAAAACATTCTTCCAAATATGAAGCATTCTTCTTTATCATATTTTACCTTATCAAACAATCTAAACCCTTTTACTACATAGGGTGCTTGATTTAATTTCTTTTTTCCACCTTTAACAATATTCGCTTTGTGCATTTGCCTGTTATGTTTTCTTACTTGCTTTACAACATACCAATGCTCTAATGGCTTTGTCAATGCATTTCTACTTATACATCTGGCATCTACTCTATGACTTTTTTCTAATCCATATTGTATTCTAATGCTCTTAGTTATATATCCATATTTAACCTAATATTGAAGTAAATACTTAGTCTAGTCAATTTGAGCTTTTACAAGTGGGAGTAATTAACTTCTAAACACCTCATTATAATATTTTATTATCCTATTAATACTTTCTCTTCTGGGTATTGTATTTGTGAATTTTTTCCTTGACGAGTTACCAAAGCTACGCCTATAGTGAAAAGTCCAACACGTCCAATAAACATAAGTAAAATTATTATTATTTTTCCAATAATATTAAGATTGCCTGTAATCCCCAGTGTAAGCCCTGCTGTACCAAATGCCGATACTGTTTCAAAAAATATTTCCATAAAATCAGCATCTTGAGTCAGTGTAAGAATTAAAAGCATACTAGTAACAATTACTAACGCAATTACTGTTACTGTTAATGCCCTTAAAATTACGTCTATAGCTATTTTTTTTCTAAATGCAACAACATTTGAACGTCCTTGTATAACAGATATTGCACAAATACAAACTACCCCAAATGTTACAGTTTTTATACCTCCTGCTGTTCCAGCTGGTGAACCTCCAATAAACATCAATAAAATTGTTACAAGTTGAGATGCCTCTGTTAAATCGGCCAGCGGTAATGTATTAAAGCCTGCTGTTCTGGGAGAAACTGATTGAAAAAGTGAAGCATAAATTTTATCCTTCAATGATAATTCACCTAATGTTAAAGGATTTTGATATTCTACGATAAGGAAAAACAAAAATCCGCTTAAAATTAGTCCTATTGTTAAGATCCATACAAGTTTTGTATGTAATGATAACTTATAAAACGCTTGCCTCCAGGTAAAGTGTTCTGCTGAATTAAACTTTACTTTAATTATTTCAAAACTATCCAGCCAAACTGTATACCCCAATCCACCAATTATAATAAGCATTATTATTGTAAAATTTACTAATCCATTTCCAACATAAGGCATCAAACTATTTTCTCCCACTATGTCAAATCCCGCATTACAAAATGCTGAGATAGAGTGAAAAACTGAAAAAGCAACACCCTTTATAAATCCATGTTCAGGAACAAATACAAACGATAACAAAAAAGCTCCAATAGCTTCAATAATGAAAGTTAGTTTTACAATAAGCCTAGTAAATCTCACAATTCCAGCTGTTGATCTAAAACTTAATGCTTCTTGCATTATAAGCCTATTTTTCAGTGTAATTCTTTTGTTTCTTAATACAAAAAGCATACTTACAACTGTCATAAATCCAAGCCCACCAATTTGAATACAAGTAATAATAACTAATTTGCCAAATACTGACCAGTGTGCTGCTGTATTTACCACAACAAGACCTGTCACACATACGGCTGAAGTTGCTGTAAAAAGTGCATCAACAATAAATGTGCCTTTACCACTTTGACTGCTTATTGGAAGCATTAATAATAAAGTCCCAACTAAAATGGTTGTAAGAAAACCTATTACCAATACTTGTGGTGGTCCTATTTTTTGTCGTGTTTCTTTTGATCCATTTTCCAAATTTTTTTCCTCCCAACTATAAAAACTTATGTGGCTTTATAAATATATAAATATCAAAGCCAAATATTTCATGATTATAACATAAGTTATACTCATGAGAAAGACCTTTAGCCTTCTTATCTAGAGGCTATTAAATAAAAATATACGTTATCATATGTACCTCACTTTTCTAGTATGGTTCTATTTGGAACAAAATATAGAAAACCACAATAATTATTATTTATAGCAATAATCTTTGTGGTTTTATTTTAGTATGTCTAGACTGGATATTTTACAGAAATTTAAAGCTCTATTTGCCAACACAAAAGTGTTTCAATATAAGCTACTCCATCAGCCCAAAACTCTATCTCTGCGTTTTCTCCTTCTGGATAAACTGTTGAAGAAAGCACTTGTTCTCCACCATTTACAAAAATTTCCACTATGCACTTATCAATAAAAAAGTTCAAACTAAACTTATTATCTTTTAGACTTATCGGTACATATCGGGAATTGACGGGTATTGCTTCTTCTCCTCCGATAGTATTTTTTATTGTTGAACGGTCAAAAGTAAGTGTCATTTTTTCTTTATTAAAAATAATGCTTGCTTTTTCTTTATCGGTTTTTAAAATATTTATTACAAAAAAGTTAGTGTTCTGAACATCTACATCAATGCCAATTTCACACACATCGCCTCTAATATGCTCAAATTGCTTAAACCCTTTTACTTCTTGATCTTTATACCTAGCTTGAGTTTTACGATAGTTACATATAAAGTCAATTGGTTTTTGAACAAGCTTGTTGTTAACTAATTTTAATTCACGTGGTAAAGATAAACTGCAAGCCCAATTATGCCCAAGTTCATGTGTAGGAATTATTCTTCCCCAAGTTTGAAGCCATCCCATCATAATTCTTTTATCATAATCACCAAGAAAAGTTTGTGGAGCATAAAAATCCAAACCACTATCTATTTCGTCATAATATTTTTCTTTAAAAGTGCCTTTTTTTTCATTCAATTTTCCAACAACATATACAGATGAATGAACGTTGTAAAATCTATGTCCTTCTCTAGGTACAAACATAGGGGACATTATAAGAACATCTTTTCCATCCAAATTAAACATGTCAGGACATTCAAACATTATACCCAGTTTATTGTTCTGATAAATAGTATTTACAAACTCCCAACTTACTAAATCTTTTGATTTATACATTAAGATTTGACCTTTTTCATCATCAGATTTTGCAACAGTTACCATATAGTAAGTTTTATCTATCATAAAAACTTTTGGGTCTCTAAATTCTCCACTATATTTTTGACAGTTTTCAGGCAAATCTTTTGAACTTAAGACTGGGTTTTGCTCAATCTTTTTAAAATTAATGCCATCTTCAGAATATGCAATACATTGAGTCTGCATATCTTGATCTTTATCATTTTTAGTCACTCCTGTATATATTAAAAATAATTTTCCATCATGTTCAATTGCACTACCTGAAAAGCATCCTACTTTGTCACACTCTGACTCTGGTGCAAGTGCTATAGGTAAATACTCCCATTTAATCAAATCTTTACTTTTTGCATGTCCCCAATGCATTGGCCCCCACACACTATCATATGGATGATATTGAAAAAATGCATGATATTCTCCATTATAAAAACATAATCCATTTGGATCATTTAGCCAACCGATTGGTGGAGAAATATGATACTTTGGTTTATATCTTTCATTTGGCTTGTTTTCTTGCACATACTTGTTTGCTTCGTTTAACATAGTTATCTCTCCCTTTTAATTAATTTAAGACTTCTATATTGGGAACATATTTTAGTTCAACAATTCCATTATAAGATTGAGTAGATACAAGTTTTAGCCTAATTTGAGTATCCATTGTTTGGAATAAGTTAATCCCACTGCCTAATATAGTAGGAATTACTGATACAACAATCTCATCAAATAAACCAAACTTTAAAACTTGATTTACAATAGATGCTCCCCCGTTTATCCAAATATTACCTTTGCTCTCACTAGTCTTTAATTCACTTATTATTTCTGGTATGCTTTTTTTTGTAAATATTATATCATCTTTATCTACTAGGTTTTTAGTTGTAAGAACATAGCTTTTTCTTCCAGAATAAGGATAATTATCTGGTGCAAGTTCTGTTACAATCTGGTTATATGTTGTGTATCCCATAATAACTTCACTAACAGTATCATAAAAGTCATTATAGCTACCCATATCTTCAGTATCTGTTCCATCCCCACCTAAAAATGCAACTCCACCATTTTTATCGGCGATATATCCATCCAGACTCATTGCAATATAAATTATTACTTTTTTCAAAACACATATCCTTTCTTCATTAAAATACTTCAGCCTCCTAGTATCTCTGAGATGTTAGAAAGCTCTTCTTCAGTAAATTCAGTATTATGAACAGCTTCAACACATTCTTCAATCTGACTAATACGACTTGCCCCAATTAAAACAGAAGTTATTATGGATTTTCTTAAAATCCATGAAAGAGCCATTTGAGAAAGTTTTTGGTCTCTAGCATTTGCAATAACGTGAAGTTTCATTAATTTATCTAGTAATTCACTTGTAATATCTGAGCTATTTAAAAAAGGACTGTCTGGCCTTGAAGCTCTTGAGTCTTCAGGTATGCCTTTTAAATATCTATTGGACAACAAACCACCTGCTAGAGGAGAAAATACAATTGCCCCTACTTTTTCTTGTTCAAGAGTGTCTAATAAACCATTTTCTATAGTACGATCTAGCATAGAATATTTAGGTTGATGGATTAAACAAGGTGTTCCAAGATCTCTTAAAATCTTAAATGCACGTTTTGCTTCTAGTGGGCCATAATTTGATAGTCCAATATACAAAGCTTTTCCTTGTCTTACAATAAGATCAAGAGCACGCATTGTTTCTTCAATTGGTGTTTCAGGGTCAGGTCTATGGTGATAAAAAATATCTACATAATCCAATCCCATACGCTTTAAACTTTGATCTAAACTAGCCACAAGATATTTTTTTGAGCCCCAATCTCCATATGGTCCATCCCACATAAAGTATCCAGCTTTAGTTGAAATAATTATTTCGTCTCGATATGGTTTTAAGTCTTCACTCAAAATTCGTCCAAAAGTAGTTTCAGCCGAACCTGCAGGTGGACCATAGTTATTTGCTAAATCAAAATGAGTTATTCCCAAGTCGAATGCACGATATATCATCTTGCGACAATTATCAAACTTATCAACATTTCCAAAATTATGCCATAATCCTAGTGAAATAGCGGGCAGTTTAAGCCCACTTCTGCCACATCTGTTATAAATCATATTTTCATATCGTTTTGAGTATGCGTTATACATATTTATGCCTCCAATATTAATAAGAAATTTTAAACTATAAAAATTTTATAATTGCTTAATAATAAATTATCGTAGTCTAGTTAATTATCATTAGCGATATCTGTATTATACCATACATGTACTTTAAACTTAACAAATCGGAGAGAAAAATATTTTTAATTTTTTTTCATATTCTTTCAATATCTTTTCTTCGCCTTGAGTAATTATGCCTATAGACGTTCCCGAATTTATACCTCTAGCGGTTCTTCCTGCTCTATGAATATAATCAGCACTACTTTTTGGTAAATCTAGGTTAAATATATGTGAAATATCAGGAACATCTAATCCACGAGCAGATACATCTGATGAAACCAGAATATTTGATTTGCCAATTCTAAATTGCATCATAGCACTACTTCGTTTTTGCTTATCCTGCGAAGAAGATAAACCAATAGCTTTAAAATTATGATGTTGCAATTTTGAAACAATGTTATCCACTTCATGATTATTATTAATAAAAATTAAACTTTTATAGGGGGCTTCTTTATTTAAAAATGTACGTAACTCATCAAACTTCTTACGTTTTTCTGTTACAATAAATTTATGATCAATATTTTGATTAACAGTTTCTTCTGTATCTATAAACACAGGGTCTTTTACTAACAAACTAATATCATTCTTTAAGTTCTCACTAATAGTTGCACTACAACAAATGATTTGAACATCTTTTTGCAAAGATTGTTTTATTTTCAAAATGTCTTCACGTTGATTTTTAGATAGTAAAGTGTCTGCTTCGTCTATAACCAAAGTTTTTATTGTATGAGCTGGCAATTTTTTCTTTATAATTAATTCTAGTGCTCGACCAGTACTTGCCACAACTATATGAGGTTTATTTTTTTTTAAAATTTCAATCTGTTTATTAATATTTGCACCCCCAATTAAAGTTGTGCAACTTAAATTATAATTACTATTTTTGCTTAGCAAACGGATTTGATCTGCGATTTGTACCACTAACTCATGAGTCGGACAAAGAATTAAAGTTTGAACTTGTTTCAATGAAGTATTAGTTTTTTTAAATATAGGCAAAAGATATGCAAGGGTTTTTCCACTTCCAGTAGGAGATTGAAGTACTATATTTTTGTTTTCTAAAATAGGTCTTATAGACAATTCTTGTATTTGTAATAATGAATTAATGTTTTGTAATTTTAATGCTTTAATAAAATTTTCCATCGTATTCTCCTTGAATTAAATAATACTTTTTATTATAATAAAATAAACGGGATTTGGAAAGGATTTTTTATGATTGATATTTTATTTTTGGGGATAGACGCATGGTTATTATATATAGCATATAAATATGAAAATACATTTTTAATGATTTTGGTGATGATTAGTCTTCTAATTGATTTTTTTGGTGCCTTAGAGGTTTTATCAACAATACGCATTTGAATAGGAACATAGTGTGGGCCATAGATACTTATCTGCGGCCTTTTTTTATTTGTTAACTATTAATTTTACATCGATAATTTAAAATTAATAGTTGCATAATGTTAGATAAAATGCTATAACTAAACTGATGATAAATTTACAATTTTACATCATTAGTAAAAGTGTAGAGGAGAAAAATTATGTTTGATTATCATATGCACTCAAAATATTCTATAGACGGATATGAAGAAATTGATATACTTTGTAAAGAAAGTATAAAAAAAGGACTAAAGGAAATTGCTATTACAGATCACTATGATTTGTATCAAGACCAAAATAGAGAAGACAATGTTGATTTTAAGTCTTTATATAAAGATATTTTGGAAGCAAGAAAAAAATATAAGGATAAATTAAAAATTAAGTATGGTGTTGAAATTGGGCAGTCACATTTTAATAGTACTCTAGCTAATAACTTAATCGCCACTCAGCCATTTGATTTTATTATTGGTTCCGTTCATAATTTAAATGATAATTTTGATGTGGGACTGTGTAATTATAACAAAATATCTATAGAGGACATTTACTCAGATTATGTAAATACCTTAATAGAAATGGCTAAAACATCTGATTTCGATTCAATGGGACACATTACATATCCTGTTAGATATGCTTTTGCACAAACAAAAAAATACCCCGATTGGACACCATTTAAGGATCAAATTGAATGTTTATACAAAGAGTTGATTAAGCAAGATAAAGGAATTGAAATAAATTGTTCTGGATGTTCTAAAGTATTGCAAAGGACTATGCCTGATTTAGATCTCGTTATGTTTTACAAAGAATGTGGGGGCAAAATTTTAACTGTTGGATGTGATAGCCATTCCAAAGAATATGTTGGTGCTGGTGTCAACAAAGCTTTACAAATAGCTAAGCAGGCGGGATTTAACGAAATTACAACCTATACTCAAAGAAAACCTAAATTTATTAAAATATATTAAAAGGAGAAAATTATGTTTGACTATCATATACACTCAAAATATTCTAAAGATGGTTGCGAAAAAATAATTACATTATGTGAAGAAGCCATAAAAAAAGGACTAGAGGAAATTGCTATTACAGACCACTATGAACTATATCAAAATCCATCCGTCCAACATTGCATGGATTTCAAAGGATTATATGAAGATATAAAAAATTGTAGAGAGGTATATAAAAATATCTTATCAATTAAAATGGGTGTTGAAATGGGGCAACCTCATCATAATTTAGATCTAGCTAATCAAACAATACTACATCATCCATTTGATTTTGTTATGGCTTCAATCCATAAATTAACTGATAAATTTGATATAGGAATTTGTAATTTTGAAGGGATAGACTTCAACAAATTATATACTGATTATCTTAACGCTTTAATAAAAATGACACAAACAGCAGATTTTGATATATTGGGTCATCTCACTTATCCAGCAAGATATTATTTTGCTCATAGTAAAAATTACCCCGATTGGACACCCTTTAAAAGCCAATTTGAATATCTTTTTAAGGAATTAATTAGACAAGACAAAGGAATTGAAATAAATTGTTCAGAAGTTTTTAAACCAATGGGAAGAACTATGCCAGACTTGAATATATTAGCTTTGTATAAAGAATGTGGAGGTAAGATTTTGACAATTGGATGTGATTCTCATAGACATGAATTTCTTGGGTCAGCTACAAATGATGGAATTAAAGTCGCTCAACAAGCAGGATTTAGTGAAATAACGAAGTATACAAATCGGATACCCACATTCAGTAAAATATAACTAACATAGGAGCAACACGTGCTCCTATGTTTCTAGTGTTAAGATAACATTTTTTTCAAAAATTTTCCTGTATATGAATATTCTATTTTTGAGACTTCTTCAGGTGTGCCAGTAGCTACAATTTCACCACCACGAGTACCACCTTCTGGGCCTAAATCAATAATATAATCTGCAGTTTTTATCACATCAAGATTATGTTCAATGACTACTACAGTATTCCCGTTATCAACTAGTCTTTCGAGAATGCCAATTAACTTATGCACATCTGCAAAATGTAGTCCAGTTGTTGGTTCATCCAAAATATACATAGTTTTGCCCGTGCTACGCTTGCTAAGTTCATCAGCTAATTTTACTCTTTGAGCTTCTCCACCAGATAAAGTTGTTGACGGTTGCCCAAGTTTTATATAAGATAAGCCCACGTCATATAATGTTTGAAGTTTTCGATTAATACTAGGTATATTTTCAAAAAACTTCAGTGCTTCTTCAACTGTCATAGCTAAAATATCAGCAATCGATTTACCTTTATATTTCACATCTAGTGTTTCACGATTGTATCGTTTTCCATGACACACTTCACATTCAATATAAACATCTGGAAGAAAGTGCATTTCTATTTTATTTACTCCATCACCGCTACAAGCTTCACATCTCCCACCTTTTACATTAAAACTAAATCGACCCTTCTGGTATCCTCTTAGTTTAGCATCTGGAGTCTTTGTAAAAACATCTCTAATATAGTCAAAAACACCTACATAGGTTGCAGGATTTGAGCGTGGTGTACGCCCAATGGGTGATTGGTCAATACTAATAACTTTGTCTAAGTTTTCAATACCTATTATATCTTTATGTTTTCCGGCTTTAACCTTAGCATGATTTAAGTCACGTGCCAATCTTTTTAACAAAATTTCGTTAATTAAAGTGCTTTTGCCTGAGCCTGAAACGCCTGTTACACAAATAAAAGTCCCTAGAGGTATTGATACATTTACATTTTTAAGATTATTTTCTTTTGCTCCTTTAACAATAAGTTTATGGCCATTGCCAGCTCTTCTTTGTTTTGGAACTTCAATTTTTTTACGTCCACTTAAATATGCTCCTGTTTCGGACTCCTTACAGTCTAATATATCTTGTAAAGTTCCACTAACAATAATTTTTCCACCATGTTCCCCAGCAGATGGCCCAATATCCACAATCCAATCCGCTGCATACATTGTATCTTCATCATGTTCAACAACAATTAATGTATTTCCTAAATTTCTAAGACGGATTAAAGTTGCAATAAGACGTTCATTGTCCCGTTGATGCAGACCAATACTTGGCTCATCCAAAATATAAAGAACACCCACAAGCCCAGAACCAATTTGGGTTGCAAGCCTTATACGCTGAGTTTCGCCTCCTGAAAGTGTACCCGATGAACGTGAAAGTGAAAGATAATCTAAACCAACATCAACTAGGAAACCAAGTCTAGCATTAATCTCTTTTAACACTTGGTCTCCTATAATTTTTTGTCTATTATCTAGTGTTACATTTTGAAAGAAAGTTTTTAAATCACCAATAGATTGGTTTGTTATCTGGCTAATATTTTTGTCCGCAACAGTAACAGCAAGAGCTTCTGGTTTTAATCTAGCTCCGCCACATGCATCACATGGAACAGAAGTAAAGAATGCCTCATATTCTGCTTTCATTCCTTCTGAACTAGTTTCATTATAACGTCTTTTTATATTCTCCAGAATTCCCTCAAAAGCATAGTCATATTTCCTTGTGGAATATTCACCTTGATACACAAATTGAATATGTTCAGGTGTTCCATAGAATAACATATGTTGTACATCTTCGTCTAAATCTTCAAAAGGTGTGTCCAAGTCAAAATTAAACTTTTGCATTAATTGTTCCATTAATGCATTAACATAACTCCCTTGATTTGCAATACTTCCCCAGCCTGTAGCGGCAATTGCCCCTTGGCGTAATGTTAACTTTGTATTCGGCACTACTAGTTCTTTATCTATTTCCAATTTTTGACCAAGACCCATACAAGTTGAACATGCTCCATATGGATTATTAAAAGAAAATAATCTTGGTTCAATTTCTTCTATACTAATATTACAGTCTGGACAAGAAAAATTTTCACTAAATTGTAGTGTATCTATAATACCTTCATTCCCAAATATATCAACTGTAAGCAACCCCCCAGTCAACTTCATGACGGTTTCAATTGAATCAGTTAAACGTTTTTCTATTCCTTTTCTTATAGCTACTCTATCCACAACAATTTCAATAGTGTGCTTTTTTTTCTTGTCCAACATAAGATCTTCTTCTGATAGTTCATACATGTTTCCATCAATTATTGCTCTGATATAACCTTGTGCAAGAACACTTTTTAAGATTTTCTCATGAGATCCTTTTCTTCCTCTAACTATAGGAGCTAACAACTGAACCCTTGTTCCACCTTCTAATGATAACAATTGGTCAACAATTTGGTCAATCGTCTGTTTTTTTATCTCTTTTCCACATTTTGGACAATGTGGAATTCCTACTCTAGCAAACAAGAGTCTTAAATAATCATAGATTTCAGTAACTGTACCCACAGTCGAGCGTGGGTTCCTACTTGTTGTTTTTTGTTCAATCGAAATTGCTGGTGAAAGCCCCACTATATTGTCAACATCTGGCTTTTCCATTTGTCCTAAAAACTGTCTTGCATATGCTGAAAGTGACTCAACATATCGCCTTTGTCCTTCTGCATAAATTGTATCAAAAGCTAAAGATGATTTTCCTGAGCCACTAAGTCCTGTAAAGATTATCAGTTCATTTCGATTTAATTCCAGGTCTATATTTTTTAAATTATGTTCTCTTGCTCCTCTTATTATTAATTTGTTATTCATTTGTTCCTCCATATGAAAATACCGCCTCTTACGCTAATACTCAGAGGCGGTATTAACTCTCCATAGTTCACCTTTATATTATTAACATTGCATCTCCAAAACTAAAAAACCTATATTCATTTTCAATAGCAGTTTTATATGCATTTAATGTAATTTCTTTCGTGCAAAAAGCACTGACTAGCATAATTAAAGTTGACTCAGGAAGATGAAAGTTTGTTATAATACCATCAGCACACTTAAATCTATAACCAGGGTAGATAAAAATATCAGTCCATCCCTCGCCTGCTACAACATAACCATTTTTATCTGCACAACATTCAATGGTTCTTGCTGAAGTTGTTCCAACGGATATAATCCGTCCACCACTATTTTTGGTATTGTTTATGATGTCTGCATTATCCTGTGTCATAATATAAAATTCTGAGTGCATTTTATGCATTGTAATATCTTCAACTTTTACAGGTCTAAATGTACCAAGACCTACATGAAGAGTCACATAAGCAATCTTTACACCCTTTTCCTTAATTTTCTCTAGTAATTTTTCTGTAAAGTGAAGTCCTGCTGTTGGCGCAGCAGCACTTCCACTATATTTTGAATATACTGTTTGATATCTTTCTTTATTCTCTAGTTTTTCATATATATATGGAGGTAATGGCATTTCTCCAAGCTTATCTAAAATCTCTTCCCAAATTCCATCATATTCAAAGTTAATTATACGTTTTCCATCATCAATAATAGTTTCTATTTTGCCTGACAAAATCCCGTTACCAAATATAATTATATCGCCTTCTCTTGCTTTTTTACCAGGTTTGACTAAAACTTCCCATCTAGTTTTATCAAATCTATTTAGTAGCAAAAGCTCTACTTTTCCTCCTGTATCTTGCTTTTCTCCAAACAATCTAGCAGGAATTACTCGTGTGTCATTTAATACTAGACAATCTCCCTCATTTAAATAATTTATTATATTAAAAAATCGTTCATGTTCAATTTCCCCATTTTTTTTATTTATAACCATAAGCCTTGAAGATGTTCTATCTTCCAAAGGCGTTTGAGCTATTAAATATTGGGGCAAATCAAAATAAAAATCTGTTGTTTTCATTATATATCTCCACTAAAAATCTAAACTTTCTGTTCTTTCAAGAAAATCTCTATATGAAGGAACAAGATATGTTCTTAATTTTTCTTTTATTATAATCGGATTTTCTCCTGATTGAATGGAAAGAATTCCTTCCATTAGCATTTCTTTAAGCAATACTTCTTCTGCTGTTTTTTTTCTGAGATTGTTTGCTATTGGCAATGCAAAAAAGTTTGCAATAATTGTACCATAAAACGTAGTAATTAATGCAATTCCCATGCTTGGTCCCAATGTGGCAAGGTCAAGCCCTGATAACATATTTATAAGACCAATAAGTGTACCAATCATCCCCCAAGCAGGCCCAAGGTCTGCTACAGTTTGCCAAAATTTCTGTGGCTTAGAATGACGCTCTCTCATTAATAATAAATCATTGTTCAAAATATCTTTCACAAGAGCATAATCTGTTCCATCAATAATCATCATAATCCCTTTACTTAAAAACCGGTCATTAATACTTTCCACTCTATCTTCTAAAGCTAAAAGTCCTTCTTTTCTGGATATCAAAGACAAATCTTCTAATTCTAAAATATAATCGGATATGTCTTTTCTATTTTTAGAAAATACTATTTTTATTGCTTTTATACCATTAAGACATTCTTCAATGGAATACGAAGTAATTAATGAACTTGTAATTCCTCCTACAACAATTAAAATTGAAGGAACACTATAAAAATTATCAAGATTTCCTTCCAAAAATATAGCTGTTGAGATAAAAACTATACCTAATAAAAATCCTATTGGTGCACTTCTATCCATACTAACTTCTCCTTATTAAAATATTTTTTTTATTATAATTGGAGAGCGTACTATTTGTTATTCACAATAATTTTTAAATGCTTTTTTTCTTCTTAACATAAATTATTACCAATGCAAGTTTAATTTAAACATAAAATACCATTGTGAATATAGGCCACTACTCGTTATTTAAATAATATTTCCCATTATGTTTCAAATTATTATACAGTTATGATTTTAACTAAAAAAGGCAAGAATTCCCTCACCTCTATAGGTGGTGGGATGAATTGCCAAAAAATAAGGAGGCCAGCTTTGTACCGAGCCCAAGAAGTTAGACCAAAAAATCTAACTTCTTGGAGTCACATCATTAAGAATAACTTTATGTTGTAAGACATATTAGATTATGATAAAATCAGATTAAAGGAGGCTGAGACAAATGAAATTCATATTTCCTTCAATTGGCAAATATATTCAAAATGATGACATAGTAATAACTTCAGATAAAAAAAGCAAAGTCTACGTTAACATTCCTGAGCTTATGGCAAAATATGGCGGAGGCCTATTTCATTCTTTAAAAATGAGAGGTCCAGTTATCCATAAAATGGTTGGATGTATTTATGAATCATATATTAGTTCATCTTCTATTAAAAAAAATCCAAAAACAGGCAAAAATAAAATCACTAAGAAACAACTTTTTAATCTTGAGCAATACATAAAATCACTAGGGATTGATATGGTTGGATATACTGAAGTTACACCAGATTTAGTTTTTAAAGGACATAAAATACTATACGGGCATGCAATTGTTATTATAATGAAAATGGAAAAAGACCGTATGGATCAAGCTCCATCTATAGTGTCTCTACGAGAAGTTTTCAGAACTTATTATAAGCTTGGAGTCTCTGTAAATAAAATTGCTAAATATCTGAGAAAACGAGGCTTTAATGCAATGGCAGGTCCTGCTATTGGCGGGGATGCGAATTATGTACCTATAGCCGAAAAAGCGGGATTAGGAATGACAGGTAAGCATGGGCTTCTCATTACAGACAAAGATTTTGGCCCAAGTTTAAGAATTGCTACAATTTATGTTGATATCGAAAATTTACCTAAATATAAAAAAAATAAGCATGAGTGGATTAAGGACTTTTGCTCAAAGTGTGGAAAGTGCATGAGAAGCTGTCCTGCTGGTGCAATTTATAGTGAGAGTACAAATGGTGAATGTATCGACAATAGTAAATGTGCCGTATATTTCTCTAGGGATTATGGATGTAGCCTATGTATTAAGAATTGCACATTTTTTAATGGTGATTATCACAAAATAAAAGAGAGAGCAACGAAGGGCGATTAATATTCGCCCTTTTATTATAGTAACATTTGTTTTTTTAACGAATCCGCAGTTTCTTTTCCACAAATTTGAGCTACTATTTCAAGAGCAAATTCTGTAGCAGTTCCTGGACCCATACTTGTAATCAACTTACCATCAATAACAATACGTTCTCTTTTTATATTAGCATTAGGAATGTCTATTGTTGGATATCCTGTTACAGTTTTACCTTTTAACACGCCCCATCTTCCAAGGATACTTGGTGCTGCACAAATAGCACAAACCCATTTTTCCTCTTCTATAAAGCTTGCAATTGCTTTTTTCAATTTTTCTACCTTAAAATAATTCTCTGTGCCAGCCCCACCAGGCATAATTAACATATCAAACTTGTCTAAATCAGCTTCATCAACAGTAGTATCCATTCCAACCTTAACTTTTTGTGCACTCTCAACGGTTTTGTCAGTTAGTCCAATCATTGTTAGATTTAATTTTGCTCTTCTTAAAATATCAACAACTGCCAACCCTTCAATTTCTTCAAAGTCATTTTCAAAAACCATTCCAATATTCATTTGTTAACCTCCAAAATTTTTTATTCGTGATAACGAATTTAGGAACAACGTGACCAAATCCGTTATTCACGTCATTAGAATAGCATTTAAAAATTGAGTTGTCTAGGTTTTATTCAATAATGCTGTGCTAATTATTCTATGTATATATTAGATAATTTTGCCATTATCAAACAAACTTTAATAGGATATAATAAACAGGAATACATGCTGAGCAAGAGGCAAGATCTTCAGCTTCTTTCTTACCATATACAATAATAGATTTAGTCAAGACTAAGGAGGTATATATGATCCAATCAACATGTAATATTTGTTCCCTAGCATGTAACATGGATTTCTATGTGGAGGACAATGAAATTACAAAAGTAGTACCCTCAAAAAACTATCCTGTTAACAAAGGATTTTCATGTATTAAAGGTTTAATGTTAGGAAAACAGCAAACCGTATATAAAACTTCGCCTTTGCCAAAATTACGGGATGAATATGGCGAGATGGTGGAACTATCGTGGGAAGGAATGTATGACTATTTAGCAGCGGAACTACTAAGAATAAAAGAGCAACATGGTGGAGATAGCATTGCTGGAATTAGTACGGGACAAATGCCACTAGAGGAAATGGCTCTTTTTTCTCATGTAATGCGTAATTTTCTGAGAGGACATGTCGATGGAAATACACGCTTATGTATGGCAACATCTGTTGTAGCATACAAACAAAGTTTTGGATTTGATGCTCCTCCATATACTCTTAATGACATTGAGCTGTCTGATACTATCTTTTTAATAGGGGCAAATCCAATAGTTGCTCATCCTATACTTTGGGATAGAATTCGTCAAAACAAAAATAAAAAGCTAATCGTAATTGACCCAAGGCGTTCTGAAACCGCTGAAAAAGCTGATTTTCACTATGCGATAAAAGGTAAATCTGATATATTTTTATTTTATGGTTTAGCAAATTTATTAATTGAACGAGACGCTATTGACAAAAACTATATTGAGGAACATACGGAAAACTTTGAAGAATTTAAAAATCTAGTAAAAGATTATACGTCAGAAGTAGTATGTGAAAAAACAGGGTTATCTAAAAATGATTTAGATAATATGGTTGATTTAATTGCAAATGGCGAAAATGTATCGTTCTGGTGGACAATGGGCATAAATCAAAGCTATGAAGGAGTTAGGGCTGCTCAATCTATTATAAATTTAGCCCTTATGACAGGCAATATTGGTAGAGCAGGAACAGGACCAAATTCAATTACTGGCCAATCCAATGCAATGGGTTCACGTGCATTTAGTAATACAGCTGGTCTTTATGGTGGCGGAGATTATGATAACCCTAGCAGAAGAAAAGCGGTGTGTGACGCACTAGAAATCACTGATGATCAATTAATTGATAAACCAACACTCCCATACAACGCAATTATTGAAAAAATTAATGCTGGTGAAATTAAAGCACTTTGGGTTGTTTCAACTAACCCACGTCATTCTTGGGCAAATAATGAAACATTTCAGGAAGCAATTAAAAAACTAGAGTTGTTTATAGTTCAAGATCTTTATGATGATACAGATACCTCAATTGAAGCAGGAGTTTTCTTGCCAGTAGTTTCTGGATTAAAAAAGACAGGGACATATATTAACACTGAAAGACGACTTTCGGCTATGCGTCCAGTTCTGAAAAAAGAAGAACATGAAAAAAGTGATTATGAAGTATTTTTGGGTGTAGGAAAAGCTCTTGGAATGGGCAATTTACTAGATTTATGGGAAACTCCAAAAGATGCATTTGAACTAATGAAAAAATGTTCAAAAAATATGCCTTGTGACATAACTGGTGTTACGTATGAAGCATTAGAAGGAACTCCAGGTATTCAGTGGCCATTCAAAGAAGGAATGATTCTTGAGGCAGATGAACGCAGATTGTTCGAAGATGACCAATATTATACTCCAAGCAAAAAAGCTAAGTTTATGTTTTCTACACCAGCCGAAAATCCTCTACCAACAAGCAAAGAGTTTCCTTATATTTTAAATACAGGCAGAGATACAGTTGGCCAGTGGCATACTCAAATACGTTCTCGTGAAATAACATTAGCAGAAGATTCTTATCCAAAAGAAGCCTATATTTATATAAATCCTAAATTGGCTAAGAAATTTAATATAGAGGACAATGAAAAATTTGAAGTATATTCAATTAACGGTCATAAATCACAATTTGCCGCAAAATATAGTGAGTCTGTAACCGAAAACCAACTTTACGCTCCAATCCACTATATTGAAACCAATACTTTAACACCTTCTGTTTATGATCCATTTTCAAAAGAACCTTCATTTAAAACTACACCAGTTTCTATTTCTAAAATTTAAGGAGGTTGCCAAAGTATGGAAAGAATAAAAATTGATCGTTCAAAATGCATTGGCTGTTTGGGATGTGTAACAGCTTGTATTGTAAGTCACGATAGTTTTGATGCAAAAAACCGTGTAGTTATAGATACTAAACATGCTTATGCTCCAATTTTTTGTCGTCATTGCGATGAGCCTGAATGTGTTTATACTTGTATGACAGGAGCTATGAGTAAAGATCGCAAAACTGGATTTGTAAACTATAACAAAGAACACTGTGCAAGTTGTTATATGTGCATTATGGGTTGCCCATATGGAGTCTTAAAAAGCGATGACAAAACACATAAAGAAATTATGAAATGTGATATGTGTCAACATAGAGAAGATGGTCCAATATGTATTGAAAAATGCCCAATGCAAGCAATTACTTTGGAGGAGGTGATTTAAAATGAAATATGTCATAATTGGAGCCTCAGCAGCAGGTATTAGTGGAGTAAAACGAATAAGAGAGATTGATCCAAATGCAGAGATTATCCTTATTTCAAAAGATGAGTATATATATTCACGTTGTATTTTACACCATTATATTAGTGGTAAGAGAACTTTAGATCAACTTAATTTTGTTTCTCCAAATTTTATTGAAGAATATAACATTAACTGGTTAAAAGGCGAAGAAGTTATAAAAGTAGATTCCGATCAAAAATTTGTTGTAACTAATTCAAACAAAAAAATTTCTTTTGATAAGTTACTAATTGCAAGTGGCTCCCATGTAAATATTCCACAGTCTCTAAAAATTCTAAAGGCAGCTACAAATGTAGTTGGCCTGCATAATTTAGATGATTGTGAAAAAATTATGTACCTTGCAAAATATGCCAATAACATAGTAATAATTGGAGCTGGACTAATTGGAATAGATGCTATAAGTGGATTGTTAAATTTAGAGGATAAAAACTTGACAATAATAGAAAGGTGTTCTCATTTATTACCTCTTCAGTTGGACACAGAATCATCCTCCACCTACGAAAATGCTTTTGCACAAAGAGGTGTTAAGCAATATTATAATGCTATCATAAAAAAAATAGGTATTACTAAAAGTAAACATATAATAGAAATTATTTTAAGTAATGGTGAGCTATTAAACTGTGATTTACTAATTATAGCTTCTGGAGTTCGTCCAAATGTTGCATTTCTTGAAGGAAGTGGTATAGAAGTTGACTATTTTGGGCTTGTAATTGATGAATATGGCCAAACTTCTTGCAAAGATATTTATGGAGCAGGAGATGTTAGTGGGCGTAGACCAATTTGGTCGGTTGCTGTTAAAGAAGGTATTATTGCGGGAAGTAATATGGCTGGTGTACGTAAACATATGACAGACTTTTTTGCCTCCAAGTCTACTATGAACTTTTTTGATATCCCAACACTTTCTCTAGGCAACACCTTGCTTGGCTCTGATGAATACGAAATTGAAGTTGAAAAAGACCAAGATGGAAACTATAAAAAAATCATTCATAAAGATGGAAAAATTTATGGGGCCATTTTACAAGGTGATTTATCTTACTCTGGCGTATTGACTCAACTTATTGCTTTAAAAATTGATGTATCACGTATAAAAAAATCTTTATTTAAAATTAATTATGCAGATTTCTTCCATCAAACAAAAGATTTCGAGTTTGACTATGAGGAAGAAACTTAAGTATACTTTTTTTAGGGACGAACAACACTCGTCCCTAAAGTTGCACAAATATCATATCACATATTTCTGCAAATGTACCAATAATCCAAATTACTCTTTTCAAATATTATTTTGTCTGATATAATAAACTAAAATATATTTTTTAGAAGGAGTGTAATATGATAAATAAATTAAAAAATATACCTGTTCCGTTGTTGCCAACAATGGTAGGCGTATTGACTCTATCTAATGTTTGGACAACAATGGGCTATTCCACAATTAGACACATTTGTATGTGGGCAGGTATTATAGTGTTACTTTTGTATATTGCAAAAATTATTTTTCACTTTGAAATCGTACAAGCTGAATACTCAGCAGTTGTTCCAGCAAGTTTGTATGCAGGCATCACAATGTTAACAATGATTATTGGAAGCTATATTTTTGATTTTATACCAGCTTTAGGAAAAGCTATATGGGCGATTGGATTAGCTCTACATACAGTACATTTAATTTATTTTGTGTACAAAAACGTTTATACAAATTTTAATATGTATACTTTCGTGCCAAGCTGGTTTGTAACTCTTGCAGGTATTATGGTATCAACTGTTGTTGGTGTGCCAATGAACGAACCATTTATTGGTGCACTTGTAGTATGTTATGGATTTATTCCTGCTTTTATCGTTTTACCAATTATGGTATATCGTTTAAAAGATTGCCCAATTACAGCGGGTCCATTACTTATGACAAAAGCAATTTTGTTGGCACCATCAAGCCTTTTTATTGTGAGTTGTATAAATGTATTTAAAAACCCATGGTCATTTTTACTATATATTATGTATGCGGTACTTCTAGTTACTCTAGTATATGTTTTAATTAATTTGCCACAATTCTTTTCTTTTGAGTTCCATCCTGGATTTGCAGGGCTTACGTTCCCATTAGCAATTTCTTGTCTTGCCTCAAATAAAATGGCTGGATTTTTAATGCAAAAAGGACATGAAGGTTTAAGTGAAATTGTAACACAAATCTTTGGAATTCAAGTTTACGTTACAACAGCAATAATCAGTTTTGTAGTATTTAAATTTGCAGTACTTTTATTAAATAATTTACAAAGCACAGCAGATTAAAATCTATAACCGTAAAAATAATAAGAAAATGCTAAAGGTCTTTTCTTATTATTTTCTATGTCATCATGTAGATAGGCACAGTAATCATCGATAAAAAAGAATATTTGAATATCTTTTAAAAGTAAACAAATTTTGGTATAATATAGTAGTGATAAATATTGTTCACTCGATATAAAAGAAAGGAAAGTTAAAAGTGGAAGATATATTAGAAGTAAAAGTAAAGTTAAAAGTATCAGATGTATTCAGATATAATATGTATGTTGGATATAGAGGTTTATTAAATAAAATATTTTTATTTATAGGATTTATATTAGCAGGATATGTTGTATATAAATTTGGAATTAGACAAGTAAGTATTGGAGTCTTTGCATCTCAAAATATAGTATGGATTATTCTTAGTGTATTTATGTTGATTGGTAAACCACTCAAAATTTGGAAAATCACTGCTATACAAATGCAGTCCCCTATCTTTGCTAGTACTTCAATATATATATTTCAAAAAGAGCATATATATATCGAGCTTGCAGATTTAAAAGATACAGTGCCTTGGGAAACATATAGCAAAATAATTGAAACAAAAAAAGATTTCAGATTATTTGTAAATCCTGTACAAGCACAAATAATTCCAAAACATGTAATGAACAATGAACAAATTGATAAATTAAGAGAAATAATAAAACAAGCAAACCCGACAGAAATCTATAAATTAAAAGGATAAATATACATGAAAAAATTACTTCATTTTACAACTTCAATTAGATGTCTACAATGGTTTAATAACGATTGGACAGAAATTGAAGTTTTTTTAAAAAAACATAATTTAAACGGAATTGAAATTGGACTATACCCGGAATATTCTTTACAGAATATTCCAAAAAATATTGTAGAAGGAATGCATCTTTCATTTTACCCCGAATGGCTGGAACTTGATCAAGAACCTATTATAGCTTCATATAAGTTACAATATCAAAAAGCAAAGCAACTAAAATCTAAATATATGGTCTTTCATGTAAGTCATGTTAAGCCTACTGATACCTTTACATGGAAATTTGATTACACTGATGAAGTTGTCGTCGATGCTACTATAGATTTATTGAATAATATCTTTCCAGAAGATGAAGATGGCCCAATGCTGTTGTTTGAAAATCTATGGTGGCCTGGTCTAACATTTTTAAACAAAACTATATGCCAAAAATTACTAGATAAGGTTAAATATAAAAATAAAGGATTTGTTCTTGATATATCTCATTTAATTTTAATGAATAAAAATATTGATAATGAAGCTAAAGCTTATACTTTTATAAAAAAAGTTATGAATGATTTAAAAGAGCTTAAATCATATTTTAAGGTTATCCATATAAACAAGACTCTGCCAAAACATTATATGAGTCAAAATCATAGTTTTAAACTAGAAAATTATAAATCAGCCAAAGATGATTTTACAAGAAAAAAAATATTATTAAATCATATCAAAAAACTGGATCCACATGTCCCATTTGATAGTCCACTTATTAAAGATATTATAAAACTAGTTGACCCTGAATTTTGTGTCTATGAAGTAAATCCTCAAAACATATATGAATTAAATTATTTTATCAAAACACAAAATACGTTTCTAAAGTGAAATTTTAAAATATACAAAAGTTATTCTTTTGAAAAATATTATTATAAATAAATAAAAAAGTGTTATACAAGTATAACACTTTTTTTGTGCTGTCGCAGTAAATGTTAAAGAAATATTAATAGAATTTTAATACTTTTTTCATCTCACAAACATATTTTTTTTAAAATCAAGTTATTAAACAAGCTTTATCTTTATAGATATATAATAAGTAACTCAGAAAACTAAAAATTCTACTGTACAATAAAACGTAATAATTGCTTAATAATAATACAAGTAGAATTAAAGCCGTGAGTAATTAAAATAAAATGTCAGAAAGGAAGTAGATCACGTGAGAAGTAAAATCGTATTAATCACTATGGCAATTGCAATGTTATTACCAGCAACAATTTATGGAGAGGTTTATGGAGAGGTGAATGTTAATATTTTAAATGCTAGAGAAACCACATCTGTAAATAGCGGGATTGTTCTCCAACTAGATAAGTATGACAAGGTCCAAATAGTTGAACAAATTGGTGACTGGGCAAAAATAAGAGTTGGTAATAACGAAGGTTATGTTATGAGTAATTTTTTAGATGCAACAAATGTAATTGCCGAAGCAAAAACTAATGGGGTACAATTAAGAAGTTATCCAGATGAAAATGCTTCAATAACTCTATTAAAATTAAATGCTACTGAAGACGTAGTAGTTGAATATAAAGTGAATGACTGGTATAAAGTCCAATATAATAATACAGAAGGATTTGTTCATAAAGATCACATAATGGCAAGAAACTTGCAAGAGGTAGACGAACAAAGTTTGGCATACGTTAATGCTGTAGAAAGTTCAGCAATAGCAGTAGCAAACACCTCTGCGTATCCATCAACATACAGCTATCAGTCAACAGTTGTACATAGCCCTCAAACAGTTGTATATAGTCCTCAAGTAAAAACTTTTTCAAGCCCAAAAACTGTAACAGTGCAAACTTCAAACACTTCTCTTGGCCAACAAATAGTTAATACTGCTTTAAAATATAGAGGAGTAACACCTTATAAATATGGGGGCACTAGTTTAAAATATGGTGCAGATTGCTCTGGATTTGTCCAACAAATTTATAAAATGTATGGAATTAATTTATCAAGAAATTCTGCTGCACAATATGCAAATGATGGGTATAATGTGAGTACATCTAATATGATGCCTGGAGATTTAATATTTTATGGAAATGGAGTTGTTTCACATGTAGCAATTTATATGGGTGGGGGTCAAGTGGTTCATTGTAGTGATTATGGAACTGATGTCATAGTGGGGTCAGCATATCATATGGGAAAACCAATTATAGGAGTTAAAAGAGTTATTTATTAATAGGTTGTTGAAAAATAGGGGCATAGAGCCCCTATTTTTATTCTACTGTAACAGATTTTGCTAAATTTCTAGGTTTATCAATATCAAGTCCACGTCCAAGAGCTGCATAATATGCAAGAAGTTGAGTTGGTACGATTGTTACTAGTGGAGAAAGAATAGGATTTACATCATCTATAACTATTTGGTCTTTAGCAGAACTAATTGATTTTAATGAAATAACTATTACTTTTGCTCCACGAGATTTTACTTCTTTGATATTTGAACGAGTGTTCAAGTTAATGTTTTCCTGTGAAATAACTGCAATTACTGGTGTATCTTCTTCAATAAGTGCAATTGTTCCATGTTTTAATTCACCAGCAGCAAAACCTTCTGTTTGAATGTAAGAAATTTCTTTTAACTTTAAAGCAGCTTCAATAGCTACATAATAGTCAATATGTCTACCAATATAAAAGCAATTTCTTTTTGTAAGATACTCATCGGCTAATTCTTTGTACATAAGCTTATTGTCTGTAATACTTTCAATTACATTAGCAATAAGAGCCAAATCTTTCTTTAATCCAATGGGATCCAAATTTGCTTGATCTGAAGCAAGAATTGCCATAACTGCTATTTGAGAAGTGTAAGCTTTTGTTGAAGCAACTGCAATTTCAACTCCTGCATGAAGAAGAAGTGTATAGTCTGCTTCACGAGAAAGTGTAGAAGATTTTACATTTGTAATTGTAAGTGATTTATATCCTAAAGATTTAATTTTTACTAATACCGCACGGCTGTCTGCAGTTTCACCAGATTGTGACAAGAAAATAAATAATGGATTTGAACTTATAATTGGTGTGTTATAAACAAATTCAGATGCTATATGCACTTCTGTTGGAATGTTACTTATAGTTTCAAATAGTTGTTTACCCACAAAACCAGCGTTCATACTAGTTCCTGCTGCTACAATGTAAATTCTATCAGTATTTTTTAATGTTTCTACTATGTTTGGATTAATGTTAAATCCTGTATCCGTAAAATATTTGGCAACAATTCTACGAATTGCATAAGGTTGCTCGTCAATTTCTTTTAACATATAAAACGGATAAATTCCTTTTTCAGTATCAGCTGCATCTAATGTTTCAGTGTAATATGGTCTATCAATTTTGACTCCCAATATAGAGTAGATACATACATCTTCAGGAGTAAGTACAATAAATTCTTCATCATGAAGTTCTATAAATTGGTTTGTATAATTTATAATTGACATAGCATCTGAACCAACCATGTTAAAACCGTCTCCAAGTCCTATTAATAAAGGCGATTTGCTTTTAGCTGCATATAAAGTAGCGGGACTTTGATCATCAATTATAGTGAGTGCATACGAACCTTCTATTAGTCCCATAACATGACGAATAGCTACATCCACAGGTTCTTCTGCTTCGACAAATGTCTCAATAAGTGCAACCACTACCTCAGTGTCTGTATCAGAAATAAATTCATAATCTTGTAAGTATTTATTACGTAATTCAACTTCATTTTCAATAACTCCGTTATGCACTAAAGTAAATCTCCCGCTAGAGCTTTGATGTGGATGGGAATTAATACTGTTTGGAACACCGTGGGTTGCCCATCTTGTGTGACCTATCCCCAAAGTAGAAGGAATGTAATTATCTACTATTTTACGTAAATTTGCTACACGACCTTTATCTTTAAAAACTTTAACCCCGTTGTTGTAAATTGCAATTCCAGCTGAATCATATCCACGATATTCTAATTTTTCAAGACCAGATAATAAAATTTCTTTTACATCTTTTTGATTTGGGAAGCCAACATATCCTACTATTCCACACATATTTATAACCTCCAATAATATATTTTTTATATTCACTAATACTATTATTATAACATGGATTGACAGATTTTTAAAAGAAGTCCCATAAATTCTTATTTTATTCTGTCTTTACAATTATATGTAAATTTATAATCATAATGTCTAAAATGAAAATAACATTTTTAACATATTTATGGATGAGCTGCGTATTCGCATATTTGTTTGTTAATGTTTATACATTTTTAATATTATTTGTTGGCTAATATTTTAAAGGACATTTTTAATTGTCACTATCAATTATGCCAAAAGAAGTATAATATTACATTGAAATTTATGAAAAAATAAAGTACAATATATTTATGGAGGAATTCTTTCAATGAAATTAACTTTAAGACAAACAGAAATTATAAAAATAATTTTAGATTCCACAATTAATGTACCTTGTAATATGCAATTTATTTCAACTAAACTTAATATTAGCCATAGAACAGTTTCCAGAGAACTTTCTGCAATTGAAGATTGGTTTAAAGAAAATAATCTATTATTAGTAAAAAAAGCAGGAGTTGGAATTTATTGGGATCAAAACCATATTACAAAAGAGGAAGTTATAAATTTACTGCAAAATGCTTTGGCTAGTAAAGAGTATTCTAAAGAAGAACGTAAAAGATACATTATAAAAGAAATAATAAATAGTAAACAGCCTATAAAGTCTAGTTATTTTATTATGAAACTAGGTATTTCTTCAAAAACATTTAAAATGGATATGGATGAAGTTACTAAATGGCTACATTACTATGGAGTATCAGTCATAAATAAGTCCGCAATTGGAATAGCTGTAGTAGAAAACGAGATAAATATTAGGAAAGCTATCATTGGTCTTATACATGAAATTTACGGGGATGAATTGCTTATAAACTTTCTAAATGGAGATTTTATACTTTCTAGTATTAAAGGAAATACTTCAAATGTTAGTAATATAAAGATGCTTGAATTTATAAATTTAAAGACTCTTAATATTGTTAAAGAAATTATGACACCTATTAAAAATAATATTCATTGTAATGATGGATCTTATATGAATATTTTGATGTACCTAGTAGTTCTATCATATAGAATGCAAAACAATTGTTTTATCGCCATTCAGAATAATGAATATGTAAATAATGATATTACAAAGTATATCACATTGGCTAAAAAAATTATTATCTATTTAGAAGAACAATTTAAATGCAATATGATAGAAAATGAAATAATTTATTTGGCAAATTATTTAGCGACGTTAGATTTAAACTTTGAGCACGAGTTTAACATCAAAATAAGTCAAAATGTTAAAGAGTTAATTAGTATAGTACAAAATAAAATAGGCATTAAATTTGAAGCTGATATATGTTTACTAAATGATTTGATAAAGCATTTAAAATTTACAATTCCTATATTAGAAAAGAAAATTAGTATTCAAAATTTTCAAATTGATTTTTTGAAAGAAAATTACATTGAAATTTTTGAAGCTACAAAAGAAGGTCTCAATATTATTTTAAAAAGATACAATATTGATGAAGTTCCAGAGGAAGAAATAGCTTTTATTACTATGCATTTTGCAAATTCTGCTGAAAGAATGTTTGACAATTGTAAAATAAGAATTGTAATAATTTGCCCTAGTGGCATTGGAACTGCAAGAATGCTTAAAACTAGTTTAATGAAGGCATTTTCATTTTTTGAAATCGTTAATACTTTATCAATAGTAGACATTAATACTAATCAACTTAAACAAGACAATATCCAATTAATAGTTTCGACTATGAAATTAGATTTAGATTTTCCTAATATTAAAGTTAACCCAATTTTATCAGCACAAGATAAAGTTGATTTAAAATTTATAGTTAAAGACTTAGTAACATTTACTAATGAAGATTTAATTGCAAAAAATCAGATAAAAGAACCAACGGCTAGTTATAATACATCATATCTAAACATTAGAGAGATCACACAATATGGATTAGAAATAATCAATATTATAGACAGTGTATTTTTGTATAAAAGTAATGTAATGTCTTCAAAGTATGAAATGATTCAAAAAGTTGCTACTTTAGTAGGAAAAACTCCTAAAGATATAATTGAAATATCAGAAAAACTAGTAGCTCGTGAAAGAATAACAAGTACTTATATAAGTCAGTTTAATGTATATTTATTTCATTGCAAGACTAGTGGAATAGATAACTTAAAGTTTGGATTTGTCAAATTAATTCGACCTTTTTCAAATAGTAGTGGTGATGTTGTAAAAGGAGCAATAGCATTATTGGTTCCACAAAGTACAAATACAATGTATACTAACATATCTTCAGCAATAAGTGAGAATTTAGCAGAGAATGCCATTATGGAAAAAATAATGCAAGCAAAGAATAAATTTGAGATATCTAATATTATAGAAAATATTTTATTAAAAATGTTTATTAACTACATTAATGAAACGGGGGAATAATTATGAAATCAGCAGTACAAAAGTTTGGCAAAACTTTAAGTGGAATGGTTATGCCAAATATGGGTGCTTTCATAGCTTGGGGGTTTATAACAGCATTATTTATACCAGCAGGATGGCTACCAAATGAAGCTTTAGCAACACTAGTTGGTCCAATGTTAAATTATTTATTGCCAATACTTATTGCATATTCAGCAGGAAAAATGTTTGGCGGAGATAAAGGTGCAGTTGTAGCAGGAATTGCAGTTATTGGTGTAATTATGGGTGCACCAGATCAGGCAATGTTAATAGGTGCAATGCTAGTAGGGCCAATTGCTGGATTATGTATAACAAAATTTGATCAAGCAATTGACGGCAAAGTAAAAGCTGGATTTGAGATGTTAATAAATAATTTCTCAACAGGAATCATTGGTATGATACTTGCTATAATTGGATTTTATTTCATTGGTCCAGTTATGACTGCTATTTTAAGTGTATTAACAGCAGGAGTTAATATATTAATAACAAATGGGTTATTACCTTTTGTAGCAATTTTTGTTGAACCTGCAAAAGTATTATTTTTAAACAATGCAATTAATCATGGTATTTTTACACCAATTGGAACAGAACAAGTTGCAGAATTTGGAAAGTCAATAATGTATATGATTGAATCAAACCCTGGCCCAGGACTTGGTGTAATTCTTGCATATATGGTATTTTCAAAAAATAAAACAACAAAAGCATCCGCTTCAGGAGCCTCTATTATTCAATTCTTTGGAGGAATTCATGAAATTTATTTCCCATATGTACTTATGAACCCTACCGTAATTTTAGGACCAATTATTGCTTCAATAGCAACAATATTCTATTATGTACATTTTGGAGCAGGACTTGTAGCACCAGCAGCACCAGGATCAATTATTGCATATCTTGCAGTTGCACCAAAAGGTGAAACAGTAATTGTACTAGGTGGAGTAGCAATCGCAACAGCTATATCATTTATTATTTCTTCTATTTTTGTAAAAATGGCTGGAGATAAAGATTTAGATGCAGCACGTGAACAAATGGCTGACATGAAAGCTCAAGCAAAAGGAATAGAGTTCCATAAAAACGGAGATATTAAAAAAGTAGTATTTGCATGTGACGCTGGAATGGGATCATCTGCAATGGGAGCAACCAAATTTAGAAATAGGATTGCAAACCTTAATTTAGGGATAACTGTAACAAATACATCAGTTGACAATGTGCCAAATGATGCTGATATTGTTGTATGCCAAGAAATTTTGAAAGAAAGAGCAATGAAATCTGCACCACAAGCTCAAATAATTACAATTGGAAACTTCTTAGCAGATCCAAATCTTGATGCACTATATAATTTAGTATCAGCTAAAAAGGATACCACTACTGCTCAACCAGCACCTTCTTCAAATAATATAAGTTCATCAAATATATCTGAAGGGGTATTTACAAGAGAAAATGTGAAACTTGGAATGAAATCAAGTACAAAACAAGAAGCAATTGTTGAAGCTGGAAAATTATTAGTTAAACAAGGGTATGTAGAAGAAGACTATATTCAAGGAATGTTGGATAGAGAAGAAATTGCAACAACTTGTCTTGGAATGGGAATTGCAATTCCACATGGAACTAGTGCAATGAAAAAAGAAGTTCTGAAAACAGGAATTGTATTTATTCAATATCCAGATGGAGTAAAATTTGGTGACGAGATTGTCAATTTGGTATTTGGAATTGGTGCCGTTGGAGATGAACATTTAGACGTACTGTCAAAAATAACTGAAACTCTTGAAGATGACGATTTAGTTAAAGAACTAAAAAGTACAACAGATTTAAATAGAGTTATGGAAATTTTACAAATAAATATTTAATTTGAAAGGATTTCAAATATGAAAAAAGCAATTCAATTAGGAGCAGGAAATATTGGCAGGGGCTTTATAGGCTCCCTGCTACACAAATCAGGTTATCACGTAGTTTTTGCGGATGTTGTTGAACCAGTAGTTAATAGAATTAATACAGATAAGGAATATACTATTTTTATAAAGGATACAGAATCTAGTGAAGAAAAAGTAGATAATATTAGTGCTGTATATTCTAATAAAGAAGAATTTATAGATGTGATGAAAGAAGCGGAAATTCTAACAACAGCGGTAGGTCCAAACGTACTAAAAATAGTAGCTTCGACAATTGCAAAAGGAATTACTGCACGTTTTGAGTCAGGAATTACAGGATATTTTAATATAATTGCTTGTGAAAATGCTTTAAATGCATCTTCAGGCTTAAAAGACAATGTATATGAATATTTATCTGATGAGGTCAAAGCTTATGCTGATGAATACATTGGTTTTCCAAATTCATCTGTAGATAGAATTGTGCCACCTGCATATTGTTCAAATCCAATTGATGTTGTGGTGGAAAAGTACTATGAATGGAATGTACAGAAAATAGAATTTAAGGGACCAATCCCTAAGATTGAAGGAATGAACTTAGCAGATAACTTAATGTCTTATGTAGAAAGAAAACTATTTACTTTAAATACAGGTCATGCAATTACCGCATATCTTGGATATTTAAAAGGATATAAAACAGTGGATCAAAGTATAGATGACCCTGAAATTTATAAAATTGTAAAGAATGCAATGGTTGAAAGTGGCAATGCACTAATAGAAAAATATCATTTTGATAAAGATGAACATTTAAAATATATTCATAAAATTATTAATAGGTTTAAAAACGCTCATTTAAAAGATGATGTAACAAGAGTTGGCCGTGAGCCTTTAAGAAAGCTTTCACCAACTGATAGACTTATTAAACCTATGCAAACTGCTTTATATTATAATTTACCTATAGACAATTTAATTATAGGAGTGGCTGCTGCATTTAATTTCAGAAATCAAGATGATCCACAAAGCAGACAGCTTGCAGAAGAACTTAATACGCACGATTTGGTAAGTGTTATTAAAGAAGTAACTAAATTAACACAACCTGAAATAATCAATAAAATTGTATTGGCATATAATAAGTTTCAAAATATGGATTAGGGGGAGAATAATGGTATTAAATGGAATTGGTGCATCTAAAGGAGTTGCTATTGGAAAAGTATTTATAAAAAAAGAATTTGTAAGAGAGGTATCTCTAGAAAAAATCACAGATATAGACAAAGAAATTAAAGTATTTGAAGATGCAAAAAAAGTTGCTATTGAAGAATTGCAAGTACTTTATGATAAAGCTGTTGCAACTGTTGGAGAAAAGCATGCTAAAATATTTGAAGTTCATCAAATGTTAACTGATGATTTAGACTTATATGACGAAGTTGTAAAAGAAATAACTTTAAACAAATGCAATGCCGCATATGCTGTTCAAGAAGCTGGAAAAACTATGGCAAATATATTTAATATGATGAATGATGAATATATGAAAGAGCGTGCAACAGATGTATATGATATTACAAACCGAATAATAGAAGTTATAACAGGAGTTAGACCTATTTCTTTAGCAGACCTAACAGAACCTGTTGTAGTTATATCACATGACTTGTATCCTTCTGACACCATACAAATGAACAAAGAATTTGTACTAGGATTTGTAACAGAGGTTGGTGGAAAAGTGTCTCACTCTGCTATACTTGCAAGAACTATGCAAATCCCAGCTATTTTAGGTATTGAAAAAGTAGCAACTACTCTTTGTGACCAAGATACCATTATTTTAGATGGCGAAAGTGGGCAACTTATTGTAAATCCAGATCCAGAAACGCTTAATTTATGGAAAGAAAAACAAAGTCAATATAAAGCTTATTTAAAAGAATTAAAAGATTTAGCTGGCACACCAAATCGTACAAAAGATGGTGTTCATATTGAGCTTAATGCAAATATTGGTAGTGTAAATGATATAGCAGCAGTTTTGGAAAACGATACTAAAGGAATTGGTTTATTTAGAAGTGAATTTTTATATATGGATTCTCCAGAAATGCCAACTGAGCAAACACAATTTGAGGCATATAAAGAAGTTCTTGAAGCTATGGAAGATCGTGTAATTGTCAGAACGCTTGATATTGGTGGAGATAAAAGCTTACCATATTTGGATATTCCAGCAGAAGACAATCCATTTCTTGGATATAGAGCAATTCGTATTTGTCTTGATAAACAAGATATATTTAAAATTCAACTTAGAGCACTGCTACGTGCAAGTGTATATGGAAAACTTGGAATAATGTTTCCTATGATTGCAACAGTTAACGAGTTAAAGAAAGCTAAAGAAATTTTAGAACAATGTAAAAAAGATCTTGTTAGTGAAGGTGTTAAAGTAAGTAACGATATCGAAATTGGAATGATGATTGAAACACCGGCCGCAGTTATGGTTACAGATCTTTTAGCAAAAGACGTAGATTTCTTTAGTATTGGAACAAATGACCTTACTCAATACACAATTGCTGTTGACCGTATGAATTCTAAAATAGCAGATTTATATGATTCACGAAATCTCAGTGTATTAAGAATGATTAAAACTACGGTGGATAATGCTCATGCAAATAATGTTTGGGTTGGAATATGTGGAGAATCAGCAGCTGATACAGAACTTACAGAACTTTATCTTGCAATTGGTATAGATGAACTTTCTGTAACGCCTTCCTCTATATTTGAGGTAAGAAAAAAGATCCAAGAATTAACTGTTAGTAGTGCCAAAAAATCAGCTCTTTATAAGCAATTAAAAGTTAAGAAAAAGATTAAATTAAGTAATTTTTTAAAAAAATCTTAAATGATATAGTAAAAATGGCAAACCTATGTGTTTGCCTTTTTGAGTATTCTTTATTCGTAATAACGGATTTAAGAACAACGTAATTATTATTCATGATAACTTTACCGAAGAATAGAAGAGGAGAAATATTTATGAGGAAAACTTTTACGATGCTTGGAATTGCAACAATATTATTTAATATGCCTTTAAACATAATCGCAAACGAAACTATTCCAACAAAAACATGTAAATGTAAAATGTCTCCAGAAAAAAGAGAAGAAAACCTAAAGCAAAAACTTCTTGCAGCTGGATATACAGAAGAACAAGTTGAGCAAAAGATTGAAGAAAGGAAAATAATAATTGCAGGAATTCTTAAATCATATAAATTAACTGAAATAGAATTTAAAGAATTAAAAAAATATAAAAAAGAAGGAGAAGAAATTTTTCAAGCTAAACTTGCTGAAAAAAATCTGACCCCTGAAATTATGGAGAAAATTCATAAAGAAATTAAAAATGAAACCAAGAAGATGTTCCCAGAATTAAAAGAAGACTTATAGTTAAATATATTTTTCCTTCTTGTTCTAGTATCTATAACTAGAGTCTTTTTTAAGTCTCTATCAATATGGAATATCAAAGATTTTTCTATTATTTTTGGGTAGCATAAGAGAGTACTAAATAATTCTCTTGGAATATTCCATAATCTATGGTATATTTTAAGTAGATTGTTTACACAAAGGACAAGGAGGATTTTAGTATTGCACAAGAAAACCATATTAATATCTGTAGGAGTTATCATTTCTATATTAATAATTGGCTCATATTTTGTTGGGAATTATTTTGTGGAATATGTATTGGGTCGAAAGCCTGTTAATTTTGATGATCCACTTTCACCGACATATGATAAACCTACAGTTGAACAAATCAATAGAGATATTGCAAAAGAAAAAGTTAAAGATTTTTACAATAACATATCATTTGAAGAAGTAACTATTCCTTCGACTGATGGTAAAGAAACTTTATATGCTAAAATTTTTCCACAAGAGAACTCTAATTTATGGGTTGTATTAGTACATGGATATACTTCAAGCCATAAAGATATTGAAGATGTAATTGTTGAATATTATAATAGAGGATATAATGTAGTTGCTCCAGATTTACGTTCACATGGGAATTCAACTGGTGAGTACATAACTTTGGGAGAAAAAGACAAAGACGATATAGTAGCATGGGCAAATTATATCAATAATTCTGAAAGTAAAATCGTTTTACATGGATTTTCAATGGGAGCTGCAACAGTGTTACTAGCTAGTTCAGCAGATAAACTGCCTGAAAGTGTATTTGCTATTATTGAAGATAGTGGATATACAACAGCTCTTCAAATGTTAAATGAACAATTAACGTATAGATTTAACTTGCCAACATTTCCTATAATAGATATTTCTAACATAGTATCTATTATTAAGACTGGTTTAAATTTTTATGATCCAAAACCAATTGAAGCTATCCAAAATTCTGAGTTGCCAATATTATTTATCCATGGAGACGAAGATATTTTTGTCTTACCTTACATGCATACTGAGCTATATAATACGTATAAAGGCCCAAAAGATAAACTTATGATTGGGGGAGCAGGACATACTGCTGGAAGATATGTTGAGCCTCAATTGTATTATGACACCGTATTTAATTTTATAGAGACTTATACCTAATAATAATGGGCGAATAAAGTTCGCCCATTATGTCAAATCTATTTTCCAAATACTTTTTCATAGTCCTCTTTAAATTTTTCAATTCCAAAATCTGTAAGTGGATGTTTTGTCATTTGTTCAATAACACTATAAGGAACAGTCGCAATATGAGCTCCTGCTAGTGCACAGTCCGTAACATGAACAGGATGTCTTACACTAGCTGCTATTATTTCAGCTTTAATTCCTGATATATCAAATATTTGAGCAATTTCCGAAATTAAATCAATACCTCTTCATCAAGACGACCCAAGAAAGGAGATACATATGTTGCACCCGCTCTTGCAGCAAGTAAAGCTTGGTTTGCACTAAAAACAAGTGTTACATTTGTTTTTATTCCTTCTTTTGTAAGCTGGTGACAAGCTTTCAGTCCTTCAACTGTCATAGGAATTTTTACAACCATATTTGGATGAATTTTTGCAATTTCTCTTCCTTCTTTAATCATATTTTCAGCATCAACGGTAGTTGCTTTAACTTCTCCACTAATAGGTCCATCTACAATTGAAGCAATCTCTGCAATTACTTCTGCAAAGTTTCTTCCTTCTTTGGCAATTAATGAAGGATTTGTTGTTACCCCACAAATAACACCCATGTCATTTGCTTTTTTGATATCTTCTACTTTTGCTGTATCAATAAAAAATTTCATTAGTCTTTCTCCTCATTTTTATATTAATCTTGCTCCCTCATTATATCATAAATTTATCCAACCTCAAAGAAAAATTCTTGTACAGCTAAGTAAGTATACCAAACGAATAAAATGGTTGCGACACCGTAAATTATAGATTAAAATATAATTAGAAAGAGGTGAGATTTATAAAGACAATATTATTTATAGAAGATGACCTTATGATAGTAAGCGGTCTAAAATATGCTTTAGAGTGTGAGGGTTATATTACTACGCACTGTGAAAACGTGAAGTCAAGCCTTGAAACAATAAATTCCAACCGTTTTGACTTAGCTATATTAGATATAAGATTGCCTGATGGCACAGGTTTTGATGTGGCAAAAAAACTTACAAGCATACCTATCATATTTTTAACTGCTGTTGATGATGAGCAAAAAATCGTAAACGCCTTTGATTTGGGTGCTGCTGATTATGTCACAAAACCTTTTAGGGTACGTGAACTACTTGCCAGAATTAAAAGAACCCTAAATCAAAATAATGCCGAACGTTCCTATATAAATATTGGTGATGTAAAAATTGATACTGATAGTGGAAAGGTTTATGTTGCTGAAAATATGATACAACTTACCGCACTTGAATATCGTCTGCTTTTAATTTTTGCAAATCAAAAAGGGAAATTACTTAAACGAACTCAAATTTTAGAAAGCATTTGGGACTATGAAGGGAATTTTGTTGAAGATAACACATTGACAGTCTACATCAAAAGGATTCGTGAAAAGCTGGGCAATGCTATCAACATTGAAACAGTGAGAGGAGTGGGTTATCGTGCTAATTAAAAAAAGTGATATTACAAAGCTCTCAGATAATGTACGAAAAGTTATTGATGGTGATAATATAGACTTTCGTGATAACAACGAGGGTGCTTTAAGCATACTTAAAAATAACATTCATACTTTTGTAACTTTAAAAAACGCACAACTTGACAACGCAGTTTTAGGACATAAAATCATGAGCGAATATATCGAAAATATATCCCATCAATTAAAAACACCTATTACGTCTATGAATATTATGCTTGATTTGATTGAAGATGCACCCAAAGATAAGCAATTGGAATTTTTATCTAACATCAAGACAAGCCTAACGCAGATGAAGTGGCTTACTGCCAACCTTTTAAAAATGGCAAAAGTTGATAATAAAATGGTTGAATTTTCTAAGAAAGAAATTCCTGTACACGAACTTTTAAATATATCCTTAAAACCTCTTGAAATTTTACTAGATATAAAAAATCAAAAGGTGGCACTGGAAAATGACATTCTAGTTAATTGTGATAGGAAATGGACAGCGGAAGCTTTAACAAATATCATAAAAAATGCATTGGAGCATTCTAAAGAAAATTCTACTATAACAGTAAATAGTGGGGAAAATCCAATATATAGCTATATTAGCGTGACCGATACTGGAAATGGCATCAAAAAAGAAGATTATAAGAAACTATTCACTCGCTTTGAAAATTCACACAATAAAAATGGGTATGGTGTAGGCTTGCCACTTGCTCTTTCGATTATTCGCTCACAAAATGGTGATATCGATGTGGATTTGGGTGGCAATGGCAAAGGTGCGACATTTACAATCAAACTAGGTAAAGGAGTAAACTGACTAAATTGTCACTTTACTCTTTTATTTATTCACTAGGCAGTCACTTTCACTTGTTATAATAATATTATAAAAATAAACACAAATGGAGGAAAAATAAATGACTGTTTTAAAAATAGAAAACCTTAGTAAAATATATGGTAAGGGAGACACCGAAGTAAAAGCACTTGATAATGTTAGCTTTGAAGTGCAAAAAGGCGAGTTTGTTGCAATTATTGGTGCATCAGGCTCAGGAAAATCTACGCTTATGAACCTTATTGGTGGCATTGACAGCCCTACAAGCGGCAAGATTTTTGTGGACGGAAATGACATTTATAAACTTAACGAAAGTAAACGTGCTATATTTCGCAGAAGAAATATCGGTATGATTTATCAGTTTTATAATCTTATCCCAACTCTAACAGCAGAGGAAAATATCACACTTCCTCGTCTTTTGGATAATCAAAAGGTTGATGCCGACAAGCTTTATAATATTCTTCAAACAATAGGGCTAAGTGAGCGTAAAACACATCTACCCAGTGAACTTTCTGGTGGTCAACAACAAAGAGTATCGGTGGGGCGTGCTTTAATCAACACACCTGCTTTTATCCTTGCTGATGAACCAACTGGAAACCTTGACAGCAAATCAAGTGGCGAGATTATGGATCTATTAAAATTTGCGAACAAAAAATCAAATCAAACATTACTACTTATCACTCATGATGAAAAAATCGCTTTACAAGCTGATAGAATTATCACCATAAGCGACGGCAAAATTCTTTCCGATGAGGTGATGAAATCATGAAGTTAACAGCAAAACTTGCTTTAAGTCAGCTAAAAATAAATCGTATACGCTCCTTTTGGGCAATGGTTGGTATCGCACTTTCTAATGCTTTACTTGTAACAGTTTGCATTTTTATCGCAAGTGGTTTTTCAATGTTTAGTGGCTCACTATCTGGTGCTAGTAACGCAACTGAAATTTTTACTACTTATTTAAGCATAGTGATATTGCCAGCAATATTTATAATTTTAATTATAGCTTTGATGACAAAAGTTGTGATATCAAATGTTTTCAAGGTGAGTGCCAACCAAAGAATTGGCGAATTTGGTGTCTTAAAATGCACAGGTACTACAAAAAAACAAATTAAATCTATAGTTTTGCACGAAAGCCTGTTTTTGTCAGCAGTGGCTATTCCTATTGGAGCTATCCTAGGAATTTTGCTATCATTTATTGCTGTAAATGTCACAAATTTGTTTTTAGATGAAATAAATGCCCTAACAAATATAATGCTTACACAAGTTTCATTTTACTTAACATATACATTTTCACCTTTAGCTATTTTAATTGCATCACTAATAAGCTTTTTAGTTGTCTTGTTTTCAGTAATGAAGCCTGCAAAAAAAGCATCTAAAACACCTGCTATAGATGCAATTCGTGGCACACAAAGCACCACAGTCAAGAAAAAGAAAGTGCGTTTTTCTAAGCTAATCAATAAACTTTTCGGTTTTGAAGGTGAGCTTGCAAACAAAAATATTACTCGAAACAGCCAAAATTTTAAAGCAACGTCCATTTCTCTAACAGTGGGTGTTACACTATTTGTGTGTCTTGGTGGCATTATATCTCAAGCAAACGCACTTATGGATTTCGCTGCACTTTCATACGACCAAAGTCATATTGTTGATTATACATCATCAAGAATTAGGAAGATAAACGAGGCTACTGGCTGGGAAGAAAGTATTTACAAAAAGCCTATTGACAGCGATATTGGCAAAGAAATCACAGAAAAATTGGCAGAGTTTGAGGGTGCAGAAGTTTTTGGCATAGGTGGCGATACCCAAACTTACAGAGCTATTTTAACGGATGAATTTTTAACTGAAGATATGAAAATGCTTATTGAAACCGAAGAAGTTTTTGACGAGAGTGCATCGCCAGAAAATTATGCAATCACTGCAAGTATTACAACTTTAGACCAAAAGAATTACAAAAAATTATGTGATGCCATAGGTGTGCCAGCAAATTCAAATATTTTAATCAATTCTTTAGGGTACAATGATTATGGCTATGAAAAATATATCATTCCATACCTTGAAACAATGAAAGATGTGACTCTTCAAAAAGCAGATGGCTCGACAAAAACATACTCAGTTGATGCTATGATTTATAGAGATAATCTGCCAAAACAATTAGATCATATAAATGCTAATCCTTTTGAGTTGATTGTGCCAAGGGCAGAGGTTAGATATTATTCTTGGTATCTATCTCCAGTAAATGAAGAAGCATTTAAGGAATATGCGTGGCAAGTTTTAGAAGAATATTTTCCAACCGACGAAGATAGCGAATATATGGAAGAGGGTTTTAGCACTAGAGTTTATAGAACCGATGAATATTCACAAGTTATGAATGTGGCTATTGTGATATTTCTTATCTTTATTTCTAGCTTTGCAGTACTTTTAATGCTCATTGGTTTTACAAATATCATAAGTACGCTCGTTAGTAATGTATTTATGCGAGCAGATGAATTTGCAATATTACGAAGCCTTGGCATGACACCAGGGGGGCTGACGAAAATGCTTACGATGGAGAGTTTTCTTTGCACTACAAAGGCACTTATAATAGGTAATATTATTGGTGTAAGTATGACATATCTTATAAATATGAGCCTTAGATCAAGTTTTCCAATCCTGTTTAAGTTTCCAATTGTTAGTATGGTTGGCTCAAACATTCTTGTTTTAGCTATCACACTGGGAATTACAAAATTTGCAATAAAATCTTTAAGCAGCAGGAATATTATTGAGACAATTAGAAGCAAAGGACAGAGATAATATTATTGAAAGGGGTAGCATACCCCTTCAATTTTATATTCCTCCAACCTTAAAGAAAAATTCTTCTACAGCTATAGCAAGTGCACCAATATAATGAGTTCGATCCATTAATTTACTTTCAATTATTAAATCGTCATCATATGTTATATCTATCAATTTAAATTCTTTTTTAAATCTGTTTAAAATTTTTTTATTTTCAAAAAATTTCCCATAAACGATTATTTTTTGTGGAGCAACAATAGTGGCTGCATTTACTGTGACTTGTGCTAATTTAATAATAGCTTTATCTATTATTTCTAAGACATAAAAATCCATATTGTTTTTATATGTAACTAAATAATTTTCAAGGAACAAAGCAATGTTTTCTTTTTGACCATTTGTTAGTTCATATAAAATAGGTGTAGTTTGTTTTGAATATATTAATCGGATACTATTTACAACTGCATCGAACGAAACTTTTGTTTCTAAACAACCAGTTTTACCACATTTACATCTTTGGCCATCAAAGTCTACAATATAATGTCCAATCTCAGCTGCTTTTCCATGATTTCCTTCATATACAGTACCATCTATTACCAGTGCTGAGCCTACACCAGGATACCATTTCAAAAACAATAAATCATTATATTGTCTTCCTATCCCATAAATTATTTCTGCTTGAGCAAATGCACGCATGTTGTTTTGTACTACTACTGGAAATTTTAACTCCTTTTCTAACAGACTTTTTATGTTTACTTCACTGTCCCAAATTTCATAGGCATGCTTGCTTAAGCCTTTTTGATTGTCTACCAATCCTCTTATGCTTACTCCAACTCCAATAACTTTTTCAATGTTGTTAATGGATAATAGCTTATTACAAATATCCGAAATTTGTAATATAAATTTAGTTGCTTCAATCTTATTATTAGTCTTAATTTTATTTAGAGATATAACTTGGCCTTGCAAATCTGCCAAACATATAGTAGTTGTAAATTTCTCTATATTTATACATAGTGCATATCTATTTTTATAGTTTATATCAATGAAGACTTTTTTTCGTCCTACTTTTTTTTGTTCTTTACTCTCTCCAATTTCTATAATAAGCCCTTCGTCAATCATTTCTGTACATAATTGAGTTACAGATGCAGAAGTTAGAGATATAGTTTGAGCAATATCCTTACGAGACATCGCTTCATGATTATTTAGCAATTTTAATATAATCTGTCTATTCTTAAGTTTCAAACGTTCCAAATTACCGCCTAAATCTTTCATCAAACACCGACTCCTTTTTAAGTAGACCACCTCTATAAGGTAGCAAGATAAATTGCTAAAAACTATAAACCAGCTATTATGCACTCCTGAAATATAGCTATTTTATTTGAATAAAATCTCTAGCAAATTAATAGAAGTGAGATTTATCAGTAAAGAATAAGATAAAAAATTATAAACTAGCTATGTAATAATAAGTGTTAATATATTGATGGTAGGTACTGTTTTTATGGATATTAGATTATGCATGAACAAATGTTATTCATACATAATCTTTTTTTATTATTAATATTTAACAACTTCCATATTTAACATATCTGCTAAAATTTCTAATTCTTGAGCAATGTCACCATAAGCAACTGCAAAGTGTGGTTCCCAACCATCTTTCACACTTTTTGAGATAATTTCTTTAGATTTTCCATCAGGTTGAAATACAATTGAAGTTCCTTGGAATTGTTTAGGTTTATCTAATATTTTTCCACTACAAATAAAAAATCTAAACTCACCATATTGATCTTTACCAATTCTAAAAACTGTAGCTTTATCAGATGGTTTACAACCAAAATCCATAACTGGACCAATTTTTCTGTTTGGATGTATTCCGATAGTCGCTTTATCACCATTTGAAAGTGAACAAGGAGCCATTCCACAGTGCCAATAAGTTATAGTGTTTTCACCTTCATCAAGTGAAACAGGGTCTCCAAAGAATGATGCAACCCCTGTAAATTTAGAAGCAACATACATAGAGATTGCTCCAAATGTATCAGACTCACAACTTGCTGCTACTCCAAGGTCATTTAGCATTGATAATACACTACAAACTGGTGTTCCATAAGAAACAAAAAAGTCTGGCCAACATCTTGAAGCTATAACATGGATATTATTCTCTTTTACATAATCTTTATATGCTTTTAATAGTCTAGTAAAATCTTCCATATTCTTTTTGTCAATGCCTTCATGATTGCAACAAGCAGCTGAAAATGAATCTAAATGTTCTTCACATTCCTCTAAAGTATACGCTTTTGCTCTATCAATTAGTTCACGAGATTCAATAGACTCTAAATTTGCACCAAACTGTTTTGCAATCTCAACATCTAATGCACGGCCAAATCCAAATCCTTGAGGAGTGTGTCCAATTGCTGCTATTTTAGTTTTTGTTAGTTCATATTTTACTTTTGCAACTCTAATTGTTGCATTAATTTTATTTTTTACTTCTTCCTCTTGAGGAGAACCAAAAATATATTCAAAATTGCCATCTCTAAAGTTTAATAATGCATTTCCTGCAGAGTAAGCTCCAGTAAGAGAATTTAATCTTAATCTTCCTCCGTCAATAACTGGCTCTCTTAATGTCCATAACAACACAGGGCAATCAAACTTTTTAAGTACCTCTGTAATATATGCAGCATGTGCAAAAGTTGTATTTTGCACTATAACTAATTTTGGTGCAATAGTTTTTAAGAAGCTGTCTAATTTATCTATACTTAGTAATATCTCATCAGGAAAAACACAAGCGTCTGTTAATGATTTAATTAGCTCAATAGATTTATCAAATTCTATTTGAGCACTTTCTAAATGAAAAGTAGGCAATCCCACTGGTATATATGCTATTTCAAACTTCATAACGTAATCGTCTCCTAAAATTAATATTTGTTTAAATGCATAGAGTTTCCTCTACGCATGTTTTTCTTTTATATTTTCAAAAATTGATTGATATTTTGAACCTTTTTTATAGAATACAGGTGGATAACCTAACGGAGCATCAACTTCATGTGTTCCTTTAGTGTATTCTTTCCCACTCCATAAATGAACCCAAATATCATCTGGAAGATAAACTTCCCATTTAGTTTTTTCACTTTCATGCACTGGAGCTACAAGCACATCTGGTCCAAATAAATATTGGTATTGTCTTTCATATGCTTCATTATCGTCAGCATAGTGTATAAACATTGGACGTTGTACAGGTATTCCTTTTTGAGCATTTTCTTTTACTATATCTTTAATATAGTCTTTCATCATTACATAAACATCTACAAGTCTTGCAAGTTTGTTCATGCAATCTCCATCTTGATAATATTGGAAGTTTGTATCTGGTCTATTTCCTTCATGAGTTCGCATTACTGGAGTGAAAGCTGACATCTCTGCCCATCTTAAAAATAATTCCTTTGTTCTAGTGTTATCAAACAATGAAGTATATCCACCGATATCACTATGAGAAAGGCCACATCCAGTCATTCCTGCTGATAAAGCACCAACAATTGTTGACGCAAGTCCGTCATGCAAACTAAAGTCAACACTTTGGTCACCCGCCCAAAGTAGAGGACAGTATTTTTGTGAGCCCGCTCCACCTGCTCGCATAAAGTAAACGATTTCACCAAGCTTGCCGTCTTCTTTAACCGCATCATAATTACATTTTGCCCACAAAACAGGCCAATTGTTATGCTCAATCATTGCACTACGACCACTATAAAGTTTAATATCGTCTGTTGGCAAATATTCACCAAAGTCAGCCATCCAACCATCCATGCCAATATCAATGGAATGTTTTTTTATAACTTCATTTTTAAACCAATCATAAGCTTTTGGATTTGTAAGGTCTACTACTCCACAATCAAATTCACCAAAATCTACCAAGTAATCAGAACCATCATGTTTTGTAGCAAAATATCCGTGTTCTTTTCCTTCTTTATAAAGTTCTCCGTCATTTACAAGATAAGGATTTACATAACCTAAAAATTTAATTCCTCTTTGATGTAATTCATCAATTTTAGCTGGTAACTCTGGATACATTTCTTTATGAAATACCCAATCCCATTGAAGACGTTTTCCAAAAGAAGTTACACGCTTTCCACACCAATCTTGAGACCAAACACCTGAAACTTTGATGCCTTTTTCTAGTGTTTCATCAAGAAGTCTAAAAGTTCTTTCATTTCCACCTTGAAGCCCTAGAATTAAACCATTATATATCCAATCTGGTAGTTCTGGTTGTCTACCAAAATAATCTGTAAGTTTTTCTAGTATATCAAAATAACTATTTCCACCTTCAATAATAATTTGAGAAGGAACTTCCCAAACTTCAATTTCAGCAAAATTATCTTTTTTAAAGTTAAACTCAGAATAAGCAGTAGAATTCAAGTGCAGAAAATATAAGTTTGAAGATATATAAGTGGGTTGTGGGAAGTTTGAATTATAATAATCTCCACCAGCTTTGTTTTCAACATCTGAACGCCAAGTTATATAAGTTGTTTTATCTCTACCAACTCCTGGCTCAGATGTAAAGATTGGAAAATTTCTTCCTTTTAAGTTTAGGTAAGACATTTGTTCACCTAATCCAAAAAATCTTTCTTCCTTATTAGAGTTCACTCTTATAAAGAACCTATTTAAAGCATTATTAATTTGTTTAATGTCTAGTGTTGCTTTATCTTCATTTATACTAACTTTAATTTCAACTTGATTATCAAAGTTTAAGTTAACAACGCTATTGCTTTGTTCAATAACCGTTAAATCCAATTTCACTCTTTCAATAAGGTAATCTTCAATGTCAAAATTACCTCTATACATTTCAACGTTTTCTTCTCCAACACCTACAAATACTAGAGGATTATTTTCATTGTGTTGCAATATTATATGTCCATTATGGGATAAACTAAATTCATGACTATTAATTGTTAGCTCCATTTATATACCACCTATTAATATTTAAGTTCTTTATTTTCTCCAACTAATCCAATAAATGCTCCTGCTTTTACTAAAGGTTCTCTATCCTTGTGTGCAATCACCCATTTATTTTGGAATAGAAGAATTTTATCTTCCGTAGATATTATTTCATCTTTTTTAAATTCTGTATTATTTGTACCTCTTGGCAATATAACAATTGCTTTAAATCCATCATCAGATACTTTGCAAGGAGACAAGTGAAGAGTTGTTTGATATAATTCTATTGCAGTACCTTTTGGCACAAAGAATACCTCTGCATCTTCCACTTTATAGGTGTTATCTTCCATATCCCATGTATGCCCCAACACTAGTAACATATCTGTTATTGCTATATTAATTTCGCTTCCTTTATGATACTCAAACCCATTGTATGTGCTATTTTTGCCGTTACAATATCCAATTTCAATATCCATTCCACCATAAAAAGTATTTTTTAAGGTGTTGCAGATTGGAAGCTTTTCCATATCTGCACATGAAGCGACATAAATGTTATTTTGAAGAGGTATTTCAGTTGTTTTCATATATTCAATTAAAGAAGAAAAATCATATCCACTTAAAACTTTACCATATGTTTTAAATGCTTGCTTGTCATTTACATCTTTAATTTCTATCCCATTCAGTTCGCTTAACCTTTTTATCATTACGCACCTCTAACAGTTTTTATTGTTGCACAGAAATCTTCTTTATCATATCCTAGTTCTAGTGATTTATGGTAAACTTCTTGAGCAACTGCTTCACCAGGCATATTAACACCACATTCTTTTGCAAGGTTGATACATATGTCAACATCTTTTGCCATATTTTCAACTGAAAATGCTGTTGCAAAGTTATTTTCAGCGATTGATTTAGATTTACCGTCTAGGTAGAAGTTTTGTCCTCCACCGTAAGAAATCGCTTTTGTATAATCTTCAACTGATATACCATTTTTTGTAGCCAAAGTTAAAGTTTCATTTACGCCATTTTGTATTTGAGAAACAAGAGCGTTATGAGCAATTTTCATAACTAGACCTTTTCCATTTTCACCCATATAAATTATGTTGCTACCCATATAAAGTAAGATATCTTTCATTTTATCATATACTTCTTTACTTCCTCCAACATAAATTCCTAGTGTAGCTGAAATTGCCGCTGGTTTTGATTTAACTACTGGTGCATCAATAAATTCTGCTCCTGTTTGTTTAACAAATTTTGAAATTTCTACTGACGCAGATGGATCGATTGTGCTCATGTCAATACAAGTTTTTGTACTATTTAAAGCTGGAGTAATACTTGTATAAACTTGCTTTGAATGTTCTGATTTTGGAACCATAGAAATAATAACATCACTTTTTTCAGCTAACTCTAAAGCAGATGCACAAGGAATTGCTCCTTTAGATTGTAGTAGGTCAACTTTTTCTTTAACAAAATCAAAAACATATACTTCGTCATTATGTTTCTTTACTATATTTTCACTCATTGATTCGCCCATAATCCCTAGGCCAATAAATCCAATTTTCATGATAAATTAACTCCTTTAATTTACTATAAGTAGGCGAACTCACATGTTCGCCTCCGATAATCATCTTTAATATTTGCCTTACTTTACTCTGTTATAGTGTTATCCCATGCATTTGTAAAAATTCCTAAACCTTTGTTAGTAAATGGATGTTCAATAGAGTCTTTATACACTGCTAAACCAGCTGTAACAATATGTGCTCCTGAAACAAAACAGTCAACCATTTGTTTTGGTGTACGAACTGCTGCACAAATGATTTCTGTTTTAAAGTTAAAGTTATTATACATTTGAACAATATTACGGATATATTCTTTACAATCTTCTCCGTTTGATTCTTTCCATCCAATAAAAGGAGATACAAATAAAGCATTATTTTTTGCTGGCAAAATAGCTTGCGCTGCTGAAAAAACTAAAGTAACATTTGTTCTTATACCTTCTTTTTCAAGTTTTCTTGCTGCTGCAACTCCTGATGGTGTTGATGGAATTTTAATTACGAAGTTTTTGCTAATAGCAGCAATTTTTCTTGCTTCAGCAATCATTTCATTAGTATCATTAAGATGTGGATTTATTTCAACTGAAATTGGAAATTTATCAAGACCTTCAAGTCCTTCTGATTTAGCCCAATCAGAAATTTCTTTAATAACTTTTAAAAATGGTTTTCCGCTGTTTTTAATATGGTTTGGATTTGTTGTAATACCATCAATACCAAACGTATTATAAGCTTCTTTAATTTCTTCAATTATTGCACTGTCTAAAAAATATTTCATTTTCAAAATCTCCTTTTTATATTGTTAATTAACTGAGTTAATCAATTAATTTTAAATTAATAGTATCACACTTAATAGAGCTGTTCAAGTTTATTTTGTATTTGAAAACCAAGTTTTATTATTTTAGATAATTTTAGGAAATTTTTTTGGTATATTTATACAATCATTTCAGGTTGTTTTACATATTTATATTTTTAGATATATATTTTTTTTCCTTCACACAGACTTAATAGTACAAGCATAATTTATAGCTTAGCTACTTATAATTTATGCAAATACAATAAATAGAGTTATAAGAATAATATAAAATGAATAAATATATATTAGATACAATATTGAAAATAGCATATTTAGGGGGATATAATAATGAGCAAAAAATTCGTATCAATGGTAGCCTTATTAACAACTTCAAGCATAATCTTAACAGCTTGTGGTGGGAATAGTACAACTGAAGTTCCCACTGTAGAACCAACAGTGGTTGAAAATAGTGTGTCCGAACCACCTACTGAAAATGTAGTAACCACAGTTGAAGAAGTAGTAGTAACCATTGAGGAAGAAGTAATAATGCCAATTGAGGAAGAATTAGAGGAAGTTGCACCAATTGAAGAAATAATAGAAGTAGCCGAAGTAAAGTTCTCACCAGAAGGATATCCAATGGCAGATGTTCAAGAGATGGTATATAATCTTGGAGTAGAGCCACTTACATTAGACCCACAATTAAGTTCAGCAATTGATAGTGCACAGATAATAAACAATACCTTTGAAGGACTAGTAAGAGAAGTTGATGGTAAAATTACACCAGGTATGGCAGAATCTTGGGAAATTTCAGACAACCAACTAGTATATACTTTTTATTTAAGAGATGCAAAGTGGTCTGACGGAAAACCTGTAACAGCTCACGATTTTGTATATGCATGGCAACGTGGAGTAGATCCAATGACAGCTTCTCAATATGGTCATGTTTTTGAGAGTGCAAGCGTTTTAAATGCTGGACCTATTTCAAGAGGAGAAGATATTATTGATCCAGCTACAGGAGAAACAAGACCTTCTACTAAAGAAGACTTAGGAATTAGAGCTATTGATGACAAAACTCTAGAAATAAGACTTACAAATCCAACAGAATATTTCTTATCACTTATAATGTCTTCAACATTTATGCCTGTTCGTGAAGATGTTGTGGATGCTGATGGAATTTGGGCAAAAGACCCAGAAAAGTTTGTTTCAAACGGTCCATTTGTACTTACTGATTATTCTATAGGTGATGAAATAGTACTTGAAAAAAATCCAAACTATTGGAATGCTGAAAATGTTTATCTTGAAAAGCTTATATGTAAAATGATTGTGGACGCTTCAACTGCTTATACTGGATATAAAACAGGCGAAATAGATTTTCTTCAGACTATTCCTTCATCTGAAATACCAATGCTTCTAGCAGAAAATCCTGAATTTTATGTATTACCATATATTGGTTCGTATTATTTTGTACTAAACTTGAATAATGAAGTGTTGCAAGATTTAGATGTTCGTAAAGCGTTAAATTATGCAATTGATAGAGAAGCAATTGTGGAAATAGCTGGTGCAGGTCAAATTCCAGCAACAGGATTTGTTGGCCCAGGGTTCTTGGACACAGAAGGAAACGAATTTTATAAAGTAGCAGGAAACTATGGTATTTCACTTACAGGAGATGCTGAAAAAGCACAAAAAGCTCTTGCAGATGCAGGGTATCCAAACGGAGAAGGTTTCCCTGAAATTGAAATTATGTATAACACTAATGAAGGACATAAACTTATATGTGAAGCAATTCAAGAAATGTTGACTACAAACCTAGGAATTGATGTTACATTAACTAATCAAGAATGGGCAGTTTTCCAAGAAACTAGAAATCACCATGAGTATGATTGGATTGCTCGTCATGGATGGATTGGAGATTATACTGACCCTAACACTATGCTTGAAAACTTTATTACTGGAAATGCTCAAAATAACTCAGCATATTCAAGTCCAGTATATGATGAACATATGGCTCTTTCAAAAGTTACTACAGGAAAAGAACGTATGGATCACCTTTATGCAGCTCACGATGCGTTGATGACTGATTTACCATTTATTCCTATTTATTACTATGTAAATACTGTTTTAGCAGTGGATGAAGTTGAAGGATGGGAATTAGCTCCACAAGGAGAAATTTGGTTTGGTGATGTTGTTATGCTAGACTTTGACAAAATGGCTGAATAACAATATTATTAATAAAACAGGTGGGTTAGGAGCAAATCTCCTATACCCCCATTTTTTTATACAAAGAATTTCAACACCTAATTCTTCTTTATATTTAAATTATAAACTTGATAAAAAAATTCAACTCTACCAAATTATTTAGTGAAATTGAATTAAGGATTTATTATAGTACCTTGCTAAAAAATAGTTTGGTTCTTTCTTCTTTTGGATTATCAAATACTTCACTAGGGGTGCCCTGTTCCAAGATATATCCACCATCCATAAATATAACACGTGTTCCAACTTCCATAGCAAAACCTATCTCATGAGTTACAATCATTATAGTCATACCTTCATTAGCAAGGTTTTTAATTACATTTAATACTTCTTGAACCATCTCTGGGTCTAAAGCACTAGTTGGCTCATCAAAAAGCATTAGCTTGGGGTTCATCGCTAGTGCACGTGCAATTGCAATTCTTTGTTTCTGCCCACCAGAAAGTTTACTTGGATATTCGTTAGCTTTATCTCTAAGCCCCACCTTATCTAGTAAATCAAATGCAATGTCTTCAGCTTCCTCTGTAGAAAGTTTTTTAACTTTTATTGGAGCTAAAGTAATGTTTTCAAGCACTGTCATATTTGAAAACAAATTAAAATGCTGAAATACCATACCAACCTGCTGACGAATTTTGTTGATATCAGTTTTTTTATCCATAATATCTATTCCATCAACAAATATATGACCATCACTTGGTTCTTCCATTTTGTTTATGCACCTTAAATAAGTTGATTTTCCTGAACCAGATGGCCCTAATATAACAACAACTTCCCCTTTTTTTACATTGTCAGTAATCCCTTTTAAAACTTCCAAGCTTCCAAAGTTCTTTTTTAAGTTATCAATCTTTACCATTTTAAGATACACCTATCTTTCTTTGCTTATACTTTTTTCAACTTTTCTCATAAACCTAGTAAATATCGTAGTCATGCACAAATATATTAAAGCCACCATCAATAGAGGAATTTCATAGTTATAAGTACTACCAATCATGATGTTTGCTGCTTTCATTAAATCCATACCGCCAATAAATCCGATAATAGAAGTTTCTTTTATAAGCACAATAAACTCATTTACTAGAGTTGGTAAAGTTTGTCTTGCTGCCTGTGGAAGAATAATTTCACGCATAGTTTGAATATATGTAAGTCCTAAAGAACGTCCTGCTTCCATCTGCCCCTTGTCAATGCTAAGAATACCGCCTCTTATTATTTCTGACATGTATGCTCCGCTATTTATTCCAAATGCAATACCTCCAACTAGTACACGTGGAATTTGTAATGGCCCTAAAACAACCATCCATAAAAAAGAAATTTGTACAACTGCAGGTGTCCCACGAATAATGTCAACGTAAACTTTTGCAATCAACTTTAAAAAATTAACTACGACTAAACTTATCCCGCCATGTTTGGGTTTTTCAATAACCTGAATTATTGCAACGATTAGACCTATTAACATACCAATTGTTGTTGCAACAGCTGTTAATGTTAGTGTATTCATTATCCCGTCAAACACAGTTAAATAATACTTTCCTTCAAAAAAAGCATTAAAAAAGGCAATGGTTCTATCCATAAATATTTCCCCCTATAAATTCTATGCAAGAGCAAACTATGTCCATTCTCAAGAACTTGATAACTTACTCATATAAAAGAAAAAGCATTTTGAGCTTTTTCTTTTATTCGTTATTAAATCTGTTATTTATCTGTTTCAGAAAAATATTTTGAATATAATTCATCATATTGTCCGTTTTCTTTAATAGTTGCTAAAGCTTCATTTATTTTTCCAGTCAACTCAGAATTTCCTTTTTTTATTGCAATTGCATACTCTTCTTCCGCAAATGGAGTTTCAAGTATCATCAAAGAATCTTGCCCTTTTATTAATGATTGAGCAGGAGCTGCGTCTACGATTACAGCGTCAACAGTTCCATTCATCAAGTCTGCTACTGCTAAAGCTGATTTATTAAATTCAATTACTTTTACGTCTTCGATGTATAATTTTGCAAAGGTTGCACTAGTTGTACCAAGTTGTGCACCAACTTTTTTGCCTACCAAATCATCTGAACTTACAATCCCAGAGTCTTTCTTTACTATTACCATTTGTTTTGTGTCAAAATATCCATCAGAAAAATCAACTTGTGTTAAACGTTCTTCATTAACAGTAATTCCTGCCATTCCTATATCTATCATATCATTTGGAAGTGCGCCAAATATCGCTTCAAATTCCATATCTTGCACTTTAAGTTCCATACCTAGTTCGTTTGCAATAAGTTCAGCCATTTCAACATCAAATCCAACAATTTCATTTTGGTCAACATATTCAAATGGTGGGAAAGTTGCATTTGTTCCCATAACTAAAACTCCACCAGTACTTTCTGTAGTTGTAGTTTTACTACTTGCTTCAGTTAAAATTGTGCTTTCCGCTGTTGCTGTATTACTTGAGCCACATCCTGCTAGACTACCTAATAAAACTCCTCCTAGTAATATCGTAGTAATCATTTTTTTATATTGTTTCATTGTTATTTCCCCCACTGTATTTTTATTTTTTTTATAATTATAACTTTCAATGTATATTTAGTCAATAGATTTTTAATAAAATATAACATTTTTATGTTTTAACTTAAACTTTATTCAAAATAACTTGTGTTTTTATATATACTAAACATATTACAATAAAATCTGATCTGGATTATACTAGGTTTAATATCTCTTCAATATTTATATCGGACAAACTGCACTTAAGCATAAATATTTTTGTCAACTTATTTAGTATATTGTTTCCAGTTCAAAGATATTGAAAACATAAAATGGGAAAACAATCAACTTATTCAAGCTAAAATTGGCAACGAACAAATGTTTGCAGTTTCAAACACTTCATCTTATATTTGCTAGAAAATAATAAATCTAACGTCTTGTGCTAGTTAATTGCATTTTTTATATTACTATTAAAGGCGATTTTCTTATCTTTATTATGAATAATATTCATAGGTGATGGTCTAAGGGA
>LJDB01000053.1 GCA_001983455.1 Candidatus Epulonipiscium fishelsonii
TATGAATATTATTTATAATAAAAATAAGAAAATCGCCTTTAATAGTAATATAAAAAATGCAATTAACAAGCACAAAATGTTAATTATATATATCACGATTTGAGCCCTTCTATTTATAATTATTCAATCTCTATTTTCTATTAAATTATTATAAAATAAATTTTTTCAAAAGTTTTATAAAAGTGTAATTACAAAATTAGATAATTAGCATATAATTATCATATCAAAATAATTTGATGTGTATTTAAGGCTGAGATTATTATCACACTACATTCAATAAATCAGAGGAAATCAAAAACTTTCAAAGCATTATGTGACCCTAAACGAGAATTAGTATTATTGATTTTAAGGCATGATGAAAAAAATGTTTGTGATTTAATTGAACTATTAGAGATATATCAAAATCCAAGCTTTCTTATCACGAAAAAATTTTATGTGATCAAAATTGTGGAGTCTTGGACTGTTGGAAAATGGACCCATTATCGCATTAGCAAAACCGGAAGTGAAAAAATGCAATGAATTTGTTAAAAGAATTAATTACCTGCGAATAAAAGACCATCTAGCAATAGATGGTCTTTATATGGATTAACATATCAAAAAAACTTGATGTATAATTAAATCTAGTTAAAATCTTTCATTAAACAATAGGGGGAATGTAGTTATGTGGGATTTTATTCAATCAAATTTTTTAGGGATGCAATGGTAAAATGAAGGTGTGATATTTGCTTAGCAAAACATGGGTGAAAACATCACATCAAAAGGGAGCAAGAATTTACAGTTTTTTATTTATGATCATTATAAAATAACAATATTGTAGCACACTTTAATCTTTGGAATATCATATATTCAAAGCTTTTTTCCACGAAAGAAGCAAACGAATTTTATAAGTAAGTTTAAAGAAATTTGGGCAAATATTATCCGCTTTACTTGGCACAGTAACTCCATTTTGTTCATGTTCATCTATTCCCTTGTTTATGGGATTTACTAGTGCGGGACTGCCAATTGGTGTAACTTTTTCATTTTTTTAATTTCTTCTCCTATTTGACATTTGCAGTCTTGTGTTTTACTTATGTATATATTGTACAAAAGTTGCAATAGTATATGTACTTGTTGGCTTATCCATTTCTGTTTTATTGGAGGCACACTACGATAAAATGGGTATGAGAGTAAATACAGTAGATTTTTTATATTAAATCAGTAGTGTGGATATTTATTCACCAGAGCTAACTGTATCTCCGACAGGTTGCAATTCAAAAGAGCAAATGAGCTCAACATTTTTAAAAAAGTATTTCCTTATATTCTAGTTGGAGTTGGTATTGGAGCGTTAATTCAATTGGATACCTCACAAGAAATTGTTGAAAGTGTTTTAGGTAGTGATAATCCATTTGGTGTAATTTTTGCAACACTTGGGAGTGTGCCTATGTACGCTGATATATTGCACAATTCCTGTTGCTCAAGCATTGCTTGCAAAAAAAGCTCAACTTGGTACACAATTTATGCTTATGATATGTCAGTTACTATTAAGCTTGTGCCGTCAATGAATATGTAGAAAAGCAGTCAAGCCAAAACTTTTAATTAGTTTTATTTCAATTATTGTACTAATGGTATTATTATCGTCGGCTACATATTTAACAGTATTCAACATTTATTAATTTAATATATTTAATACAAGGAGGAGTTAATATGTTTGGAAGTAAAAATAAAAAAGAAAAAAATTTAACTGCACAGTGTGCATGTGGCAATCAATGCAATATAGGTGATATTGAAAAAAAGATTAATTGTTTTGGTGGAGCATGTTGAAAAAAGTGCTACTAGTTTTGAAAAAGTAAAAATTGCTGCTACTGAGCGCTTAACATTAACGAAACTGTTGTAAAAATTGGAGATATGGCTAAAATTGCAGAATATGGTGTTATGCAAACCCCAGCATTTGTAATTGACAGCAAAGTTGTAGCTTATGGTAGTTTAATTACAAGAAAATGCGAAAAAGAATTGATTAAAGTAAATTTGTTAAAATTTAGAGACTAACTCCTTCTTAGTGTTAAAGAGGGAGTTTTTTATGTATTTATCTTGTTATCCTTCAATGTAATGATATGAATTGAATAAAGTATCATTTTAATACTTATAAAATATTTTTCCTCTAAACTTTGCATTAATATGTTGAATGTCATGCAGAAATTTATGTCTGTACAATTAGTATATTCTTTAATTTCATTTTTTCACCTAATAAATAAATTTGGTAAAATGTATTTCTCGTAGCACAATCTGATAAGAGATAAGTGAATAATATTGTAGCGTTTATAATCATCATAGTAGCTTATAAAGCTTCCACAATTATATTTAAATCAAGTTGGAACATTCTTCTCAAATTCTTCTTCAGATAATATAAAAATTTTAATTCTTTAAATTTCTTTAAAATAGTTTCTTCAGAATTCTTCAAAGCATTTTTTTTAAATAAACAATCAAAGTTTTCATTTATTATAGAATTTAAATATTGAGTATATATTTGTTCCTTGCAACTAGTAATATAATAATTAACTGATTGATTTTCTAATTTATTAACAAATTCATAGTCCATCTTTTATATAGTTTTTCCCCAATTAAAATCAGTTTCACATTTATTCAAATTTAATAGTCATTTCGTCTTTTACTTCAGAGCAACATAATTATACCGTCACATATAAAGTTCAGTTAAAATCATTTTGCATAGAGTTTGCCATTTGTTGTTTAAACTCCTTTAAATTTAACTTTTCCTGCACTTTGCGTTCATGGAATTTTTCAAATAAATCTTTTGCAGTATATTTTTTTATCCATCTATCACAAATATACATATATTCCTCTACTGATATTCAATGTGTGCAATTTTTAAATCATATTATTTCTCCCATTGTGACAGATTGATTTTCCATTTTATATCCTTCTTGTATAGCCTGAATTATTTCCCATATGTGGAAAGGCTCATATTAAACGTTGGTTCTTGTTTCGTATTTTGGATTTTTTTTAATTAAATATCTCATAATGACACTCCTTTCAAAAATACGTATATAAAAAATGTATATATATTCTGTTAAAAGTAAATACATTGATGCATTATAAATCTTAACGAAAATACACATAATAATAATATACAAAGAAGACCTTTACCTTTTTTCTCATTAGTGAAGAAGGAGTAGCAACATGATTATACGTCAAGAGCAACCAAAGGATTATAAAGAAGTAGAGCAAGTGACAAGAGAAGCACATTGGAATTTTTATATTTTCCTGGATGTTCAGAACATTTAGCAGTACACAAAATTAGAAAAAGTGAAGATTTTATCCGATCTTACTTTTATTATAGAGGAAAATGAAAAAATACTAGGTTCAATATTCTATTCTAAGTCAAAGATAGTGACCAAGGACAAGGAAGAAATATTAAAACTATTACCTGGACCAGTGAGCATTTTTATCCATCAAAACATAGACAAGGATATGGTAGAAAATTAATTACTCATTCAATTGAAGTAGCAAAAACTATGGCATAGGGCAATTATAACTTTAGGATACGATTATATTTACAAGCCTTATGGAGATTTGGATGGAAAAGATGTTGGGATATGTTTGCCTAATGGAAGTTATACAGGCGTTTTAGTTTTATACCTATATAGTGGAGCTTTTTATGGAATTATACAGGGTGTGTTGAGTTTACTGAAGATTTGGAGACACCTAGATGAGAAGTAAGCAAATGATAAAACATTTCCCTACAAAAGAAAAAAGAGATTTTATTCTCAATACGAATATGAAAAAAAATGATAAGTCAACTAAAAAAATTTAGTGGAAACACGCAAAGTGCTTCCACTAAAACAACTCTAACACAGTTAAAAAAAGGTTAAGTTTATATTACACAAATGAAGAGAGTGTTTGACATATAACTAGTGCAAGGTGTGTTACTATATAGAGTTATTCCCTTTTATTATAATAATATAAAGTTTTTTATGTATAATATATACTAAATGAACCTCTACTACATCTTTCTAGTTTTTTTTGAGCCTCTTCATCTCCTTGAGCAACTGCTAGTTTAAACCATTTTATTGCTTCTTGCTTATCTTTTTTTACACCCATTCCTTCTATATAATTCACCTAGACTATATTTTGATGGTGCATGTCCGTTCTCACCGGATTGTTTTAACAAACAAATTGCTTTTAATCAAAATTTATTATTGTGACACACCCTTGTTGATAATTCCGCTAGTTTATATTTAGCTTCAATATTTTTCCCTTCATTGATAAATTACGATATATTGCAAACGCAACTTCATCAGATCTTTTAACTCCATTACCAGTCTGTAAATACCACCAGCCATAATTTTGCAGCTTCATTTTTCCCTCTCTAGATGCTTCATGGTGCCAACTCACTGCTTGCTCAATCTTGCTCTATTCCTTCTCCAAGTGCATAACATTCACCCAATCTTACTTTTGCATGGATATTGTCATGATTCGCTAATTTTTTAAATATTTTTTAAGCAGCTTCTAAAAATCTTTGTATATTCCATGACCCATTCAAGCAATCTCCTAAATTTTTAATAGAGCCATTTCATCTCCTTTCTGAAGCTTCTTGGTATAGGTTTTAACCGCTCATATAATCCCGTTCAATTAGCTCCCCAAAATAATAACAGTCTCCTAACCTCACTTTTGCTTTTGTGTTTCCTTGACTTGCTGACTTTTTAAAACACTCTACTGCTTTTATGAATCATTATTTTTAATATTCCATCCCTATTTCATATTGCTTTACAAATTATTTTCTATAAGCTATTATTAAATCCATATGCATTTAATTCAATCCTTTCTTTAATCAAAAATATAATATTAATATATATTCTATCATTTATTTGTGCTATTATATAAATATTTTTTAGCATTAAAATTTATTTATATAGTGAGAAAATAAGTATAATATATTTGATTTTTGATAACCTACGTAGATAATATAATAAAAGAACAGATTTAGTCAAGTTGTTCCTAAATCTGTTCCTTTTAAATCTTATCTAATTTATATATAGCTTATACGTGCTGGATCATATCTATCTAAAAATTTGTTATTCTTCATTTTTAGGATATCCAACTGCAATTACGCACAAAATGGTACTAAATTTGGATCCAGTCCATACAAATTGGATAAACTCAAAACTCTATCCTCTTATGGGGCTACCACACCATAATGTTTTACAAGCCAGTTCAACTGCTTCTATAGAAGTATATTTTGGGTAAAGGCTCCAAGATCTTGTTGCCAAAAATCTGGTGCTCTCATTCTTTCCGTATTGCCTAGAACTACAACATTAATATTGGCATTTTTTAGGACCTCTGAATATATGAGCTATTGTGAAAGCTTCTCTAAGATCTCTTTACCCTTTACAACTAGATTCCCAAGGCTGTTGATATTTGCTGCTGAAGGATTGCATACCAGCTTTTAGAAGCTTTTCAATTTATTTTGCTTCAACTTCTTTTTCTAAAAAGTCTCTGACACTACGTCACTTGAAAATATGGAATTCATGTATTTTTACCCTTTCTGACAAAATTCAATACTTTCGCCTAGGTCCTTGTATAAAGAAAAATAATACATTCCAGCTTCAAATAAAGTCTAGATAGTTAACTTCGCCTTGAAGCAAATTGCTATCAAGATTTTTATAATATAATTAGTCTGCTTTAATATCTTATCAGACACATAAGCAATATGATCAAACTGCTAATGAGATACATCCTTGAATTATTTCATAGGTAACATTTCCATCTCATACGAAAATAAACTCCATATCATTTCCTTTAAACTTATATGTTACTTTATATCCTATAAAACATTAGTGTAAATCAATATAGCTTTCTAAATTTGGTACAGTTACATTAATGTGATCAATTTTTTTCATAAAAATCTCCTTTAAATACATGATATTTTTCATTAAATTTATTATAAAAAAAAAATACGTAAACTACCCCCACTTCATAGATAGGGGCTTCTATCAGTCAATAGTAGTTCTACTAAGTATCCCTATGAGCTATCCCCATTTCCTAGGGTTCTTAAAAATATTACACTATAGACAACTTAAATATATTTGAAAATGCATAATTTGGTGGAGCAATAATCAATTTTTTAAGATGCCATATTGCTTTATATTCAAGTTGTCTTTTGAATTTATGCCAACTACATTCCAAAATATGTGGAATTGCACCCTGCCCTGAAGATGTTATATTCAATTATTTGTAAATGTGAACTACTCCCACTTCATATTTTAGTGGAGCAAAAATCAATTTTTTAAGATGCCATATTGCTTTATATTCAAGTTGTCTTTTGAATTTATGCCAACTACATTCCAAAATATCTTTTGTGAAGATGATTTATTTTTTAATTTTTAAATCTTCTTTATGCATATGAGGGTTTTTTCATCAATTATGCGTTTAGTATTAATCTGGCATTATATTATTATTGAGTATCTCATATTAGATTAGTATA
>LJDB01000054.1 GCA_001983455.1 Candidatus Epulonipiscium fishelsonii
ATTCACTCCCTAAAATCATTAACGTATAATATACTATTTTATATAATATATTATTATTAAACTAAGGGTTTGTTTAATTCATACTTTATAAATAAATAGGTCTAATAGCTCCTTGCTAATTCGTAATTACAATTAGTCTTCATAACAATATTTTATTATCTATTGCCTAAATTTATTTATTTTTCATACTTTTCACATAAAATATACTTCAGAAGATTGATCCTAGTTTTCCCTTTTATTCTTAGATTGAATCTTTGTTATTCTTAAATTAGTACTTATTTCATCCTTAGTACAATAGTACAATGTCAAAATTATTTATGACTTTGACTAATAGTATCTATATAATTAACAAAATCTATAAAATTAAATTTGTATTATTAAAATATATAGCAACTAAACTTAGTTAAAATTAATTTGTTTGAGAACTAATTGAGTACAGCTATAATTTTAAACTTAATTCATAAAGGTCTTTTCATCCTAACTAATCTTATTAGCTCAAATTTAATTGGTTGTGACTATAATTTAGTTATGCCTATGAAATTTTCCTCGTTTTTTATAAATTTTGTATTTATATAAAACCATTCTTAATCTTAATTTTAAACATACATAAATATTTTTTCTTATTTAATTGTATTGTTATTATGTAGAACTATTTTAACTAAAAACACTAACTCGTCGCCAAGAACGATAATCATCTAAATAAATTAATCTATCATCATTTTTAGACGGTTCTCGAATTTTACTTTTGTGTTGTGCTTGAATCCGTTCGGACCGCAACAGTTCTTTTTCTATCTCCATTCTTTTATTCCGTCGCATAATAGAAGCAAATTTATCTCCTAAAAATTTTAATTGTTCAGATAATGGCTTGTGTTGATTTTTATCTGTTTCAATTTTTGTACGCTCGTCTTTTTTACTTCTAGCATTACTTCTTTTCATTTCTTGTACTTCTGCTTTCTTCGCTACTTTTTTATCCCGTAGTTCCTTCTTCTCTATTGCTTTTTTATCCTTTAGTTCTTTCTTATCTACTGCTTTTCTATCCTTTTTATTATTTACTACTCTTAATTCACCTACATCTATTTCTTGATTGATTATCTTTTTATTTATTGCCTCCTTTGCTCCCACATCTATTTCTTGATTGATTATCTTTTTATTTATTGCCTCCTTTACTCCTATATCTATTTCTTGATTGATTATCTTTTTATTTATTGCCTCCTTTACTCCTACATCTATTTCTTGATTGATTATCTTTTTATTTATTGCCTCCTTTACTCCCACATCTATTTCTTGATTGATTATCTTTTTATTTATGATCTCATTTACATTTACATCCTGAAACACGTCTGCTACAGTTATCCTTTCTTTAGTCTCGTTTACTATTTCTACTACATTCACATCTATGATTTCTCTTTCTTTTTTTATTACAACATCATCATATTTGAACATCCCTCTATTTTTATTTCTTTTTAAGATCTCTCTCAATATCAATTTCTCTGATCCATCTTCTTCTCTATTAATTTCACATCCCCTGCCAACTCTTTTAAAGTTTATAATATAGTCTTTCTTCAACACATCCATTTTATTTGAAGTTCGAATAATTTCTTGCTTGTCCGATTTATCACTTTGAATAATTTCATGCTTCATTTTTTCCGCCGGCTCAATTTTTTCATTAGTAACAACTTTCTTATTTCTATCCAAAACCATATATCTGTTTTGAATTACAAATTTTTCTTGTCGATTTTTCTTAAACTGTAACGTTACACAATTCTTTCTTAAGCCTATCATTAATAAATAATCCATAAATCCCAGTAAAGCATAATCCTTAAAGTCTAACATATCATAGAACTTCTTTAACTCTCGTACAAAATATTCTCTATTCATACATAAAGGTTGTTGATCTCTACTTTCTAACAACAAATTTTCTCTCTTTGATTCTAATAACATTATCGGTGGCTTATTTTTCGCTTCTAATAACATTATTGGTGACTTATTTTTGGATTCCAATAATATTATTGATTGCTTACTTTCAGATTTTTCTACCGGTAACAAACTATCCATTAATTGATAATCTATCATATCATCGAAATTTTGACTACCTTCTGAACGCGAATATAAATGTGCTATTAAATCACAAATTTCTCTACTATTAAAACTACTCGCTGCCCTATCCACTATTTTACTAACTTTACTCAACTTAGCAAACTTACTATCTTGGACAAACAGACTATCCTGATTATTAAAATCCAATAAAATGTTTCTATCCATACCTAAACCTAAATTTTTAGAAATAATATGTATATTCTTACCTTGTGTATTCATCTCCATACTCCCCATCTTATTATTATTATTATTATTATTATTATTATTATTTTGTGGATTCATCCCAATACTCCATATCTGCATATTCTGACTTTGTGTTTTCATCTCAATATTCTCCTTCTCCTTATTATTATCATTATTATTATTATTATTATTTTGTGACTTCATCTCAATACTCCGCATTTGCATATTCTTACTTTGGGCATTCATATTCATACTCCTTTTCTGTACATGCTTTTTATTCGTTTTGTTTTTTACGTATTTTGAGTTTTCTGATACTTTTAATTTATCCAAAATAATATTTGGAATAAAAACTGAAGTTAAAAACCATTCGGTCACTTCCATTTTTGGCCTATTTCGTTTTATCATTATCGCTATTTTTTTCTTATTTTTATCAACAAACTTTTTATTATTAAGCATAATTTTAGTATTTTTAGTTGATATTTTTTGATTAAAAACATTTATACAATTTATCATCATGATGTTATCCCTCCTTAGTAGTATTTAAAATAAATTCATTTATATTATGTCATTATTGTATATAATGTTAAAATAAAATAAATGCTTTCGTTCATTAATAATCTTAAGTCAGTCACTTGCGTATTTATATTATTTAATTTATATGAAATGAAATAATGTTTATCGAATTTATTATTTATTAGCCATCCATTTATTTATATGAAACAATGTTTGCTGTGCGAGTTTATTTGTGTTTATTTTTATTGTAATAAGCTACCTATCAAGTAGTGGCTAACTTTACTTTGTTTTGCATCCACGGCAATCGAGGTAATGCACTACTTAGTTTACGGCATACGTTATTAACATCAAATAAATTAATCATTTAGCAATAAGCTAATATAATATGAATAAAACATTTTACGCCAAATTAATCAATCAGCAATCGATCAATATAATATGATTAAAATATTTCACGATTTTACGCAAGTTACGAGTTAGTATAATAGTTGTAATTCGATCGTATTACGCTTATATATGTAATGTAGCTAGCATTACACTTCACTTATGTATATATACAACTGCTGTACACTGTGTTAATCGCAAGTACGTATTATTACAGGTGGTGTACACTGTATTAATCGCAAGTACGTATTATTACAGGTGCTGTACATTGTATTAATCGCAAGTACGTATTATTACAGGTGCTGTACATTGTATTAATCGCAAGTACGTATTATTACAGGTGATGTACACTGTATTAATCGCAAGTACGTATTATTACAGGTGCTGTATATACTGTTGTGTATTTTGTAAGCTTCGGTATTGCTTGTCCGTTGCTTACACAAATCATATTAGCACATAAAAAAAATCTTGACAATCCTGAAGTAAAAAATAATGTACTTAAAGTTAGTCTAAGGCACTAATTATATAGCATAAAATGTAAAACTTTTTTCCATTTTTAGGTATCTTAAAGTAAATTCTAGACACTTTAACTCACTTTTTTATTTTTAATTTTTATCCTTTTTACTTGAAATCAGCAACTAATTTATAATTTTTCATCGATAATATTGTTCCAATATACTTTATTTAATTGGACAAAAAAAAGGTATCTAAAGACAATAGCTCTCTTTAAATACCTTTTATATTCCATCAAAAAATAGCAATTTATTCTTTTCCACCTAAATATGGCCATGGATTTTTATGTCGTCCATGTTCTCTAACTTCAAAATGAAGATGATTACCTGTCGAGTATCCTGTACTACCTATACCAGCAATTCGATCGCCAGCTTCTACTTTATCGCCTACTCTAACATCTAGCGTAGAATTATGCCCATATAAGGATGTCAATCCATCCCCATGGTCTACCATTACTGTATATCCAAATCCATTCACCCAACCTGCTATTATTACTATACCATCGGCTGTAGCTATCACAGGCGTACCATACGTTGCCGGAATATCTATCCCTTGATGAAATTCTGGTATCTTTAATATCGGATTTTCTCTCGGATTATAATCTGAACTCACATATGTCCATCCTGGTACTGGCCATAAAAATACAGCTCCATCAAATCTCATTTCACTTTGTGCTATCAATGATTTAATTTCTTGTGTCAACTCTGTACTTACTATTTCTAATGCACCTAACTGATCTTCTAATGATGATTGGCTAATCTCAAGTTGCTCAATCTTTATCATTTTATCACTCATATAACTCGAAAGATTACGAATCTTCTCTAGCTGATCATCTCTAAGAATCTCAAATTCCTTTAATTCTACATCTAATTGCTTCTTATTTTTTGTTACTATCTTTTGTTTCTCTCTCAATTCATTAAGTACAGTTCGGTCCATCTTGGATATAATTTTTATATAATAACTTCTGTTTAATAATTCTAATAAACTAGAGGATGAAAAAATTAAATCCATATAATTATATCTATTGTTTTTATAGATCCTAACCATCCTATCCTTAACTTTTTCATAATGAAGTAATTTTTCTTTTTCCGCTTCGTATAACTTTAGTTTGGCATTTTCTATATCTATTTCTTTTAAATTAATTTTGTATTCTATAGATTGTATCTCTTCTTCCAAAGCTATTATTTTTAAATCCAAATAGTCTATTTCCGAATTAATAATGTTTTGTTCTTGTACATTGATATCTATGCCTTCTTGCGTTTTTTCAATATTCTTTTTATTGATATCATACGCTTGTTTCTTAATTTCAAGATCTTCTAATATCTTTTGTTGTCTTCGCTCAAACTCTTTTCTTTCCTGTTCTAATTCAAATTGTCTCTTATCTAATACAGTAGCAAATTCAGTCGGCACTATCTCTTTTCCATTTAAAACTATTGGCTTAAACTTCTCTTTCTCTGTAGCACTTTCGTGTCTATTCTCAACCTTCTCTTTTTCTATAACACTTTCGTTTCTATCCTCAGCCTTCTCTTTTTCTGTAGTGCTTTCGCTTCTATCCTCAACCTTCTCTTTTTCTGTAGTACTTTCGTTGCTATTCTCAACCTTTTCTTTTTCTGTAGTACTTTCGTTGCTATTCTCAGCCTTCTCTTTTTCTGTAGTGCTTTCGCTTCTATCCTCAACCTTCTCTTTTTCTGTAGTGCTTTCGCTTCTATCCTCAACCTTCTCTTTTTCTGTAGCGCTTTCGTTGCTATCCTCAGCCTTCTCTTTTTCTGCAGCACTTTCGTTTCTATTCTCAACCTTCTTTTTT
>LJDB01000055.1:0-26064 GCA_001983455.1 Candidatus Epulonipiscium fishelsonii
TATCTTATTAATAATCGTACATTTGAGATTATAAACAGATTAAGTAAATTGTTTACAATAAGTGGCGTATTAGCAAGTCTACTAAAGAAATTTTAATCCTATTTTAATAATAAACTTTTTAGTTAGAATGCATAGATTACTTATAATTAGAGCTTCCCTTCAATATTCATATCCCACACATAATTAGAGTTTTCCTTCAGAATTCGTATCCCACACATAATTAGAGTTTTCCTTCAGAATTCATATCCCACACATAATTAGAGTTTTCCTTCAGAATTCGTATCCTACACATAATTAGAACTTCTCTTCAATATTCATATTCAACGTATAATTAGAACAGATTTGTAGCCATTTCTCCTTATCACTTATTATTCATTGCATAAATATTCATTACACTAATGAATATTTACAAAACAAGCCATACGTTTGTACATATCTGGAATTTCGATAGATACACTAGTGAGGGATATATAGTTATTTTGCAAATTTACCAGTAGCACTAGTCAAATATTTTATTAGTAAAACTAAAAATCTCACTGGAATCATCGACTATGAATATTATTCATAATAAAAATAAGAAAATCGCCTTTAATAGTAATATAAAAAATACAATGAACTAGCACAACAAGTTAATGTATGATTCTTTTTCAAAGTTAAACTTATCAAATTCTGGTCCTATTAGTGATGTATACATTAATCCTATTTTTTTGTAGTGTCAGCTATTATAGGCCCCATAGTTGAAGAACTTTTTTTTAGAGGATTAATTTATAAAAGCTTCGAACAAAAATTTTCCCCTACAGTTACAATTATATCAAGTGCATTACTGTTTGGAATTATGCATATAAGTCCCTTTAGTACTGTATTTGTAGGATGCATCTCAGGAATAATAAAAGGATATATGTTGTATAAGAGCAAAAGTATTTATGTAACAATTTGGATGCACATAATAGGAAATGGAATACTTATGAGCATATCTATACTTAGTTGAAATTAGAAAATGCTTGCTTATAAAATAATTTAAGATATTAGATTACGATATCTTAAACTATCATTAAACAAGCATTGTTATATTATAAATTCAGCTAGTGATTTTTTTAAGTCATTTAATATTTTTTCATCGTATACATCCAATTTTAGTGTTTTGCTTAAGTCTAGGCTAAAGATGCCCATTATTGATTTTGCGTCTACTACATACCTGCCTCCAGACAAATCAAAATCACCTTCATATTTTGTAATTATATTTACAAATACTTTAACTTTTTCAATTGAATTAAGTGTAATATTAATTGATGCCATAAAATCACCCCCTATATATATATATCTTACATAATATAATATTAAATCCTAGAGTTATTGTCAACAAAAATCCTTATTACAATTTAGTTACATTTTGATTACCAACCATATCTGGAGGAGATGGTTCTTAAAAAAACTTGTTTTATTTCAAAATGCCATGTATAATACTAAACATGGAAAATTTATATAAAAATGAGGATAAACAATGTATTATAGATATTCAGACTATTTAAAAAATAAATATGGCGACAAGGTATATAAAATACCTATTAACATAAAAGCTACATGTCCCAATAGAGATGGAAAGTGTGGAACGGGAGGGTGTACATTTTGTGATGATGGCGGAGTAGGCTATGAAATGCATACGAACATAAAACCTATTTCAGAACAAATTGAAGAAAATATTGCTTTTATAGGTAAAAGGTATAAAGCAAAATATTTTATTGCGTATTTACAAAATTATAGTAACACCTATATGGAAAAACAAACGTTTAAAGAGGTTTTAAATCAAATAAAAAATAAAGATTTTGTGGGGCTAAATATCTCAACCAGACCAGACTGTATTAATGACGAATATCTGGAAATTATAAAACAATACCAAGAAGAAACTGGCTACGATATATGTATTGAGCTAGGGCTTCAAACTGTAAACTATCACAGCTTGTTAAAAATAAATAGAGGACATTCACTAGCAGAATTTATTGATGCAGTGAATAGAATAAAAAAATATAATTTTGAGATAACTGTACATCTTATTTTAAATTTGCCATGGGACGATGAACTTGACGTAATAGAAAACGCAAAAATAATGAGTGCTTTGAAAATAAACTATGTCAAATTGCATGCTTTATACATTTTAAAAAATACTGTCATGGGTGAACAATATTTGAATGGAGAAATAAATCTTATTTCTGAAGATGAATATAAACAACGAGTTATAACTTTTTTGAGATACCTTGACCCAAATATAGTCATTGGACGCATTATTGGGCGTGTTCCTGAAGAATATGCTATTTTTGCAAACTGGGGTACAAGCTGGTGGAAAATTCATGATGAAATAATTGAACAAATGCAACAAAATAATTATAAGCAAGGTGATCTTTGCAACTATTTGAACGGAAAAGCATTAAAATAAAATTGAAATCCTATATAATTATTATTATATGTCTTTTTTTTTCCTTTAAAGATGATATATAATAATTATATCATCTAAATTGGATGTATTAGAGCAAATATAGTAATCAGAAGGAGGAGCATTATGATTAAGGCAAAAGGATGGTTGCAAGATAGATTAGAAAGAGATTTAAGGTATGGATTTGTAGGGCATCTTGATGAATTAGTGCCAGAGCTTATTTTGGAAGATGACATATATGGCAAAGACCGATTAACGTTAGATACGAAAAGTAAAGATCTAGGTGCAAAAGCTGATAGTGGAGATTGGGAAGTCCAATTTTTGTGGTGGAACAGTGAGACGCAATCAAATTGGTGGGATGGATTAGTCAGAACTGCTTTTATTATGGAAGATGAAGAATATTTAGAAAAAGTAAATGACTATATTGCAAATAAATTATCTACGCAAGATAAAGATGGATATTTGGGGATTTATGGAGAAGATTTAAGATATAACTTCAGTGGGGAAAATGGTGAACTTTGGGCACAAACTTCTTTGTTTCGTTCTTTGCTTGGATACTATAAATATACTCAAAACCAAGAAGTTCTTGATGCAGTTATAAAAGCAGTTGAACTTACTATGCAATCATATAATATTGGAGGCGTAAATCCGTTTGATTATGCAGAAGGATTTGCTGGGGTTTCCCATGGACTAGTGTTTGTAGATATATTGGAAATACTTAGTTCAATTACAAGTGATAAAAAATATATACAATATGCTAAATGGCTTTACGATTGTCATTCCACAGCAAATGTTTCGGAAAAAGATTGTCAAGAGCATAACATAAATGATGATGAATATTTGTTTACTGGACATGGAGTACATACTTATGAACACATACGAGTTTTAGTTACACTAGCTTATGGGCTTGAAGAAGATAACAAATATAAAAGGCTCCTTAATAAACTATTGGATAAACTTCCAAATTATATAACACCAAGTGGAGCTCCAATTGGTGATGAATGGATACGTGGATGTTATGCGAATGCTACTGAAACAGGATATGAATATTGTTCAATCCATGAGCTATTACACACATATACACTTTTATTGACCAAAACACAAGATCCAAAGTGGGCTGACAATATAGAGTGGTTATTTATTAATGCCGCACAAGGCTCCAGACATTCTATGGCTTCAAGAATAAGTTATTTAAACTGTGATAATATTTATAATTTAACAGGAGATAAAGACCCTTTATCAGAAGATAAAACACAAACTAGGTATAGGTATTCTCCTGTACATAAAGAAGCTGCCGTTTGCTGTGTGCCCAATGCTGGAAGAATTACTCCATATTATGTGGAAAACATGTGGCACCAACAAGATGATGTTCTAACACTGTTTTTACTAGGGGAATGTGTTTTTGAAACCGAGATAAAAGGAACAAAAGTAGTAATCGAAGTTGAAGGATGTTATCAAGAAGGTAGCGAGTGTATGTCTTTAGAAATTAAAGCAGAAAGACCTATAGAATTTACCCTCAAAATCCGCAAACCTAAATGGGCTGAAAAAATGTGTATAAATGATGATGGCAAAGAAAATTTTTATGTTGAAGGTGATTTTGCTATACTAAAAAAAGAATGGCTTAATCAACAATGCAACATTGAATTTGAATGGACACCTAAGTTTGAGCAAGATTTAAATGGTGAATATTATGTTACAAAAGGCCCTCTTCTTTATGCACTGCCTATTGAACATGAAGAAAAAGTGACTAAAGTTTTTGAAGATACTAGTTTTAGAGAAATTAATTATGCTTCAAAGCATAGAAGATCTGAATGCTTTAAAATTTTTGATGTTATGAAGGAATATAAATTTACGACTATGGAACTTCATGATAAATCTTATAAATCACTTGTCTTAACATACTATGAAAAAAATAAAGAGAATGTAGTGGTGCTTGATCCTTTTAAAGAAACAATTTTAAGACGAACCACTTTCAATTAATATTTACCTCCTCTCCGTCACCGACAACATGGCAAAGGGGAGGATTTATTGTATTATATATTTGGTTTCTTTTTATAGTCTTCACTAAATATATCGCCTACATATCGTATAATAATAACTCTAAGTAATGCAACTATGGGAACTCCAAGCAGCATCCCAAAAAGACCACAAAATTCTCCACCTATACCAACCGCCAGAAGCACAGATATAGGGTGCAATTTTACATTTTCCCCAATTACTTTGGGAACAATTATAAACGCCTCTATTTGTTGTAAAACAAATACTGCAATTATTGCATATAGTCCTTTTTGCATATCTCCTCCCATAATCCCGATAACTCCTGCTATGCCTGCTCCAATTATTGGGCCAAAATATGGAATTAAGTTAAAAATACCTACAATTATACCTATGATTATAGCAAAATCAACTCCAACTATCGTAAGCAAAAGACTAGTTAATGTTGCAACAATTACTGTATCAATTATTTGTCCTCTTATATATCCAGACAGAACCATATTGATATCAGCCGCTATATGGATTAATTCAGTAGATATTTTATTATTAAAAATAACACTTAATATATTCTTAGTAATAGTTAATAATTTAGGTTTATCTTTTAAAATGTACATAGCAATAATAAATCCTAGTGCTATAGAAACAATATTGGTTCCTAGTACAGTAATAAAATTTATTAAATTATTTGAAAGCTTAATTATCCATCCATCTATAGCTTGATAAATCTCGTAAAATATTCTTTGTGGAAGTTTAGAAAAGGTTTCCCCATTTATAGTTATAGTCATCTGTTCGACAACATCTTGAAAATATAATAGATAGGCCTGTATATCACTCAACAAATCATTTAAATTTGCTTCTTGGACTACTTCTTGAATATTCATAACTGCCATCAATACAAATATTCCAATAAAAGCAACTAGTGTTATAACTGCAAAACATGTTGCTATCAATCTTTTTTCTTTACCAACTTTTCTGCAATAAAAATCAACAAATGGATCGATTAAATAAGCAACCACTATTCCTATAATTAGTGGTTTAAAGATATGTGTAATATATTTAATTGCTTGCCAAGCGTACTCTATAATCATTTTAAAATTTGCAATAAACTCAATAATAAGAAATATAATTATAACACTTATAATCACATATACACCAATAGTATAGTACTTATTATTTTTTTCAATTTTCATAAGGAAACCCCTTTTGCGAAATAGGCGAACAATGTTCGCCTATTGTTACTTTTCAATAATTTTTAATTTCTTCAAGTAATTTTACAACATACTCATATACTCTATTCATTGAACTTATACTAGCTCTTTCGTTTGGTGAATGAATATCTTTAACTGTGGGGCCAAATGCAATAATATCAGTATTTGGTAATTTTTGAGCCAAAAAACCACACTCTAATCCAGCATGAATTGCTTTAATTTCAGGTTCTTTATGATACATTTCTTTATATACTTTTACAGCCATCTCTCTAATTCTGGAATTACTTTGGTATTCCCAACCTGGGTAATCACTAGATAATTTGCAGAACACTCCTAAAACATTAGCTAGTCGTTGTATCCTAGAAGCTAATTCAATTTTTCCATAATATGTTGAACTTCTCATTGATATTGAAATTTCAATATTATTTTCAGTTGTTTTAACTACTCCAACATTTGACGAAGTTTCAACAAGTCCTTCCATTTCATGGTTCATTCTTTGAATTCCATTAGGTAAAAGCCTTATTAAATTAATAAATGTTTCTGTAGTTGATATCATTTTATCTTTTTCAATTTTTTTATAGTTTATTTCCATATTTGGGTCTTGTGTTTTATACATACCTTTACAAGCATCTGCCACTGATTTAAAGTTCATTTCAAAAGTAGATGAGAAATGTAGTGGTATAGCAATTTCAAATGTGCATTCTCTAGTAATTACATTATCTTTATTTCCACCATTTATAGAAATAAGGTTAACATCATATTTACGATCAAAAACTGCTAACATATATCCTGCTAGAACATTTGCATTTGCTCTTTCATGATGAATTTCTGCTCCAGAATGCCCTCCTGTTAGACCTTTAATATGAATTTCATATACTGCTGAGTTTTCTATTGGTTTATATTCAAATGGTACAGTGATGCTTGCTCTTATTCCACCAGCACAACTTACCAAAAATTCTCCTTCAATATCAGTGTCCATATTTAATAATATTTTTCCTTTTAGATATTCGGGGTGTAAATTTGCGACCCCTCCCATACCTGTTTCTTCTTCTGTTGTCATAAGACATTCAATTGGTCCATGTTTAAGTGAATTATCTGCAAGAATTGCCATCTGGTATGCAATTGCAATTCCGTTATCTGCTCCTAAAGTTGTTCCTTTTGCTTTAATCCAATCCCCTTCTACAATCAAGTCTAGTCCTTGAGTCTGGAAATCAAACTTTGTATTTTGATCTTTTTCACATACCATATCCAAGTGTCCTTGCAAAATTACAGTAGGACAATTTTCATATCCTTTTGTTGCTGGCTTGAAAATATAAACATTGTTAGCCTTATCTTGCTTAACTGCTAAGCCTAATCCTTCTGCAAATTTAACCATATAATCACTTATAGCCTTTTCGTTTCCAGAACCTCGTGGTATATTACAAATTTCTTTAAAGTAATCTAATACTGTCATAAATAATTCCTCCATTGGTTTTTATATTAAATAACTAGCTGTTAAAGGCGAACCTATATGTTCGCCTAAATTAAAATAGACAATAAAAAACGTTCAAAATCTATATCTCTTACTTTTCCCAATAAATTTCTATTTTATCACCGTTTTTTAATACATCTGTATAGTTTGCTTGTCTACCATTTAACACTAGTTTAATTGCCCCTTGCGGTTTTTGTAAATTAAAGTCTATATAATCAAACACATTTACAAAAATCAAATCTTTTTTTGCTGGTATATTTATAATTTTACCATTTACCTGTACAGCAATTAAATTTAAAGAGTTATTCCCAATTGGTTTAGGTTTATCCTGTGCAGAAGGACCTTGTTTAACCATAGCAGGAGTTGAAGCAATAGTGGTTGAAGGAGTAGTAGATGGATTTTTCTTTGGAATACTTAATTTAATTTCATCAGCTTTAATTCCTAGTTCTTTTATTGCATATTCTCTAAGAAGTTGCTCCTCATCAATCTGTTCATAAATTTTTTCTTCTATCTTTTTTTCTTCGATCTTTTCTTTTTGCTGAACAGGCTTTTTTTGATTTAAAGAAGGTTTATCTTTATATACATCTTTAATTACTGGCTGAGTTTTCCACGTAATACTATCACCATCTTTTAAGATATAATTTCCATCCACTTCTTTATTATTTACTATGTTAATTAAATTTTCTTTCCCAAAATAAGTATTCACAGATTTTACATCTACTAAATTTACTGTAGTTATCTCATCATTATTTTGTACCCAATAGTCATAACTTATACTATTACCATTCATAAACAATAATGGTAATTTAATCTTTTTATTATTTATCGCTATTGTTTTTTGATTATCTATAAATTCAGAAATTTTTCCTTTTGCATCTTCTCCTTCTGTTGCATAAACAACTTCAAGTTTATCATTATTTTTTATTAGTGCATCTATTGCGGAGAGTTTGCCGTTTAATAAAATTTGACCAGCATTTCCTTGCAAACCACGTACTTGTTGTCTTTTCTTATCGATTTTAAAGAATAAACTTTTTCCACGAGTTGGAAAAAATTTATTATGCTCAATCCCTAAATTTGTTAAAATATCTACAACTTTTAAAGTTTTATTATAAAATAACTTTACAGGAGCTCCTTTAAAATGTATTGTTATAAAATTTGATTTGTCAGATTTTCCTGCTATCATACAGATACCATAGGGGGTTACCATTTGAGGACCTTCTATTTCTCTTTTTTCATCTATAACTCCTTCAACATGAACACCTTGTTTTACAGCAACACGTTGAGACATAATATCTAGTTTTTGGGAGATTTTATCCGTAAGCCCTAACACTTGACTTCCACCTCCTACACAAAATACTGCATTAGGAGGCTCACTATTTAATTCTAATATTTTATCTGCAATGAGCCCTGCCAATACTTCAACAATGGGACTAATTGCCTCTTCAATTTCAGTTCTACTTGCAGTATTAGGTATTCCCATAATATCTGTAAATTCAACTTCTTCTTTAAATGTGATTTCTTGTTTAATTCTATCTGCTGTGTTAAAGTCTATTAAATATTTGTGCACTAACATTTCTGTAATCTCATCACCAGCAATTGGTATCATTCCATAGTTATAAACTCCGCCTTCTTTTGTAATTGCAATATCCGATGTTCCTGCTCCAACATCCACCAAGACTAAGTTTAAAAGCCTTAAATGTGGTGGAATTAAAGCATGCATTGCTGCTATGGGTTCAAGTGTCATAAGTTTTATTTCAAGTCCCACTACATTTGCAACAGCATATAAACCTTCAACAACTGCTTTTGGCAAAAAAGTTGCTATTAGTTTAACTCCTGCTTTTTTTGCCTTATGTCCTTCTAAGCTCATAATTAAATAATCTTCCAGATAGTAACTTACAACAGAATGTCCAACACAAATATACTCTTTTATATCAAATTTTTCTTCAGCTTGTAAAGTATTTTGTGCTCTTTCAACTCCGTACATCTCAAGTTCTTCTATGTCTAGTTTTGTTAATTGTCTAGGTTCGTCATATTCTTTTTGAACCTCTACAATTTGTGTATTTAATGCACGCCCAGCAGCAGCAACTGCCACTTCGTTCAATTCACATCCAACAGCTTCTTCTAACATTTCTTTGACTATCCCCACAGAAAAAGCGACTTTTTCAATGTTATGAACTTGCCCATCTAACATCGCTCTTTCTTCATGAGATACACACACACTTTTATGCACTATAAATTTATCTCTTTCTTGATGTCCAACAATACCTATAATTGTTCTAGTACCAATATCTAATCCAAAAATTAAACCATCGTTAATTGTACTCACCCCTTAATTATTTCTGATATTAATATAATAACACTACTTATGTTTACCATATTATCCTTGTTGTATTGACCATTCGTACACATTGCTATAAATATTTAATGGATCTGGATCAATATTTTCAGCAAATTTATTTTTTATAATTAAAGCTGCAGTTTTAAAGTATAAACTGATGTATGGATTTTCTTTCAAAAAATATCTCTGCAAATCTATATAAGCCGTATTTATATTATACGGATCAGTCGAAAAAGCTTCTTCTAATAGTTTATCCATATTTGCATTTGAATATCGTATAAAGTTATCTCCTTTATCTATTTCTTTTGAATGAAATGCATATGTTAAATCATACACATAAGAAAATTTCCACCCTCCAAAAAACATATCATAATCGCCATCATAAATTCTCCTATTATAAGTTTGTATGTCTAGCGCATCTATATTTAATAAAATTCCTACATCTTTAAACATAGAAACAATATATTCTGCAATCTTCATTCGATTATAATTATCTTTATTTACAAGTAGAGTAAAACTTAAAGGAACACCATTTTTTGTATATAATTGTGTTTTTTCATCATAGATATATCCTTCTTTTGACAATAGTAGTTTTATCTTTGCTTCGTCTTGTTGTTTAATTATAATATCTTGATCGAATAAATAACTAGTTGGATTAATGGGTGTATCTGCTAATACCCCATGTCCAAGGTAATAAATATCAATAATTTCCTGTCTATCTATAGCATAAGTTAAAGCTTCTCTTATATTAATATTATTATTTTTTTCTAATCTAAAATTTAATCCTAAAAATTCATAATTTTGTGTAGGTATTTCATAAATATTTATGGAACTATCTTTAGTATATTTCCCCCAATCCATTGTGTCAGTATAGACTAAATCAATCAGCCCTTGTTCAAATGCTGATAAGATTGACGATTGATTTGGTGTTAACAATATTTCAAATGTTTCAATAAGTGGAGCACCTTTAAAATATTCTTTATTTGCCTCAAGATACATAGCGTCTAAAGGAATATTTTCTTTATATTTATATGGACCACTTCCAACGGGAGTTAAGTCTATTGCTTGTTCATATCCTACACCATAAATATGCTTAGGAATAACAGGGAAAAATAAGGTTTGTAGTGTGCCACTAAAAGGTTGTCTATACCAAATTTGTAATGTATATGGACTAAGCACCGCCACATTTGCTATATTTTCTACTGATTTTTTATAAATACTTTCTTTTGCACCCATAATAGTTTTAATTGAAAATACCACATCTTCAGCAGTCAAATTAACTCCGTCATGCCACTTAATATCTTCATTTAATGTTAAAATTATACTGTTATCTTCATTATTAATACTCCAATAATTGGCTATATTTGGCTGTACGCTTCCGTCATCTTCAATTTTTACTAAAGTATCAAAAAATAAATATAGTGCTTGACTTACAGTTGGATCTAAATTATATATAGGATGCAATGTTTTTGGTTTATCCATTGCAATCTTCATTGAATTTAACACAGGCGTTTTAACATTTTGTTGTGTGCTAATTTGATTTTTAGTCTTGACTTGTTCATCGTGATTTGTACCACAACCTGTTAAAATTACTACAATCATAACAGCTAATAAGTGTTTCATCTATTTCCCTGCTCCCTATTCTACATATAAAAGCTTGTATATTTTGTAATGAAATTTTACCTTTTTCACATATTCTTTAGTTTCCTTAAATGGAATATAGTCTATTGTTTTTCCATCTTTGCTATAAAGTGTATTTGCCCTCCATTTTGCAACATTTCCACTGCCAGCATTATAGGCAATTAATGCTGTGTCCAAATTGCCGCCATACTGTTTAATAAGTCTTGATATATACCATGTACCTATGTGAATATTTTTGTCAGGCTCAAAAAGCATTTTTGGAGTAAAATATTCATATCCACAATGTTCCGCCCCCCATTGGCCTGTTCTATCCATAATTTGCATAAGCCCTTTTGCCCCGCTACGAGAAATTGCATTTTTATCAAAGCCACTTTCCGTTTGAATGATAGCATATACAAGTAATGGGTCCACTTCATAATAATTAGATATATAATCTACCCATTCTCTATATGGTGTAGGGTATATTTTAAAAGCTATAACTATACCCAATACGACAAAAATAATAGTTGACATTAAATATTTTTTCATTTATTTTCTACTTTCTGTATAAATGCCTTGATTTGATTTTCTGTATCTTGCAAGCTGACTGTATTATAAATAATATAGTTTGATATATTTTTAAATTGTTCCCATTTTTTTTGTGATACAACTCTAGACTTCGCTTCTGAGTATGTACAATTATTTCTTCTAATTACACGTTGTATTCGCATATCCTCATCCGCATAAACTGCTAACATTTTATCAACCAATTCCACAAGGTTCATTTCTATAGGCAAAGCTGCCTCAATTATTACATAATCATACTCTGACTTATGTTGTTTTATTTTTTGCAATGCAATTTCATAGATTAAAGGATGTGAAATGCCATTCAATTTATCCAATTGTATTTTATCTGAAAAAACTATTTTAGCAAGCTTGCTTCTTATAATTTCATTATCCGTATCTAAAATCTCTGTTCCAAATGTTTCCACTATCTTTTTATATGCTAATCCATCACTCTTTAAGATGTTATGCCCTATTTTATCTGAATTAATAATATATACTTTTCTAAGTTTTGAGAATATATCTACCACTGTACTCTTTCCAGAGCCTATTCCTCCTATTATACCAATTACCATCAAAGCCTCCAAATTTAGTTTTTGCTGAGCTAATCCAACCTTATGCACCACAAAAACTCATTTCTATTTTTTTACTGCATGTACAAATTATATCATAATAATAATTAGCTTATCAACCATAAATATATTGAACTTTGGTTGCAATAAGTAGTATAATATAAATAGATTATTAAGATTTCCTTAATAATTAATTTATAAATGTAAGGAGAATTATTTTATGGTAAGTTTAAGCAGTTTATTCAGTGATATTTTAAGTGGTTCATTTAGTAGGTCTGGTTCAGGACATCGTCGTCGTTCACATCATGGTTCAAGACATTATAAACGTCGTCATGGTTCATCAAGTTCTTCTTATTCTGGTAGCCGTCGTCCAAGACGAAGAAGTTCATGGAGTTAAACAATATTTTAGCGGGCTGGTATGATAAAAAATACCAGCTCGCTGTTGGAAATGTTATTAAAGGATTTAGGATAACAAAAAAAATAGGTGAAGGACGTTTTGGAAAAGTATATCTTGCTGAAAAAAATGATAAAAAAATCATCATAAAACAACTTAAGCATGAAGCTATATTTACACAACCACATAAAATTAAATTTGAAGTCTCTACTCTTAAAGATATTGCATACCTTAAAGATAAGAGATTTCCTTTATATCTAGGAAAATTTAAGTTGCCTCATATAAGAGGTTATATTTTAGAATATAAAACAGGTGAAACATTAGAACGTATAATTTTTAAGAATAAAAGAAAATTCTCTAGAGTTGAAATTTATGATTTCGCATTACAAATTCTTGATATGGTTGATGTTTTGCATGCACATAATATTGTTCATAAGGACATACGCATTCCAAACCTTATACTACAAAATGAAGAGCTATGTTTAATTGATTTTGGGCTCGCTCGATATATTGACAATAAAAGATATAAGACTGATTTAGACTTTTGGTATCTAGGAGACTTTATGATACATCTTTTTTATACCAACTATGATAAGGCTGTATTAATAGATAGGCCTTGGTATAAACAATTAGATTTATATCCTGCTGAACTCATTTTATTAAAAAGATTAATGAGAATTGATAAAAAAAAATACCCTCCATTTAACAACACAAAAGATATTAGAAATATAATAAAAAAATTAAGAGAAAATACACTACCTTAAGTAGTGGATTTCCTCTTGTACTTTTATTAGTTAGATGGGGTTTCACTTCGAATTCAAAATTTAATAATGAATTACTGTGAGCCACATTCCCTAACAAGTGGAGGCTCATCTAGTATTTGACAAAAAAAATTTTTTTTGGTACAATACTAATACGGGATGTGGCTCAGTTTGGTTAGAGTGCTGGTCTGGGGGACCAGAGGTCGCAGGTTCGAATCCTGTCATTCCGATTAACTTTATATTTCTTTTCTTACTCTAAGAGGTATCCCTAGTTTTTTTGCAAGAGCTTCGCTCTGTTTTATTTGTTCCTCTCCTATTACGTCAACAACAGAAAACTGTACATGTGGCAACATTTCCTTACATTCCTGTGCAAATTGGAGCATGCTTTCAAATGCTGTTTCTGGATATATTGGTTGTGTAACTTGATTATATTTTTCTTTATCAGGAGCATTTAAGCTTATTGATATTGAGTCAATTATTCCTTCTAACATTTTAGGAACGTCTTTGTTATGAACTATTGTAGCTAATCCGTTTGTATTAATTCTTATTGGTGTTGGTGTATGTTTTTTTATCCAAGTAGCAATTTCAATTATAGCATCAAGACGCATTAATGGCTCTCCAAATCCACAAAATACAATCTCATCATAAGAGTTCAAATCATATTCTTTTAGCCCATCTATTACTTCTTCAGCAGTGGGTTCTCTTTCAAGCCACAAATTTTGGTCTGGGTTTACTCCATTACAATTGTTTCTTAAACAAAATTTACAGTTGCAACAACATTTATTGGTGATATTAATATAAAGAGAGTTCTCAATAGTATAAATAATAGTCATGTATTTATTCCTTTCGTTTTAAACTATTATGTCCGTTTAATATGTAATTTATAACTGCAAACGCCATTTTTTAGAGGAATACAGTGCTCCAGGATATATTAATATTTTTAATGATGAGTTTAAATCTTGTAATTAAATTATATGTAATTTATAATATAATATATGGCATATTACGGGGTATGGTGTCGTAGTCCCCATCAAGGGCTGTGACACTGAACCGCCGACCATTTACAAATTAACATGACAAGACTATTACATATACAGGAGGAATAATTTATGAGTAATTTAATACAATTTGTTTGCGAGGACTGTGGATTTAAAAAAAATCTTACGATAGGCAGGGAAGATGATAACGCATACGAAATTCTTGAAAAAAACATGATATACATAGACCATAAGCAAGTATTGATGGAGATAAGTTTAAATGGAAAAGTTGAAGAAATTGATTTTGAGGAGGGAGTATATAGATGTCAAAGATGTCACAATTTAGATGGATATTTTTATTATAATATGATGAGAGAAGATAAATATATAGCAAAGTACATATCTAGCTACAAAAATAATGTATATAGAGGAATACCTCAGAAGTATTATAATCCTACATATTATTGCACAAGATGTAGCAACCCGCTTCAGCATTTAAATATGAAGTATGATCATACTTTTATGGATGATAATGGAAAGAAAACTACTATTCATTGTCCAAACTGTTATTCGACGAATTTTTCATGCACAGATGAAGATCTGAATTAGAATGACTTCCTTACCGTTCCGTCACTAGTGCGATATCTTCTCTACCCTTCCGTCACTGATGTGACACCTCCCCTACCCTTCCGTCACTGATGTGACACCTCCCCTACCCTTCCGTCACTGATGTGACACCTCCCCTACCCTTCCGTCACTGATGTGACACCTCCCCTATGAGGGGAGGCATGGGAGGCATGGGTGATGGGGTCTTAGTATTTTCCGTACTCTTTTGCAACTTCAACCATAGCACGAGCTTTGCCAAAATCTAGGCAAGCAGGATATTCACATCCTGTAGCAAGGACAAAGCCACCGTCTTTTTTATACATATCAATAAGCTTTTTAGAAGCCTCTCTAATCTCATCTTCTGTAGCAACCATCATCCATCCTGGATCAATAGCTCCCATTAAAGTAATTTTGTCACCAAATTTTTCTTTTACTTCTTCATATGAATTAGACCCATGAGGCACATGAAGGAAAGATATTAGGCAAGGGTTCATTCTCTTAATTTGAGCTTCAAAGTAAGCACCTTGGCCACAGTTGTGAAGCATAACCATACAACCTCTAGCGTGAACATGGTCGGCAATTTCTTGGATATAGTCTCCTTCAAAGTCTTCCCACATAGCCTCACTCATAATAGAAGTAGAAGCAAACAGTGTATCAAACATAATAGCATGAACACCAGCATCAATAAGTGCATCACAGAACTGGATAAGAGTTTTAGTTATTTCTTTTAAAGCTGGATGTACTTCTTCAGGGTCAGTCAAAAGTTCTATAAACAAATCTTCTTGACCTCTTAACATACCAAGAATTCCAAGAGGGCCAAAAACAAATCCAACAACAGGCTTTACATCCCCACGTTGTTCAACAAGGTATCTTGCTAGTTCGATATGTTCGCTCATTCTGTGAGTTTTGGTTGGGTCAACAGCCTTAACATTTGCATAATCCTCAACATCTTTTATAACTCTGTTGTGATGATTAGGGCACGCAGCTTTATCTTCAAAATACAGTAGCTCTTGGCCAAAATCTGCAGCTTCAACAGATAAGTCAACTAGTGTACAAATACAATCTAACTCTAGTTCATCTGTTATTTTAATAATGGCATCACCACAAAGCTTGATGTCTTTTGTCCATTCTTCGTAGCTAATTCCTAGTGTTTTTCTTGATACACTATTTACGATAGGATAAACAGGAACATGATCTGCTTCCTCATGGTTTAATGCTTTAATCATTCTTTCTAGTGAATTCATATTACTACCTCCGACAATTATATATTTATTCATACTAACAACTTGTATTTTTTTGAACATATTTACATTATATACAACAATACTAATAAAACATTTAAATATATTTAGAATTATTTAAGTTTTATTATTTTATTTTTTTTGTAATTGTATTAAAATTACAAAAAAAATGGCCTTAAATAACTTGTTCTTTTGTTTCAAAAAAAGATTATACACTGTGAAAATAGGCCACCATAAATGTTTCATAACTAGAGATAATATGGAAACAAATGCTAACCAAATGTGATAATATTACACCAACTTTACAAAACGACTTTATATGTTGTCATAATATGTAGCTTGAGATATAATAAAAACGTACCAAAGAGGTACATATAAAATGTTGTTAACATATAAAAACTAACCTTTAAAATAATATGTATCACCAGATAATTTTAAAATAGTACACGGCACAAACGATATGATAAGGAAACGTGATAACTAAATATAAGATTATATTGGAATGATAGTGAAAGAGGTTGAAAGTGCATAGGACAACATAAGTAGTAATGAATTTATACATAGCAATGAATTTATACATAGCAATTAAATGGAACTTTGAAAATCATAGGGGGAAATATCAAAATGAAATTAAGACAAAAATTAGCAATGGTTTTGGCGGCAGCAATGATGACAACTTCCGTGCCAATGGTAACTTTAGCAAAAAGCACAAGCTTAACACAAACAATTACTCTAAAAAAGGATAGTACCGTTGGGTATGCGGCAGAGACTGCTACAACAGCTGCAGTTTATGAGGTAACTACTAGTGTTGGTGCTGATTACATAGAATTGAATAATCTTTTAGTTGAGGGTGGAAAAGGTTTATATACAACAGATAGTAAATATTATGTTACTACAGAAGGAGCTACAGTTTTAACGGCGAAGTATTCAGTGGATTCAACAGCTGTTAATATGGTTGCGGAAGATGATGTCTTGCATGCTTTTAAATACAACCAATACTTAACTTTAAGCATAGATATTCCAATAACAAGCAGTGATGATGCAATTGAAGTTTATGTTAAAGGAGATAAAATAGAATTTGAGGAGGATTTATTTGAAGCCTGGGGAAAACATGTAACAGAAGCTAAACAGGGTAAAGTTGTAAATAGTGCGATTCAGTTAAATAACTTTTATAATGATACAACTGGTATAACTACAAAAGAGGGTCTAATAATAATTGAAAGAGTTGGAGATGACCAATTAAAACTAACACTAACAGGAGGAATCGGCCCTTATGAAAAAGGTGTGGATGATTTCCGCTTACCATTAGTATACAAAGTAACAGATACAGGAACACCAAAACTTGAAGTGACAGGTAATGGAGAAATCAGAGAAGCAACACTTGTGCTTTCAAAAGGAGAAGCTGGAGACAAAGACCTTAAAGCTACTATTAGTAGTCCAAAAATTATTCCAACAGATGACGATGGGGAGCTTGGAAAAATCAACATTAAAGAAATTCTTAAAGGTACATTAAATGACAAAGTATTTAGATTAACACTTGATTCTTCAGACGTAACATTTAAAGACAATGATAAAGAGGAAAATAGTGATGGTGATGATGAAAACCCATTTAGTATAGACACTGGTTATGGATTAATTGCTAAAGTTGAAGATGAGAATGTTACGTTTGTTAGAAGTGACGATGACGACGCAATAGGATACTTAATATTCGATAATATAGACATAGATAACGTAACTGCACCTGGTGATGTTTCTATTGAAGGTATTGACGTAGAAAGTGAAAATGCTTCCGTTGGGGATGTAAGTGCAACAGTTGAATTAATAGACCTTGACAATAGTGAGCTTACAGCAAATAATATTACTTTAGATGAAATAAAAGCTGATGGCTTAAGTGGTGATGAGTGGAGTATCCTTGACACTACCGATACATCTGACGATATGGAAAAAGCATCAGGAGTTATTGCTGAAGTTAAAGAACATGGACTTAGTATGTCTGCTGATAAAGTTAATATAATTGGTGGAAAATATGATCCTAAAGAAGATGGATATGAGGTAACACTTACAATAAAAGACGCAACTAAAGAATATCTTAAAGATAATGGAAATCTTGAGCTTATACTTCAAGGAGCAATATTTGCCCCAGACGCTAGTGCAGCGCCAAACAACCCTAGTCATGATGATGCAAACGAAGATACTTACTATGCCAAAATTGCTGTAAGTGAAAGTAATGCTGAAATAGACGATAACGATAAAGAAATAGAGGAAGATGAGCCAAATATTGCTGAGTTAAGACTTCGTGGAATGGATGAGGGTGCCGAAGAGCTTCAAGTAAAATTTGACATAATTGGTAACCCTGGATCTGACGGAGACATTAAAGTGACTGCTGAAGGGTCTAAATGGGAGGAACCACTAACAACTGTAATTGGTACAGTATCTCAACCAACGAAAATTCAACTTGTTGAAAATATCACTCTTATAGAAAACGTTAAAGCTGATGCAGGTGGAAAAATTACCATTACTGAAACTGATGACAAAATGTTTGAAGCTGATGACGTAATTGCTATTAGACTTGACGAACTTGATATCGATGACGCTGATGTGGAAGCTGATAATGGTATGGTAGTTGACTCAAAAATATCTGATGGATGTTTGTTAATTCAAGTACAAAGAAGATCAAACAACCCAGCTACAATTACAATTAGTGATATTAAACTTGACGGTACAGGATATATTCCAGTAGGAGACTACACAGCGTATATTGGTGGACAAGGAATTCATGCAGCAAATACATTTATCAACTTTGAAGATTCTAAATCATCAAAAATTATAGGTACACCTGACGAATTAAATAAAGATGATAAAGATGATAATGTTAATATCGAGGAAGTGAACCTTGAGGACTATCCTGAAGATATAGACGAAATATTTGCAGCAGCATTTGCGTTGAATAACTTTGTGGTATCAGAAAGAGCACCTGAACCAGAAGCACCTGCTCCAACGCCAACTCCAACACCAACGCCAACTCCACAACCAGACCCAACTCCACAACCAGATGATGTAAAAGGCGAAAATGGAAACTATGGTCTTAAAGACACAAAAATTACAATATCTAGGGGAGCTGCTACTGTAGATGGAAAGCTTGTAAAGGTTGACACTGCTCCAAGAAATATTGGAGGAACAACTATGGTTGGGGTAGCTGACATTGCTAAACTTCTTGGAATTCAGCGTGACCAAGAGTTTGGAAACACTTTCACTTATCATGAAGAATCAGATGGTACTGGTGTAGTTACTATTAGACTTGAAGACAGAAGGATTGTTGAAGCTAAGACTGGTTCAAATAAAGTATCATTATCTGATTATAATTCACTTACTGGTACTTATAAATCAATTGGAGAACTTATTGCAGCTCAACCTTCTCAAATTATAGATGGCAGAATGTTTGTACCTATGAGACAAATAGGTGAATCCCTAGGCTTTAAAGTTAGCTGGGACCCTTCTACTGCAACTGCTATATTCACAAATATTGGTTAATTAGCCTAACATATAGCCTCCCTAGCAAAGGGAGGTATCATACTAGTGCCTATAGCCTCCCTGTGAAGGGAGGTGTCACGCTAGTGCCCTAGAGCCTCCTCTTACAAGGGGAGGTGCATCTGAAAGATGCGGAGGGGTCAGAGCCTCCCTCTCTCAAAGGGAGGTCATTATAAAAGGAAAAGTAATATCACATACATAGGGGGAAATAATAAAATGAAATTAAGGCAAAAATTAGCAATGGTTTTAGCAGCAGCAATGATTACAACTTCAGTGCCAATGGTAACTTTAGCAAAAGATACAGAGTTATCACAAACATTAATTCTAAAAGAAAATGATACAGTAGCATATAATGAATTTACTTTTGATACTCTTATGGATAAACATCCAGAAGCTGCTACTGACGGAAAACTAAAAATAGAATGGGTTACTTCAACAAGTGCAATTACTACAGCTACATCTTATGTATATAGAAATACTGATGATAAGACTGATAAAAATAATCATAAAATATTTCAAGTAACTAGTAGTGGTACAGAGGTAGAGATGCTAGAAAAAAATACATCTGATGACGTTAAATTTTTTAATTTTCATGAAACAAAGCAACAATTGTTAACTTTAGATGTAGATATAGCACCAACATCGGGGCAAGCTATTGAAGTTTACCTTAACGGTGACGGAATATACCTTGATGGATATTCATATGAGGCATATAACAAATTTTACCTTGATGGAAATACTGCCGATTTTACCATTAAAAATATGTATGATGGATCTGGACCAGCTGAAAAGCCTGATAATACTACTAAAAATACTACTGAAAATGCAATACATATTAAAAGAGTTGACGGAGACCAACTTAAACTTACATTATACGGAGATGGTAAAGCAAAAAACTTTAGACTACCATTAATATATGAAGTAGACGAAACTGGAACACCATTGCTAAAAGTTACAGGTAATGGGGAAATTGATGAAGCAACATTAGTGCTTTCAAAAGGAGAAGTTGGTTCAACAGACATTGTAGCAAGTGTTAGTGATCCAACAACAATTTCTGTTGAAGGTGACGGAGTAATTGGAAAAATATCACTTAAAGAAATTACAAAAACTGCATTGCAAAATAAAGTAATTAGAGTAAGTCTTAATTCTTCAGACCTAGTATTTGCGGATGACCAAACTCATACGGGTGATGATAATGATGATAATGATACTCTTGGAGTAAGTGGTAATTATGGATTAAGTTCTGCAATTAAGAAAATGGATGTGGACTTTGTTATAAGCAAGGCGGATGACTCAATTGGATATTTAGTATTTGGTGAGAATGCAAATGCTTTTGATATCGTAAATGCACCTGGTGGAGTTGATATTACAGATATTAAGGTAGAAGCAAAAGATGATGATGCATCTGTAGGAGATGTTGAAATTACACTTGACCTAGTAAAATTCGATAGTGCATCTGGTTCCGATAAAGTTAAGCAAGAGGACTTCCTTAATAACTATACAGAAAATAGCTTTGATGATGATAAGTGGGATCTTGTTGACACTTTAGATTCAGATGATGCTATGGAAAAAATAACTGGAAAAGTAGGGGAAATTAAAGAACATACATTAACAATGGCTGTTGATGGATCTAAAGTAAAAACAATTGGTGGAAAAAACAATGAATATAAAGTAAAAGTTAAAATAAGCGACCCAACTAACGAATTTCTTCCAGATGAAGGAGGCGTTGAACTTACACTGCAAGGAGCAATATTTGCACCAGCTGATGTACCAGGAAATAACCCTGAAGAGGTAAAGCTTGCAGATGAAGATTCTTACTATACAAAGATTAATACAAATGATGATAATAAAATAGTCTATGAAGATGATGAATATGGTGATCAAGTTGTAGAAGTTGTAGAAAATGAACCACATATAGCAGAATTCAAACTAGACAATTTGAGTGACGATGCCACTGAGCTTACAATGGAATTTGCAGTAATTGGTAACCCTGGAATTGACGGAGACATTAGAGTGACTGCTGATGGTTCTAAATGGGAGGTACCACTGACAACTGTAATTGGTACAGTATCTCAACCAACAAAAATTCAACTTGTTGAAAATATCACTCTTATAGAAAACGTTAAAGCCAGTGCAAGTGGAAAAATTACTATTACTGAAACTGATGACAGAATGTTTGAAGCTGATGACGTAATTGCTATTAGACTTGACGAACTTGATATCGACGATGCCGATGTGGAAGCTGATAATGGTATGGTAGTTGACTCAAAAATATCTGATGGATGTTTATTAATTCAGGTACAAAGAAGATCAAACAGCCCAGCTACCATTACAATTAGTGATATCAAACTTGACGGTACAGGATATATTCCAGTGGGAGAGTATACAGCATATATTGGTGGACAAGGAATTCATGCAGCAAATACATTTATCAACTTTGAAGCTTCCAAATCATCAAAAATTATAGGTACACCTGACGTTTTGGATAATGATGAGTTAGATAGTAACGGCAATTTTACAGATGACATTGAAGAAATAAACCTTGAGGACTATCCTGAAGATATAGACGAAATATTTGCAGCAGCATTTGCGTTGAATAATTTTGTGGTATCAGAAAGAGCACCTGAGCCAGAAGCACCGGCTCCAACACCAACTCCAACGCCAACACCAACTCCACAACCAGACCCAACTCCACAACCAGATGATGTAAAAGGTGAAGATGGAAACTATGGTCTTGAAGACACAGATATTACAATATCTAGAGGATATGCTACTGTGGATGGAATGATTGTAGATATTGATACTGCTCCAAAAAATATTGGAGGAACAACTATGGTTGGAGTAGCTGACCTTGCTGAACTTCTTAAAATTCCTCGTGACCAAGAGTTTGGAAACACTTTCACTTATCATCAAGAATCAGATGGTACTGGTGTAGTTACTATTAGACTTGAAGACAGAAGGATTGTTGAAGCTAAGACTGGTTCAAATAAAGTATCATTATCCGATTATAATTCACTTACTGGTACTTATAAATCAATCGGAGAACTTATTGCAGCTCAACCTTCTCAAGTTATAGATGGCAGAATGTTTGTACCTATGAGACAAATAGGTGAAGCCCTAGGCTTTGAGGTTAGCTGGGACCCTTCTACTGCAACTGCTATATTTACAAATATTGGTTAATCAACCTAAAAAAGGAGCCCTCGAGTGCTCCTTTTTTTTACCCCCATAGACACCATAGTAGGAAGGTGTCACTCTAGTGCCTTATCCATATGCCCTAGGAATTGTCATATCAGTGAAGCAGAGGTCAAAGTATCTAGTCTCATTATATAACTAGGTTATAGTGGCCCTTGATCTTTTAAATAATTGTTAACAACCTCTTCACTAATGTTATGGATTGCCGCTGCTTCATAAACTAAGTTTAAATTATTAGTTAGTTTATACATAATAGCTAGTGCCGATAACTCACCTTTCTTAAATCCTTCTTTAAATCTTTCCTCAAATCCTTGCTTAAATCCTTCCTCAAATCCTTGCTTAAATTCTTCCTCAAATTCCCAACCTAAATCATTATTATATGCCTTTAATGCTTTATTTAATGCTTTATTTAATGCTTTATTTAAAAAACCATTTATATCATATTCCTCTTTTACCATGTTGTCCAACTCCTTTATTCCTGAGACTTTATTATTATATATGCCCTAGTATGAGATGTGTCCTATCAGTGCCTTATCCATATAGCCTAGGGATGTGTCACATCAGTGAAGCAGAGATCAAAGTATCTAGTTTCATTATATAACTGTATTATAGTAGGCCTTGCTCTTTTAAATAATTGTTAACAACTTCTTCACTAATGTTATAGGTTGCCGCTGATGCATAAGCTAAGTTTAAATCATTAGTTAGTTTATACGTATTAGCTACCATCAATAACAAACCTTTTTTTTCACCTTTTTTTTCACCTTCTTCTAGCGCTTCCTCTCTAGCTTCTTTACGCACTTCTTCTAGTTCCCAACCTAAATCATTATTATACATCTTTAATGCTTCATTTAAAAAACCATTTATATCATATTCTTCTTTAAATATATTTACCATGTTGTCCAACTCCTTTATTCCTGACACTTTATTATTACATATGTTTACCAACGCTAATAACTCTTTGCTATACTTTTCTGGATTATTTTCAAATTCTTTATTTTTAAAATGAATACAAACCCCTACTCCCATAGTAGTATCTAATGGTCTTGCATTGTCTATGTTGTCAGTAAAACTAGGTGCTACATATACTATAGGATGGTTCATTCCTTTTATCTGTTTTTTTCCAAACAGCCACACAGTATCTCCTCTTACATTGTCTATATAGTTCATACTATCATGTTTAGCCATTGAAATCTTTAATGAAAGGTTTTTTATAACTCTATTAGGCATTCCTTCATAATATTTGTTTTGCATTTCAACATTCATAGTTGCTTTTGATATTTGCAAATCTATATCGTGTAGAACATTTTGCTTAACTTTTTTTAGCCTTTCTTTCCTATCTTTTTCTTCAGTATAAATTTCTTTAATAGCTGATATAGGAAACGGATTGAAACATATATCTTCTCTTTTAAATTTAATTTTTACCCTAATCAAATCATAAATTGCCTTTAATGTTATTTCTTGAATAACTTGTGGATTATAACCTCCTCCCGTATAAGTATACAATGCTTTAAATGCTAAATCATTAGTTAAATCCAAATTAGAATTGCTCATATTTGCACCTTTATCCTATTGTAATATATTTTTTTATAATTATACACTCACCACTTTACTATTATCTTATAGAGATCAAAGTATCTAGTTTCATTATATGACTAGGTTATAGTAGCCCTTGATCTTTTAAATAATTGTTAACAACCTCTTCACTAATGTTTCGGGTTGCTGCTGCTTCATAAACTAAGTTTAAATTATTAGTTAGTTTATACGTATTAGCTAATACCGATAACGCACCTTCCTCTATAGCTTTTTTACGCTCTTCTTCTAGTTTCCAACTTATATCATTATTATACATCCTTAATACTTTACTTAAGAACCCATTCATATCATATTCTTCTTCAAATACACTTGCCATATTGTCCGACTCCTTTATTCCTGAGACTTTATTATTACATATGCCCTAGGGATGTGTCATGTCAGTGAAGCAGAGATCAAAATATCCAGTTTCATTATATAACTGTATTATAGTAGGCCTTGCTCTTTTAAATAATTGTTTACAACCTCTTCACTAATGTTATAGGTTGCCGCTGATGCATAAGCTAAGTTTAAATCATTAGTTAGTTTATACGTATTAGCTATCATCAATAACACACCTTTTTTTTCACCTTTTTTTTCACCTTCTTCTAGTGCTTCCTTTCTACCTTCTTCTCTGCCTTCCTCTCTGCCTTCTTCTCTGCCTTCCTCTCTAGCTTCTTTACGCACTTCTTCTAGTTCCCAACCTAAATCATTATTATACATCTTTAATGCTTCATTTAAAAAACCATTTATATCATATTCTTCTTTAAATATATTTACCATGTTGTCCAACTCCTTTATTCCTGACACTTTATTATTACATATGTTTACCAACGCTAATAACTCTTTGCTATACTTTTCTGGATTATTTTCAAATTCTTTATTTTTAAAATGAATACAAACCCCTACTCCCATAGTAGTATCTAATGGTCTTGCATTGTCTATGTTGTCAGTAAAACTAGGTGCTACATATACTATAGGATGGTTCATTCCTTTTATCTGTTTTTTTCCAAACAGCCACACAGTATCTCCTCTTACATTGTCTATATAGTTCATACTATCATGTTTAGCCATTGAAATCTTTAATGAAAGGTTTTTTATAACTCTATTAGGCATTCCTTCATAATATTTGTTTTGCATTTCAACATTCATAGTTGCTTTTGATATTTGCAAATCTATATCGTGTAGAACATTTTGCTTAACTTTTTTTAGCCTTTCTTTCCTATCTTTTTCTTCAGTATAAATTTCTTTAATAGCTGATATAGGAAACGGATTGAAACATATATCTTCTCTTTTAAATTTAATTTTTACCCTAATCAAATCATAAATTGCCTTTAATGTTATTTCTTGAATAACTTGTGGATTATAACCTCCTCCCGTATAAGTATACAATGCTTTAAATGCTAAATCATTAGTTAAATCCAAATTAGAATTGCTCATATTTGCACCTTTATCCTATTGTAATATATTTTTTTATAATTATACACTCACCACTTTACTATTATCTTATAGAGATCAAAGTATCTAGTTTCATTATATGACTAGGTTATAGTAGCCCTTGATCTTTTAAATAATTGTTAACAACCTCTTCACTAATGTT